>JAEEQB010000097.1 GCA_016285075.1 Prevotella sp.
ATCAGGAAGATCTTGGTCTTGCCATTGTAGGTGGCCTTGATGGTGGCACGACCTTCAACGATAGGACTGATGTCGAACTTCACACCAACAGGAATGTTGGCCGTAGCCTTCAGCTTCGAACCGGCATCCAGCGGCGCATAGAGTTGGTAGCGGATCTGGTCGGGGTAGCCGTTTTGGTTGTTGAAGCGGACAGGTGTCGTGGGAATCGTCAGCGGCTTGCCGTCGGCAGTGATAGTGACCTGAGGCACGATAGGAGCAGGAGCACCAATGCCCTTGGAGAAGTTGACTCCGTGGAGGTCGAACAAACCCTGCGGACGCTGCGGCTGCTGAGGGCCACGGCCGCCAAAGCCCGGACGGCCCTGAGGCTGTTGGGGTTGCTGTACTTCAGGACCTTCGGCTACGAGGTAGATAGCGTGCTTGCCGGTGAGACCTTCTACTGCAGGAACGGCTGCATAGTACATCGAAGCCTGACGCTTAGCGTCGGCGGGCACGTCAACTACGCCAATCTCTTGACCCTTCCAGGGGTCGTCGAGTTTAACGTGAATCTTGAAGGCTCCCTTGCCGCTGGCTGTCAGATTAAGGCCGAGTATGGTGCCGTCGCCTTGCTTCGTGCCCTCGAATGCCTTGCAGCCCTTGGTGTCCTGAGCCAGACCGCCGAAACCGAAGTACTTGAAGCCGACGATGCCGCCGTTCTGGATGCCAGCGAGGTCCATCGAGTTGTTCCATACGTCGTGATTGTCCTGCATCCAGTTGTTGGCATTGGGACCATAGACGAAGCAGGCATAACCGGCGCTATAGTAGTTGTAGGGGGGCAGGCCGAAAATCTGGAAGCCTTCGCTAGTCACCTCGGCACCCGTGTATTCATTGCCGTCGCTGGCCTTTGCCGTCCAGACATTATCCTTAGCAAATGGGTCATAACCCGTAATCTTCACCACACCGCCTTTGGCAACGGGCTTCTTATCCCATGTGATCTTCACGGGAGCCACCATCGACTGACGGGCATTGCCGAAACCACGTGGGGGACGATGATAGAACACATACCACTGACCGTTGATCTCCTGAATGGAACCATGGGTGTTGTGGCCGAAATTGGTGGTGATGAGCTTAGAGCCATCCTGACCTACGACAACACCACGGGAATCAACCAGTACACCACCAGAGCGCCAGGGGCCTAATGGAGAATCGCCGAAAGCATAGCGCAGGGCGGAATTGGTATTGCCCAGACCGTACTCCTTGCCGCTATAGCCAGAGAATACCATCACGTACTTATTGCCCACCTGACGGATGCTGGATGCCTCGAAGAAATTGAAGTCGAGCGGGTTCTGCCCCTCATAAAGGGCCTTATACTCGCTGCCAGCCTTGTCAAGCAGTCGACCGTCAGCACTGCTGGCGGGGATAAACGGATCGATGGGCTCTGTGCCCTCACGCTTCGAATACATGGTTTTCTGGTCGAGCTCAACAGCTGTGGAGTGCTGGAAGCCATAGAACACATAGGCACGATAGCCGATGTCGTAATCCTTGTCCTTTTTGTTGGTGATGGTCTCGATAAAAACCGAAGGGTCGAAGTCGATCAGCGAGCCCGGGAGGCACTGACGACCATCTTCTGTGAGGTTCACTGGGGTGAAGGGACCATCAGGACGGTCGCCCTTACACACCATTGGCGTTCGACGCCAGCCACGACTGTGGGGATAGAGCCAGTAGGTCTTCTTGCCCGTAGCACGGTCGGTGGTGCAGACAAGGTCGGGGGCATACATCGTGTCCCACTGTCCGTCGACAAACCATGTGAAGATCGGACCTTCGTCGCGCCATTGGGAGAGATCCTCAACAGGTGCTGACCATGCACGGATGTCAGGACCGCAGTAGGCGGAGTAGTTTACATCGTGTGAGCCGATAATGTAGGCACGCAGCTTGCCGGGGTTATCGGGATCCTCAAACACACGGGGTTCGCCATCGGGCACATGCTCCCACAAAGGGAGGTAAGGGTTCTGAGCGTTAACAGCCAAAGCTGTGCACGCTAGGAAACAGAACGATAGAAATCTTTTCATACTCGGTAGTTTTTAAGTTGATAACTGAAATGTTTGGCAAAGATATAAAAAAAAGTGAATAGTGAATAGTGAAAAGTGAAAAGTTTTGTATCTTTGCAACATAAACAAAATAAAGTGATACAAATATGAAGTTTTTGCGCTATACACTATTCTTTATTTACTGTTCAATATTTACTAATGTTGTATCTGCAGCCGACTATAATATTGTGAGTTATGGTGCCAAGTCAGACACCACGGTGTTGAGTACTGCGGCTGTCCAACGGGCCATCGATGACTGCTCGAAGGCGTGCGGCGGAAGGGTTGTGGTGCCAGCAGGTAATTATAAGATCGGATCTGTCGTCCTGAAGTCGGATGTACATCTGTATTTAGAGAAAGGATCGACGCTCTATGGCAGCACCAATCTGAAAGACTACCGGCCTATGAAGACCGACTATGTGTCTCTGCGCACACAGACGCCCACCATCCAACTGATTTATGCCGACAAGGTCAGAAATGTGGTGATTGATGGTGAAGGAACCATCGACGGGCAGGGTAAGGCGTTTAAGAAGCTGTCGTGGAATGATGAGGGCATCACCCGACCGCATCTCATCCGCTTTATCCAGGGCGAGGAGATTACCGTGAAGGATATCACGCTCAGGAACTCAGGCTGTTGGATGCAGCATTATCTGGCCTGCCGCTATGTGCGGATTGAGAACCTCAAGATATATAACCGGAATAACTACAACAACGATGGCCTTGATATCGACGGATGCCATGGCGTCTGGGTGAAGGGCTTGCAAGTGGACTCCGACGATGACGGCATCACGCTGAAAAGCACCTCACCCCTCCCGTGTCAGGATGTCTATATTGAAGACTGCGTGGTGTCGAGTCATTGCAATGCCGTAAAGTTGGGCACGGAGACGAATGGTGGCTTCTATAGTATTTATATCAAAGGCATCGTGGTCAGGCCGAGCAGCGACCAGTCGAGTCAGTTCTTCGGAGCACCGTCGAAGATTGGCACGTCGGCTCTGTCGTTGGAGATTGTCGATGGCGGCCAGATGCAGAATGTGTATGTGTCAGACTTTACCGTCGAGGGCACCGAGTCGCCCATTTTCATCCGCTTGGGTAATCGTGGACGGGGCTATAAGCTGCTGGAAACGGTGAAAGGACTGAGCGGAAATGGCAATGACGAAACGATTGCTGAACTGATTCCCATCAACCATGTGGGGCGCATCGACGGCATTCATGTGTCGCATTTCCGGGTCCGTAACGCTGGCTCTGTAGGGTGTTCGATCACGGGATTGCCCAGCTATCCTGTCGAGAATGTGTGGCTGTCGGATATCTCCATCCATCACAAGGGTGGGGTGAAGGCAGCCGACCTTGCGGCTATCAACGACACCATCAGGGATGAGAAGGAGAAGGCCTATCCGGAGGCGACGATGTGGGGCAACCTGCCTGCCAAGGGCTTTTTCGTCCGCCATGCCCGCAACGTGGTGTTCGACGCCGTCCAGATACAGACGGAGCAGCCCGATGTGAGGCCTGACTTCGTTCGTGACGACTACGACCATCAGCCTTCTTCACTATCCTTTTCCTGGGGCGACTTGGGCAATGGCTTCTACAAGAATCCTGTGCTGAATGCCGACTTCTCCGACCCCGATGTCATTCGCGTGGGCGCGAAATATTATATGGTGGCGTCCGACTTCCACTTTTTAGGCATGCAGGTGCTGGAGTCGGAAGATATGGTCAATTGGCGCTATATCAGTCAGATCTACCGTCGCTTCGATGAGCCGGGCTGGGATAGTAACCGGCATTATGCCGGTGGGTCTTGGGCACCTGCCATCCGTTATCATAACGGCCTCTACTATGTGTATTTTTGTACTCCTGACGAGGGACTCTATATGAGCACGGCTCAGGATCCCCACGGCCC
>JAEEQB010000066.1 GCA_016285075.1 Prevotella sp.
AAAAGTCATTTGCGTCCAGGCGAGGAAATTTTGCGCTAAGGCACAAGGTGTTTTGCGTATAGGCGCAAGGTGTTTTGCGTATACGCAAAAGCGTTTTTGCTACCACCTTTCTCCCGTTTACATTGGATCTTGCACCAACGAAGCCCCGTCCTATGACCTCTGAAGCATGGTTGTTCACACGCCAGCCCCGCCACCAATGGGACGGGAACAGGGCACTTGCCCCATTCCTATTCCGTTGGAGCCTCTTACTTGGATTCACGATAACAGAATAGGAAGTAACCGTCATCACTCCGGCAGAGGTACTTCACGCTCTGACAGTTCTCCGAGAAAAACACGAATGCACTGCCTGAAAGTGGCTACAACTATCGGGCAATGCTACAATGCGGGAAAAAGCAGAGATGATTACCGAGGTTCAGGGCGACGTCCTTCCCATACACTAAGCTGTACGCTGAACTGGGGATTGAAGTTATAGCGGATAGATGCACCTATCTTGTCACCAATGTCGTCGGCAAGAAAAAACGGTAACTTCACACGAGGTTCCACCAACGATTTCTGTGCAAAGAGGTAGGTTTCCCAGTGGTCGTTGAGCCTATAGCCTAACATTGCAGTTAAGCCGGCATCATTGACAGCATAAGGTCCCCAGTCCAGATGCAGGGTATGCACACCAATAGCGTAGCTCAGCCGAGGAGCCAGCAGATTCGCATGCATCAAAGAAAGACTATTGGCAAATCCTGTTCCCAAATGCTTGCTCCATCCCACAGAGGCAGACAGGGAAGCGTTCATTCCTGGGTGCAGGCTCCAATCGGAAAGACCGCAGAATGGTGTAACTTGGTAGGGGAAATGGGCAATCGTTCCTCGGTCTGTTAGCGGAGGTAGCGAAAGTTCTTCGTTTCCAGCATCATCACCAAGCACAACCGCATCCTGCGCATGCAAAGGCAATGTGCAGAATGCGGCTATGACGGACAATATATGCAGTTTATTCATCAGGCAGGAACAACGGATCCTCGGGCATCACCATGACAGGCGTCTGCTTGGCAATGTCACGGATGTTCTGAGGTACGAAACGCATGGGAACAACAAGCCGGAACATATACTCGCGGAACCAGCGGTCAGTCATAATCAGGCAACCTTTCTCTCCCCAGTCTGCTCCCCAGGAATTTTCCACTTTCCACTTCGTTGCCTTCCCCTGTGCATCCAGATCAACGGCTGTGAGTGTCATAGCGTGCGTAGAGCCGCTGTCGAATGTGGAAATACGCTGTGCCTTGTCCATGCCAAATACGGTATCAAAGAGGGAACCATAGTCGAAGTTCTCTGTATCGGCATAGCCACGTTTACGGTCGAGCATCTTACCCACATCATAGGAACTGTACAGCTTCTGTCCATGCTTCAAGGCTGAGATGGCCAAACGTTCAATGTCATCCATAGAGAGGTTGACATAGCGCCAGTTATGACCATCATAGGTATGGCGGTCGTACTCCACCTCATAAACCTTGTTATAAGGACGACGCGGATCGTTCATCACCATGATGAAACTACCGTTCAGAGGCTTGCCCACCACCTCCTGTGCAAACGACATAGGAGTGAACTCCTTGGCATCGCCAATCCTGCGGCCGTCCTTGTCCTTGAAGGTAAAAGTGAACTTCTGAGGCGGTTCACCAATGGTAAGCTGCAACATATGGTAAATCTGAGAGAGCATGCGGGTTTTGGCCTTGTTGATAGCAGAAGTGCTCTTGCCCTTCTGCACCATATCGCGCAGTTGAAGTCCGAATTCACGCAGCTTTGAGGCAATGAGCGAACGAGCCTTTGACGTATTGTCAGAAGAATATGACTCAGGCATCACTTCTGCAGGCACCAGTCCGTACTTGTCTACCAGGTCAGCCACGCCACAGAAAGTACCGCCATCACCGATGGGGTTATGGAAGAAGAACTGTACACGCTGGTCGTCAATGGGTTTCTTGCCTGTGTCTATGACACCCTGGAGCATCAGATTGGCTTTCTCCAGCTGATCATAGAAGAACAGATAAGCCTGCGACAACTCCAATTGGATGGAGTCGTGCTTCTGAGTATAATCAGAGCGCAGCACATTGAAGCCACTGAACATCCAGCAACGACCTGACGATTTCTGGTCAGTGATTGACTGTTTCTTCGTTTCCACGCTGAAATAGGTATCAATCGCAACATCGTTCTGATGGTTCTTTGCCAAGTTGTCGATATTGTTGGCAGCAATAGCATTGGCCAATGCACGGTCACTGGCCGTAGGCTTGTTTTCCTTCCGTATACTGTAGAGCATATCACTGGTCAGCCCACCTTCCTTGGACTGTGCTATGGATGGAAGAGCCATGCACAACAGTCCTGCAAAAACAAACAGTTGCCTTTTCATATCTTCACACGTGCTTATTCTTACTTCTTATAATACTTCAGTGCCTCAGGCATCCACTTCTGGATATTCTGAATACGAGTAGCATCTGAGGGATGGTCACTCAGGAATTCTGCCGTCTGATTATTAGAAGATGCTGCCATACGCTGCCAGAAGGTCGTTGCCACCTGAGGATCGTAACCAGCCATTGCAGCAAAGATAAGGCCCATATGGTCGGCCTCATTCTCATGACTACGGGAATAGCTCAGATTCTTGAAGTTAAAGCCCTGCTCTGCTATGGCCTGGACAATTGACTGCGTGTTCTGCCCCATGCCTAGCATGCCGGCAATGGCAGACCCTATCTGTAAGCCCATCTGTTGTTTGTACTGCTGGCTCATCTGCTCGGCAGAATGCTTTGCCACAGCATGGGCAATCTCATGCCCCAAGACAATGGCCAACGAAGCCTCATTCTGTGTAACGGGCAGCAGACCCTCATAGACACAAATCAAACCGCCAGGCATACACCAGGCATTCACTTGCTTGTCCTGCACAAGGTTGAAGGTCCACTTATAGTTCTGAACTTCTGATGCTAAACCATTCTGAGTCAGATAATTGTTCACGGCAGTAGCCAATTTCTGTCCCACCCGCTTAACCATTGCAGTATTCGTTGTGTTGGTAGACAGTTTTGCCTTACTCATGAACTCCTGATACTGCTGAGTTGCCAAGCTCAGCACTTCTCCATCGCTGACCATCAGCGTCTGCTGGCGTCCCGTAATGGGAACAGTAGAGGTGGTACCGCAACTGACCAGCAGGGCAGCCACCATTGACATAAGGATTACATTTAATTTCTTCATAATAGCTTGTTTTTGTTAACTCAGTAAATGATTCATCCGTTAGGATTTCCATCTATTTCAGAATATTTGTCAATGCAATGATGATAGAGGTCATAGAAGTAACACTGGTTCCTATACTAACCCATCGAGTTAGGTTTGCGCTAAGTTCTTCTGTTCTTGTACGTAGTTTGGTCGGTACGATTATTTCGCAACCAGGCTCTACCTTACCTTTAGAAGCTTTCGAGACTGTCCCGTTCTGGTAAACAATATAGGCTTTACGACGCTTGGCTGCATCACCATAACCACCTGCTTGATTAATATACCATTTATAGTTTGTCTTCGCATCATTATAAGATACCGTGTTGGGAAATAACACAGAGCCACTGATTTTCACAGTACCATTATACTCTGGCACAATAAGACGGTCGGAGTCACGCAGTACGATATCATAATCGCAACCAGGTGCAGCAAGTGCCTTATCAAGTTGGATACCAACTGAGTATTCATCAGGAACAACGATGGTTGAAATAGCAATGGAGTCATTTTTATCCTGATTCTGGCGAGCAGTACGCAAGACGTCTTCCATTCGAGCACGCTCGTAAGGCGTCATTCGACGCATCAGTCGTGCTCCCTTTACAAAGGCTTCAGAAGTAACACCACCAGCAGCCTTTATAATATCACTCAAACGTAGGTTCTTCGTATCCATGGTATAATTACCTTCAAATTCCACTTCACCTTCCACAGTAATTGTACGAGGCTCAACAAAGCCAGGAGATCTACGAACACGGACAATATCATAAGGTTTTAATACGAAATCCTTCCCTCCATCAACCAACAGACCATCCTTCAAAGCATAAGTATATGACTTCGTGATTTCTTTGCCTGATTTAGTAGCTTTGGGGTCAATAATACGGCGGCTCACGTCAACCTTCACTGTAGAAGCGGCATCAGTCAGCCCACCTGCCATCACTATCAGATCTTCGATGGTTGTGTTATCAGCATAATCAAACGTGTCAGGTTTCATCACTTCCCCTTCTATCCGGAACCATCGGTTCTGAACAAGCTCTTCTTCTGATGCAATCGTTAACACATCCTCATTGCGTAAAGGAATATCGGCTACGGTTCCTTCCATAATTCCCTTCAGATCCACTGTCTGAGTTTCCAACGTGCGGTCTTCCTTCATACGTGTCAAGACGGCACGGGCCTTGAATGCATCCTCTGTTAAACCGTCTGCATTTTCTATCAGAGAACGGACAGAAGTGATATCACCTCCTAACTGATACATTCCAGGACGGAACACAGCACCTTTGACTTCTACCATGTTGTCATAGCGATTGATGTTGGCATCAACTGTTACAGCATCTCCATCAGCTACACGGAAGGAAGACATATCAAATTCTCCAACAGTAAAAACACTATGACGAGGCCCGGCAATACGCTTTACCCGAACTGTTTTCTTATTAGCATCGCCCGTATAACCACCGGCATATTTCAGAAGTGTGGCAACACTCTCGTTGGGACGCATCTCGTAGGTCATTGGGCGTTTCACTTTGCCACCAAGATCTACCAAACACTCATAAGGGCTGACAACAATGACATCGTTGTCCTGTAAATGGATATTACCAGCCAATCGACCATTCAATATATATTCATAAACATCCACCGAAGTGACCTGACGACCTTGCCTGAAAACCTTGATGCTACGAAGAGAACCCAAAGAACCGATACCGCCAGCTAGATAGAGGGCATGGAACACGGTAGCAAAGGCCGAAACAGTATATGTACCAGGAGCACGGACCTCACCCATCACATTTACTGTAACAGTACGTGTCTGACCTACGGTCAAGCTCAATTTAGAACTGGCATAACGCGAACCTACGGTTGAGCGTATATGCTGCTGGGCTGCAGCCACCGTCATGCCGGATACAGATACAGGGCCATAGCCAGGAACAACAACTTTGCCTTCTGGCGACACCTCCAACTGCTCGGTCTTTTGGGAAGCACCATAGACATCAAGGAAAAGAACGTCACCAGGACCGACTACGTAGTTCTGCGGAGTGGCAATATTCATTCCAGGCTCAAAAGTAAGCAGTTTTTTATTGAAAATGCCACGACCGAAGACCCGACGGCCATCAGGAGTCAGTTCCTCAATAAGTAGTGCCAGTTCATCATCGTCGGGTAGCAGATTGTCGTCCTGGACAGGCTTAGTAGCTGTGCCTGAATTAATGAGAGAACTAGGTTGTGTCTGGTCACCATTAGCCTGCCGCAAACGGGAAACATCGGCTGTAGTACCACTGGTATTCTGCGACGTGCCTGTCATCTTACGTACACGGCGGATTTGGTCTATATTCACACCGCTCTGCACAAGCTTCGTCACAATCTGAGACTTCTGTGTGCCACGCTTTGCCTCCTGCTGCACAATATTTGCAATAGCCTGATCAGACATTCCCTTTGTCTGAGCGTTGACTTCAACAGGAGTGTGGAATAGAATTGAAAGAAAACAAAGTACTGACAGGCCGAAAGGGACTGCCAGTCTTTGGAAGAATAACTTACGATTCATCTCTGTGGGTATTACCTTCATTGTATTGAATTGTTTTGTTGACAAGTTGAAACCATAAAACGTTGCAAAAGTACATATAATTTATGATATTTCCAAATGTTTGGAAAGAAAAGAGAAAAATATTAGCACGTTTTCACCTTGCTACATATTTCCTCCCATTGACGATGTAAAGACCATGTCGTGAAGGCGCCTGTAACCGTTGACCATGCAAATTATACATCTGCTCAAGTGTTTTACGATTATCAGGAAAAACACGAATTCCAGCCTCCACATTATTGAAGAACTGGAAGGAAATAAGTCCGTTGGCTGATTCCTGTATGTTTTTAATTGGTTTTTCCATGAACTGCTTACCCTTAGCATTTTTATTGAATAAAGTAGCTGCAACAGGAACAGACGTATCGGTCAGTTCATTCGCTACCAGTGTATCACTGATAAAGGGATATGCCGAGTCCTTCAGATTCAGGTTACGACCGTCAATATAGCAATCCCTTCCATTAATGATTTCACAATAATTATAGTTTTGGCCGCTGGCGTGGAAGAAATCTAACCGATGATGATTAGGAGTATCATTCACAATATTTCTTTCCCACTCATACCTCCTGTAATCAACATGAATAATAGTCAGCCCGTGACCTGGCAAGAAATAGTCCCATCCCTGTTGCTGACGGTTCTCCAGAAGATAATATTCGTCAGATTTGCCTGTGTTGGTAATACGATATGCCTCGCCACCAGAAGCTAATGGCAAAAGGCCACTAACAGTCTGTGTTGCAGCGAGTTCTTTTGCCTTATACCATCCAAGCAGTTCTTTCTCATGAACAGAATAATTGGGCGGACACCAACCATTGTCAATATAGTTACCGCCATCCATCAAGTCCCACTCGTCAAGCACAGAAAACTCTTCACTACTGACAGGATAAAGATCAGGGATTCCCAAACAGTGGGAAAACTCATGACAGATGGTTCCTATACCACATAGTTCGTCAGTAGCCCACAATTCTGCGCTACAAGTCATATTATTGATTATGAGACCGTCAACATAAATGTTAATGTAATCCGTAAAAGGCCATATACATCCATCAGACTTGGCATCGTTTTCATTTCCCCCATACCCTGCATAAATAAAACCTAATTGGGGTACCGATCCATCTCCATACCAATCATAATCGGCATAATTCAAAACGGAGTCAGCCTTCCTAGCCGCCTCTCGGAATTGATTTCTTCCAGATTTATATAAACTCGAGTCCACACGAATAGGCCCCACCACATCGAACTTCAAATTGAGGAGCCCTCCAGACTGTTCACGGAAATAGTCAGCCACACAACCACGCCCATGACCAAGATTAAATCCTGGTTCATTAAAGAGACGGTCATAAAACTCACGAGGATTTTCCATGCTGAACTGGCGATCAGAAAATTCCATCAAAATGAAAGGTACCCGGTAAATTCTTCCTTGCTGCCAATCGGTTCGTGGAGTTGGTAATAATCTCCGTGAAGTAGAAAAAGCACGGGTAACAGAGGTATCTGCAATACTGTTACCCAAACAGTTATAGCGAAAAAACCTATTGCCTTGAGCCATAACAGCTAAAGGCAATAGGTATAAGAAGAAAAAGATTATTTTTACTTTTTGCATGAAGGACACCAGGGCTTAAGTGTCTTGAAGAAGTCATTGCCTTTATCATCGACAAGGATGAATGCCGGGAAGTCCTCCACATCGATCTTCCAGATGGCTTCCATTCCGAGTTCGGGATACTCCACACACTCTATCGACTTGATACTCGACTGGGAAAGGACAGCAGCAACACCTCCGATACTGCCTAAGTAGAAACCGCCATACTTCTGGCAGGCATCGGTTACCACTTGACTGCGATTTCCTTTTGCAATCATCACCAAAGAAGCACCCAGAGACTGGAACTCATCCACGTAGGGATCCATGCGGTTAGCGGTCGTCGGTCCCATGGAACCACAAGGATAGCCATCGGGAGTCTTTGCCGGACCGGCATAGAGCACAGGATACTTCTTGAAGTAATCGGGCATTGGCTCTCCGGCATCAATACGTGCCTTCAGCTTAGCATGGGCAATGTCGCGTGCCACAATAATGGTTCCTTTCAGATTGACACGAGTAGAGACTGGATACTTGGAAAGTTCCTTACGAACGGCATCAATACCTTCATTGAGGTCGATCTCTATGGTATTCTGACCTTCACCAGCCTTAGCAAACTCTGCAGGTATCAACTCTGAGGGATTGGAATCCATTTTCTCCAACCAGATACCATCCTTATTGATCTTTGCCTTGATATTACGGTCGGCAGAACAAGAAACTCCCATGCCGATAGGACAAGATGCACCATGACGAGGCAGACGAACAACACGGATATCATGAGCCAAATACTTACCACCGAACTGAGCACCCAGTCCAATCTTCTGGGCCTCCACAAGCAGTTTCTGCTCCAGATCGATGTCGCGGAAAGCGCGTCCCGTTTCATCTCCCGTGGTAGGCAGGCTGTCGTAATACTTGATAGAGGCAAGCTTTACGGTGAGCAGATTCTTCTCAGCGCTGGTTCCGCCAATCACAAAAGCTATATGATAAGGAGGACAGGCTGCAGTGCCCAGACTCTTCATTTTCTCTACGAGGAAGGGGATGAGGGTACCCTCGTTCTGGATGGTTGCCTTTGTCATCGGGTAGAAATAAGTCTTGTTGGCTGAGCCACCACCCTTTGCCACCATCACAAATCTGTACTCAGCACCTTCGCAAGCCTCTATATCAATCTGAGCGGGCAAGTTACAACGGGTGTTCACCTCATCGTACATATTCAGCGGAGCATTCTGTGAGTAACGCAGGTTGTCTTGGGTGAAGGTATTAAAGACACCCAATGAAAGAGCCTCTTCATCCTCAAATCCAGTCCACACCTGCTGACCTTTCTCACCATGGATAATAGCTGTACCCGTATCCTGACAGAAAGGCAAAATGCCACGAGCAGCAACCTCAGCATTACGCAGGAACTGCAAAGCCACGTACTTGTCGTTCTCACTGGCTTCAGGATCGTTCAGTATGGCAGCCACCTGCAGGTTATGCTCGCGGCGCAACATGAATTCTACATCATGGAAAGCCTGTTGAGCGAGAAGTGTCAGAGCTTCCTTTGACACTTTCACAATCTCCTTTCCTTCAAACTCGGCTGTACTTACGCCTTCTTTACTCAACAGACGATACTCTGTCTTGTCCTCACCCATCTGAAACATCGGGGCGTACTTGAAATCTACTGTTTTTGCCATAAATGATTTTGTTTTTTTAGTTATTGATTAATATCCGAATACTTCCTCTGTTGTCAGTCTGCGGATGGATCCGATCTTTTCCAAAGACTTGACATCAAGTTCCTTCTCGTCACCAAGAATCAGGTAGCGAAGGGGCTTGTCAGCCATATTCGCTTTCTCGAAGTTCACCACATCTTGAAGAGTTACTTTCCCGAGACCTTCGTAGATTCTCTGATTCAAGTCATAGTCGAGGCCGAGTTCCTTCATTGAATGCCACTTACTGATTATACCCATTTTGGTAGTCCGCAAACTGGCAAGTTGCTTAGTGAGTCCCTCTTTTGCTATATTGAATGCATTCTCGCTGGCAGGCAACTCATTCATAATCTGATGGAAGTGGTTGATACAATCCATCATCTTGTCGTTTTGGGTTATTATATGCGTGTAGAACGATTCCTTTTCGCCTTTCCTGCCTGGACGGCTGTATAAAGCAGAAGCGTTATAGGCCAGTCCACGAGCCTCACGCATCTCTTGGAACACAATACCGTTCATACCGCCACCGAAATACTCATTGAAGACTGCCTGGACTGCCGCCTCCCCAATCTTCCAATCACGATTCTCGTGATGGTATGCACGCATATAGATATTCTTAGCATCATAAGGTGCTATCCACACTTCGTTCTGATTGGCTACCTGTTTCACGTAATAGTTGTTCTGAGGCACTGCCTGTAGTTTCTTTGCAGTCTGATGGGTCTTGTCAATGATGGCCGTTACTTCCTTCACGTCCAATGGGCCGTAATAATCCACACTGTGCTCGTAGCTGCCGAGTTTTTTCACCAGATCCACAAACACCTGCGGGTCAGTATTCTTCAACTGTTGCTCGCTGACAATATCACGATAGGAGTTACGCGGGCCATAGATGCCATATTCACACAATGTTGCGTAATAATTGCGCTGGTTCTTCTTAGCATCCTCACGTCCTTTCAGAATTCTCTTAACCAAATCGTCGTAGGCCTGCTTATCTACCTGAGCATGATTCATCACATCTTCCAACAGAGCCAATGCTGATTGCATACTCTCATTCAGCCCACTAAGGCTGATATTGATGACATCATCCCATACTGTAGCAGAAAAACTGCACGCCAATTCATAGAACTTCTGCTTTACCTCTGTAGCAGTCATCTTGTCTGTACCGATAAAATTCAGGTACTGGTTTGCCACATCGTACCGGTTGTCAGCACTCTGTCCAAACTCATAGCGGAAAGTTAGTTGGAAGAGTCCATTCTCATTGTTCTTCACGTAATAGAGCGGCAGACCTTTCTTTGTCTTTGCAAAAGTAATATCCTTCTGAAAGTCAACGAATTTGGGTTGGATAGGCTCCACCTGGGCATTCTGTATATCCTGTACGAACTGACTCATCTGATCGCGGTTGGCAGGAATGGGGGTGATGGCGGGTTTGTCAATCTTCTTCTGTGTAGAATCCACACCTTGTTTCTTGAAGACAGAGACATAGCCATTGGTAAAGAACCGATTAGCAAAGTCGACCAGCTCCTGCTTCGTAATCTTTGAGATACGTTCAATACGTCCTACTTCCTGTTTCCAGTCCACTTCATTGATGAAGGCATCTACGAACATATCGGCACGTCCCTCATTACTTTCCAACAACTGGTAATGGTTCCGCTTCATGTTATTAATTATACTGGGCAGCAGATTGTCTGGGAAGTTGCCTTTCTTCAACTTCTCTATCTCGGCAAGCATGAGTTTACCCACCTCTTCGAGACTTTGGCCCTGCTTGGGTGTTCCCATCAAGAAGAAGGCTCCATGATCGCGAAGTAATTCTGCTCCACCGTTTGCACGCTGCACCTTCATAGTCTGGTTGAGGTCGAGATCAAAAAGACCCGCACGGCCATTACTCAACACATCCTCCATGAGCTGAAGGGTATCAGCCTGCAGAGCGTTAGCCTGCTTAGCGCGCCACGCCATCCATATCTGCTCTGCCTCCTGACCAATCACCGTCGTATCCTTAGGCTGAGTCAAGGGGGGCAATGCGGGAAAAACGGGCTGACGTACATCTGCACCTGGTTTCCAGCCGGAGAAATACTTGTCAATGATGGCAATAGTTTTTTCCGGATCCAGGTCACCAGCCATACAGATGGCTACGTTGTTGGGACGATACCACTTATTGAAATAATTCTTAATGTTCGTAATCGAGGGATTCTTCAAATGTTCCTGAGTACCAATGGTAGTCTGCAGGCCATAGGGATGATTAGGCCACAGCAGCTTGCTGATACTGGCAAAGAGCTTACGCTGGTCAGAGGTCAAGCCAATATTATATTCCTCGTACACAGCCTCCAATTCAGTATGGAAACCACGAATCACCATATTCTGGAAACGGTCCGCCTGGATCTTCGCCCAGTTCTCTACCTCGTTCGAGGGGATGTCCTCAGTATAGCAGGTAACATCGTTGCTCGTGTAAGCATTGGTTCCTTCGGCACCGATGGCAGCCATTAACTTATCGTACTCGTTGGGAATAAAGTACTGGGCAGCCACCTGACTCACGGAATCGATGACGTGATAAGCCTGCTTACGGGCCTCAGGATCGATAAGCTTCCGGTAAGCCTCATAGCGTTGTTCTATCTCAGAGAGAAGGGGTGCCTCAGCCTCTACATTGTTGGTTCCAAACTTCTGGGTACCCTTAAACATCAAGTGCTCCAAATAGTGAGCCAGTCCTGTGGTCTCTGCCGGGTCGTTCTTCGAACCAGTCCTCACCGCAATATACGTCTGGATTCTCGGTTTCTCTTGGTTTACAGACAGATATACCTTCAGTCCATTGTCCAAGGTATATATCCTTGTCTGCATCAGGTCACCTGGCACGGTTTCATACTTATAATCCTTTGCCTGAACGTTCAAACAGAACGCTATCAGAACTGCAAACAAATAATTAGTCCTCATAATCTATTTCATGGTCAAGTTTTGAGATAAAGTCATCAAACACATCTTGTTCAACGTCGCCCATAGCAAACTCTTTCTCTGCATCCTTCCTAATTTCTGCTATCCAAGCACGACGAGCCTTCACATAGTCCTCGTGTATACGGTCGCATGACTCTGGTGTAATCTCGTCCAGATGATAGTAGTCCAAGATCATCTGGTAGCTCCAGGCCCAGCGATAGTCGTTATAATGTTCGTTGATGTCATTAAAACGGTCTATTATCTGCTGGACATTCTCCACAGTTCCGTTCTTAATGTCAGCAATCAGCCGTTTCTCCTCAGACTCAGGCAGCAGTAGTCCGCTCAAGTCTATCCATTTTCCTTCACCCACCTTGCTGGAAGGACGTCCGAAGAATCCCTCCTTACGGGCCCTCTTCAAGATGGCACCCATATAGATTCTCAAGGCTATATCATAATACTTCAGTCCCTTTCGCAACGACGAGGCATTGATGACATACTCATGGAAATTATAGGTGGTCACATTGTCACCACTGGCCTGGCGCAGCGCCTCCAGAATCTTTCTTCCCTCAATAATCTCTCCTACGGTAAATGGGCTGAGCCAGTCGAAATTGATGATGGACTTCTTCGACTGACGTGAACGTTTGTCGCGCTTCGGCCACTTCTTGATGTCACGATACAAGCCCACGGTCGTAATATTTCTTCCGGGAACAATATACATGGTCTCACCATAGGCCATTAGATAGGAGAATGGCAGGCTGCTCATGTCGGGATGGTTCATCAGTTTGCCAAAGCATACACTGAAGGCACCAATGGTAGCAGGCATCAGTATATAAGCTCCGCTGGCCGTCTTCGAGCCACGCTCCAATGTACCATGGTGCATGGGGCCCATCTTATAAGCATGATTCGAGAAGTTGGTGTTTGACCCTGCATTATAGAAAGAGAACTGACCGCCAATTAGCAGGCTCGACTTATGGTGGGAAGCACAGAACGGTCCGCAGAAGGCAGCACAGGCCTCACCGTTGGCCATGAATGAATTGGCAAAGAACAAACTGGCCTCAGCCGTGAATCCATTTGTTATCTGGCAGGCCTCGCCCACAAAACAGTCCTGCATCTTCACGCTGTTGTTAATGGAACAACCGTCACAGATGATGGAGTTCTCACATATCACGCCCGTACCTATATATACAGAGGCATCACGAGACGACATGATGGTACATTCGCTGAGTCTGGCAGCACCGCTAATCTCGCAGTCACCTTTCACCACCGTATTGGTAATGTCCTTCGTGTTGATAATCTTCACATTGTTTCCAATAATACCCCGTTCAGGCCGTGAAACCCGCAATTCGTCTTCTATCAGCTGTTCCATAGTCCGTTTCAGCTGCTTGTCGCTAGCATGCTTCACCATAAAAGCCGCTATCTGTGAATTCAGGTCGCGGAAAATCACTACATTTCCATCTCCCATCTCGTTCAGCACGCTGATAGTACTTCCTTCACCGAAGGTTGCATCCTCAGTGGTTTCCAGTGTAGAGATGTTCGAAATGTAGCAGTCGTTACCAATTGTATAGTTGTTAATATAGTTTCCCACTTTCTCTATCAGGCAGTCGTTACCGACAGTGACGTTCCTCAATGTGGCGTCGTTAATGCCCGAGTGTTTCACAAAACCTTTGCTCACCTCCACCATTTTGTCAAACGAGCCCAACCGGATGTCACCGTAGAAAATGACACGATGGAAGTTATATGGTTTAAATCCTTCTGCCACCAGTACGCGATTCCAATCCTCGGCCCAGCAGACATTGTTCTCTAAAATCTCAATTTCGTTTTGTGTAAGTGCTCTGTATGTCTCCATAATCGTTATGTTTTTTCAAATAAACGGTGCAAAGATAACGTATTTTTTCCGAATATCTATGATATATGACAAGAAAAATGAAAATAATTTCTTAAAATATTTGCAGATATCATGAGAAGTTTATAAATTTGCACGCATTTTATTAACAACACAACTTATCAGAGAACTACTATGAGAGTAATTATTGAACCCGATTATCAGAAAATGTCACAGTGGGCTGCCGAACATGTTATACGTCGCATCAATGAAGCAAACCCCACTCCCGAGAAGCCTTTCGTTCTTGGATTGCCTACAGGCTCGTCACCTGAAGGCATGTATGCCTGTCTGGTTAAAGCCAACAAGGAAGGCCGTGTATCATTCAAAAACGTGCTGACGTTCAACATGGATGAATATGTAGGACTGCCGGAGTCACATCCTGAGAGTTATCACTCCTTCATGGCTCGCAACCTGTTCGACCATATAGACTGTCCCAAGGAGAACATCCACATTCTTAACGGAAATGCTCCCGACCTGGCAGCAGAGTGTGCACACTATGAAGAGATGATCCTTGAGGCTGGTGGCATTGACCTGTTCTTAGGAGGTATCGGTCCCGATGGTCACATTGCATTCAACGAACCTTACTCTTCGCTCCAAAGCCGCACACGTGTAAAGACTCTGACTACAGACACCATCATTGCCAACTCACGTTTCTTCGACAACGATGTGAACAAGGTTCCCAAGTTGGCTCTGACTGTAGGAGTGGGAACGGTGATGGACGCCAAGGAGGTGATGATTCTTGTGAACGGTCATCACAAGGCTCGCGCCCTGAAAGCAGCTATTGAGGGAGCCGTTTGCCAGGAATGGACCATTAGTGCCCTGCAGCAGCATCCTCACGGCATCATCGTTGCCGACGAGCCTGCCACCGACGAGTTAAAGCACGGCACCTATAAGTACTTCAAGGACATCGAAAAGGACAACCTTTTATAATACGATGATAAGTGATGAGTGATTTTTCTTTCATTCATCACTTATTTCATAAAGGAAATCATTGTAAGGGTACTTCTGCACATGAAGTTCCCTTACTTTTTTGTATAACACCTCTCTCAGTTCGTCAATATTCTGTTTCTCACGGGCAGAAATGAAGATGCAGCTGTCACCATGCACATTTCCTTCAACTGTATTATCGCCCATTTTTGCCATCCACGTACGTTTCAGCTCTTCTAAGGAAATGTTCTCCTTCGTAGGCGGAGTCAGGTCATCGGCATCCTGCGGTATCCAGTGATAGGCATCTATCTTATTGAACACCATCAGTTTCGGCGTATCGGCACAACCCAGTTCCGCCAATGTTTTCTCCACCACACTGATCTGTTCCTCAAAGTCGGGATGGGAGATATCTACCACGTGAACCAGAAGGTCGGCCTCACGTACCTCGTCAAGGGTACTTTTGAATGACTCCACCAGGTCTGACGGCAACTTGCGGATGAAACCCACCGTATCGGCCAGCAGGAAAGGCAGATTGTCGATGGTCATTTTCCTCACAGTGGTGTCAAGTGTAGCGAAAAGTTTATTCTCTGCAAACACCTCGCTTTTGGCCAGCAGATTCATCATTGTCGACTTTCCCACATTCGTATAGCCCACCAACGCCACTCGGATGAGCCGTCCGCGATTCTTGCGCTGGGTGGTCTTCTGCTTGTCAATCTCTGCCAAACGCTGCTTCAGCAGGGTGATGCGATGCAGGATGATACGGCGGTCCATTTCCAACTGAGTCTCACCTGGTCCGCGTAGTCCAACGCTACCCTTGCCGCCGCCACTGCCAGAGCCACCGCCTTGTCGC
Source organism: Prevotella sp. (assembly GCA_016285075.1). Classification (GTDB taxonomy): domain Bacteria; phylum Bacteroidota; class Bacteroidia; order Bacteroidales; family Bacteroidaceae; genus Prevotella. The sequence goes on from JAEEQB010000066.1 coordinate 15,604, forward strand.
TCCAAGTGAGTCCACAACCGTTGCAGACGGGGCAGCATGTAACGATACTGCGCCAGTTCCACCTGTGCCTTGGCCTCGGCCGTCTGTGCCCGCATAGCAAAAATATCGAGAATCAGTGAGGTACGATCCAATATCTTCACCTTCAATTCTTTCTCTATATTACGTAACTGCTTGGCACTTAATTCATCATCGAATATAACCATTCCCACGGGCTGGGGCATGTCTGCTTCCGACTCATAGTCCTCTGAATGGTCTCGGGCTTCATCATAGGCATCTTCCTGCTGTTTAATGTACTCCTTGATTTCCAGCAGTTTACCGCTGCCCACATAGGTAACAGCACTGGGACCTCCCACACGCTGGGTAAATCTTTTAACCACCTTTGCACCGGCAGTATCGGCCAGAAACTCCAGTTCGTCCAGATACTCCTTAGTCTTGGCTTCGTCCTGCTGGCTAGTGATGAGACCCACTAATACAGCTGTCTCTGTTTTCGCTTCTGATATAACAAATTCCTTCATACTTACCTGATTACTACTTTCTTACCGCCAATTACATTGATTCCCTTACGTGGCTTCGTCAGGCGCCGCCCGTTCATGTCGAAAATGGGCACATTCCTTTCTTCATCGGTTTGGACTCCATTTATAGACGTAGAAGCCGCAACACGAATTTTCACAAGGTCGTTATCCGAATAGATCCATTTTCCGTTCGTCCATGAAGACAAATACTGCACAGTGACGTAATAGGTGCCAGGAGGTATGTCGTTTAGCGACACTGTATTGTTTACCGTGGTTTGCTGGCCTTGGGGGAACGTGGTGGTTCGTGCACTGGCAACGTAACCACCCGACATCTCGGGGGGGAAGAACCTGACACGTGTCTGAATGTCGGCCGTCTTGCCTCCATTGAGGAATACGCAGTCAAGCTTCAGCGCGTCGTCCTGCGTAAGGTGAAGGGGATCGGGGTTGCCGCAAGTGACACTCACCCACGACATCTCAGGATTGGCGGGTTCCAAAACGGTGATTTCCTTTTGCAGACCTGTGTTGTACCACCAGTTATTCGGGCCTTCCTCCCAGTAGCGTTCATAGTGAACGGCAGCAGTGTAGGTGCCCGCTGCAACCTTCGCCAGTGAATACTCTATGTCAATGGTTGTCTCGGCGTTTTTGGGGAAGGTCTTGGTAATTTTTTCGCTTACATACTTATTCTTGTCGTTCCAAATGATGATACAGGTTCTGATGTTTCCTGACGAACCTTTGTTCATGAATGTGGCGTGGAACTTAAGCTTGTCCTTCACAGAGAGGCTTTCCAATTGCTGGTTGTCGCAGGTTACTGATACGAAATGTATCTCAGGGTTGACGGCTTCCTTGACGAGGAAACTGGTCAGCAAGTTCTTATTGTAGTACCACTTGTTGTCATCCCAGTCGTTCAGATATTGTATGGTGGCCACGTACTGCCCTTCGGGCAGGTCTTTCAGCGGATACTCGAACTTGACCGTCGTCTGGCCATCCTTCTGGAACTGGGTGGTTTGCGTCTGGCTAGCAGTCACGGGTTCCATCTCGTCATCCCATATTCTGAAACGGGTCTTGATGTTGGAGGTCTTTCCTGTGTTCTTAAAGATGGCCGTGAACACCAGCTTGTCATTGTGCGTCAGGTTATCCAGATTCTGGTTATAGCTCGTGACGGAAACGAACTGTATCTTCGGCGTGGTGGGAACTGGCTCTGCCTTTACCGTAAAATTGATCAGCAGCTTCGTGGGGTAAGTCCAGGTGCTTTTGTCGCTCCACGTATTCTGGTACTGCGCAGTGGCTATGTATTGTCCTGCGGGCAGGTCTTTCAGTGAGAATTCAAAGTCAACGGTGGTCTCGGCCTCTTTGGGGAAGGACTTGGTGATTGTCTTACTAGCGGTCACAGGATTCATGTCCTTGTCCCATATCCTGAGCCTCGTGCTGACGTTGGCGGTCTTTCCCTCGTTCAAATAAGTAGCATGAACGACGAGCACATCGTTCTGTGTGAGGCTGCCTGGATTGGTATTATCACAGGTCACGGAGACAAAGCTCACGTTCGGGGTGGTATTAGCCTCAGGGTCGCCCTTGACGATAGCAGTGACCTTTCCATTATTCTTCTGCAGCAGGTAATAGTCGGTCTTTCCTCCCTCTGTGTGGATGCTGGTGGAGGTGGTATTGCCTTGGTTAGCAACAGATGAATAGAGATAATAGTACTTACCCTCTTCCAGGTCTTTACTGTCGATGGTCTGAGAGAGTTTCTTGTAGCCAGAACCCATCTTGAGGTTGGAAAGCTCATTCCATTCCCTGCGGATCATCTTATTTGCCTCAATATCTTTTAGCTTCCATCCCCAACAGCCATTGAAGCCTCCGTAGTAGGTACTGGACTCAGAACTATAAAAGTAGACATTGGTGAGGGTGATCTGCATGGTATTGGGATTGAACTCGAACTTGTCGGCATACCACACTTCCGGCTTGTTGCCTGTCAGCTTTGGATCAATGCCGCACGACATACCCTGGTAATTGGTATATCCGTACTCATCGGGCCTGATGGAAGACAGGTAGAAATAACCGTTGCCTGAGCCTCCCCAGCCGAAATTGAAATGATAGCGTCCGTCGCTGTCGCATCCATCCAATACAAAGGCATGGCCTCCTGTGTTTCCGTCTTTGTCGGGGTCACTCACTCCACGATAGGCAATAGGGCGTCCGGCTTTCAGCTCGTTCTGAATCATTTTATCCCATTCATCGCGCGTATAGTACTTTCGATCGTAATAGACAGCATTATGGGGGTATTTGAAGAAGTTTATCAGGGCGAAAGGAATATTCTTGATGGTTGAGCCGGAAGCATTACTGCCGTAATCCATGTGAAGCGACACACCACAGGCATGCATCAGCTGGGCTACGGCGTTGACAGCTGCAGTGGAAGAGTTGTTGTCGTAGCTATTCAGCATCTTCGACCAGTTGAACTGCACCTGCGAGAAGTTCATGCTCTGCTTAATGGAGTTCTTGCTGGAGGTGTACGAAGTGCTTCCCTGCCCCACCGACGGATAGTTGTGGTACTTCATAATCTGAGCCATAGCCGTAGCCACGCAGCCTGTGACACAACGTTTGTTAGTCCTTGGGTCCATCGGACAATCGTTGTTGTAGTAGGGACTCTGATTCCACTTTGTCTTCAACAGCGGGCTGATGGCTGCAACACGCTTGGGCACACTGGCCTCCACCGTTACCATCTGCTCATCGCCGCCGAGCGGACCGCTGACAACGGTTTTCTGCTGCAACAGTTCATACTCCCTACCGTATTGCTCCAAGAATGTGCTCAGACCACAGGGAATATTCTCAGGGTCAAAGATCTCATCATCAGAATAGCCCAAGACATCCAACTGGCGCTCATCTCCGGAAACGATGACAAAACGGTCGTTGGCTTCATCGTTAATGACGTAGAAGCGCATTTCTTCATCTATTTTGCCTGCCAACGGACCTGTCCTCTGCCTTACCATCCCGCCGGCAGTCTGCTCCTTCACGGCCACCAACATGGGAGCCTTTGCCATTCGTGGACTCTGCTCGAAGAAAGAATGGGCAACTGCCAATGCTCCTGCCTCGCTGCGGGGCTGAGCACCCACGCAAACGCAGACCAGCAGGAGTATAGCCGACAAAACGAACCTGTATAGATTCCCAATTTCTTTCATAACTTATGTCAATTATTAGTTTGTTGGCTACAAAGTTAAGGAAAAAAAAACAGCCTGCCAAATAAATGGGCAAAAAAGCACGTAAAAAAAACACGCAGCCTATCACCGAATACATAATACAGTATACTGTTTTATTTTCAGTACCCCCGAACATATGTTTACACATTCTTTCGTGCGCACGCCACCCTTTTTAAAAACTGCATTCTATATTCTAACTTATCTTTTTTCCTGCTTTTTCCTGACTTCGTCACTCATTTTTAACTAAAATCGTAACTTGCTTATACAGAATTATTTGTAACTTTGCGCCGCCCAATATAGGGAGGCGCGAAAGGTTTTTTAACGTATTTT
>JAEEQB010000022.1 GCA_016285075.1 Prevotella sp.
TAAAGAAGAGTTCTTTGCCCGTGTGGATAAGGCAGAGAAAGAGATTGCTGAGGGTAAAGGTGTCACATTTACGAATAAAGACGACATGAACGCTTGGCTAAATTCGCTCTGATGAAATACGCTATTACTTATTCCCTTGAAGAAGCATGGGGACAGGTTTTTGGTTCTCTGTCCCATGGTTCTTATCAAAGCACAAAAGAGAACCGTCATTGGTTCTCTTTTGCGTGAATCGTGGAGTGTGAGACTCCTTTTGCGGAAGGTGAGGGATTCAAACCCCCGATACCCGAAAGGGGTATACCGGATTTCGAGTCCAGCGCGATCGATCACTCTGCCAACCTTCCGGTTAAACGAATGCCAACGAACTTTCCCGTGGCTCAAATTGCGGCTGCAAAGGTACGAACTTTTTCTGAACCTACCAAATGTTTTGGTGAAAAAATGACGAGGATGCCGGAAACAGCCAGCGACACCTCTCATTTGGCAAGTCATCAGCCTGTTGTCAGTCAAAGCGAAGAGAAACACCTTCAGCGGCTACATCGAGAACGGCCCTGGAACCTGTCAGCATGGGGAAATTGCGCAGATGTGCATGACCCACGGGGAAATCGTAGCAAACAGGTATGCCATAGTGCTTTATATACTCGTGGAGCATATGGTACATGTCTGGGAAACCGTTTTCCGGGTGGGTGTACTTGCTGAACTGACCAACGATAATGCCCCTGACATGATGCAGCAGTCCACGTATCTCCATATTGTGAAGCATACGGTCGACCTTGGTCATACTCTCGCCCGTATCTTCCATGAACAGGATGATGTCGGGCAGTAACAACGGGTCGTAGTCCGAGCCTGCCAGATCGTTATAGACGGAAAGATTGCCTCCTACGAGCACTCCCTCAGCCCGCCCCTGCACATTCAGCGGATGGGGGGAGACATGATATTCGGGCAGGTCGCCCAACAGCATGCGGCGCAAGGCCTGGCTGACGGTATCGTTGCCTTCGTAGGTCTTCAGTGCATGGCACATGGATCCGTGAATGCCTTTATTGCCAGCCCGCGCTTCGGCACAGAGCAGGGCGGTGACATCGCTGAACCCGATGATGAGCTTCGGATAACGCCGAAGGGTGTCAAGGGGCAGGTCGCCCAACAGATGGGCTGCCCCGTCGCCACCCCGTGAACACATGATGGCCTTAACGCCAGGACGGCGTAAGGCCCACAGCAGATCAGACCGACGATGCTGAATGGTTCCGGCAAATCCATGATGGCTGTCGAGTGCATGGGGAGCAACCATGGTGGCGAATCCCCATGCATGCAATGTCTGTACGCCCCCGTCGATGGTGAGGGAGTCGGTGGAACTGGATGGAGAGATGATGGCAATGGTATCACCCTGCTGCAGGAACTGGGCAGACAGGGGGAATGCGGACACAAGCGCCACCAGCATCCCAAAGAAGCGGAGCGTCTTCATTCGAAACTGAGCTTTTCCAGACGCTGACGGAGCTGTCCGGCCTCCGACTGACGGATGGAGAGACTTATCTGACAGGTGTTGTCGTAGGTCTGACTGACAATACGCGGCTGCATCTCCTTGACGATGCGCATCACGTCGTTCATCATGACATAGGGGAAGTCGTAGGTGACGATCTCCTCCACTTGGCGCGTCTCGATGGTTGCATGTGCAATGGCGTCGGCCGCTGCCTCCCTATAAGCCACGATGAGTCCGCTGGTACCAAGATTGACACCTCCGTAATAACGCACGACGACTATGAGGATATCGGTCAGTTCGTTGGAGTTGATCTGTCCGAGAATAGGCTTGCCTGCTGTGCTGGAGGGCTCTCCATCATCGTTGGCACGGAATTCCTCTCTTGCGGGTCCCAGCATGTAGGCATAGCAGACGTGACGGGCATCATAGTACTTCTTGCGGTACTCGGCCAGCAGCAGCTTCACCTGGTCGATGTTGTCAACGTGATGGGCAAAGGCGAGGAACTTACTACGCTTCTCGGTGTAGTAACCCTCGCCTATGGTTGCGGTGATGGTGCGGTATTCGTCGGTCATACCAGTTGATGGATCACCAGTCCTGAGCGCAGCTTGGGCTCGAACCAGGTGGCTTTGGGCGGCATGATCTTACCACTGTCGGCGATATCCATGATTTGCTGCATGGAAACAGGATAGAGGGCAAGTGCAGCGCGCATCTCCCCGCTGTCAACACGCCTCTTCAGTTCACCCAGTCCGCGCAATCCTCCCACGAAATCTATGCGCTGTGAAGAGCGCAGGTCGCCGATGTTGAGGATTTCATCAAGGATGAGCCTGCTGGAGATGTCGACGTCAAGCACGCCGATGGGGTCGTTGTTGTCGTAGGTTCCTTCTTTTGCCTTCAAGCTGTACCAGTGCTGGTCGAGGTAGAGCGAGAACTCATGGAGCTGCTGGGGCTTGTAGACAGCGGTGCCTTTGTCCTCGACGAGGAAGTTGACCTGGAGGGCAGCGAGGAACTCCTCGGAACTCATTCCGTTGAGATCCTTGACCACGCGGTTGTAGTCGAGTATGGTGAGTTGAGAGGCTTGGAAGCACACAGCCATGAAATAGTTGTACTCCTCGTCGCCGCGATGGTTGGGGTTCTGCTTCTGTTTTTCAGCACCCACCAGGGCAGCGGCAGCAGAGCGGTGATGTCCGTCGGCAATATAGAGCGAGGGCATCTTGCTGAACTCTTCGGTGATGACTGCCATGTCGTGAGCATCGCTGATGACCCAGAACTGATGGCGGAACCCATCGACCGGTGCGATGAAGTCGTACTCAGGCTCCGTGGCAGCATAGCGCATGATCAGAGCGTCGAGCACAGGATTGTCAGGATAGGCGAAGAACACCGGCTCGATATTGGCATTGTTCACCCGTACATGCTTCATGCGGTCTTCTTCCTTGTCACGGCGGGTCAGTTCATGCTTCTTGATGCGGCCTTTCATGTAATCGTCCACATAAGCCCCTACCACCAGTCCGTACTGGGTCTTGCCGTTCATGGTCTGGGCATAGATGTAATAGTGGTCGTCGGGATCCTGGACGAGCCAACCGTTGTCCTTGAACTTCTGGAAGTTCTCTGCGGCTTTCTCGTAAACCCGTGGGTCATACTCTGACGTTCCAACGGGGAAGTCGATCTCGGGTTTTATAATGTGATAGAGGCTTTTCTCGTTGTCACCGGCCTCGGCACGAGCCTCTTCGCTGTCAAGCACATCGTATGGACGGCTTTCAACTTGTTCCACCAGCTCTTTGGGAGGGCGGATTCCTTTGAACGGTTTTACTGTTGCCATGATAAAAAAATGATACGTTATATCTTTGTTCCGTTTATAAATTCGCTTTGATTTTCTCTATCATCTCCTGGTACTCGGCATCCGAGAGGTAGACCTTGCCGGGGTTCATCTGGAAAGTGCCGCCATAGTCCGGTCCATCGACATACTTCGGTGCCAGATGGAAGTGGAGGTGCGACAGCTTGTCGCTGAAGGCGCCATAGTTTATCTTCTCAGGATTGAAGGCACGCTGCATGGCACGAGTAACCCGGGCCACGTCGGCCATAAAAGCATTTCGGTCTTCGTCGGAGAGTTCGTTGAGGTCGTTGACATGGTCTTTGTAGGCCACGAGGCAACGGCCACGATAGGTCTGTTCCTTAAATAAAAACGCGCGAGACACTTGCAACTCGCAGATTTCAATCATCAGGTCGTGTAGAGTCTGATTGTTCGTGCAATAAAGGCACTGTCTGGGATCACTTTTCATATTCTTTTGTTTGTTTACTGTTTTTATGGTTCACGGTTCTAAAGTAACGGCCATCAGGCCGATGACCACGTCGTTGGAGAGGGTGCGGAGGGTAAGAGACCTGAGTCGCTTCTGAGCGTTGAGGGACATGGAGAGAATCTGGGCAGCACCACCGGGAATCTCCCTGCCATAGACACCTTTAATGCCCAAGACTTGGCCGAGGTCACGACTGACAATGGGTTTCCCGTCGGCTGTAGCCTGTCCGAAGCAGACACGCAGCGGACGGGGTCTTGCCGTATAAAAAGCCTTGCCATCGACATAGTAGTCCTGCTCAACAGGACACCAGTTGTCGGGATTGCGCAGCACCAACGTGTCTGTCGACAGGTCGTCGTAGGTAGCAATGACGAGACCATTGTCAATGCGGCTTTGCATGTGGTTCGTGCTTCCTGCCAGTAGCAAATGAGCCCGCGAGGCATGGGCTTTCCGTGGATGGTGGCCGCTGACGGGAATGACGACAGAGTCAGGATAGTTGTCCCAAAGCGAGGTGAATACGATGTTTCTCCCCTGCCTGGGTGTGCGGAAAGGAATGCCGGCGAGCATAATCTCATCGTTGACGATGAGTGTGCGGAACACGCTGTCGTTGACATCGGCCGTCAGCTGGGGATGGCACCACTCACCGATGCCTTGCACAGGAATCTGGAGCGTCGTGGTCTGCGGACGGGGCGAGAGGTAGTGGTTCTTGTAGATATCGTCGACACGAGCATTAAAGTACTTGTCGAGGGACTGAGGATGACACTTTGCGCCGCCTGCCGGCCCGTCAAGGCCCAAGCTGCGTCTGGCTGACACTACTGGATGGGACAGGCGCATCACATAGCTGGTCTTCTCCACCTCAATCACTTGATGACGTTCCGTCGTCCCTTCGATGTCACGATAGCCTCCGAGGCCTGTGTTCTGGCGGATGACTATCTTCAGCGGCTGGCGGAAGTTCTGGGTAATCTCGTAGCGCTCCACCCCACCCTTACGCGTGAACTTGTATTTCAAATAGGGTGTCGTGACAGCGGCGCTGTCCCACTGGCTTGGGAAGCCTGGACGGATGATGCAACGGCCGTCGAGCGCCTGCGGAATGATGCCGAAGAGACCTTGAATGAGTGTACGTGAGGAAATACCGATACAATCGCCAAAATCACGGTAGCACTCGCCACGGGCAGCATCATAATAGCTGATCTGCCCGAAGTTGCCGGGGCACTGCCCATAGTACATCTGGTCAAGGATATTGGCCTTCATCAGCATGAAGCCCTCCGTCTGGCAGCCTGCCTCGAAACAGGCCAGAGCCATATGCATGACTTCGGCTGCCGCAACGTTGTTAATGCTCCATGAATAAGGCATCCAGTTGGAAGTGGCGATGGTCTTGAACTCCGTATCCTCGACGCGTATCCTGGGGATGTGGCTCTCCACCCAGCTGACAGCCTTGTATGCCTGTTCAGGGGTGCAGGCGCCACAATCAATCGGCGTATAGACCGACCAGACGGCGGGGCTTTCATGCAAGCGTTTCAAGCCCATGGCGTCCTGATACTCTGCCCACACACCCTTCTCCTGCATCCAGAGCCGCTGGTTCATGGCTTGAAGGATGGCCTCTGCCTCATCGCGATAGGGTTTGGGATTCTCGCCAAGAATCTCAGCGATGCGGGCAGCGAGTTTGTTTCCACGATAATTGTAGGCCGAGCTGTGGGTCACTGCCCCACCGTTATAATATAAGGCATCGGAGGCCCAGATGCAACAGTAGGCATCGTAAAGATGGTCGCCGTCGGGGTCGTAGTTACGCTTTTCCCATGCCAGATGGCGTGTGATGACCGGCCACATCCTGCGCATATAAGCAGTATCTGCATCATACTGGAAGTGCCACAGCAGCTCGTCCATGTAGTTCAGGTTCATGTCGTAGTGGTGCATCTGGTCATTACGCTCGGGATTGCGGCAGATGTACCCATTGCTGTACATCTGCGTGCCCCAGCGTTTCTCGGCCCGTGCCAGGTTCAGCACAGAGTCCTGGGAAGGATGAGGTATGGTGGGTTCGACATGGGTCACCTGGCTCTTGGCGTAGGCATCGAAGTGACTGACAGCCCGTTCGTTCCATCCCAGCACATCGCCCAGGTAGCCAGCCCGCCAACCTGCCAATGGCATACGCCAGCCCACGCATCCGTGCAGCCACGTCTTACCGTCCCAGTCGCCATCGGCAGCCAAGGCCAGCGCAGCGCCGAGGGTATTGATATAGGGGTCAGGAGTATGGAACTGAATGCGGTTTGTGAGCTGTCCGTTATACATCACAGCGCTCAGGAACAGCACACGGGCTTCTTCATCTGTCTTATTGGCTATCTGGTTGATGGAATCAATGACAAACCATGTCTCACGTCCACCTTCCCAGTCCTTGACGGCCAGGTCTTTACCCACGGGTTCGAACACCCCAGGCTTGTCGGCTCCGATGTCGCCATTGCGGTGCAGCCTGGGTGTGGCAATATCACGCAGCTGGGCATGAATGCGTGCCGGAGAGGGGAAACGGCGATCATCGAACAGCCAGACAGCCCCTTCACGATCGGGCAATGCCACTACCTGTAAAGCCAGCTCTGCCTCAGAGCCCCAACGCCTGTCGTGAAGCTTGTAGATACGCATTCCGTTCACATAGTAGGCCTTGCAATCATCTGTAGAGTCAAGCGGCACGTTGTTGACGCGGAAGCTGATGTTTCTGTGATATCCCTTTTTGACTACAGCAAACACGGGTCGGTCGGACGTCTCCAGTCGCCAGTCAGTGGGGGAACCATAGAGGGCACGGGTAAACCGATTGGTTCCGTTGACACATACAAAGGCATCATCCTCAGGGAAATACTGCTGGCTGCGGCTCACACCAATCTTATCCAGGTTATAGGAAGTGGACTCAATGAAATCGCCCACCTTCTGCTGTTGGGCAAAGGAAACCAAGGTGGAAAAGAGTGCCAGAAGTGCCAATATTCTTCTCATAGGCTGCAAAGGTACAAATAAAAAAGGAGTTAAAGAAGCCGGAGAAGTTAAAGAAGTTAAAGAACACCATTACACCATCTCCACGGCATGTCTCACACGTCACTCGGGACTTGCACCCGTTAGACAATATTCATGCCGAGCACACCACGAAAAAACCGACTGTCTCGCGACAATCGGTTTCCTAAAAAACAAACTACTTAAAAACTAATCTACTAAAACAAATCAAAAAAATATCTTTTTTTTTCTTTTATCTGTACTATTCTTTCATTTTCGACTGCAAAGGTAGGGATAAAAACAATATGCTCAAAGTTTTTCCGAGGAAAAAGTATTGATTTATGTCAAAAAGTGCACAAAATGAGGTATTTCTGTCAAAGCATACACGCGTATTTGTTAACTACGGATTACAAAAAGGACAAAAAAACAAGGAAAAAGTTGGACGCTTCAAAAATTGTAGTTACCTTTGCGCCCGAAAACAACAAGAAGAAAAAGATGAACAAGAAACTACAGGCTCATTCTGCCATTATCCTTGCCAATACCATTTTCGGCCTTGGCGTCCCCGTGACAAAATTACTACTCGATAACTGGGTAACTCCGATGGGCTATATGGCCTCGCGCTCACTCGGAGCCGCACTGGTGTTCTGGCTCATCGCTGCTTTCCTTCCCAAGGAGAAAGTCGAGCGGAAAGACCTCGTCACCATTCTGTTTGGCGGACTGTTAGGTTTTGTTGTCTCACAGACGCTTACCGCTGAGGCGCTCAACTACACCAGCCCCGTCTACTTCTCGCTCATTGCCACACTGACCCCTGTTGCCACGATGCTTGTAGCTGCGCTCTTCATCGGCGAACGCATCACTTCGCTGAAATTCGTCGGTGTGCTGCTTGGCATCGGAGGTGCTGTGCTGATGGTGATGATGAGTCAGTCGCTCGGTTCCGGTTCTAACGACCTCTTAGGCATCTCGCTCGCTATTCTCAGCGTGCTTACCTGGGCCATCTACCTGATCATTACACGCCATGTGGCAGAGAAATACTCTCCTGTGACCCAGATGAAATATGTTTTCCTCATCTCCGCCATCGTCACCGTACCGCTTGCCATTCCCGAACTGCCACAGAATGCTCTTTACACTTCGGCCGTAGCATGGGACGGTGTTGTGGAAATGCTCTTCATCGTATTAGGAGCCACAGCCTTGGGCTATTTCCTGATTCCCTTTGCCATGAAGTACATACAGGCGACAACAGTAAGCATCTATACCAACCTGCAGCCTGTCATTGCCTCATTAGTCGCTATCCTGATTGGGCAAGACATCCTTACCTGGGATAAGCCCGTAGCCGGTATCTTGGTTTTGCTAAGTGCCTACATCGTCACTGTGGCCGCCAGTAAAGCCAAGAAATGAGGAATGCAGATTGAGGACAGCAAAATGAAACTGAGCATCATCATCCCGGTCTTCCGTTCTGAGGCGACACTCGACCGCTGTCTGCGCAGCATCATCGACCAACCCTTGGCCGGAATGGAAGTGGTGCTCGTTGATGACGGATCACCCGACGGCTGTCCTTTGCTTTGTGATGAGTGGGCATCACGCGATTCACGCATCACGGTGATCCACAAGACAAATGGCGGACTCAGCAGTGCAAGAAATGCCGGTCTCGAACATGCGCAAGGTGAATACGTTACTTTCATTGATGCTGACGACTATATAGGCGAAGGCACTCTTACCGCTATGATGGAAGACATTGGCGACTGCGATCTGATGGAATACCCTATCTATCAGCACTATGGCTCCGACAGGCAACAGCTGCTGGCACTGACCGACAGGACCTATGACACCCCTTATGACTACTGGCTCCAGACGAAAGCCTATCTCCACACTTATGCATGTAACAAGATCTACAGGAGACATCTGTTTGAAAAGGTGCGGTTCCCGGAAGGACGGGTGTTTGAAGATGCTTATACCCTGCCTCAGCTGCTGAAGCAACAACCGCACATAGCGACAACGTCACGCGGACTCTATTACTACACCGAGAATCGGGCTGGCATTACTGCCACCGCCACAGGCCAGGAACTGGCCCAGCTGCTCGATGCTCACCTTCAGTCACAGATGCCGATGGACGACTGTTACTACCTGCATCTGCTCAACATCCAGCTCGACGTATGCCGATTGACGGGACAGGCTCCAAAATTGCCATTCCGCCACGTCAACATTACGAAGAGCCTCACTTCACACCCGGCCAGGCTCACCGTCAAGGCCATCATACAGAACACACTCGGAATCAACGCCTTATGCAGAATCAACAAGCTAACAAGCAGATGAGCCCATTAGTCAGCTTCATCATAGCCTACTACAACTTGCCACCCCAGATGCTCAAGGAGTGCATAGAAAGTATCAGAGCGCTGTCGCTGACTGATACTGAGCGGCAGATCATTGTCGTAGACGATGGTTCGGAGAGCAGTCCTTTGGAAGCCATCAGCCATCTGATGAACCATATCATTTACCTGCGTCAGCCAAACGGAGGACTCAGCGCCGCCCGCAACACAGGGCTGCAATTGGCAACGGGTGAATACATACAGTTTGTCGATGCCGACGACACCCTCATCACAACCCCTTACAATCATTGCCTCGACATGGTGCGCCAGCAGCATCCCGACGTGGTGATGTTCGACTTCACCTGCGACAATCATCAGACAGCAGCTGACTATAATAGCACAGATGACCCTATGACGGGTGCCGACTATCTGTCGCATAACAACCTGCAGGCCACGGCCTGCTGCTACCTCTTCCGGCAGTTCATCCTCGGCAACCTGCGTTTCACGCCTGGCATCTTTCATGAGGACGAGGAGTTCACACCTCAGCTGCTTCTACGTGCGGAAAGAATCCTTTCCACCGATGCGCAGGCTTATTACTACCGCCAGCGTCCGGCGTCCATCACCACTGCTGCCGATGTGCGCACTACTCTGCGCCGTCTGAACGACTGTCACCTGGTCATCTGCAAGTTGTCACGGACAGCCGACATTCTCCCCATCACGGAACGGCAGGCGCTACAGCGCCGAGTGGCCCAACTCACCATGGACTATATCTATAATATCATCATCCACACCCGTTCGCGCCACTATCTTGACCGCAAACTCGCCATTTTGCGACGTGAAGGTCTTTTCCCCCTACCCGACCGTGATTACACACTGAAATACCGTTGGTTCCGACGGCTCAGCAATAGCAGCATAGGACTCAGCATGCTCTTGCGCGTGCTTCCCAGAATCAGCAAAGAACGATAACCGCCCGCATCCGAGAAGAAAGACGAGAAGTAAAGACGAAGCCGATGAAAGTTCTACTCTTAGGAGAATACAGCAACGTACACTGGACGCTGGCAGAAGGGCTGAGACAGCTGGGAAACGAGGTGACCGTTGTCTCTAACGGTGACTTCTGGAAAGACTATCCGCGCGACATTGACGTCAGCCGTCCATCAGGGCACTTGAGCGGTCTGCGCCTCATGTCACGGATCTGCTCACTGCTGCCCCGCCTGAAGGGCTACGACGTGGTGCAACTCATCAATCCTGTATTCTTTGAACTGAAAGCAGAACATCTCTTTCCCATCTATCGCTACCTGCGTCGCCATAACCGGAAGATGGTGCTCGGTGCTTTCGGCATGGACTTTTACTGGGTATCGGTCAACACTGACGAGCGCCCGCTGCGCTACAGCGACTTCAACATTGGCGATGACATCCGCCATGACGAAGCGGCAGAGCGGGAGCGACGCGACTGGATAGGAACTGCCAAGGAACGGCTGAATCGCCTGATTGCCCAGGATTGCGACGCCATCGTTACAGGGCTTTATGAATACCAGGCGACATACGGACCCAAATTTCCTTCGAAGACACAGTTCATTCCATTCCCCATTCGGACTTGCCAACCTGAGAAGGTTTGCGAGAAGGGCTTGCCGGTCATCATTTTCATTGGTATCAGCCGGGAGCGCTCTGCCTATAAGGGAACTGACATCATGCTAAAAGCAGCTGAAGCCCTCAAGGAAAAATACCCTGACCGCATGGAACTGCGAATTGCCGAGGGGGTTCCTTTTGAGACTTATCAGCACCTGATGGACGGATCAGATGCTATTTTAGACCAGCTTTATTCCTATACACCATCCATGAACCCGCTGCTGGCCATGTCGAAAGGCATTGTCTGCATCGGCGGAGGAGAGCCGGAGAACTATGAGATTCTTGGAGAAAAGGAACTACGTCCCATCGTCAATGTTCTTCCAACCTACGAGAGTGTATATGCTGAAATAGAGAATCTCTTGCTCCATCCGGAGCAACTGCCCCGGCTGAAGCAAGAGAGTATGAGGTATGTAGGTCGTCACCACGACTATCTGAAAGTAGCCAGGCAATACGAGCAGCTGTACCAGCGTCTGTAACTACAGAACCACTGAGCCTCTGCACGCCCGGACTCTCAGAAATTTATTTCTGTGCCTCTCGGCCAATGGCAAGTGCTTTGATATTAGCCTCAACAACAGCCTCACCCTTGCGGGCGAAAACACGGCGAATGGCATCCTCCAGTTTGTCGTACTCAATACCCAAAGCTTTCTGGGCGGCACCCAGGAGAATGACATTGGCTGAACGGGGCACGGCATTGTCGCGGGCAGCCTGCTCAATATCCAGGAGGATGACGTTCTGCAGCTTGCCCAGGTCGGCCTTGATCACTTCCATGTCAGGATAGTTGGGAATGTTGACGAAAGGTGTGGAAGAAGTGATGATCCAGCCGTCTTTTCTCAGGAACGGCAAGTAACGCAACGCCTCCATAGGCTCCATCGAGATGATGACGTCGGCACCGCCCAAAGGAATCAGGTCGCTCTGGATAGGGCTACTTGAAATGCGGAGATTTGATTGCACGTCACCGCCACGCTGGGACATTCCATGAACTTCGGCCTGTTTGATATAGAGGTTCTCCTTCAAAGCAGCTTCGCCGATAATTGTTGCGATGGAGAGGATTCCTTGTCCTCCTACTCCACATAAGATTATATCCGTCTTCATATTACTTGTTCTTCTTTTGTTTAAGGTGGCGCTGTAAAGTCTGCATACACTCACGACGAGGAATAATGACCGACGGGCCATGATAGTTGATTTCCTCATCAAGGATGCGTGTAATCTCAGGCATGTTCTTGGGAATGGGGTTCACCACATGCAGATGCTCATCACTAAGACCCAGTCCGCGGCAGATGGCCTCAAACTTATTGGTGCCGGCAGAATCCTGACCGCCTGTCATCGCTGTGGTCAGGTTATCGCTGATGATGACAGTGATATCGGCATTCTCGTTGATGGCGTCCAACAGGCCAGTCATACCGGAATGCGTAAACGTGGAATCGCCAATGATGGCAACAGAAGGCCACTGGCCGGCGTCGGCAGCGCCCTTGGCCATTGTGATGCTCGCACCCATATCCACACAGCTGTGAATAGCCTTGAAGGGAGGAAGGAATCCTAATGTATAGCAACCGATGTCGCCGAAGACACGCGCCTGAGGATATTGCAGCAACACCTGGTTCAGCGCCGTATACACATCACGATGGCCGCATCCTTGGCAGAGTGCAGGCGGACGTGGGGCCACATCCTCGCAGGGAGCATAGTTTTCACCTATCTCCATGCCTAATGCTTTCTTGATATAGTCCGGATTCAACTCGCCGGTACGAGGCAGCTCGCCGGTGAGGCGTCCCTTGATGACAGCATTGCCCGGCATGACACCGCGCACCTGATCTTCAATGAACGGCTGCCCTTCCTCGGCCACCAGTACCAGTTCGCAGTCATCGGTCATCCGGCGAATCAGCTTCTTGGGAATGGGGTACTGGGAAATCTTCAGTACGGGGAAAGGACATCCCTCCGGGAAGCATTCCTTCAGATAGTTATAGGCTATGCCGCTTGCAATGACACCCATCTTTCTGTCCTGTCCGTCTTCGTACCTATTATATATACTGTCTACAGCCATCTGCTCCAACATAGGCTGCTGGGCAGTGACAATGTCATTGCGCTTACGGGCAAAGGCAGGAAGGAGCACCCAACTGCTAGCCTGAGCGTTATAGTTCAGCTCGTTCTGCGGACGGGCCTCGTCTTTTATTTCCACCACAGCACGCGAATGTGCCATTCGTGTGGTAACGCGCATGAGTACAGGCAGCTTCAACTGCTCCGACAAATCATACGCATACGCCATCATGTCGTAAGCCTCCTGCTGGTTGGAAGGTTCCAGCGTAGGAATCATGGCAAACTTCCCATAGAAGCGGGAGTCCTGCTCATCCTGTGACGAGTGCATCGATGGGTCGTCGGCCACCAGCACCACAATGCCGCCATTCGTGCCAGTCATGGCAGAGTTGACAAAGGGATCGGCACAGACGTTCAGACCTACGTGCTTCATACACACCAATGCCCGCTTGCCCATGTATGACATGCCGAGAGCAGCCTCCATGGCAGTCTTCTCATTGGTTGACCAGCGGCGATGAATGTTGCGTTCTGCCGCCACAGGTGACATCTGTATGTACTCTGTAATTTCTGTTGAGGGTGTGCCGGGATAGGCATAGACGCCACTCAAGCCTGCATCGATGGCTCCCTGTGCTATGGCCTCGTCACCCAATAATAGTTTTTTCATAAGCATATTGTTTTAAAATCCTATATTTCTTTTCAGACAATTGTATTTCATCAGACCCTGTCAGGTAATAAGCGGCCTGCAGGGCTAGCCAGCCGCCTTCCTATGGGCATCGGCGCCCCCCGGGCCGTCTAACGGTTCTTATGCTTCATAAACCAGCTATGTGTATAGTAATGATAGGCCGCTAACGCCAGGACTGTCAAGACCAAGGCCGTGATCAGCAGCCGCTGGGGCTCATTGAAGAAAAAAATATAGCCCAGGCCTACACCGAGAGCGATTCCAGTCTCCCACCCCAGGAAATACATGCTCTGCGACGTACCGCGCTGGCAGTGGCGGCTCAACTTGATGAAGAACAGCAGGAAACGCGAAGCGATAATGCCTACGGACAATCCTATGAACACCGGCACCATATACCAAACCACAGGCAACGGGCGCGTATACATCATGAGCAGTGCAAACAGGATGAGTATCAGGCCGGTCACCACCTCACTCTTCAATTCGGCATTGCGGAACACGAACCGCTGAGCCAGCAGTGCCAGCAGGAAACCGCCCATCATCAGAGCATAGAAACGGTCGGTCAGGCTCAGCGACAACAGAAGCCCCACCACCGTAGACACCAGCAGCAGATTGACAAACAAGGGAAAACTGCGGGGCAGGAAAAAACGGTCAAGGCTCACAAAAGGCACGTCATCATCGGGCGACCGGAACGGGAAGTTCACAGTCAGAATCAGGACTATTGCCAGCAACGTGCACGACATGGCTCCCAACAGCACGAAGTCAAAGTCAAACCATTTATAGACGACCAGTCCCGCCATCGGCCCCAACGACAACGAGAAACGCGAAAACCAAGCCGCTGAATGGTTGGCCTCTGTACGCTGGAACGACTCTGCCGTATCAATTATCAGCGTCGATACAAGAACCATCTGCGCCAAGCCGAAGAAAGCCCCCGTCAGGAAACGCTGCAGCAGGATGATCCACCAGGCCGTGGAGACCGGCTCCATGCCGTGAACATAATACAGTAGTGCTATACAGGCGGTCAGGCAGGCCGTAGCCACAATACACACCTGGTTTCGTCGGAAATGCTGTACCAGGAAAGTACAGAAAACACCGAAGGTGTAAAGTCCCGCTGCAAAGACGGCCATCGACAGCCCTACCTCCAACGGCGACAGTCCCACATACATAAACAGCCAAAGGGGAAGCGTGGGAATCAACATGTAAACTGACACCGATATCAGAAACGTTGCTACCGACATCAGCAGAAAATCACGATGCCATAGTCTGACGTGTACTGGTGTACTCTGCGTATTCATAACAGTATCTTCTACTTATTCTCTTCCGTCATTCCACAATAGTCCTTGATCTGCACGTCGCTCAAGGGTGCCACAGCCTCCAAGGGATTGGTCGTCAGCAGACCAACGACCCTCATTCCCGCAGCACGGCCTGCTTTCAGGCCATTGATGCTGTCCTCAAACACGACACATTCATCCGGACTTGCGTCAAAACGGGAAGCAGCCTTGAGATAACAGTCAGGATCAGGCTTCGAACGGCTGAAGTCCTCACTCGTAAGAATGGCATCGAACAGGGACTGGAATTCCGGGTGCTTCGCATACACACTCTCCATCTTCGGGCGGTTTGAACTGGTCACCACAGCCGTCTTGACGCCTTCGGAACGCAACTGCCCGATGTACTCCAGGAAACCGGGCAGATAGTCATAATGCATCTGACGCTCATATTCATCGAGCCGCTGTGTGATCAGGGGCTGCTCTTCAGCCAACGGACCCGAGAACCAGCGGTCGTATATCTGAACCAGCGTCTGACCCTTGATCTCATTCTCCAGCCCCGGATGCCCGGGATGGTAGCGGCGGCACTGCTCTCCCCAGAAAACAGTGTATTGCGGTTCGGTGTCGAACACCACGCCGTCAAGGTCAAAAAGAGCTGCTTTCATCTTCTTTCTCATCGCTTACGCTGTTTTTTGGCTGCAAAGGTAACTATTTTTTTCCATATAACGAAAAAAAACGGCCATGAAACTCTTTCAGAGCGGTCTGTCCTTCTTCCTCGTGCCGAAGTCCGAGGGCTGCGCTCCCATCTGTATTTCAAGGATGCCACCGCGAACGATGTCATCGTACATCAGATAGGAACGCGTATAGGGTTTGCCGTTGAGGCGGGCGCTCTGGATGTAGATGTTCCCGCTGCTCACGTCTCGGGCCTTGACCGTAAAGGTCTTGCCACCGCCCACCTTCATCGTAACCTCCGGAAACAGGGGCGAGCCCAACAAGTACTTGCCACCGGCCGGCTCCACCTGATAGATGCCCATTGCCGACAGGATGTACCAGGCCGACATCTGACCCACGTCTTCGTTGCCACTCAATCCGTCGGGCGCGTTACAATACAGTTCATTCAGCGTACGACGGATCAGCTGTGCACTCTTCCAGGGCTGACCTACATAGTTATAAAGATACAGCACATGATGACTGGGTTCGTTGCCGTGGGCATACTGGCCTATCAGTCCTGAGATGTCGGGCGGAGCTTCCTCGCCCAGGTCACCTTCGACGACAAACAGCGAGTCGAGCTTCGACACGAAACGGTCCTCCGAGCCGAAGAGCGACACCAGTCCGAGGACGTCGTGAGGCACGAGCCATGTATATTGCCACGCGTTCCCTTCGGTATAGTCGCGGTTCTTGGGGGCTGAGTGGAACGGATTGAACGGATTCGCGGCACTCGAGAAGGAAAAGCCGCCTTTGCTGTCCCTGCCTCGCATAAAGCCCGTGGCAGGGTCGAAATAATGGCGGTAGCTCTGTGCACGCTGCTCAAACATCTTCAGCTCTTCCCTCGCCTGACGGTCCTTCAGCGCTGCTGCGGCCCTGTCTGGCTTCCCCGACATCCTGCTGCCGCTTTTTCGTGCCTGCATGTCATACTTCATGGCCTGCGCCACGCACCAGTCGGCCAGAGCATATTCCAGTCCACGGCCAACAGTCTCTTTGTCATCGAAGAGGTCGCATGGAATATAGCCATACTGCTTGAGCAGGGAGAGCCCGCGTTCATCAAGCATTGCCGATGTCTTCATGGCTTCTATCGCCTGTTCGCGCTGGGTGGTCAGTCCTTTCATCACCAGGTCGGCGAGTACGGGTATGGCGGGATTGCCAACCATGCAATTGGTCTCACATCCCATCAAGTGCCAAACGGGCAGCTTGCCCTGCTGACGCCAAATATTCAGCATTGTGGTGGCGATGTCCTCCTGCCGCTCCGGGTGAATCAGCGTCATCAGCGGATGAGCTGCTCGGTAGGTGTCCCACAGCGAGAAGGTGGTGTAGTTCACATAGTTGCCCTGGTGTATTTCCCCGTCAGAACCACGATATCTTCCATCCACATCACAAAACACCGAGGGAGCTGTCATTGTGTGATACATGGCAGTATAGAAGACGGTGCGCTCATCAGGTGTGCCTCCCGTCACACGGATCTTCTGCAGCTGCTCTTCCCATTTGCTGTCTGCCTCTGCCACCGTACGTCGGAAGTTCCAGCCCTTCTGCTCGGCCTGAAGATTAGCCTTTGCCCCTTCTATGCTGACTGCCGACAGCCCGACCCTCACCAACAGCGGCTGGTCACCACCCGCAAAACGGAGCACGGCAACAGGCTGCTGAGTGGTGGCAAGCGTGTTCTGAGCAAGAGAAGAACCGTCTGTAACCGACTGCTCCACGGGGCGAGAGAACTCTGCCACGAAGAACAGCTGCTGGTTGTTAGCCCAACCTCTCGAATGACGGTAGCCGGAAATAACAGTAGGACTCTCCTGACGCGCCTCACACTCTATGACATGATCCCCGCCAATGCCCTGCTGCAAGTCCAGACGCAAATAGCCAGCGGCTGCATCGGCGGGCAAGGTATAGCGATGCAGCCCGGTGCGTTCGGTAGCCGTCAGCTCCACGCGGATTCCATTGTCAAGCATCACAGAGTAATAGCCGGGACGGACATACTCTGCACGGTGAGAGAACGTCACACTTCGCTGCCCTGCATCAAGCACAGGAAGGAAGGCCAGGTCACCCAGGTCAGCACAACCGGTGCCGCTAAGGTGCAGATGGCCGAAGCCAATGATCACTGAGTCGCTGTAGTGATAGCCCGAACACCAGTCCCATCCGTCCTTGCGATTCGTGGGACCCAGCTGCACAAAGCCAAAAGGCACATTGGCACCCAGAAACACGTGGCCATGACCACCCGTTCCGATGATAGGATTAACCAGCGAAGACAGCCTGGCGTCCTCAGCTGGCGATGCTTCGTCCGACGCTGCCGAATTGCGCATGGTCAACAACGGATTGCAGGTAAGCCTGGCAAACACGGGATAGTGGTCGGACGGGAGCCGCAAATGGTCTGACCAATAGCTGTTGGTCAGCACACCATAGCGGTCAACACTGAAATGACGCGAGACAAAGATATGGTCTATGCGACTGCTGGTCTTGCGTTCCTGATTGTAAGCATTAAACGTACCGTTCTCGGCAAAGCGCAGACGGGTCTCTGCATAACTGTCGAGCAGCCGCCCCGAACGGGTGAATATACTGTAGATCTCATCGTTCTGGTCGACATTGAAGTCGCCTGTCAGCACCACCGGCACCACGTCGCCCGCAAGCCCACGGATACGGTCCACCACCAGCCTGGCAGACTCACGACGTGACTCAACACCCACATGATCCATGTGCAGGTTGAAGAAGTAGAACTGCATACCCGTCGTGTTGTCCTCGAACAGGCCCCACGTGCAGATGCGGATACATGCTGCATCCCATCCCTTACTCGGCCTGTCGGGAGTCTGGGAAAGCCAAAAATGACCGCTGTTCACAAGATGAACCTTCGACTTGTCAAAAAAGATGGCAGCATACTCGCCTTTCTGCTTTCCATCGTCCCGTCCTACACCAATATAGTCATATCCATCAAGCAGCCGAAGCATATCGCGCAGCTGTGGTTCCAACACCTCTTGAGCGCCGAATACATCCGGATGCTCAAAGTTCAGCTGGCCGCACACCACAGGACAGCGACTTGTCCAACCGTTGCCACTGCTGTTGTCATCACCGTTCTGATACCTAATGTTGTAAGACCCTACGTAAAGAGGCTGCGCCGCCGCCGTGATCACTGTCATCACGGATAGCAACATGATAGTTCTGATGATTCTGTTCATAAGAAAGGCGGATATTGTTTGAATTGAGTATTTGTATATGTTCATCTCTGTTTACGACTTCTTCCCATCTGTTTCCATCAGAGCAGCATGAAGTGGTTTGCAAACAGGACCTGTACACCGTATGCGCCAGGCCGACTACCATCTCGTCTGAAGTTACGAACTACGGCCTTACAAACGGTCGATTTGTTCGCGTGACACACAAGTTTGCTGCAAAGGTACTGTTTTTTTCCTTAATAACCGAATGAATGGACCAAAATATTTACATCTGCCGAGTGGCGAATCACTGAACAGGTGAATCACGCGAACAGGTGAATCACGGGGACAGAGGTCGCGTAATCTGGCAAGCCGGGATCACAGACCCGTGATTCGCTTGTATATCATTGCGAAAGAGGGTATGCCAATGTTTTGACATACCCTCTTTCCATATCATGATGAAGAAGGAGGAATCAACCTCCAAAGTTGTCGTACATGATAGACTCTGGATCTACGCCGAGAGAGTCGAGCATAGAGACGACTGCTGCCGACATGGGTCCAGGACCACACATGTAGTACTCTACATCCTCGGGAGCCTCGTGGTCCTTCAGATAAGTGTTGAGCATCACCTGGTGGACGAATCCCGGTGTGTACTTCACGCCAGCAGCATCGGCGGCGGGATCGGGACGGTCGAGTGCCAGGTGGAAATGGAAGTTGGGATACTCCTTTTCCAGCCCCAGGAAATCGTCGAGATAGAATACCTCGTTGAGTGCGCGGGCACCGTAGAAATAATGCATCTCGCGATCGGTTGTATGCAGTGTCTTGGTCATGTGCATGATTTGAGCACGCAACGGAGCCATACCGGCACCACCACCAACCCAGATCATCTCCTTCTTTGAGTCGAAGTGCGGGTGGAAGTCACCGAACGGACCGCTCATGATGACCTTGTCGCCTGGCTTCAGCGAGAAGATATACGATGAGGCGATGCCCGGGTTGACGTCCATGAAGCCCGAGCGGTCGGGCTTGAAGGGCGGCGTAGCGATACGAACGGTGAGCATGAACACATCGCCCTCCGCCGGATAGTTGGCCATGGAGTAGGCTCGGATGGTGTCCTCGGGGTTCTTGCACTTCAGCGGGAACAAGCCGAACTTCTCCCAGCTGGGAAGGTATTCATCGCCAATCAGAGACTTGTCGAAGTCCTTATCGTAGTCGATGCAATCGAACTTGGGAATCTTGATCTGTGCGTAGGAGCCGGGCAGGAAGTCCATGTGCTCGCCTGGAGGCAGCTGCACCTTGAACTCCTTGATGAACGTGGCTACGTTCTTGTTGGAGATAACAGTACACTCGTATTCCTTCACTCCGAGGATGCTCTCATCGACATGGATCTTCAGGTCGCCCTTCACCTTGCACTGGCATCCTAAGCGCCAATGGTCCTTGATCTGCTTGCGTGTGAAGTGGGGCTTCTCGGAATCGAGGATCTCTCCCCCACCCTCCAGGACCTGTACCTTACACTGTCCGCAGCTGGCCTTACCGCCGCAGGCCGAAGGCAGGAAGATGCCATTCTGGTTGAGTGTCGCCATCAGGTTGTTGCCCTGAGGCACGTTCAGCACTTTATCGCCGTTCACCGTAATATTCACATTACCGCTGGGGCTCAAATACTTCTTTGCCACCAACAGCACGACTACGAGTACAAGAATCGTAATCAGAAAAACACAAATGCTGTATAATATAAACTGTGCCATATTATTCTCGTTGTCGTTAAATATTCAGTCCAGAGAAACACATCATTGCCATGGCCATGAGCCCGACGGTAATAAACACAATGCCGAGTCCCTGCAGGGGCTTAGGAACGTCGCTGTACTGCATCTTCTCGCGGATGGCGCCCATGGCGACAATAGCCAGCATCCATCCAATGCCTGAGCCAAAGCCATAGACGATAGCGTCCCAGATGGAGGTGATGGCCTGTGAGTTGCTAGGATCCATGAGGATGCGCTGCTGCATGAACAGCGAGGCGCCCATGATGGCGCAGTTCACGGCAATCAGCGGCAGGAAGATGCCTAATGCTGCGTAGAGCGACGGAGAGTATTTCTCCACGGTCATCTCGACCAGCTGCACCATGCCTGCAATCACGGCAATGAAGAGGATAAAGGACAGATAGCTAAGGTCAACTCCCTCTACGAGGCAGTCGGGTCCCAGCACCTTGGTCTGCAAAAGATAGTTGACCGGAACGGTTACTGTGAGCACAAAGGTCACGGCGCAGCCCAGTCCCAACGAGGTCTTCACGGTCTTCGACACTGCCAGGTAAGAGCACATGCCAAGGAAGAAGGCGAAGATCATATTGTCGACGAAAATCGACCTGAACAGTAATGATATTGCGTGTTCCATAACTTACTTCTCTTTATAAAAATATGCACGATGAACCCAAATCACACAGCCCACGAGGATGAGTGCCATTGCCGGCATGGTCATCATGCCGTTGTTCACGTAGCCGAAGTCGTAGCAGGCATCGGGGATGATCTGGAAGCCCAAAAGGGTGCCGCGTCCGAGGAGTTCACGAACTGCACCGACAATGACGAGGATCATGGCGTAGCCTAAGCCGTTGCCTACTCCGTCGAGGAACGAGGGCCAGGGCTTGTTCTGCATGGCGAAGGCCTCGAGGCGTCCCATGAGGATACAGTTGGTGATGATCAGACCTACATACACGCTCAGCTGAACGCTCACGTCGTAGGCGAAAGCCTTCAGAATCTGGGAAACGATGGTCACAAGAGCAGCAACAACCACCAGCTGCACCACAATGCGGATGCGATTGGGAATGGTGTTGCGGATGATAGAGATGATCACATTCGCAAAGGCTGTGATGACTGTTACAGCCAACCCCATCACAATGGCAGGTTTGAGCTGCGAGGTCACAGCCAGCGCCGAACAGATACCGAGTACCTGTCCGAGAATGGGGTGGTCGAGGTTCAACGGATTGGTGAAAACCTCCTTATTTTGTTTACTGAATAATGCCATAATTTACTTCTCCTTTACTTTAGGTTCTGTTTCTGATGAGCAGCAGTCCTCTGAATGGGTCTCTGCGCAACAGGAGTCGGTCTTCTCTGCTGCACAGCAATCCTCCGAATGGGCCTCTGCGCAACAGGAGTCGGTCTTCTCTGCTGCACAGCATGACGTACTGAACTGCTGACCGATGTTCTTCAGACAGTCCTTGATCATGGCGTCAACGCCATTAGAGGTGAGCGTGGCACCTGTCACACAGTCGACCTGCGTGGCAGGGTCATCGACTTTCTTCACAACAGAAAGGACTACGCTGCCGTCATCGCCATAGATAGTCTTACCGATGAACTTCTCCTGCCAGGCCTGCGAGTCCTTGATTTCTGCGCCAAGACCGGCGGTCTCACTCTCATGGTTGAAGTAGGCCCCGTAGACGGTTCCATCGCCCTTGATGGCCATGTAGCCGCTAATGCCGCCCCATAGTCCCATTCCCTTAAGGCTGGCCACGAGAATCTTCTCACCATCGACTTCACACTCATATACTTTCTGGCCATCAACGTTCTTTTCTTCCTTCACCACCTCGGCATACTTGGCTTCTGCGGCAGAACCGTCCAAGTCGCGGATATTGAGCGAATAAAGGATCTGCTTCTTCACATCAAGCGCAACGTTGGCATCCTGCATAGGCTTCAGCGCCTGATAGACGAAAGCCAGCAGGAAGGCCACGATGACCACGAGAATCGCACTATATATAATAATGTACGAGTTACTGTTCGTATTTAACTTAGCCATAATTACAATTCTTCAATTTTTAACTTCGTTGACTTTTGTCCCGACCCGGCCAAACGTGCAGGCACGAAGGCTCAGGCTGTTCCAAAAGCTCAGTTCTTCAATCTTTTCTGGCGTTTCGAGATATTGCGTTCCACCACGAAATGGTCAATCGTAGGCGCAAACATATTGCCGAAGAAGATGGCGAGCATCATGCCTTCCGGATAACCCGCGTTCATCACGCGGATGATGATAGCCATTGCGCCGATGATGAAGCCATAGATGTACTGACCACAGGTTGTGCGACAGGATGTCACGGGGTCTGTTGCCATGAACACCGCACCGAAAGCAAAGCCACCCATCACGAAGTGGTGCCACCAGACCATTGACTGACCTGTCTGTTGGAACAGCAGAGCCAGGGCTGCGCCTCCTACGAAAACGCTCAGCATGGTGCGCCAAGAGGCAATGCCTGTCCACAGCAGAATAACTGCACCAATGGCAATGGCAATGATGCTGGTCTCACCAATGGAACCAGGAATGAATCCGCAAATCATGTCACAGACAGATGCATCGGGATTGATTCCCTGACCAATCTGTCCCAGCGGAGTAGCTGCAGTAAAGCCGTCGGAAAGGGTGTTGCCTAAACCGAAGATACTGTCTTGAGCCACCCACACCTGGTCGCCCGTCATCTTTGCGGGATAGGCCAAGAACAGGAACATACGTGCTGCAATGGCAGGATTGAAGATGTTCATACCCGTTCCGCCGAATATCTCCTTACAGAAGATCACAGAGAAGGCACAGGCCAAAGCCAGCATCCACAACGGACAGCCAATAGGGATGATCAATGGAATAATGATTCCCGAGACGAGGTAGCCCTCCTGAATCTCCTCACCCTTCCACTGTGCCCAGGCAAACTCGATGCCCAAGCCAACGATATAAGATACGAGTATCTTGGGCAGCACAGCCAGGAAGCCATAGCAGAATATTTCGCAGAAGCTGGCGCTTTCGAGTGTTCCTGCATACAGATAGTTCTGATATCCGATATTGTACATACCGAACAGCATAGCCGGCATCAGTGCAATCACAACCATGCTCATAATACGCTTCGAGTCGATAGAGTCGTGAATGTTCACGCCTCCAGCCTTCGCCGTGTCATTAGGCACGAAAAGGAAGGTCTCAAAGCCATCGAACAATGAGCGGAAGGCATGTAGCTTGCCACCCTCCTCAAAGTTCGGTTTCATCTTATTGAGATAATTTCTTAATGCTTTCATATATCATACATTAGTAAAATAAACATTAAGCATTCTCCTTTCGGAGGATGTTGAGTCCTTCACGCACAATGCGCTGCAATTCCAGCTTCGAACTATCCACAAACTCAGCAAGAGCGAAGTCCTCGGGTGAGACCTCGTAGATGCCTAAAGCCTCCTGACGGTCAATGTCGCCGGAAATGATAGCCTTGATCAGGTATTCGCCGTAAATATCCATAGGCAGCACCTTGTCGTACTCACCACTCATAATGATGTGGCGCTCACCACCCTTCACCCGGGCATCAAGGGCATAATCCTTCTTGCCGCAAAGCCAAGAGAAGTAGCTGCGGTTCACAGAGAACTGCTTGAAGCGAGGCAGGATCCAACCCAGCATCTCGTCAGCATCGTTGCCTTCTGGAATCACCGTTATCTCGGAGGTGTGCGCACCCAAATAGCCTTCCTTTGTAGTAGGCTTTCCTGTGAGCACGTTGCCATTGATGATGCGCACGCTTTTCGATGCATCATAGCTGTTGCTCAGAAGAGTTGAGAGCTCTTCTCCCACCAGCATGTCCACATGAGCCGGATTGGTGATCTCGCTACCGCATAGCGCCACACGACGAGTGAGGTTGACCTTTCCTGTATTCAGCAGACGTCCGATGAAAAGCACCACTGTAGGGTCTCCGATAGTCCAGACGACCTCACCCTTGTTGACTGGGTCTATGTTGTTCACTTGCACACCGACATTTCCTGCAGGGCACTTGCCTTCGAAGATGTTCACCTCCACATCCTTCATGCTGACAAGGGCGGAATCCTTGCCCACTCCGAGATAGGTCTTGGCAATCTTCGAGAGTGCTGTCAGACCTGTCTGAAAGTCAGACTCCTGGCCTTTCACCTCATATTCGAAGTCACAGGCCAGAGGTTTGTCGCGTAGTGCAGATACGAAAATTGCCTTAGGCTGGACACTGGGATTAGTGGAAACAGCATAAGGCAACTGGTTGATATAACCAAAAAGACCCGCCTCGAGTAACGCGTTAATGACTTGCTCGCCAGTAAGTGTACCAACATCCTTCCGGCCGAAGTCCGTAAACTCCTGCCGGCTGTCAGCATCGACCTTCACGCAGAGCACTTTTCTTCGTTCACCTCGTACCACAGCACTCACAGTGCCGCTCACTGGCGAGGCAAACTTCACTTCAGGATACTGTTTGTTAACAAACAGCGCATCTCCGGCTTTTACTTTCTCGCCTTCCTTGACCACGACCTTGGGGGTGACTCCTTCGAAATCATCAGGCACAAGTGCGTACTTGCCATTCGATTTCAGCTGGATGATCTTCTCCGCGGCCTTGCCTTGAAGGTTTATGTCCAAGCCTTTGCGTAACTTAATTACATTTGCCATTTATAACTAGTTTAATTGGAATAGACAAAACTACAGTTTGCAAAATTAATAATTTTTAGCCATATTACGATAAATATCTGATAAAAAATAACGTATTCACGAGTTTTTATCGTAATTTTGCGGAAAAAATGGTGCCGACGCTTTGCGTTTGCTATCTTGAACTGACAGAATTTGAACATTCTAAAGCATATCATCAACTGGTCGGTATGGAGTCTCTTGGCTCTTTACCTGATAGTCATTGTAGCACTTCGCACTACAACCGTGCAGCAGTTTCTGGGAAATCAGATTGCCGATGCCATCGGTCAGAAACTAGGTACGAAGGTCAGTGTGGGACGCGTAGACTTAGGGCTGTTCAACCGTATCATCATTGACGATGTCACTATATGGGACCAGCAGCAGAAAAAGATGCTACAGGTTGCCCGCATAGCCACAAAGGTGGAATTGCTTCCTCTCGTGGACGGACGTATCAGCATCTCCTCAGCTCAGGTTTTCGGTGCCAAAGCCTCTTTCTACAAGACCGATGCTGCTTCTCCTGCTAACTTCAAGTTTGTCCTTGACTCGCTCGCATCGAAGGACACGACCGGCTCCACACCTTTCAACCTGCATATAGGTTCGCTCATCATGCGCCGTTCGGCCATTACTTACGAACAATACGACGTAGCACCCACTCACGGGAAAATCAATCCCGCCCACCTGAACATACAGAACATCAGTGCCCATATCCTGCTGAAAACGCTGAAAGACGACTCTGTCAACGTCGTTGTGAAACGTCTCGCTGCCAACGAACAGTCAGGGTTGCAGATTGACAGGTTGTCGTTTCACATGATAGCAGGACTACATCAGGCCCGGTGTACGGATTTCGTATTGGAGATGCCTGACACCCATCTACAGATTGACAGCATTGCCGCCCGCTACGAACTACGTAACAAACAACTCTCAGAGGGGTCGCTCTCTTTCTCTGGAAGTATCAGCGATTCGCGTATAACCCCTTCAGACCTGAGGTCGTTACTGCCTGCGCTGAAGAACTACCAAAGTCCGATATCCATTTCCACATCATTCTCAGGAACAGACCACTCCTTCAGAATCCCGACACTGACAGTAACTTCACCTCATGACGACATTGCCATCGCAGGCAGGGGAGAAATAAGAGACTGGAAAAACCGGTTCCCCCTGTGGCACGTATCTTTGGACAACCTTTCGCTGTCAGACAAAACGGTGGATTTCCTAACCAAAACCATAAACGGTATTCCCGACATGATACGCCGTTTGGGAAATCTGCACCTGAGTGGAACCTTTGATGGTGATGCCAATGGCACTATTGTTGCGCAAAACAATATCGGTTCCGGCATAGGAGACGTGAAACTCGACCTCACACTCCACCCCGGACGCCAGTTTTCGGGAGACATTGAAACTGAAGGTCTGGATTTACGCCAGCTGCTGGACAACGAGCAGGTAGGAACGCTCGCTACGAACATACAGATAGAAGGGCAGATTCCCAGTTTCCAGCAACTCATGCTCAAAGCAGAGGGAACCGTCTCACAACTGGAATACAACAATTATAACTATGAGAACATCTCGTTGAATGCCACCTACTCCGCTCAGAGCATTGCAGGCCATATAGACATCGACGACCCAAGCGTCACAGCCAACATCGAAGGCGAGATACAACCGCACCACTACAACATCCGAGGCTCCATCTGCAATCTCTCACCCAAGTCGCTCAATCTCACCGACCGATGGGGCGATGCACGCTTCAGTGCAGACATCCTTGCCGATTTCGAAGCAAGCAGTCTGAACGACATACAAGGGAATCTGGACATCCGTCATTTCACTATGGATGACTACCGGCTGGATCATCTCCACATCACTTCCGGCTTCATCGACCAACAGCATTTCATCTCAATGAACAGCGACTTTGCACAAGCAGAACTGACAGGAGAGTTTGATGTTACGACCCTTCCACAGAGCATCATCAACGCTGTGGGCTTCCATCTGCCCACTCTTCCGGGGCTACCACCTGTCACACACAAGACGGATAACAATTTCTCATTCAACCTGAGACTCACCCAAGGAGACTTCTTCCAGAACATTCTCCAGATGCCACTCACCCTCAAACAACCCATCTCACTAAAAGCTGTCGTCAATGCTCCCAGCCAACGCCTCGATATTAATGCAATGGCGCCAGCATTCAGTTATAACGGCACTGAGTACCAGACCGGACATCTTGCCGTTTCCACACCTGCCGATACAATGAAGTGCCAGATAGGACTTACAAAACTGTCGGACGAAGGTTTCCCCCTTGACATAGGACTGAGTGCCGATGCTGCAGATAACCAGCTGACCACCTCGCTCCGATGGAACAACAACGATCCCGAAAAGCCCATGAACGGCGTTCTCAATGCAGTGGCCAGGCTCTACAGGAATGCGGCAGGACAGCCAGAAGCTAACATCAACGTCCTGCCTTCGCAAACATACATCGGAGCTTCGCTGTGGACTATTGCCCCCGCAAACATCATCTATTCCGACAATCACCTCACTGTTGACAATTTCACAATAGAGCACGATGACCAATATCTGCAAGTTAACGGTACCGCCTCTCGAAGTTCCCATGACTCCTTACTCATCGACCTAAACAAGATTGAAGTCGACTATATCCTGAACCTGGTGAACTTCCACGCCGTAGAATTTGGCGGACAGGCAACTGGACGCGCCTACATGACCCAAGCCTTTGGCGAGACACCAACTGCACATGCATCGCTACGTGTAGACCATTTCCTGTTTGAATACGGACGGATGGGCACTTTGCAGGCTCTTGTGGACTGGAATCAGCAGCAGCACCAAATTGACATTCACGCCACCGCCAACGACGGTCCTGAAGCCACTACTTACATCAATGGCTATGTTGCACCCTCCTCCAGCACACAGCATCCTGCACCATATATCGACCTGAGTATCTCGGCCCACGGCACCTACATCGACTTCATGCACTCCTTCACCGAGTCATTTCTGTCGAATGTCACTGGTCATGCACAAGGCGATCTGCGCCTGGCAGGACCGCTGAGCGCTATTAACCTCACTGGAGGACTTGTTGTCGATGGTCAGGCTACTGTCACGACACTGAACACCACCTACGAACTGAGGAAAGACACTGTCACCTTCATTTACAACGAAATCATGCTCGACAGCGTACCTATTTACGACAAGCACAACAATATTGCATACATGAGCGGTGGCATACACCACCAAGACCTTACACGTCTCACTTTCGACCTGAATATCGACACGCCACGACTGTTAGCCTACGATTTCCACAGCTTTGGCGACCAGTCATTCTACGGAACAGTAATGGCTAACGGGCATGTCGCCATAGAAGGACGACCAGGGCGCGTCACCATCGACTGTGACGTCACGCCTCTCGATGGCACCACCTTTGTTTACAACGCCTCCCAGACAGATGCCATCGCCAACCAAGAGTTTATCACATTCATAGAGCCATCTCTCTATCCTGACAGCCCTGCCAGGCCTGCAGAACCAGACTCTTCACCGACCGACATCTATCTCAACTTCCATATCAATGCAACTCCTCAGGCCGCCTTACGATTGCTGATGGATGCCAACACTGACGACTATATCACACTATATGGAACAGGAGACCTGCGTGCTACTTATCACAACAAAGGTGCTTTCCAAATGTTCGGCACCTACACTGTCAACCGTGGAACTTATGATGTCACCATCCAGAACATCATCAAGAAGAATTTCCAGTTCCAGGATGGTGGTACCATCGTTTTTGGCGGAGATCCCTACGATGCAGCACTCGCCTTGCAGGCTGTCTACACCGTCAACGGCGTAAGCCTCTCCGACCTTCAGATTGGCAACTCGTTCTCATCCAACACTGTCCGCGTAAACTGTCTCATGAACATTGGCGGTCAGCCCAAGTCGCCACAAGTCACCTTTGACCTTGACCTCCCTAACGTCAATGCCGATGAAAAGCAGATGGTGCGATCTCTGCTCTCCTCACAGCAGGAAATGAACCAACAGGTTCTTTATCTGCTGGGTATCGGCCGATTCTACAACCAAGGCCAGAACAATGCTTCACAGCAGCAGGACCAGACATCACTCGCCATGCAATCTTTCCTGTCAGGGACTCTCTCCACACAGATCAACACCGTGCTCAACTCGGTCATCAAGAACGACCAATGGAACTTTGGAGCCAACATCTCTACAGGTACTGAGGGTTGGAACAATGCAGAATATGAAGGAATCGTCAACGGCAGGCTTCTCAACAACCGCCTGCTCATCAACGGACAGTTCGGCTATCGTGATAACGCCACACAGGCCAATCCTTCGTTCATTGGCGATTTCGACATACGTTATCTGTTATTGCCGAACGGCAACATTGCGTTGAAAGTATATAACCAGACCAATGACCGTTATTTCACACGCTCCTCACTCAACACCCAGGGTATCGGCGTCATCTTGAAACATGACTTCAACGGACTATCGGAACTGTTTCAGCATATGCGACTGGACAAAAACAAGACTGGGAAAAAATAAGTTTGCGCTGGCAGACAGAACGCTTCTCTTCAAGCCGTCTAAGGCCACTCTCCCAGTAAGTGAACGCCACTCTCCCAGTAAGTGAACGCCACTCTCCCAGTAAGTGAACGCCACTCTCCCAGTAAGTGAACGCCACTCACCTAGTAAGTGAACTATTCTCTCCAGGCAAGAGAACTATTCTCTCCAAGCAAGATAGACATCCCATGCGAAGAGGGTATTGATTTCATAAATATCCGACCTTTGACCAGCGCTCCGTGGTTGCTCAGACCATTCGCAGAGAACTTGCCAAGAACGCCCAAAACCCAGTATTTTTATCAATAACTAAAAATTTTTCAATCTTCTTACTTCACTTTTCAATTCTTTTTCGTAACTTTGCAGCAAAATAAGGCTAAGAATCTAAAAAATAACAACTAAAACTCATAATTATGATTACCTTTACAATGATTCTCCAACTTTGCATCGTACTCGGTGCACTTTGGGTTGGCTCACGTTATGGTTCACTTGCCCTTGGTGCCATCTCCGGAATTGGCTTGGCCATTCTCGTCTTCGGCTTTGGGCTCAAGCCTGGCACACCTCCTACTGATGTGATATACATCATCATCGCAGCCGTTACCTGTGCAGGTATTATGCAGGCTTCAGGTGGTATGGACTGGCTTATTCAGATTGCCGAGAGACTCTTGCGCAAGCATCCTGACCGCATCACTTTCCTTGCCCCTCTCTGCACATTCTTCCTTACTGTGCTTGTTGGTACGGGGCATGTCGTTTATACCTTAATGCCGATTATTTGCGACATTGCCCTGAAGAAAGGCATCCGTCCTGAGCGTCCCTGCGGCGTTGCCTCTATAGCCTCTCAGGTCGGTATTACCTGTTCTCCTATTGCCGCAGCTGTAGTGGCCTTTGTTACCATCTCCAATGCCAATGGCTTTGACATCACCATCCCAGGAGTGCTGATGATTTCCATCCCCGCCTGTCTCTGTGGACTCATGGCGGCGGCGGCTGCATCCTACCATCGTGGACTCGATCTCGATAAGGATCCGCAATTCCAGAAGAAGTTGCAGGATCCTGAGCAGTACAAATACATCTACGGTTCCAATGCCACCACCCTTGACAAGGAGATTCCACAGTCGGCCAAGAATGCCGTCTTCATCTTCCTCGGCGCCCTTGCCGTTATCGTGTTCTTCGCTGTGTTCCAGAATGCACTTCCCGCATACGACACACTTCGCGGCATAAAGGGAACAGATCCTCTGGTTGTCAATGAAAACCTGACGCTGACATCTGACATGCTCGTCAAGGCAAAGATTCACGTTGATGGCATGACAGAGTTCTTCCCCAAGCCGTTGGCCATGAACCTCGTCATTCAGATTATCATGATCTCTGCTGCTGCCCTGATGATCATCTTCTGCAAGGCAGCACCCAAAAAGGCAGTGGCTGGACCTGTCTGGCAATCAGGTATGGTGGCAGTTGTTGCCATTTATGGCATTGCCTGGCTCGCCGACACCTATTTCTCCAACTACCTCGATGAAATGAAAGTCATGCTGGCCGACGTCGTTTCATCCTATCCGTGGAGCATTGCACTGGTATTCTTCCTTGTATCCGTTCTCATCAATTCCCAAGGTGCCGTTGTCGTGGCCATGTTGCCGTTGGCATACTCACTCGACATCTCAGGTCCAGTGCTGTT
Organism: Prevotella sp.; assembly: GCA_016285075.1. Taxonomy (GTDB): domain Bacteria; phylum Bacteroidota; class Bacteroidia; order Bacteroidales; family Bacteroidaceae; genus Prevotella. The sequence goes on from JAEEQB010000022.1 coordinate 31,104, forward strand.
GGGAGTACTGCCCAGTGTCTATGGTTATTTCTTCATCCCCAACTATCCCTCGGATATTGCCACGGTGAACTTCGACCGTTCTGGCACCACCGTCATCGGCAAATACCTGTTGAACCACTCGTTCATGATGCCGGGACTCATTTGTGTCTTCACTTCAACCATCGTGGCTTACGTGCTTTCTATGATTTTCTATTAATCACGCAAAACACCCCTCATAAAAAGCTGCCATTCATTGGAATGGCGGCTTTTTCATTTCATTTCATAGGTTTATTTTTTCCGTATGTCAGAAAAATATTGTACCTTTGTCGCCGTTATATAAATAAGGTGAAGATATGGACAACAAAAAAGCGGCACTCGAACTGGGGCAGAAGCCCGTTGGACAACTGCTATGGCAGTATGCCCTGCCCGCTATTGTGGCCATGACAGCATCGAGCCTCTACAACATTATCGATCGCTCAGTAATAGGTCAGATTGTAGGACCAGAGGCCATTGCAGGCTTGGGCATCACGTTTCCGTTCATGAATCTCAGCGCAGCTTTCGGAGCAGCAGTGGGCGTGGGTGCCTCAACGTGTATCAGTGTGAAACTCGGCCAGAAGGATTATAAGACCGCAGAACACTTGCTGGGCAACACGGTGACGCTGAACCTCCTGATAGGATTTCTGTTCATGGTGGTCTGCCTATTGTTTCTTGATCCCATCTTGCGATTCTTCGGGGCTTCTGATGTGACTCTGCCTTATGCCCGTGAGTTTATGATTGTGATTTTGTTAGGCAACATGATCACTCACATGTATTTCGGAATGAACGCTGTGCTACGTGCAGCAGGCAAGCCCCGACATGCCATGTACTCTGTTTTGTTCACGGTAGGCATGAACATCGTCCTGGTGATAGCCTTCGTTTGGTGGTTCCAATGGGGCATAAGGGGCGCAGCTTTAGCCACCGTGGCTTCACAGTCGATGGCTCTGTTCTGGCAGATGCGGATATTCAGTAATCCTAAGGAGCTGCTTCATCTGAGGCGTGGCATCTATAGGCTGAAGTCGCAGCTGGTGAAGAATATTATCTCTATCGGTATATCACCATTCCTGATGAATGCCACAAGTTGCATCATCGTCATCTTCATGAACAATCAATTTGTCCGCTATGGTGGCGATATGGCTGTAGGCGCCTACTCAATAGCCAACTCGATGGTGATGGTGTTCTTCATGTTTGTCATGGGGGTTATCCAGGGAATGCAGCCTATTGTAGGTTATAACTATGGTGCCGAGAAATACGACCGTATGCTGCGCTGCCTGTATCTGGCCATTGGCTGCGCCACGACTATCCTGCTGGTTGGCTGGGGACTTTCTATGCTGTTCCCGCGTGAAATAGCCCGCATATTCACTACCGACCCCACCCTGCTCGAACTTGCAGCACGAGGCATCAAGCTCGACATGTTGGTGTTCTTCGTAGTAGGTTCGCAGGCTGTGATAACCAACTTCTTCCAATGTATCGGCAAGGTCAAGATTTCCATTTTCCTCTCGTTGTCAAGACAACTGATATTCCTGCTCCCCATGGCATATGTGTTTCCACTGTTCTGGGGACTTGATGGTGTGTGGTACTCGATGCCCGCTTCCGACTTCATATCCTTTGCAATGACAATACCCATACTATTGTGGTACATGAAGACGCTAAAAGCCAATAACTAAGAAAACTGAGTCGTAAAGTAATAATAACAGAATGATGGAACATATCATTATAAACATAGGAAGACAATTGGGCAGTGGAGGCCACGACATCGGAAGGATGCTCGCCTTAGACTTCCATGCCAAGTACTATGACAGGGAACTGCTCAACCTGGCAGCCAAGGAAAGCGGCTTCTCCGAGAAGTTCTTTGAGCAAAACGATGAGAAGAAGGGGTTCTTCAAGGGGCTGTTCAACGTACAGACTTCACACTTCAGCGGTGGGAGTCTGTATAAGACAAACTTCTCCCAAGAAAGCCTGTTTCAGTTCCAAAGTGACGCAATGATCAAGGCTGCCAAGGAAGGTTCGTGTGTGTTTGTAGGGCGTTGTGCCGACTATGTGCTTCGCGATTTCGATAATACGGTAAACATCTTCATTACAGCATCCCTTGAGTATCGTATTGAACAGATTATGAACAAGCAGCATTTGGACAAAGATGAAGCCAGGAGATTCATTGAACAGAAGGAATCGAAGCGTGCCTCCTACTACAACTACTTCACAGGTAAGAAGTGGGGCTCGGCAGAAAGCTACGACCTGTGCATCGATTCAAGTATTCTGGGATTTGTAGAGACAGAAAAGATTATAGCAGAATTTATCCGAAAGAGGTTCAACAATGAAGAGAATAGGCTTAATCAGTGACACGCATTCGTACTGGGACGAAAAGTACTTGCACTACTTTGAGCCTTGCGACGAAATATGGCATGCCGGCGACATCGGCAGCGTTGAAGTAGCTGAGAAACTGGCAGCATTCCGACCTTTCAGGGCTGTGTGTGGCAACTGCGACGGCGGAGACCTGCGGCTGATGTTTCGGGAACTGAACCGTTTCAAGTGCGAGGATGTGGATGTGCTCATCAAACATATCGGCGGATATCCTGGCAACTACGACTACAGCGTTCGCTCCACACTCTTCGCCAATCCGCCACAGCTCTTTATCGCAGGACACTCACATATATTGAAAGTGAAATACGACAAGACCCTCAACCTGCTGCATATCAATCCTGGTGCAGCCGGTATCCAAGGATGGCACAAAGAGCGTACCCTGGTTCGCCTCACCATCGACGGAAAGGAATTCAAGGATCTGGAAGTTATTACATTAAGTGACAGAAAATGACGAGAGCGATATTTATCAAGGATCTGAAACTGTTCCTGTTTATGACCATCCTGGCATTTGCCTTCAACGCATTGGTAAAAGGCATGTGGCTGGATTATGACATGAATTGGGCCGAAGAAACGATTCATTGGTCATTATTCTCTGCCGTAATGACTTTCCTTATCAATCATACCCATCTGTTTGATAAATAATTATAGAATAAATATGAAACGTACAATTGTAATTACCGGTGGCGCAGGCTTTATTGGAAGCCACGTTGTGCGCCTGTTCGTGAACAAGTACCCTGAGTATCACATCATCAACCTCGACAAACTGACGTATGCCGGGAACCTGGCTAATCTGAAGGACATCGAGGACAAGCCTAACTACGAGTTCGTAAAGATGGACATCTGTGACTTCGATGCCTTCTACAAGCTGATGCAAGACAAGAAAGTCGATGGTATCATCCACCTTGCTGCTGAGAGCCATGTGGACCGCTCGATCAAAGACCCTTTCACCTTTGCCAAGACAAACGTCATGGGAACGTTGAGCCTCCTTCAGGCCGCGAAACTCTATTGGGAGAGCCTGCCTGAGAAGTATGTGATGGTGTCCCCGTCAAGCGGGGAAACACCTGATGGAAAAGGCGAAAGGATTCCTTGCAGATTCTATCACATCTCGACTGACGAGGTATATGGCGCATTGGAACTGACACATCCTGAAGGCATTGAGCCTCCATTCTCCACCACGGCCTCCAGTTCTGAGCATCACTTGGCCTATGGTGACAAGTTCTTCCTGGAAACCACGAAGTACAATCCCCACTCACCATATAGTGCTGCAAAAGCCTCTTCCGATCACTTTGTGCGTGCTTACCACGACACTTATGGGATGCCAGTGGTGGTAACAAACTGCTCTAACAACTACGGGCCCTATCAATTCCCGGAAAAACTGATACCACTTTTCATCAATAATATCCGTCACCGCAAGCCCCTGCCTGTCTACGGAAAGGGTGAGAACGTGCGTGACTGGCTCTATGTAGAAGATCATGCCCGTGCCATCGACGTGATTTTCCATGAGGGAAAGATTGCTGAGACTTACAACATCGGCGGTTTCAACGAGTGGAAGAACATCGATATCATCAAGGTGGTGATCAAGACTGTTGACCGACTGTTGGGACGCAAGGAAGGCGAGGATATGGATCTCATCACCTTCGTTAAAGACCGCGCCGGACATGACCTTCGCTACGCCATCGACTCGTCCAAACTCCAAAAGGAACTCGGATGGGAGCCCTCTCTACAGTTCGAAGAGGGCATCGAAAAGACTGTCCGCTGGTATCTTGACAACCAGGAGTGGCTCGACAGCGTCACCTCTGGCGACTACCAGAAGTATTACGACAACATGTACAAAGACCGCTAACGTCCTGTCTGTTTCTGTATCACAGCAACCTCACCTATTAACATTCAGTCTGTTGCTGTATCACAGCAACCTCACCTATGGATACATTGACCCGTTCCCTTCACTCCTTTTTGGTGCACATTGGCCTGAATCCCATGAGCATCACCCCTCAGATGAAGCACTATCTAGAGCATCTGCTCTACCTGCTCCCGCCTGAGGACGAAGAGGCCGTGACTCATTATTACGGTCTGTTTGGCGCAGAGCGAAACTCTCTCCAGGATATCGCCAGACAATTGGGGATGCCTCAGGAAGACGCCTTGGAGCATATTGACCAATGCATCCGCAAACTCGCCATTACCCCCGAATGGCAAATGCTTAAACAGTTTTCAGTTCATAATTCATAGTTCATAGTTATTTATGAAGAAGATATTATTATTAGGCTCCGGAGAACTTGGCAAAGAGTTCGTGATAGCCGCCATGCGTGCAGGCCAGTATGTAATAGCCTGCGACCGATATGATAATGCGCCGGCCATGCAGGTGGCCGATGAGCGCGAAGTTTTCTCCATGCTCGACGGTGATGCCCTCGAAGCAGTAGTGAACAAACATAAGCCCGACATCATCGTTCCTGAGATTGAGGCCATACGCACTGAACGTCTCTTTAAATTTGAAGAACAGGGCATTCAAGTGGTTCCGTCGGCCCGTGCCGTCAATTTCACCATGAACCGACGTGCCATCCGCGACCTCGCTGCCAAGGAACTGGGTTTACGCACTGCCAAGTATTTCTATGCCAAGACCTTTGAAGAGTTCAAGGCTGCTGCCGATGAAATAGGTTTCCCTTGTGTAGTAAAGCCCCTCATGTCGTCGAGTGGTCATGGTCAGAGCTATGTGCACAATGAGGACGAACTAGAAACAGCATTCCGTGAGGCCATGGAAGGCAGCCGCGGCGATGTGAAGGAAGTGATTATTGAGGAGTTCATTGACTTCGACTCCGAGTTCACACTGCTCACCGTCACTCAGCAGCATGGTTGGCCCACACTGTTCTGCCCCCCCATCGGACATGTGCAGAAGTCGGGCGACTATCGTGAGTCATGGCAGCCCTACCAAATCAGCGACGAAGCCTTGAAACAGGCACAGATGATGGCCGACAAGGTGACGAAGGCCTTGACGGGTGCCGGAATCTGGGGCGTGGAATTCTTCCTTACTAGACAGGGCGAGGTAATCTTCTCCGAATTATCTCCGCGTCCGCATGATACGGGTATGGTGACCTTGGGTCACACCACCAACCTCTCAGAGTTCGAGCTCCATTTCCGTGCTGTGATGGGACTGCCCATCCCAGCCATTCATCTAGAGCATGCAGGAGCCAGCGCTGTGATTCTCTCTCCCACAGAGGCATCCACTCCCGTAGACCGCTCGTTGTTGGACTACAACTTCGATGAGGCACTGAAGGAGGACCGCACCCGCATCCGCATTTTCGGGAAGCCCGAGGCTCACAAAGGGCGCCGAATGGGTGTAGTACTTTGCTATGGCGAGGTAGGCGATGACGTCAATGCCCTTCGCGACAAGGCCAAGCGTCTGGCAAAGACTGTACTCGGCACTGATCCCTATGCGAAGTTAAGGTAAAGAAATACGTTTGTTTCCGCCCATGGACATTCAAATAATCGACCTGCCCAAGATTACTGACCCCCGTGGTAATCTGACCTTTGCCGAGGCCCTGACGATGGTGCCCTTCGACATTAAACGTGCCTACTGGGTCTACGACGTGCCAGGCGGAGAGAGCCGTGGTGGCCACGCCCACAAGCGGCTGCGCCAGTTTGTCATCGCCCTGAGCGGCTCGTTTCATGTCACTCTTGACAATGGCCACGAACGCCACACAGTGCTGCTGAATCATCCGTGGCAGGGACTACTGATAGAAACCAACACCTGGCGTACGCTCGATGACTTTTCGTCAGGGGCTGTGTGCCTGGTGCTGGCTTCCGAGCACTATGACGAGGATGACTATATCTACGACTACGAAGAATTCCTCGCCTACATAGGCCGTTAACAGCGTTATAAGTGATTCGTTTTAACGAAAAGAATGATTGCTATCCAACGATACTCACCTGATAAAACTGACGAGTGGAATCAGTTTGTAGCTCAGTCGAAGAACGGAACGTTCCTCTTCGACCGTAGTTTTATGGATTACCATTCTGACAGGTTTGCAGACCATTCTCTGATGGTATACCGTCGTGGTTCTCTTTATGCCCTATTACCAGCAAACGTCAGAGACCATGTTTTCATTAGTCATGGTGGACTTACCTATGGTGGACTGGTAATGAGCAGCAGGTGTACAGCTAAGGATATACAGGAAGTCTTTGCTGCCATAAACGATTACCTTCGTGCTGCCGCCATTCGTCAGGTAGTCTATAAGCCTGTACCGTGGATATATCATCAGCTGCCTGCCGAAGAAGATCTCTATGCACTAACCAGTATCTGCCATGCGCGGCTTGCGATACGCGACATATCCTCTGCCATCGTAAGAGACAGGCGGATTCCGTTTACCGAGTCAAGGAAGTCTGGGCTGCGGAAAGCGCTTCGCGCAGGGCTTACCGTGAGCGAGAGTACCGATTTCCTCACCTTCTGGCAAATACTCAACACGAACCTGCAGTCAAAGTATGGGGTGCACCCTGTACATTCCGTTGATGAGTTGCAACTGCTGCACAGCCGTTTTCCCCAAAAGATCAGACTATACATGGTATGTCATGGGAACGAACCCGTGGGAGGCACTTTGCTGTTCCTCACTCCACAGGTGCTCCATACACAGTACATCTCGGCCAGTCCCCTGGGGAAGGCCTTGGGAGCCATCGACCTCTTGTTCCATACCATCATCAATCAGGAATACGCCGACTACCCATACATCGACTTCGGGAAATCTACCGTCAGCGACAGTGCTGACTTGAACGAGAATCTCATCTTCCAGAAAGAGGGATTCGGTGCGAGAGCTGTTTGTTACGATACGTATATGTATGACCTATGATTAAATACCTCGATCTGAAGAAAATCAATCATCTGCACGATGCCGAGTTGCGAAGCGCCTTGAGCAGGGTGATGGACAGTGGATGGTACCTGAAAGGAGATGCCACTCGTCAGTTCGAGGAACAGTACGCCCACTATATCGGCACCCACTACTGTATCGGTGTGGCCAATGGCCTTGACGCCTTGACGCTTATTCTTCGTGCCTATATGGAGATGGGGCGGCTGAAGGAAGGCGACGAGGTAATCGTACCTGCCAACACCTACATTGCCACCATCCTTTCCATTACAGAAAACCATCTTGTACCCGTTCTCGTAGAGCCTCGTATCGATACTTTCCAGATAGACGATTCACTCATCGAGCAGGCCATTACTCCCCACACCCGTGCCATAATGATTGTCCACCTCTATGGTCGCTGCGCCTACACAGAACACATCGGAGACATCTGCCATCAGCACAACCTTCTGCTTATCGAGGACAACGCCCAGGCGCACGGATGTATGTTCAGTGGAAAACGTACCGGTTCCCTCGGCCATGCCGCTGCCCACAGTTTCTATCCTGGCAAGAACCTAGGTGCTTTAGGCGATGCCGGAGCCGTGACGACCAATGATGAGGAACTTGCGCGTATCGTCTCCTCCATCGGCAACTACGGTTCTTCACGCAAATATGTGTTTGACTATCAGGGGCGCAATTCCCGCATAGACGAGTTACAGGCTGCCATACTCAGCGTCAAGCTGCAATACCTCGATGCCGATAACAAGCAACGCCAGGCCATAGCTACCTATTATTTAAATAAGGTGAAGAACCCCTTACTCACGCTTCCAACAGCTTCTGAAAGCGTTTACCACATTTTCCCCGTGCTCTGTCCCTGCCGCAACCAGCTTCAGCAGTATCTCTCGGAACACGGCGTCCAAACCGCCATCCACTACCCCATCCCTCCTCACCGTCAGGCATGCTATCCGGAATTCAGCCATCACTCGCTGCCCATTACCGAACAGATCCATGCCCAGGAACTCTCCCTTCCCTGCCATCAGGCCATGACCCTGGAAGAGGCAGATACCATCATCCAGCTACTCAACGATTTCCAAGATACCTTCATCGCATGAAGCAACTGTTCCTTCTCCTGTCACTCCTCCTCATGGCCACATCTGCTTCGGCCTCTACCTGGAAAAAATACCCAGGAGGCAAACAGTATATCTACCGGCTGACACTTACCGATAAAAAAGGCTCTCCCTATGACCTCCAGCGCCCACAGCGCTGGCTCAGTCATAAGTCGGTGGAACGGCGTCGTCGCCAAGGACTGGAAATCGATTCTACCGATCTGCCCGTATCTCCTTCCTACCTCAGAATCCTTCGAACGGTAAAGAACACGCAGGTTGTCGGCTCCAGCCGATGGCTTAATACCGTCCTGCTCTGCACACAAGACACCACCCAGCTTACAACTATCCGAGAGATGGAGTTTATACGGCAGGCTGAACTGGTGTGGACATCGCCCGATTCCATTGAGCCATACATCAAATGGAACTGCCACGAACAGTTCAACGTATGGGACTCCGTTCGCGGGGAACGCTATGGCAATGCCAAAGAGCAGATAGAGAGCCTGCAGGGACACCGCCTGCACAATATCAACCTCAGAGGGCGAGGTATGACTATCGCCGTCATCGACGGTGGGTTCCGCAATGTCCACATGATTCCTGCCCTACGTCAGGCTCACATAGCTGGTGTCCGCGACTTTGTCATGCCCATACCCCGGCAATCGGACGAAGTCAATGGCTTTCCACGGCTCTATTTCAAGACCGACCACGGCACCAAGGTATTCTCTGCCCTCGCTGCCAATGCCCCCCAAGTACTCATGGGTACTGCTACCGAAGCCACCTACTGGCTTCTGGGCAGCGAAGACCAGCATTCCGAGCAGCTCATCGAAGAAGACTACTGGGTGATGGCAGCAGAGTTTGCCGACTCTGTAGGCGTGGACATCATCAACTCCTCATTGGGCTACAACGAATTCGACAATCCATCACAGAACCACCGTCTGCGCGACCTCGACGGCAACTCCACAGTCATCAGCCGTGCCGCCTCACTCTTGGCACGCAAAGGCATCATACTGGTTAATTCTGCCGGGAACAACGGCATGGGTCCCTGGAAGAAGATCTGCGTGCCTGCCGATGCTCACAACATCCTCACCGTAGGAGCACTCACCTCGCAGATGCGTAATGCGCCATTCTCCTCCGTAGGTCCTACACAAGACGGAAGGGTAAAGCCCGATGTCATGGCGATGGGATCGCCTGCGGCACTCATCACCGGGCGGGGCACCATCATCCGCGACATGGGTACATCTTTTGCCACACCTGTCGTCTGCGGCCTCACAGCCTGTCTTTGGCAGGCTCTGCCCAACAAGACGGCGATGGACATCATACAGCTCATCCGTCAGACTTCCGATAACTACACCTCTCCCGACAACATTTACGGCTATGGCAAGCCCAACTTCTGGCGGGCATATATGATTGGTAAAATTGAGAACCGAACCGATAAGATTGAAAACTGAGAACCACATCACCCTCTACGAACTCAACAGCCTGCTACGCGAGGTCATTGAGAGCGAAATGCCCAATGAGTATTGGGTAGAGGCAGAATTGTCCGAGTGCCGCGAGAACCGTGGACACTGCTTCATGGAACTGATACAGAAAGACGATCGTAATGCCACCCCTATAGCCAAGGCATCAGCCAAGTGCTGGGCTTCGAAGTGGATGATGATACGTCCTTATTTCGAGCGTACCACAGGCCAACAGCTTCATGTAGGTATGAAATTGTTGCTCAAGGTCTACGCACAATTCCACGAAGCCTACGGGTTCTCTTGGATCGTTACAGACATCGACCCTACCTTTACCCTTGGCGACATGGCCCGCAAACGGCAGGAAATCATCCGGCAGCTGAAGGAAGAAGGCGTATTCGACCTGCAGAAAGAACTCTCGCTGCCCCTGTTCTGCCAACACATCGCAGTCATCTCCAGCCAGACGGCAGCAGGCTATGGTGACTTCTGCAACCAGCTGGCCGACAATCCGTATGGGTTCGTATTCAGCACACAGCTCTTCCCTGCCATCATGCAAGGCGAAGGTGTGGAGCAAAGTGTCATCGCCGCCTTGGAACGGATCTATGCCACACTCCACACTTCACAGGCATTCGACTGTGTCGTCATCATACGTGGGGGCGGTGCCACCAGCGACATGTCGGGCTTCGACACCCTGGCGCTGGCAGAGAATGTGGCCAATTTCCCTCTGCCCATTATCACCGGCATTGGGCACGACCGTGACGAGAGTATCCTCGACATGGTAAGCCACACCCGTGTCAAGACACCGACGGCAGCTGCATCCCTGCTCATAGACCATCTGAAGCAGGTGCTTGATACCGTCAACGATGCCCAGGAGCGCCTCACCCGTCATGCCAGTCAGAGACTCTCAGCCCTCAACACCCAGCTGTCGGCAATGGCCGTTGCACTTCCCCGGCTCTTCTCTATCGTCAAGACACGCCACGAGGCAAGACTTGACAGTCTTTACCAGCGCCTGCTTTCGAGAATCCAGCAACGAACCGTATCTTCTCAAGCCGAGATCCGTCATTTCGAGCAGAGGCTGCTTACTGCTCTGCAGCGCAGGCTTACTTCTGAGCATCACCACATGGAGATGATGGAAGAGAAAGTCCGCTCTCTCGACCCTGCCCTGATGCTCCGACGCGGCTACAGCATCACACTCCACAACGGCAAGGCTGTGAAGGATGCCACTACCCTCAGCCCTGGCGATGAACTTGAAACACGCCTCTTCGAAGGCACCATCCACTCTACAGTAATTGATAATTGACAATTGATATGGAAAAGGAATTGAAATACGAACAGGCTTATGCGGAATTGCAGGCCATCGTACGCAAGATGGAAAACGATGAGCTCGACATCGACCAGATGAGCGAACAGCTGAAGCGTGCACAGTTACTCATCAAGCTCTGTAAGGACAAACTGACCAAGACCGACGAGGAAATAAGAAAGATCCTTGCGGAAGAACAGCCATAAAGACTCTGAATTCGCCTTGAGCTGTCGATTGCCCTGGAAGACGATGCGTTTCTCTTCAAGCAGTCAAAGGTCTAGATCCAAGCAAGAGAGCGACTCTCTTCAAGCAAGAGAGTAATACAATCCAAGCAAGAGAAACGTCCCTTGGAAAAGAGAGTATTCCAGCCTGACATACAAAAGAAAAAACCGCTGTCCTTCAGTGAGGATAGCGGCTTTTTCAGATATTATCCATTTACCTGTTTCCGATTAGAAATAGATACCGAATGCGAACGACTTGAATTCAGGGCCCTTGTCCTTCTTGAAGACGCTCATGGGTGAGTACTTGCAGTACAGGCCCAGCTCCCATACGTGGACAATGCCCAGGACATCGACGGTGAAGGGACGGTATCTAAGGTTCTTCGTATAGATATCCACATCTTCGTCGCCCAACTCGTAGCTGGTGTGAAGGCGTCCCCAGATGTTACAGTTCAGCTGGGCACCCAGAGAAATGGCGAAGTTCTTGCTGAAACGCTGATTGACAAGCAGGGGCATAGAAAGCGACGTGATGTGAACGTTGGACGAGAGGTCATCCACATGGCCGTAAATGCTTCCCGGCACCACATCCACGTAATTCGCACCAGTGAGAAAGTTCGAGTCCTTGACAAATGCCTTGTCGTGCCCCTTTAGCGTATAAGCACGCCAGCCAAACCCAAGGCCAGCTGAGAACGTGGTATTCCAGTTCTTCGGCGTATAGTCGTACTGCAGCAGCGTAAGGCCGAGTTCCCAGGAGCGGAAGGGGGCAAAATCCACACCTTCAGGAGTATCTGTAGGTACATTGACACCTAACTGCACATGAGCCGACCAACGGTCGTTTGCGTCCTTACCCTTTCCAAGTTCAACACCTTGGCTGGCCTTAGTATCATCATCACTAGTCACAATTGTTTCTGCATTTGCCGTCATTCCGACAGCCAGGAATGCCATCAATAATAGTTTTTTCATCCTTTACTTTAGTTCTAATTGTTGCATTAAAAACACTGCAAAGGTAGCTTTTTTTCTATAATCGGACAAGAAAAGGTAAGGAAAAAGTGTTTTTTCGTTCGGATTTGTTGCTCAAAAGCAAGAATTTGATTACTTTTGCAAGCCAATAAGGACAAACATTATTAAAAAGGAAATAACACATGAAGAATTTAGACTGGGGTAGTCTGTCGTTCGGCTACATGAAGACCGACTACAACGTGCGTTGCTACTATCGCGACGGCAAATGGGGTGAGATTGAGGTCTGCTCCGACGAGTATCTGAACCTGCACATGGCAGCTACCTGCCTACACTATGGCCAGGAGGCCTTCGAGGGTCTGAAAGCCTACCGCTGCCCCGACGGCAAGGTGCGCATCTTCCGTGTTGATGAGAATGCTGCCCGTCTGCAGTCCACCTGCCGCGGCATCATGATGCCTGAGGTAAGCACAGAACTGTTTACAGAAATGGTTAAGAAGGTGGTTCGCCTGAACCAGGAGTGGATACCCACCTACGAGAGCGGTGCCACACTGTATATCCGTCCGCTGCTCATAGGCACCAGCGCCCAAGTAGGCGTGCATCCATCGAAGGAGTACTGCTTCCTGATTTTCGTCACACCCGTAGGTCCATACTTCAAGGGAGGCTTCGCTGCCAACCCATACGTGATTATCCGCGACTACGACCGCTCGGCCCCTCTCGGAACAGGTAAATACAAGGTAGGTGGTAACTATGCTGCCTCGCTCTTTGCCAACAATCTGGCTCACGAGAAGGGTTACGCCTGCGAGTTCTATCTCGACGCCAAGGAGAAGAAATACATGGACGAGTGTGGTGCCGCCAACTTCTTCGGTATCAAGAACAACACCTATGTCACTCCAAAGTCCACCTCTATTCTTCCCTCCATCACCAACAAGAGCCTGATGCAAGTGGCTGAGGATCTGGGCATGAAAGTGGAGCGCCGCCCCATTCCAGAGGAAGAGCTTGAGACCTTCGAGGAGGCTGGTGCATGCGGAACGGCAGCTGTGATTTCTCCCATCTCCTACATCGACGACCTCGACACCGGCAAGCGCTACTCCTTTGGCGAGAAGCCTGGTCCCATGTCAAAGAAACTGTTCGACACCCTCCGCGGCATTCAGTACGGAGAGATTGAGGATAAGCACGGTTGGACAACGGTCGTCATTGAATAGGCGCACCATCTGCCTCCATAGTGCAAATAACCAATAGCAGAATATCCCAGGAGTCTGGGGTATTCTGCTTGTTTTATGTCTTCAGGCTATGTTACAATTTCACGGAGGAAATATCTACGAGGTTGTTGACGATGGCGTAGATGGTGAGTCCTGCCGGGCTGTGTATCTGCAGCTTGCGGGCGATGTTTCTGCGATGAGTAATCACGGTGTTCACCGATATGCAGAGATGGTCGGCAATCTCCTTGTTCGACATACCCTGAACCAATGATATAATCACATCCTTTTCCCTATCGGAAAGTGTTTCAGGGCTCTGCCCGTTACCAGACTTGAACACCATGTCCGATATGTTTCTTGTCACATCGCTCTGCTTCGCCGTCTGCTCCAGGCGTCTGATGGCTGGTACAAAGATATGGTCCTCTACCATTGCATGCTGGCGCAGCCACACCTCGTTCTCATAGATATCATGGAGGGTAGCCGTGAGCTGGTTGTTGTGCAACCCGTCCTGCGGCAGATATTTGATGATGAGCAGCTTCAGTTCACGCAGTTTCTTGTCTGCTGCTCCGTGGTGCTTCGAAAATGTGTCCACATTATAGTCATTGCCAGGTTTACCGTCTATCAGCGACTGCACATAGGGGAACAGCGTCTTCTGCTCATATTTCATGTGGCGGCGTATCTCATGGGCGTATTCATCGTAGAAGCGCAAGATCAGCTTGGCAAGTGAATCGTGCTCATCGAGCGACTCCTGCAGCTCCCTGCGTATATACGGCAGTTGGAAATCAAGAAAATAGGCATGGCTGGCCTCCAGATAGTGCAAAAGTGTTTTGACAGACAACTGTTCGTCAGCCTCAAACTCACCATAGCCGTTTGCTGTGTAGTTGACCACCGCAAGAAAGGTATAGGTATCCACATTGTTGTCTTCACAGGTCTCTCTGACCGTCTTGTCGCCAAAGCCAAGACTGATGTCGAAGCTGCCAAGCATCTGAAGCAGGTCGTAATTATCGCGAATCAGCGAAATCATCTTGTCGTCGGCCTCATACAACTTCTGATTTTTCATCTTCTCTAACTACTTAATAATGATTACTGGCTGCAAAGGTAGGCATATTTTCCGACCTATGCAATAATCACTAGTAGGTATTTTCGCTACTGTCCACCCCTCAAAAAACACGTTTTTACAGGTTTTCACTATTTTTAGGTATTGCCCTTTTTCCAAAAACATTCTACCTTTGCACCCGTTTTCAAGCAGAACAATGTTTGACATAACAACAGAGTAAAACATGATAAAGGAAAAAAACAGAATGAGGCGTAGAGTCCTCATTGCATTAGGATTGACAGCCAGCCTGCTGCCATTCACCCCTGCAAAGTCACAGGTTGTTGGCGACAGCGTGATGCAGCATGCCAAGGGGAACAGACTCAGCGTGGGAGGCTATGGTGAGATAGGTTACACACGTGAATTCTTCAGCGACCATGTCAACCGCTACAGCTCCCCCCAGAACTACAAGGATGATCCCAGCCACGGCAAGTTTGACATACCCCATGCCGTCATCTACATGGGTTACGACTTCGGCAAGGGATGGACCTTGGGAACAGAGATAGAGTTTGAGCATACCGGCACAGGCTCAGCCATAGAAAACGAGGCCGACGAGGCTGCCGAGTGGGAATATGAACAGGAGAAAGGCGGTGAAGTGGAACTGGAACAGCTGTGGCTCAACAAACGGTTCTCACGGGCTGCCAACATCAAGATCGGACACATTATCGTGCCTGTAGGCCTGAACAATGCCTACCACGAGCCGCTGAACTATTTCACCGTCTACCGCCCCGAGGGCGAGAACACCATCCTGCCTTCTACCTGGCACGACACGGGCATATCATTCTGGGGACAATACCGCAAGGTGAAATACGAATTGCAGATGGTGGCAGGACTCAATGCCATGCTCTTCAACCGCGACAAGTGGATTCACCACGGTGCCGGCTCTCCCTTCGAGTTCAAACCTGCCAACCAGTATGGTTTCGCAGCAAGAGCGGAATGGCTACCCATGCCTGGACTGCGCATGGGAGTGAGCGGCTATTACGGCAACTCTGCACACAACACCTACCCCAATGACCTGAAGGGTGAGGGCAAGCCCTACAACAAAGTGAAAGGCACGGTGGCAGTAGGCAGTGCAGACCTGACGTTGAACCGCTGGAACTGGATTGTACGCGCACAGGCTGACTATGGATATGTGGGCAATACAGACAAACTTAACACCATCAAGGATGCCAAGGCCCACGCTTCCAACTCGCCCGTTAAGAGTGCCATGATCGGCAAGAATGCTGTAAGCATGGGCATTGAGGCCGGCTACGACCTCTTTTCACAGATAGAATGCCTCCGCCGCGACGAGCAGAAACTGTATGTATTCGGACGATACGAGTATTACGACAGCTATATCCCTGCCAGCAACAAGGAGATGTTTGACTATACCAACGTAAACCGCATGGCCTTCGGCATTAACTACTACCCCATTCCACAGATAGCCATCAAGGCCGACTACAGCCTGCGGAAGCTGAAGACTCCCTACAACAACGAGCCGAGTCTGAACTTCGGCGTGGCTTACGAGGGATTCTTCCTTTAACCCGAACTTGAATCACTAATTAATTAATAAGGACAATGAAAAAGCTTTGTATTTTCGCCTGGCTCTTGATGGCAGGCAGCATGGGATTGGTCTCATGCTCGAGTGACGATGATGACAACAAGGACGACAACAGACTGGCCGAGAAGGAACAGGCCATGCAGGCCATCACCGACCAGTATGTCAACAACGTGGTGTTCCCCATCTACAAGTCGTTGGCCAATCAGACTTCCACACTCTTCGAACAACTGGCCGATGCCAAGGGCAAGCTTCGTGCAGGCACACTCACCCAGGGTGACATCGACAAGATCTGCAACACATTCGTTTCTGCCCGTTCCGCCTGGGAACAGAGCGAGTCGTTCCTCTTCGGGGCTGCTACCGACTTCGGCATCGACCCCCACATCGATACATGGCCTCTCGACCGCACCGCTCTGGCCAAGGCTCTCAGTAGCGCTGAGATTATTGACGACCTCGACGACCTTGATGATGGCGGTATCGACAATGCACGTGCCCTTGTGGGTGAGCAGCAGCTGGGGTTCCACGGCATCGAGTTCATCATCTTCCGTAATGGTAAGAACCGCACCCTGGCAGCCCTGAAAGGCATAGAAGACGATGAAGCCTTCAGCGGACGCAACATCACAGGCGAGCAGGAGCTGGTATTCGCCACTGCCGTGGCAGGCGATCTGCGCGACAAGTGCTACCAGCTGGAAGTAAGCTGGCTGGGCGAACAGGCTCCCAAGGCCCATCAGGAACGTGTGGAAGAGTGTGAGTTTCCCACCACTGTTGCCGGCGGCGACACCTCCTACGGCGACAACATGCTCAACGCCACCAAGGCAGGCAGCACCCTTTCAACATGGCGCGGTGTGATGTCGACCATTCTCGTGGCTGGATGCAGCAACATCTGCGCAGAAGTGGCTGGACAGAAGATTGGACAGGCCTATCTGGGTACTGACCCGGACTACATCGAGTCGCCCTACAGCCAGCGTTCCTACTATGATTTCTTCGACAACGTCAGCAGCGTACAGTTCAGCCTCTATGGCAATCTGGGTACAACCGCCCACGCCAACAGCATCATGAACTACCTGCAGAAGCACAATCCCACCATGGCTGCCGACCTGAAGGCCAGACTCGATGCCGCCCTCTCGGCACTCAACACCGCCAAGGCTGGAACGCCCTTCGTCGTGGAATCCCACAGTGCCGGCGCCAAGGCTGCCATGGATGCCATCAACGAACTCGACGATGCACTCAACACCGCAGCATCGTGGATAGCTGCAAACTAACCAAGGATAAGCAAAAAGAATATGAAACTGAACCGATATTTCCACTTCTCTGTCATGGCAACCCTCGTCATAGGGTGTGCCATGACGTCGTGTAGCGACGACGAGGAGATGACCGATGAAGAGTGGCTGGACGAGGTGAGACACATGGGTAAGAACGTGGGTAACTTCACTGCCGAGGAGTGGTATCCCGGCGGTGAGAAAGGAACCACGATGAACGTCACCCAGGGATGCTATGAAGACGAAACGCCCGCCGTCACCGAAATGGGACTCACAGAAGCTTTCAATCGCGGTGAGCAGTTCTTCGAACGCAATGTCACCGAGTTCCAGCAGCCTTTCTTCGGCTTAGGACCTGCATACGTGCGTAAGTCCTGTCTCGACTGCCATCCCGGCTACGGACATGGCAAACGAGTGACACAATACACTGCCGAATGGGGCAATGGCTACCTGCTTGTGGTCTATCACCCCGCCGACGGCATGAACAGCGACGACGGTCCCTATGTCAGCGAGGTGACAGGCATGCCACAGACGCGTGCCGTGAGCCCCTTCCTGCCACCTATCGACGAGAAAGGTATCCACCTTAGCTGGCTGCCCGTACTAGCTATGGCCGATGGAAGCGAGATTTCTGCCACACAGTTCCCCGACGGCGAACGCTATGAGCTCATCTACCCCGAGCTGAGTATCGACCGCGAGGCCTTCAACACCTCTCCCACTCCCTGGGAGACAGGCAACGGTGCCGTGGCATTCCGCCTGGAGAGCACCATCGGCATCATCGGCACAGGACTGCTCGACGCCATCCCCGACGACAGCATCAAGGCACAGTACCAGCGCGAGGCACCCTACGTAGAACTGAACCCCGCTTTCTGGGACAAGGAAGCCAACGATTTCGCCTCCACCGCCTGGTATGTCAATGCCTCCAGCGGTGTGGAACAAGTGAACCGACTGAAGAAATTCACCTATGCCATGACGCGTGGCTCACTGCAGGACGGTGCCGGTGCCAATGCCATCTGGAACATCACCAACGTCAGCCGTTCAGACCGTCCCAAACTCTACACCACTGCCGCATGGGCCAAGGCCATGTCCGAGAATCCCAAAGTCATTGCTGCCATCAAGGCCGACCCCACATCACCCTACCATGCCGACGGCACCGACGAGGGAATACGCCAAGCAGTGTACAACCTGCTGCTGCCCTCTACCAACCAGTTCGACAACCAATGGCATAACTTCGCACCCGAGATGAGCGACAATAACTTCTGGGCTTTCCAGGTGTGGCATCGCGGTCTGGCCATTCCTCGTGCCCGCAACCTGCAGGATCCGGCAGTACAGCGCGGCAAGCAGGTGTTCAACGAGATAGGGTGTGCTGCCTGTCACCGCCCGTCGTGGAAGACCACGAAAGACGAGTACTGGAATCCGCAGATCATCACCAGACAGGGACTCCAGCTGCCCCGGTATCAGAACCAAACCATCTGGCCCTATACCGACATGATCCAGCACCGCCTCTACATGAAGAACGGCATTCACGGCTCATGGTGCCGCACCACCCCGCTGTGGGGACGTGGGCTCTCACTGATCAACACAGGTGCAGAAGACCGTCTGCACGACTGCCGGGCACGCAACGAAATAGAGGCCATCATCTGGCATGGATACTCAAAGAAGTCGGATGCCTACGCCTCAACGCTGAAGTTCTACCGGCTGCCGAAATCCGATCGCGATGCCGTCGTGAAGTTCCTCAGAGCCATCTGACTCTGACCGTCGACAATTGTTTATTGTCGAAAGCGGATTGCAGATTCATTTTGACGCCCCGGCAACATCATAAGCAGGCTGGGGTTCGTCAAATAGCGCAAAGGCCAGGCCTGTAGACACGGTTACTGGGTACGCGAACATTTACAGCCTGAAATAGAGCAGATGCACAGTCCTGACATCTTCTGATGCGACCGTTGCGACCGTTGCGACCGACCATTCTATAGATTTATTAAAAAATGGATATGTATATAAACATACTACATTCCTTTTTTTAATAAATCTATGAAAACAACGGTCGCAACGGTCGCAACGGTCGCATTTTGTGGAACGAGGAAACTCCCCACCCCGATAGTATCATACTAAAGGGCCGATAGTATGATACTAAAGGCACGATGGTGTCATACTAAAGGCACGATGGTGTCATCTTTTTCTCCTGAACATGCTCAACGGTTATAGAATGATTGTGGCATCTTTTATAGCATCTGTCAGGAAAAGAAAGATACTACGGTCCCTTTATCGAAATAATATGCTGATTATTCTTATGTTTCGGTAAATTTTACTACCTTTGCACCAAATCAACCAAACTTTAGACAAAATGGAGAAAACGAAAAGCTTACCCTCGCTTATTTTATTGTCTATTGTCATAACTGCGGTACTGATGAGTACAGGCTGTCACGAAAGCCAACAAGGCCCGCATGTGACAGAGAGACAGTTGACGAAAGCTGATTCCATGGTCACTGATGCCTTGAATGCCAATGACAACGAACGCGCTTTGGCACTGGCTGACAGTCTTGAACAAACGGGCGATCTCTCGTACATCCGTGCCAACCAATTCCGCGCAACAGCAATGATCAGCATGGGAAGGCGCGACGAGGCAATAGCGCTCAATCGTCAAGCCATATCACACGGACTGCAAGATTACCGCGACCTCTACTCGTATCAGGAGGCTGCCCGTATGCTCACCATTTTCCTTATGAACAACAGGGACTATGAGGGTGTTGTCCAAACGGCCGTCCCCATTCTGAACATCCTCGACTCCGTGGAATCGGGCGACCCGGAGGCACGATTGCAGATGCATGCCATGCTGGGACAATGCAACATGAAACTGAAACAGCCTGAGCAGGCCAAGACAAATTTCGACATAGTCTACAAGGGTGCTAAAAAATGGTTTGCCGAGGACACCATTGGCCGTTCTGCAGTTGTTTTCGAGTATTATGCCGGCATTACGAATGAGTATCTGGAAGCAAAAGCGTTTGCGGAAGCTAAGAAATGGGTAGAACGTGCCAACTCGCTGTTACCAAAATACCGAGACTATTACGTTAACTACCTTGGTGAAGAAAGAGGCAACAGTTTGGCCGATGTCTACAGCGCTATGCTAAAGAGACATCAGGCTTTAATAGCCTTTGAATTAGGCGATAAGGCAGAGGCCGAACGGCTATTTGCCGAGTATCAGAAGCTGCCTGGCGCAGAAAACCTGTTTAACAAGATTGCCGCAGGTGATTTTCTCTTGAAAGCACAACGTTACGCGGAGGCTGCCGACCAATTCACTTCTCTTGACCAATTCATACAAATGAATGGCGGGGAAATCATGCTTGACAACATCGAAGGGTATGTGAAGAAGCTGGAAGCCAACCTCGGAGCAGGGCGCAAGGACACTGTCCTATATGTGGCACGCCAGATAGTCGAGAACTTTGACTCTGCCTACGCACGCGAGAAAGACAGCGAAGCCGCCAAGCTCGCCACTATCTACGACACGCAGGGCAAGGAGCGCCAGATAGCTGAGCAGAAGGCAGAACTCATGCAGCAGCGCATCATAGGGCTGATTGTGGCCATTGTGCTGCTAACCGTCTTCTTCATCGTCTACACGCTGGTGCGCCGACGTGCTGCCAAGCGCATGGCTGAGATGAGGGCTGAACAAGAACGTATAGAAAGCGAGCTGAAGATAGCACGTAACATCCAGATGTCGATGGTACCCAGCCAGTTCCCCAACTATGAGGGCCTAGACATGTACGCATCGATGATACCCGCAAGGGAGGTGGGCGGCGACCTCTATGGCTACGTGCTCATAGGTGACAAGCTCTACTTTGCCATCGGCGATGTCAGCGGCAAGGGCGTGCCTGCATCACTGTTCATGGCACAGGCCACACGACTCTTCCGCACACTCGCTACACAGGGGATGATGCCTGCCGAGATATGCAACCGCATGAACGAAGCCCTCAGTGGCGAGGACAACAGAAGCGGCATGTTCGTCACCTTCTTCCTTGGACTCGTCGACCTGAAGACCGGACACCTGAGCTTCTGCAACTGTGGCCACAACCCGCCAGTCATCTGCGGCAACACCTCTCACCACTCACCTCTCGCCTCTAACTCTTTCCTCGACATGCTTCCAAACGTGCCCATCGGCATCTTCCCTGAACATGAATACGAAGGTGAGGAAATAGAGGACATCAGGAACTGCACGTTCTTCCTATACACCGACGGACTCAACGAGGCCGAGAACCGCCAGCAGGAGCGGTTTGGCGACAAGCACCTGCTCGACATCCTGTGCAACTTGCATTTCGACTCCGCCCGGCAGGTGGTCGACGCACTCAAGGCCGAGGTGGAGAAGCATCGTAACGGTGCCGAGCCCAACGATGACCTTACAATGATGTGCTTGAGGATTCAGACGGTCTGATGTCTTCAATGCGAAGCCTTATCAAACCGGCTGGCACACGTACCTCGACGGTGTCGCCCACCTTCTTGTTGAGCAGTGCCTGGGCAATGGGTGACTTGATGGATATCTTAGCCTGGCGAAGGTCAGCCTCATGGGGGCTGGCAATGGTATAGGTCATCCGAGCATTATTGGCAAGGTTGGTCATTTCCACCCTGCTCAGCAGCTGCACTGTTCCGTTAGCAAGCCTGGACATGTCGATGACACGTGCATTCTCAAGCACGCGTTGTTTGAAGCGTATTCTGCCAAGCAGCCGCGACTGCTCGCGCTTGGCAGCATGGTATTCGAAGTTCTCGCTCAGGTCGCCCTTGTCGCGAGCCTCTGCAATAGCTTCCCTGACCTGTGGAAGCTCCACTAATTCCAGCTGGCGTAGTTCGGCTACAAGTTTGTCGTAGCCTTCCTGTGACATATATTCAAAACTCATAGCATTTATTTGGGTGTATCGTGTGTGGTACTACTCCAAAAAATAGCGCCAAGTCATGATGACCGGGCGCTGTTTCTTGTTTTTATCCTATTAATCCTAACAAGGAGGAATGCAGGTTATTTTGCAGGCTGAGGAGCAGGAGCATCCTGTGCGGGAGCCTCGGTAGCGGCAGGAGCTGCCTCTTCTTTCTGCTGACTGGCACCAAAGCCAGGCAGAGCCTTAGGATTGGCTGCAGGCATCTCGATGCCTTCTGTCACAGAGCTTTCTGTCGATGCCTGAGGAGCCACATAGGCGCAGAGCACGCTGATCACCACCATGGCACCAGCAAGACCCCATGTCATTTTCTCGATAAAGTCGGTGGTCTTACGAACACCACCAATCTGATTGTAAGAGGCGAAGTTGGAAGCCAAACCGCCACCCTTTGATTCCTGAATGAGCACGATGCCAATCATCAGCACGGCTGCAATCACAATAAGAATAACTAATAACGTGTACATTTTTTTTACTTATTTTTTTTGTTGTTATTTATAATCAATTTCTCCAAGAAACGAATTTGGTCTGCAAAGAAAGCATTTTTTTTCGGATTATCCAAACTTAATTGTCGAATAATTTGCAAAGCCTTAGAATAATTGCCCTGTTTTATGTAAATTCGGGCTAAAGTCTCCGTATAGAAGCCCTCTTCGATGCCGTTTCCCTGCTTTTCGGGCTTTTCTGTCACCTGCGGTTTCAGTTGAGGACTGTCGCTGAGAACGATCTTGTGTTTGTCAGTATTTATGAACGAATCTATAAGCTCCTGTCCAGCCATCTGGGGAATGGTTTCTGTCTCCTGTTCGTCATCATTGGCAGTGCTTTCGATGAGGTAAGCCACATAGTCGACAGCAGCATCGGCAGGCGTTGGTTTCCGTTGGGGCCTGGGTGCCGCCTTGCCTTCTTCGGGCTTGGGCTCTTCCTTGGGAATGGTCTCGAGGAAGGAGTTGATCAGTGAGATTGTCCTGTTGCCTTTCGGCTCATCGCGTTCCGTCTTGCTGTTCTGGACACGTGGCAGCTGATAGTGTGCTGCCTCGATCATATTGAAGATGACTTTACGGTCGGTAATATAGATAGCTGCTCGGCGCAGTTCTTCGTCGAAGGTTGGGTCGTGCAGCAGGTAGAGGTTCTGCAGCATCAACAGTCGGGCTGTCTGGAAATAGGGATAAAGAGCCAGCATGGAACGAAGCTCATAGAGCGTGTCACGGTCCAGCTGTTCAGGGTGCTTGATGAGTTCTGCTATATCCATAATTATTACCAATTAGCTACGGTTGCATTGAATATCTGATCTACGATGTCCTTCACCATCTGCGTGACTAGCTCTTCCTGTACAGAGTTCAGCGACTGGGTGGTTTCATAGGAGGTGGTTGCCGTAAAGCTCTGCTCGAAATCCTCGTCGTGGTTCACATTGTTGGTGAACCTGACATTGACAGTCATGGAAAGCTCTGTCTGAGCGGAGTATCCCTCAGCCGACACGGACTTGTTACGCTGCTCGTACTTTGTAATCTCACCTTCTATCTTCAGGTCGCCATTGCGCTTGACCTGTGTGAGCTTGGTATGATTGGCGTACTGATCCTTGAGCTGATTATTGAAGATAGGCCCCATGGGACCCCATACATAGTTGGAGCGTATGGGGAAATCAGCTATCTGGATGGTCTTGGTCTTGGTGTAGTCGATGCTGGCACCATTGAACTTATAGCTGACGGAACAGCTGGTGAGCACAAAAGTCAAAAGGAAGAACAACAGAAGGCCGTACTGTTTAAGACGCCGGTAGAGGGTACGGTCACTGATGCCCAGCTCCAAGGCAGCCTTCTTGCGGTTACCGCCATTGCGCTCAAGGGCTTTCTCCAACATCTGGCGGCTAAGGTCGCCAAGGTTGAGGTTCTCAACCTCCTTCTCGGGCTCCACATATTCCTCGGCAACGGCATAGTCCTCAACTGGCGGTACTGTCTGGATGGGTGTGACGGGTGTCAGTTGTGTTGTAGGAATGGTCGGAGTGGCTGTAGGGGCGGGGCTGCTCTGCCGTACATCGTTTATCTGCTTTTTCAGTTCGCCCATCTCGCGACGCATGTCATTGACATTGCCACGCAGCTCAAAGAGTATCTTGTAAAGAATCTCGCGTTCATTTTCGAACGAGTGGTCCCCTCCATCGTGATGGATGGTGGCCAGCTGGGTACTCTCCCTGTCCTCGGGAATGAACTGCCGCAACACGTCAGGGGTAATGACACGTTCCTTGCTGAGTACAGAGATTTGCTCGGTGATATTCTTCAGCTGCCGGACATTGCCTGGCCACTTGTAACGCAGCAAGAGCTGTTTGGACTCCTCTGTGAGTACGACTTTCTCCATACGATACTTCTCGGCCATCTGCATAGCGAAGAGCCGGAACAGGAGTACGATATCCTCGCCCCGTTCTCGCAGCGGAGGCATCTGGATGGGGATAGAGTTGAGCCGGTAGTAGAGGTCTTCACGGAAACGGCCTTCACTGATGGCCTGTCGGATGTTGACATTGGTGGCAGCTACAATGCGGACATCGGTCTTGCGTATCTCAGTACCGCCTACGGGGATATACTCACCCGTCTCGAGCACACGGAGAAGGCGAGCCTGAGTGGCTAAAGGCAACTCACCCACCTCATCAAGGAAAAGCGTTCCCTTATTGGCTACGCCAAAGTAGCCGGGAGAATCGTTGACGGCACCCGTATAGGAGCCTTTAACATGACCGAAGAGTTCTGAATCGATGGTTCCCTCAGGTATGGAGCCACAATTGATGGCGAAATACTTCTCACGTCTCCTGGGTGAGTTGTCGTGGATGACGCGGGGGATGATCTCCTTACCAACGCCGCTCTCGCCAATGATAAGCACACTCAAATCTGTTGGCGCCACCTGTAAGGCTACGTCAAGAACATGGTTCAACGCATCGCAATTGCCTACGATGTTATACCGTTGTTTGATGGTTTGAAGTTCTGAAGTCTTCATTTTAGCTGACAAAATTACACATTATTTTCGAATTATCTGCAATTTTGGCAGAAATTAACTAGAATTCAGCCGTTTTTTCTGTCAATCTTTATCAGCAGCAGTCCAATAGCAGTCCAAATGAGTTCACGCACCCTGACCAGAAGTGCAACGAAAATGCCGGCACGGGCCGACATACCCAGTCCACCTGTAGACATGAGAAAGCCTCCCTCTCGCCCTCCCAGCTGCAGAGGCATGAAGAAGAGCATGTTGGCAAAAAGGGTGGTGAAGGCGTAGATGAGAATACACTGAACAACACTGACGCTGGGTAAGATAACCAAGAGTATGAAGAAGATCTCTAAAGTGGAAACCAGCCTGCATATCAGTTCTATCAGTACGGCTGTTACGAATGTCCGCCTGTTCTGATTGTGCAGGGCTGCTATCTCATGATCAATTGAAGCAAGTCTGTCGCGATTGCGTTCGAAGAAAGGGATTGCCCACCGTTTGACCATAGGGAAATGGCTGAGCAACGACATTCCTGTAACAGCGATACCCTTTTTGTAGCCCTTGAGGAAGAACCAGATAGCCAGCAGGCAGACTGCAGCTACAACTGCGAGCAGCACTCCCATGATGAAATAAACAGGCTGGGTGAAGATGTAGAGTACGACAGAAAGCAGCCAGAACCAAAAGTGGCTGTAGATATGAGTCATGACAAAAAGGATGACGGATGCCGACGCACGCTCAGTACCGATTTTTGGCGACAGAGACATGATGCGATAAGGCTCGCCACCCATGAGTCCGCCCGGAGTGGCATAATTCAGGGCAAAGGCAGAGACGGTGATCTTGTAAAGCCAGGCAAACGAGAAATTGGGTTTCTCATTTGTCTGGCTACGAATGATAATCCACCAAGTGGCAGTATTGAAGATATAAAGGAATCCCCAGAGCGCTATGACGGCCAGGAACCAGTAACCGGCATGAGTAAGCCCCGCCCACACCTGGGCAAAGTCGAGCTGCGATGTCATGATGGCAAGCACCGCCAGTCCGAAGATAAAGAACGCGTTCTGGTATTTCTTCTTCATTTACTCCTCTGTAGTGGGATTCTTCGTATGCTCTTCGCGACGCTGTCCAAAGCCAGGACGGTCTTCTTTCTTGAATTGGTCCTTGGCCCGCACGGCAAAACGCACTTTCTCGCTGTCATCACGTTTCTCCTTGTAGAGCTTGACCAGCGGGTTACCCAAAGGCTCATCATAATTGACACGGTTGCGTGAAATGTCGATGGCGGCATAGATGGCCTGACGAAGCGAACTGGCATCGGATGTTCCCTTACCGGCCTTATTGAAGTCCTCAGAACCGGCTGGTATGGTAGCCACAATGGGAAGCCCCGCCACAAGCAGGATGCCTTCCTCGTTAGTGATGCTCTTGAACGGAGCCATACCCTGATCGTAATACATGGCCAGCACGCCGTCAAACTTCGTATAGGCTCCGCACCCGAAGAACTCGTCAGCCGGATATGGACCGAAAGCCTGTATTCCATTGGACGACAGTTCGTCGATGGCAGGAATGATTTCCTCACGTTCCTCTGCACCTAGGGAATCCACACCTTTCACTACCGGATTAAGCGACAGCACTGCTATTCTGGGAGCCGAGATGCGTAAGTCGCGGCGTAGTGCCTGATGGAAAATCGTAGCCTTCTCCACGATACGCGTCTTTGTGATGGCATCGGCCACATTGCGCAAGGCAAGTCCATTGGTCAGAAGCGACACGCGCAGGTCGTCTACAGTTCTGATAACCAGTGCTTCAGGCTTCTTCAGCAGCACATCGTTGACAGCAGCAGGCACTGCCACCAAGGCATCTACCTTTCTTTCGCTGACATCAGCCATGGCTTGCTCCAGGGACACCTTTGCAGCACGCGCAGACTCTGGCGAGGACTGGCCCAGTTCCACCTTGATTTCCTCATCAAAACAAGCCAGCAGATTCAGCCTGCCTGCCTTTGCATCCTCGACATTGCTGATGATGGAGTAGCTGACATCCATGCCCAACGCCTTGCGATGATAGACAGCAATTTTGGGTGACCCATAAATAATAGGTATGAAGAGTTCCAGCATAGCGGGGTCCTCGAAAGCCTTGAAGATGAGTTCAAAGCCGGTACCATTCGTATCTCCTTGCGTAATGGCTACGCGTATTTTCCGTTCTTCCATAAATGTTTTTTTTTATATTGTTCTTACTGTTTGATTTCTATTTTCAGCAACTGTGCTTCAAGACGCTTCATAGTCTGCTGTTTGTCGCGCCCAGGGGCAAAGACAAAGGCTTCAGCCACAATGATGTGCCCCCGAAGCGTGTCTGCCCAGCTATGGCTGACGAATGGTCCTCCCATGGCGTCGCCTTCCATCTCCCACAGTCCTTCGGTGCGAAGCAGTTGGCGGCCTTTCCATGTAACGAATTTCTGGGACACCGGAACCTTGGATTCCGTATGCATATACATTCCTGCTTCCTCGCCCTGTATATTCAGCTGCATCACACTATCGCGTTTCCTCACAGACTCAGCTGCATCAAGGAGAATACCAGGATACGTATAGAGGCAGATGTTACGCATGGTAGGCATCTCATTATCGGACACCCAGATAAACCCCTGCCCCCGATGACTGTAGGTCATGCCCTGCGGCAGTTCCAACCTACAGCCAAACATACTGTCAATAGTCTGTTCAAGTGCCGTAGTGGTTGCTGTCAGAGACTGTCGGCCTTCTCCCCCGCCCTTGCAGGAACAGAGTACCAGGACAATCAGCGGCAACAGGCATCGTTTCATAGTCCCTGCTGTTTTTTTGCCGTCGACAACAGGCCACAAGCAGCAAAGATGTCCTGTCCACGACTGGCACGGATGGTGGTAAACACACCACGAGCAGTAAGGAAGTCGCGCAGACGTTCCATCTGCAGAATATCGGCACCAGGCAGGCTTACACCTGGTATCTCATGGAAACGTATCAGGTTCACTCTGCATTCCAGGCCATCCACCAGTCGCAGGATCTCACGTCCATGGGCCAATGAGTCGTTCAGTCCTCCGAAACAGATATACTCGAAGGAGCACCGCCGCTGATGGGTGAAGTCGTACTGCTTCAAGAGCGTCACCACCTCGGCTATGGTCATCTGACGCTCAGCTGGCATCAGTTGGAGGCGCTGCTCGTGTAAGGGGGTATGCATGGAAATAGCTACATGGCACTGGCTCTCATCAAGAAAACGCTTCAGCTTCCCCTTAATGCCAACAGAACTGACGGTGATGCGCTTGGGGCTCCATGCGTAGCCGTCGTCAGAAGTGAGGATCTCCGTGGCACGGAGCACATTGTCCAGATTATCCATCGGCTCACCCTGACCCATGAACACTATGTTCGTCAGCATCTCACGTTCAGGCAGTGCATATATCTGATTGAGAATGTCGGCAGCTGTGAGGTCACCCTCCCAGCCTTGCTTACCGGTCTGACAGAACAGACAGTTCATTTTGCAGCCCACCTGACAGGAAACACAGAGTGTGCCACGTTCACCATCGGGAATGAATACCGTCTCAACATATTTCGGCGGGCCATCGTCTGCAGAAACAGATTCATTACAGCGTACAGGAAAAAGGTACTTCACCGTACCGTCCTGGCTGCGCTGACAGTCTATGGGAGGCATGATACCCACCATGAAATGCTCTTTCAGGCGCTCGCGGTTCTGCTTGGAGATATTGGTCATATCGTCTATGCTGCCTACATGCTGATGATAGAGCCATTTCACCAGCTGGGAAGCAGTGAACTGAGGCATGCCGAGTTCCTTCACAGCGACTTTAATCTCGCCAGAAGTCATGCCCATAAGAACCCTTTTTACACTCTCCATCTCTTTTTTTGTGCAAAGTTAGCAGAAAATAGCCGAATATCAAAATAAAAATTGTATATTTGCACCTAAATTTAAAGTTTTATCCGAAAATGAGAGAAAAAATAGACTGTTTCCTGCCTTGCAGCACACCTGATGTAATGGGAAAAACTGTTGCACAACTGAGGGCGAGCAAGGCTGTACAAAATATATTCTTATTAACGACAAAGCCTGACTGTGGCAATGACATGGAAGACATCTCAGCGCTGCAGGTGAACAACCTGACAAGCAGTAATACACTCATGTCGATAGCCGAGAATGCACATGCAGAATACACTTTGATCCAGACCAAAGACACTGCCATCAACTTAGGAGAAGGTGCACTGGACCGCCTGCTACGCGTAGCTACCGACAGCAACGCTGCCATGGTATATCCCGACCGCTTTCAGCATCCTGCGATAGACTACCAGCTGGGCTCCATACGCGATGATTTCGACTTCGGCTCACTGTTACTCATCAAGACTTCACTGCTGCATACCTTCGCCATGCAGGCTGGAGAGCACGACTACCAGTATGCAGGACTCTATGCCTTACGGCTTTTCCTGAGCAGAAACGGTCAGATATTCCATCTGAACGAAGCCCTCTATGCAGAGACAGAGACTGATACGCGCGCATCAGGCGTCAAGCAGTTTGACTATGTGAATCCTGCCAATAGGGAAGTACAGATTGAAATGGAACATGCCGCCACAGCACACCTGGATGCAATTGGGGCGAAGATAGACCCCTCCTACTACCGCAGGCTGGACTTCGATGAACAGGACTTCGATGTAGAAGCATCTGTAGTCATACCCGTCTTCAACCGCGAAAAGACCATCATGGATGCTGTACACAGTGCATTGGAACAGAAGACGAGTTTCCTGTTCAACGTCATTGTCGTGGACAATCATTCCACAGACGGTACAACGGAACTGCTTGAAAGCCTGCACGATCCAAGGCTCATCCATATAATCCCTGAACGCCACGATCTGGGCATAGGCGGCTGCTGGAACATGGCTATCAACGATGACCGTTGCGGAAGGTTTGCTGTACAGCTGGACTCCGACGACCTTTATTCCTCGCCACGTACGCTGCAACAGATAGTGGAAGCGTTTCACAAGCAGCACGCAGCCATGGTCATAGGCTCCTATCGTATGTGCGACTTCGAGTTGAACACCCTTCCTCCAGGACTCATAGCCCACAAGGAATGGACCGACGAGAACGGTCCCAACAATGCATTGCGTATCAATGGATTGGGTGCGCCACGTGCTTTCTTCACACCCTTGCTGCGACAGATACAGTTTCCTAACACCTCTTATGGTGAGGACTATGCGTTGGGGCTGGCTTTCTCACGCCGCTATCGCATAGGACGCATATTTACAGAACTCTATCTCTGTAGGCGATGGGGTGGCAACAGCGATGCTGCTCTCTCGATAGAGAAGGTCAATGCCAACAACTTATATAAGGATCGCCTGCGCACGCTCGAGATACAAGCCCGCCAGCAAATGCTTCAGGGCAAGCTTGACCTGCTGCAGGACTCTCCGCTGCAACGGTTCTTCAACCGCCAGTTAGAACGATGGGATTCCGTGCGCCAACGTTATCGTGAGCTAAGAAACGTGAAGACACGCGAATTGGCAGTAGGAGCCTCATCGATTGTAGTGCAATGGAACCCTGCACGCATGGTGTCTACAGGTGCAAAAATCGATGCAAAGACCCTCAGCGAACGGCCCTGTTTCCTCTGCGAGCAGAACAGGCCAGCAGAACAGCTGAAGAAAACGGTGGACAGCCAGTACGAACTGTTGGTAAACCCCTACCCCATCCTTGCACAGCATTATACGATTCCATCTTTGGAACACAAGCCTCAGCAAATCTATGATTCCTATGGAGAGATCTATAAGCTACTGGACGAATTCCCCAATCTGACAGTGTTCTATAACGGACCTCAGTGCGGAGCCTCAGCACCCGACCATGCTCACTTCCAGGCTGGCACCACAGGTCTGCTGCCCTTGCAGCTGGCCTGGCAGCGACTTTCGAGAAATCTCACCTGCATCATCAGCCTGAACGAAGACGAGGACCTGTCGCTGATAGACGACTACCCCACTACAGCTTTCCTCATTCGCAGCAACTCATCCTATGGCGGCGAGCAGCTGTTCCGGAGGCTCTATCAGGCAATGGACGAAGGAAACCATTCAAAAGAGCCTATGATGAACATTGTCTGCTGGCGAAAAGACGAGGAATACCTCGTAGTGGTATTCCCACGTACCAAGCATCGTCCAGACTGCTATTATGCCGAAGGAGACAGTCAGTACATCATCTCGCCTGGTGCACTGGACATGGCGGGACTCATCATCACCCCCCGTCAGGAAGACTATGAACGTATCACTTCTGTCGTAGCACTAAGTATCCTGCAGGAGATTTCGCTCACCGGTGATGCTCTTCAGGCCCTCATCAAGCGGCTACAGTCAAGTGCCCATAGTCCATCGGCTATTTCAAAGAAGGCATCGGCTAACACCAGAAGCACCAAGGAACCCAATGTATGTGTAGGGATAGTCAGCGGCCAGAGAATCTGCTTCACACTCAATGCTCCCTTCACAGCCAAAGGTGAAACACTGACAGGCGAACAGACTGTGGAACTGTCGGAAGGAGGTATACTGTGGAGAGGACAGCAGTATCGTGAACTGACTTTCATTCCTGCAACTTCTGAAGCATCGTTCTCAATGCACGATGTCACCATTGGTTCTGGTTTCCATTGGGAACGACAAGAGAAACAGACGTTCATCGGCGTGCTCCACCTTGTTGTGGACGCCGATCAGGTTGTGGCTATCAACGAGTTGCCTGTAGAAAGCTCTCTGGCCAGTGTCATCTCAAGCGAGATGTCAGCCACCGCTTCTCCAGAATTCCTGAAAGCCCATGCCGTCATCTCACGCTCCTGGCTTCTGGCACAGATGGAGAAGCGCCGTCAAATGAATGAGAACAACCAGACAGGATTCTTCTCGTTCCAGAAGAAGGACGACGAGTTTATAAGATGGTACGACCGTGAGGATCACACCATCTTCGACGTCTGTGCCGACGACCACTGCCAGCGCTATCAGGGCATCACTCGCCAGACAAACCCTCAGGTGGAACAAGCTATTGCTGATACCCGTGGACAGATTCTTGTGTATGACAACGAAATATGTGATGCACGCTTCTCGAAGTGCTGCGGAGGACATACGGAGGAATTCCAGTACTGCTGGGAGAACACGCCCAAGCCCTACCTGATTTCCATTGAAGATCCTTATTGCAATACCCACGACAAGAACATACTGTCACAGGTGCTGAACGACTATGACCAGGACACACCTGATTTCTACCACTGGACAGTCAGCTATACACAAGAACAGCTTTCCGAATTAATCAGCCGTAAACTGAAAGACGACTTTGGCCAGATTACCGACCTCCAGCCCCTGGAGCGAGGCAAGAGCGGACGTATCTGGAAACTGCGCATAGTAGGGACAAAGAAATCGATGACCATCGGCAAGGAACTGGAAATACGCCGTGTACTCAGCGAAAGCCATCTCTACAGTTCTGCCTTCGACGTGGAACGCACACCTGAAGGTGATTTCATCCTGCATGGTCAGGGATGGGGCCACGGAGTAGGACTCTGCCAGATCGGTGCTGCCGTCATGGGAGAACAGGGAAAGAAGTATGATGAAATACTGCTTTTCTACTACCGCAATGCAGAGATCCAGAAGCTATACGAGTAAACTGACAATTATTTATCCAAAACTATACGAATAAAACTTACTGATATTTAGCCAACAACAAACGTGAATTATGAAATATAAATTAAAAAACAACCGACCTTGGGCTTGGGTTCCCACACTCTATTTTGCCGAAGGCGTACCTTATGTTGCCGTGATGACCATCTCGCTCATACTTTACAAACGTCTCGGCCTGTCAAACACAGATATCACGCTCTACACCTCTTGGCTCTATTTGCCATGGGTCATCAAACCGTTGTGGAGCCCATTCGTTGATATGCTGCGTTCCAAACGCTGGTGGATTCTCGCCATGCAGATCCTGGTGGGTGCTGCACTGGCCGGAGTGGCGTTTACCATTCCCAGCCCCTGGTGGCTGCAAGGGTCTCTGGCCTTCTTCTGGCTGATGGCATTCTCAAGCGCTACCCACGACATAGCAGCCGACGGATTCTACATGCTAGGCCTTGACCAGCACCAACAGGCCTATTTCGTTGGCATCCGTTCCACTTTCTATCGCATAGCCACCATTTTCTCCTCAGGTCTTTTGGTAGGACTGGCAGGTGCCCTGCAAGTGCTTACACGCAACATACGCTATTCCTGGAGCCTGGTGTTTTACCTGATGGCAGGTCTCTTCATTGCCTTGTGGCTCTACCACAGCTGGGCACTGCCAAAGCCCGCAGAGGATGGAGATAAACAAAAGAAGACCGTGAGTGAAATAATCGATGAGTTCAAGAAGACTCTCATCACCTTCTTCCAGAAGCCTCAGGTGTGGGCAGGCATTTGCTTCATGCTGTTCTATCGCATGCCAGAAGGACTGCTGGCCAAGGTAAGTGCCCTGTTCCTTGTCGATGCAGGCCACAACGGCGGCTTAGGCTTGAGCGACGGCGAATATGGCTTGGTTCAAGGCACTGTGGGAGTCATTGGTCTGACCTTGGGCGGCATCTTAGGAGGCATCGCTGCCAGTCGTGACGGACTGAAGCGATGGTTATGGCCCATGGTGATGGCAATTACCTTGCCAGACCTGGTATATGTCTACCTGAGCTATGCATTGCCACAGAACCTGCTCATCGTCAGTATCTGTGTCTTCATAGAGCAGTTCGGTTACGGCTTTGGGTTCTCTGCCTATATGCTATACCTTATTTATTATAGCCAGGGTGAGCACAAGACCAGCCACTATGCACTCTGCACCGCCTTCATGGCACTGTCGATGATGATTCCGGGACTGTTTGCCGGCGCATTACAGGAGTCTGTGGGTTACCGCACATTCTTCCTCATCGTTGTGGCAGCCTGCTCGTTGACATACATTGTCACCTGGTTCCTGAAAATCGACCCAGAATTTGGCAAGAAGCAGAGTACCAACTAAAAAGCCATATAATTATTATTAAGTAATAACACCACTATTGTAGCAAAAAAACGAAGAAACAGCTATGACAAGGAAGAAAAGCGGAATGCCCTTTGAGGTCTACCCTACCCCGGCGAAGGGTAAGGATGGGGGCTACATCCTGTTTGCCAAACCAGCCGGTGGTCGCTTCATGCGTATTACCGAGGAACAGATAGACAACCACGTGGCCAAGTACAGTATGCTGAACCGCGGGCAGATGAAACAGGTGTTTGAAGAGTTCAAGCACTGGGCAGCAGAAATGCTGGCCAAAGGCTACAGGATTGACACACCCATCGGTTCGTTTGCCCCGAAGCTTCGGATGAAGGGCGAGTTTACCGACCCGGCCAAGGTGGGACACGATGATGTGGAACTTGACGGTGTGGACTACACCCCAGGAAAGATTTGGCATGAAGCCATCGGTGAGTGGATGCACGAAGGCTTTCATAAGGTGGATCGTCCCGATGCATCGAAGCTCCTTGCCGACAAAGAGAAGTTGGTGCAGCTGATGCGTGACACCATCAAGCGCCACGGCGGAGCCATCACTGCCAACACTTTCAGCATCGTAAGTGGATTGACATACTATTCCGCCCGCAAGTTGCTCGACGAGTGGACGCAAGGTGACAGCCCTAAGCTACAGAAGACCCGCTTCGGACAGTCGTACATCTACACTGAAATTTGACGGCCACTCCCAAAAAAGTCGTTTGTTTTTTGACTTATACTGATATAGGTAGACACATTTAGTAACAATTAAAAATGTGTTTTTATGAGTAAAAGTCAAAACAGTTACACTTATCTAAGTGAGGAAGAGAAACTATCTCTTCTGCGTGAGTATCATCTGTCCGGTATGGGCAAGAAATCCTTCTGCAAGAACCATGGTATAAAAAGCGAATCCTCGCTAAGATATTGGGAAAAGAAGTACGAATCTGCAAAAGATGTTGTACCTTTGCAGCCTAAACTTGACGAAGAAGACGTGGCAAACCGCAGCAAGAACGATTACAAGGATGAGATTGCGCAGCAGAAGAAGCGCATTCGTGAACTGGAGAAAGCATTGGAATTCTCCCGTTTAGAGACGTTGGCCCGCGACATGATGATAGACAAGGCCGAGGATTATTTTGACATCCAGATACGAAAAAAATCTGGGGCCAAGTAGCAGT
>JAEEQB010000067.1 GCA_016285075.1 Prevotella sp.
TCTTTCCGTAGCTCTTTTCATCGAACGCGTAGCCGAGGTTGACGTCCAGCTTATGGCGGTCTTCGGTGGAGCGGCTGTCGAAGCTGTTGCGGCTGTCCATCACCTGCTGGTATTCGCTGACGGAGGGCAGGTCGTCGATGCTGCCGGGCTGGCGGTCGAGCCGGTCGAGGAGATAGAGCGACGAGCGGCGGTGGCGCCAGTCGTGGGCAAACTCGTAGGTGGTGAAGAGCGAGCGCCAGCCTTTGCCCAAGGGGATGTTGTAGCCCACGGTGAGGCTTGAGTTTACGCTGCGGTCGGGGTGGTTGTCGGTGTACTGGTGGTTGTAGGTGGGGGGCTGCAACGACATCGCAGCATACTGGACGTGCTGGCGGTTGATGAGGTGCTCGTTGCGGTCGTTGTAGGTGATGTAGGCCCCGAGGCGCAGGTTCTCATTTGAGTGCGGAATCTTGATGGTGGCGCCACCGCCGAACGTGCCCTCCAGCGAATGACCGTTGCCGACGCCCTGCCGCAGGATGCGGTTGACCAGCGTGTCGCGCAGGTTGAGGCGTGACGACGTGGGGTTGTAGAGCTGGTCGAGCAGCTGGCGGCTGACGTCGGCGACGGGCGCGTTGAAGGTGGCCGATGCCAGGTCGGAGCTATGGTCGAAACGGTGGTACTTCAGGTTGGGGCTGATGTGCCAGCGCACGTTCTTGTGGTTGCGGTAGAAATCCTGATAGGTAGTGAGCCGCAGGTCGTCGTTGCGGCGGCTGCTGAAGCTGTGGTCGTAGGTGTCGCCCGTCGGCAGGTAGTTCTGTCGCACGGTGCGCGTCTCGCCCTCTGTGTGCTGGTGGTTGACGGCGGCATCGGCATGAAACTCCCACCGCTTGTTGCGGTCGCTGACGTTGAAGTAGATGTCGGCCCTCTCCGTGCGGCGCAGGTTGTTGGTCGAGCCGCGCTGCCAGCTGTCGTTGTCTCCCGGTCGGCTGTCATCGTCAAGGTTGTTGGCATTGGCCGAGATGCCCAGCTGCGAGAAGTCGGTGTGGCGCATGGCGAAGAGGCGGGCTATGTAGCGAGCCCCCTCCGAACCTCCCCCCATAGGGGAGGCTCCTGCCTCCGCGTTAGCTATCCATCCTATCATGTATTCCTTCTTCAGCCGCACGTCGATGACATAGCGCTGCGAGTGTTCGTCCTTGATGCCCAGCCACTCGTTCTCGTCGGTCTGCTTGTTGTAGATGGCGATGTCCTTCACGGTGTAGGCGGGCAGGTTTTCAAGCATCAGCTTGCGGTCGCGGCTGAAGAACTGCTTGCCATTGAGCAGCAGGTCGTCGACGAACTTGCCGTTGTGGTAAATGCGGCCGTCGCGCTTCAGTTCCACGCCTGGCAGCTGGCCGATGAGGGCGTCGAGCATCGACCCCTCGGCCAGGATAAAGGCGTCGGCATTATATATTAAGGTGTCACCACGGTAGTAGAACTTCACCTTCGAGGCTGTAACCACCACCTCCTGTAGCACGGTGGACTGCGGTGCTAAGTAGAACGGTGGCAGTCCCCGCTCGTGCTCGCGCCTGCCGATGCGATCCAGTTTGTAGTCCACGTATGTAGTCTTGAAACCGACATGGCTGATGCGGAAGATATACTTGGCGGGCATTGCTGGCATGTCGAAAGAGAACTCACTGGTCTCCCAGTCAAACCCTTCAGCATACCAGTGCTGACGGGCTTCCTTCTGTGCGATGACAGTGCTGTCGGCACTTAGCAGTGCCACGGTGGCCCCGATGAGGGGCTTGTGGGCGCGGATGTCCTGCACCTCGCCTTTTAGCGTGAGTTTGCGCACAGCCTTCCCCCGTTCGTGTTGCACATAGATGCGCTTTCCATGCACCTTCACTTTCACGGGCAGGCCCTTGCACACCTTGCGGACGGCATTGACGGTATTAAGGCCGTCAATCATTTCCGCAGTATACAGACTGTCCAGACCGTCGCTCATAATGTCAATATTATATTCCGACTGACTACTTTCGATGGTCTTCAAGGCCGAGATAAGTGGGATGACATTCTGTGCTACGACAATCTGTACTATCCAGAACAAGGCTATGATGATGATTTGTCTCTTCATGTTCCTGTCATTTCTTCTTTGGGTTCTTATTCCAGTGATACACCAGATGCAGCATGACGTAGTGCGGCAGGGAGCGGTACCTGGTTACGATTCGTCCCTGGGCGTTGATGTCGTACTGTGTGGAGGACAGCTGGTGCAGCAGGTCGAAGGCTTCGATGCGGGCGATGAGCTTGCCCTTGAACAGGGGCTGGCTGACGGAGGCGTTCAGCACGAAGTCGTCGGTGTTCAGTTCGCTGCTGCCATATCCGCGACGGCTGTACATAGTGCCATCGGCTGCAAAGGAAGTCTTGGTTGGCGACAGCGTGTAATAGCCTTCTAAACCATAGTGGTATTCAAGGGCGCTGAGGGTAGAATGATTCTGCATATTGCCATTGCTGCGCCGCCAGTTAATATAGCCTACGGCACGGATGTTAAGGCTTTTGCGGTTGAATCGGATGTTGGCACCACTGTTGAGTCCGAGGGTGTTCACGGTGTTGACGTGGCTCTCCGTATCGTTCTCCAACATAGCGTGGTCCTTGGAGTGATCCCACAGGGCACCTGCGCTGACGTGCCATGTCCAATAGCGCTTCTCGCCGATATTTTGGTCAGTGCTGAACATAACTAAGGCTCCACAGGCTCCACTGATGTTCATGGGTTTGTAGGTATAGACGCCAGTGGCAGGATTGTAGGTCAACGACTGCGCCACGTCGCGGTGATGGTAGTTGAAGGAGGCAGCGAGGTGATACATCGCTTTGTTTCGCCCCGCGTTGTCGTAGTACTCTGCACTGACTTTGGTAACAGCCGAGGGTTTCAGGTCGGGATTGCCTAACTTTACGATGAGCGGTTGGCTGTCATCGTAGATGTTGATGCGGTCCATCAAGAGGGTGCGCTCCTGATGAAATTCGGTATGGAACCTAACGTCGCGCTGTCCGCCTTTCCACACGTTGCGGTAGTCAAAGCTGAAGTTCGGCACAAACACAGTCTGGCGGGCCAACGTGTCGAGCACGCCACGCTTATAGTGTAGCCGCTCATATTGCACGGGCAAGCGCAAATAGAGCTGCCACGGCGCATAGTCCACCTTTATGTGAAAGTCAGGGTGCGTATAGTAGGCTTTCTTCACGAGCATGACGATGAGGTTGTTAGTCCAGTCGAAGTCTCGGCTGTCGTAGGAGTTCCTTAGGTCAGTGATGGCCGTAAGGGCATCTATCTGCGAGGGGAGTAGCAGTGTGTCAGGATGATAGAGGTAATCGCGGTTGTGCTGTTTGCGGATGTCGAAGAAGTCGGTAAGGTTGATGTAGAAGTTCTTGGCTATCTCTTTGGCACTGCCCACATGTGCCACGCCCCACGTGCTTCGGTTGAAGAGGTCGTTGGTGTTGTGCTGGGCACTCAACGGGGGAACCGTTGAGCGCATTGTTTGGGTGTAGCGGTGGGCTTGCTGGGTTTCGTCGTTGTCGTGCTCTGCCTTGGCGTAGAACGAAATGTTTTGTTTCTTCTCTTTGTTGATGTTGAACGAACCCTGTACCTCTACATAGCCGCTCCAGGCTCTGCCTTCGCTCATTCCGACGGTGCGCTGCGAAACGGTCAACGAATCATTCCATTCGTCGAATGCAGAGTTGAACGAGCCGTCACGTTTGGCGTAGTCGAAATGGGCAACGGCATACAGATACATCGGTTTGGTCAGCGTGAAGGCGTTGTTCAGCGTCAGCTTCCGGTTGCCCGTGTGGTGGAACGATTCCGAAAGCGACGTAGGCTTGAGACCTTCGAGAAACCGCTCCCGGCGCTGGCTCATGGTCTGCTCGTCGGCGGAGGACGCGTAGTCCGCCCGCAGCGTCTCTTTTATGACGTCGCCTGCGGAGTGGTAGTTGATTTCCGCCCCCACGCTGCGCGTCGTGGTCAGCGACTGAGGCTGGCGGGCAGGACTCCACTGGCCCGACTGCCCGATGTGGCGCTGCTCGTTCACGTTGTTGGCATTGCCCACCAAGGTCAGTCGCAGCCGATCGGTGAAGCCGAGGAGGAACCCGCGCCCCAGCCACCGGTCGTGGGTGCCAGCGGCCCCTTCCACATTGCCGATATAGCCCTGACTGTATTCGTTTTTCAGGTTCACGTCCATGACATAGCTTCGCGGCTCCACGTCATAGCCTAAGGCCGCACTCCTGTCTGTCTGCTTCTCATATACCTTCAGGTTCTTCACCGTGTAGTAGGGCAGATTCTCCATCAGCACCTTTTTGTTGCCGCCGAAAAACGAGCGCGAGCCAAGCAGCAGTTCGTCCACCTTGCGTCCGTTGACGAATATCTCGCCCTGGTCGTTCATCGTCACGCCCGGCAGCTGGCGTATCAGGTCGTCGAGCATCGAGCCTTCGGGCAGGTTGAAGGCCGTGGCATCGTAGACCAGTGTGTCACCTCGCCAGAAGAACTTTACCCTGGTGGCCGTCACCACCACCTCCTTCAGGTTGATGTTCCTCATCTTGTGCATCTTCAGCGTAGGCACATGTACGTCCTCTCTCTCCGTGGCCGCAACGCTCACCCGCTGCCACTTGTCGTCGTAGCCCTTCAGCCGGGCCCGCACCAAGTACTCACGGCCCGGTCGCACCGGCGCAACGAACTGTGCCATCACGAGGCGCTCGCTGCCATTGTAAAAACGTATCATAGATGCTGAGTCTACAACCACCGCGCTGTCCGTCGTAAATACCGACACCCGTGCGTCGGGCAGCGGCATCTTCAGGAAGCCGTCTTCCACCGGTCCCACGAGGCTTACCTTTTCCACGGCAGGCCGCCAACCCCGCTTGGCCTGAACGGTGATAAGGCGTCCCCGCTGTTTCACCTTGACGGGCAGCTTCTTGCAGACGAGCCTCACGGCCTCGGGCACGGTGAGGTTTCTCACCTTGGCTGAGGTGTGCAGCTTGTCGAGACCGTCGGAGAGGATGGTGATGTTGTACTCCTGCTGTCCCAGCTCAATAGTGCGCAGGGCCTCGGTGAGCGCGGTATTGTGGAAATCATGGCTGACCTGTGCTGCTGCGCCGCTCAATGACAGACAAAAAAGGAGGAATAACAGTTGCCGTTTCATATTTTATCTTTAGCGGTCTCTACAAAGATGGTATCGCGTTGCAGGGTCAGGCTCAGTCCGTCGAACAGGTTCAGACCGTCGATGAAGTCGGAGAGCGGTGTGTCGGGGTTCCATGTCATGATGAACTTCATGCCCTTGGCCTCCTCATCACGAAAGCTGACAGCCTTGCCGTAGTGGGCCGAGACGACGGCGAGGATGCTGTCGAGGCGCACGTCGTCGAAGCGGAGAAGCGACCCACCCCCTTGCCCCTCCCTGTGAGGGAGGGGAGCAGTTACCTGTGCCGATTGGGGCGAATCCGTATGGGAAGATATGATATGTGGAATGATTGCCCAAGCCAATCCACAAAGCAGGACTGCACCGAGAAAGACAGCGGCAATTCGGAATCTCTGCCCCAGCTGTAGCCACTTCACTCTCAAGGGTTGGGTGTGAGGCTTCTGGTAAAGCTTCTTACAGTCAGCCATCACGTTGTAGGCTGCGCGCACTTCTTCGTCCGAGAGCAGTTCCTCCAACTGTGCCTCGGTCATTGCCTCCGGCTCGTCCATCAGCCGCAGCAGTGTCATTAGTTTGTCGTTCGTCTCCATGATCGTCAGGGGGTGAAATGGTTTTTGATTCGCGTAATTGCAGCAACAAGATGCTTGTACACCGCCACCTCGCTGATGCCCAGCTCGGCAGCTATCTCACGGTACTTCAGTTCCTCGCCGAAGCGCAGCTGGAACACACGACGCTGAGCCTTGGTCAGTCCCGTCCGGATGAAAGCCTGAAGACGGTCGAGCCGCTCCTTCTCCTCATCTTCTGTCGCCGTCGGCTGTTCGAGGGCATAGAGATGTGTCACCCGCTCCGTCAGCGTCTTGCGGGCGAGGACATTGCGACAGCGGTTGCGCACGCTCTCACAGAGGTAAGCCAGTTCGCGGCCACTCTCCACCTCGGGCAGGCATCGCAGCAGCTCGGCAAAGAGTTCGCTCACCACGTCCTCTGCCTCGGCGTCGTCGTAGAGCATGCCGCGAGCCTCGGCCAGCAGGCGGGCATGGTGTTGCTGGAACAGTTTTTCCAGTGTACTCTGATTCATCTTTCGTTGCTTACGTTTTATCATAGAGACAAACGAATGCTTCGTTTTCCTAACCTAACTATAACGCAAAAAAGCGTTTATTTGGTATAAAAGTGATTTGTAAACTCAGTTTACAAGCAGTTTTCAGGGATTTTTCGTAATTTTGTAGCCGCTATGAGACAAATGGCTATAATTCTTTGCCTGTTGATGGCGATGCTGACTTCCTGCCAATCTGAGCACGAACGGCAGACGGCAATGCTGAATGACCTATTAGAGGCCACGAACAATTACGAAGTGATGCCTAACGATTCCGACGCACGGGCGGTGCTCTTCTATATGGAGCGGCATGGGTCACCTCGCGAACTGCAGCAGGCGTGGCGCATGATGGCGAAGATGTACCGACGCCACGGAGCACTGATGTACGAGGGCTTCGCCTACGAGATGGCAGCCGACTGCGTGGATTCGCTGAGTGCAGGCTTCGACCCGCGTGCCTTGGCCGAGATATGCTACGAGTGGAGCATCAACCAACAGTTCTCCTTTGACGATGAGTTAGCAAAGCAAACGGCCCGACGAGGCATGGAATTGGCACAGCAGGCGGGTGACACATTATTATATTATAGGTGTATGGGGCGGGAGGCAAACGTGGCATTGACAGAGAACAGAGATGAGCACTTCATGCCCACCGCCTACCAGGCTTTCAGCGAACTATGGCAGCGGGGACGGAAAGACTGGGCCGTAGATGCCTTCGTTCCCTATTTATCCTATCTCTTGAACGACGACCACAAGGATGCCAATTTACCCGACTCGATGACGATGTGGATGCAACGCTATGAGCAGTACACCCGCGAGGATTTGGAGCATGTAGGATCGTATGCCACCATTCAGTACTGGGAGTTGCGGGGCGACTACCACCTGCGACTGGGCGATTTCGACTCCGCCCACTATTACTACATGAAGCTCGACCACCCGTGGAACTATGTCCACTTGCAGGGCTACGACAGGCTGATGAAACTCTACAACAAGTTTCCCGAACGCGACCCCGGCAACGAACTACTCGCCAAGTTCAACTCCAAATATGTTGAGGGCTATATGGACGTGAAGAAAGACCGTTTCCTGGAGAATGAAGACGAATACCGCCAGCGCAATGTGCTCATCAATCACGAGCTGGAACTGGAACACGAACGAACCTTGCTCGCTTGCGGGCTATTGTTGCTCTTGGCAGTCATCTCTTTTGCAGCATACTACCTCTATAAGCTAAGGCGTGAACACCGCGAAACACTGGAGCAGAACCGCGAATATGCCGAGATGCTCCGTTCGCTGAAGCAACAGGCACGCCCCGACATCCTTGACACAGATATAGCACATCACTTCCATGATCTTTCTGCACAGGACGCCCATCCCACCGCAGAAGATTGGCAGGCACTGCGCAACGAGATTGACCGTCAGCATCCCCAGCTCTTCACCACCCTGCAAAAGCAATACGCCAAACACCAGCCCGACCAGACCATGACCGAACAGGAACGCCACGTCATCGGCCTCATCGTCATCAAATGCAGCCCCCTGCAAATGTCGGTCCTCCTCGTATGCACCAAAAGCAACATCAGCAACCTTCGTCGCCGCCTCTACACCAAGCTGACGGGCAAAGACGGCTCCGGCACCGACCTTGACAGATATATTACGGAACTGTGTAAGCCTATTTTTGCATCTGGTAAATGAACTCGTCGAAGTCGGTAAAACCCATCTCTTCGAGTTGGCGGCGACTGCGTTGGCGGTCATCGTCGGTGTTATAACCGGGAATCAGGGGCAGGCGAATGGTGACCTTCGGCTGCAGGCCCTGTCCGGTCAGATAACCGAGGTTAGTTATGACCTGGGCATTGTCTGCCTGGCAGTAGCTGCGGTAGATGTCGGGCGAGAGGTCCTTCACGTCCACGTAGTAGTGGTCAACGTAGGTCACCACCTGCTGCAGTCTGCTGAGCGGCACGTTGAGCGATGTTTCCATGTAGATGTTCCACTCAGGCGGGCATCGTCGGCAGAAGTCGGCTATCACGTCGCTGCGCAACAACGGCTCGCCGCCGCCGA
Source organism: Prevotella sp. (assembly GCA_016285075.1). Classification (GTDB taxonomy): domain Bacteria; phylum Bacteroidota; class Bacteroidia; order Bacteroidales; family Bacteroidaceae; genus Prevotella. The sequence continues at coordinate 8,254 of JAEEQB010000067.1, forward strand.
AGCAGATGCCCCCACCCGTGGCCTGGAAATAAAGGTCGTCGATTATCACCTGCTGCAGGATCTCCTCTGCCGAAAGCCGCTGCCACACGCCGTCGGGGCGCAGGCACTGGCTGTTCAGACAATAGCGGCAGTTGAGCGGACAGCCGTGGAAGGCCACCAGCGTGGTGACGCCCGTGCCGTCGGTGGTCAGCCGGTGGCGGCAGATGCCTATGAGCGGTACTTTCATTTCAGGCGGAAGGTTACGGGGATGGTATATTTCACGGCCACCGTCACGCCGTCTTGCCGGCCGGGAATCCATTTGGGCATGGCATTGACCACGCGCAGCGCTTCGGCATCGAGCAGCGGGTCGAGGCTCTTGGCGACCTTCGCATTGCTGATGCTGCCGTCGCGCTCTACCACAAAGGTCACGATGACGCGGCCCTGAACGCAACTCTCTTCGCACTCCGGCGGGTACTGTATGCTGCTCTCCAAATACTCCATCAGCTTCCTGCTGCCACCGGGAAAACTCGGCATCTGCTCGGCTATGTCGCCAAACACCTTAGTAGTGTCGGGTGGTGCCATCGGGTTGTAGGGCGGATCCATCGGCGCCTCGACCGCGCCGACCGCGCCAATCACTACGTCATCGTCTTCTTCCTCCTGCGCTGCAAGCGGAGCTTTCGGGGCAGGGGCGGTTTGCCTTGACCGTTGCTCCTTAACGAAGCTGGCAGTGTCGGACTCTTCGGGCACGGCGACCTTGCCCACCACCATCGAGTCGCAGCTGGCAGCTGGTTCGTGAACCTCCATGTTGCTCTCCGCACCGTTGGGTTTCTCGGTGACGGCTTTCGTACCAGCGGAAGTACATGCTGAGAGAAGTCCGGCCGACACGCCAATCAGCGACACCGCCCGACCTAACTGCCGCCGCAGCCCGAGCTGCTGTTCCAGATAGCGCACCTCGGCCTCACAAGCGGGACAGGTGCCGAGGCACGGTCCGTCATAGTGGCATTCACGCGGTTCATACTTAATGTCGTTGGCCTCGGCTATTTGCCGACGGATGGCCTTCAGCGTCTTGCAAGTTGATTTTCCTTTTACCATAGTCTTCATTGCTTTTTAGGTTTCTGCCTGCAAAGTTAGAAAAAAAACACGCCACCCGCAACACCCCGACTGCCATTGACACATACTTCAACGTTCATACCACTGGTATACAAGCAGATACATTGATGCATACATACCTGATTGACACAAGCACAAGGAAAAGATCAGAAGGGAAATACCACTCAATGGAACAAAAATACAGAAAAAAATAGCATTACGAGAACCGCATGGAGGGCATTACCGATGCAGATGACCACTATAAAACGGGAAAAGCGTCCGTTTTCTGTTGCTAAATGTTAAATAATACGCTTTCTTGAAAGTTTTCTGCTTTATAATTTGGTTTATAATATAAAGTTGTTTATCTTTGCAACGCAAACCGGTAATGCAACGCACTGTCCGACCTTGCTGCAGGAGAGACGACAGGGCGAAAGTGACTTTATAAAAATCAAGAACCCTCAAAACAAAAACAACAATGGAAGAAAACAGCAATATGACTGCAGAGCGCAGTCTGGAAATCATTCGTGAGTCGATTGAGCGCAGCCAGCGCACGATAACCCGTAATTCTGCCGTTCTACTGATATGGTGGGGCGTGTGCGTTGTCGTTTTTTCATTTATCATTGCCTATTTGTGGGCCAATCACGGTGGGCCGGTCTGGAATGCCTTATGGGCTGTTATGTGGCTGGTCGGATATGTAGGCAACAGGATGATTGACAAGAAAAGAGAAACCATTCCCACAACTTTCGTAGGCAAGACCATTGGCCATGTTTGGACTACGTTCGGCGTGTTCTGCGGAGGACTTGGCTTCATATTTGGTTTCATAGGCAACGGAATCCTGCCCTTGCAACTGATTATGCCTAAAGTGTATGCTTTCGGCTGCATTACAAGCGTCATCTCCTTATGTTTTGGAATGGGAACTACTATCACAGGACTTGTCATCCGCAACCGCATCATTCAGATTTGCGGATTCATCGCAGGCCTGGGCGGCTTCTTCGGTGCCTTGCATTTCCCTGGTCACGAGCAACTTTATGTGATGGCAGTTGTAGCAGTCATCGGCCTCATCGTACCCGGAGTGTTGATTCAATTACAGAACCAAAAGTAAGGAGGGCGTAACTATGTTCCAGCCATTAGACCCACTGCTGCACTCCGAGCTGCGACTGGCCGTGATGTCTCTGCTCATCAGTGCCGACGAAGCCGAATTCTCCTACATCAAGGAGCAGACGGGAGCCACGGCAGGCAACCTGAGCGTACAGGTTGACAAACTATCTGCGGCGGGCTACATCGAAGTAGAAAAGACCTTCAAGGGCAAACGTCCCTGTACCATCTGCCGTATCACGGACAAGGGACGACAGGCATTCAAGGCATACGTCGAGGCGTTGAAGTCGTATCTGGGCGTAGGCAAGCCGTGAAACAATTCGTATGTCGCAAATCTGTAACTGAACACAGCTTTTTTGTGCTAAAAGATTGGGTAGGAGAAAGATGAATTAGTTTTTCTCCTACTCGATTCAGTCTCTTTTGCCTACATATCCCAAACATTGAGTTCTTCCCCGCTTCTGTCTCGTCCTACTTCACAAGCCCATCGCCACGATGGTTCCCATGAGATAATCTAGTTTATCAGATAAGAAATAGACCCTGTCAGGCAAATGACGGAGCAGTAAGCGCAAATTCAAGCTTGTTTGAGCTTTGCTGAGCCATGACCGAATTCGAGGAAGTGAAATGTCAGACAAATGTCAGACAAGAAAAACTATAATTTATCAAGGAAATAGTACCTTTGCACCCCCAAAAGCAAAACACATGAGACATTTTATGCTATTAAGCCTGCTGACTATTGGAATGATGGTTCAGGCGCAGGAGGTAAAAGAAGGTGAGACGCTACAGGAAGTGACCATTCAAGGTTCCAAGGTAGTGCAGCGGGTGGACGGGCAGGTAATTTATCCTACTCGGCAACAACTGGAAGGTTCCACGAATGGTTACTCACTATTGTCGAAACTGGCGCTGCCACATCTGCGTATCGACCCTGTGGCGCATTCCTTTACGGCGCTCTCCAATCTCGGCAGTGTTCAAGTTCGCATCAACGACATCGTTGCCTCGAAAGAGGACCTGCTCGCACTCGACATGAAAGTCGTAGAGCATATCGAATACATCGATAATCCAGGTATCAGATATGGTGAAGGCATTGCCTACATCGTCAACATCATCGTGAAGAAACCCGTCAGCGGTCACAACATCGGGGCAGACCTGACGAATACAGTCACAGCAGTGAACGGTGAAGAGACTGTCTATGGGAAATTCAACTATGGAAAGAATGAGTTTGGTGTGAACTACTCGCTAGGCTATCAAAACTTCTATGGGTCGGAACATGAAGAGGAGGCTACATACCAATTGGAGTCAGGAGAGAAACTAAGCATTTTGCGCAAACAATCAGATGGGCAAAACAAGAGTTTCGATCACAACCTCCAACTCACCTATAGTCTAAGTGACTCAAACTATGTACTCCAATCGAAACTCTCAGCCCGACGCGACATTCAGCCACACAGGTCATGGTCAAAGTTTGAAGCCTACGAAGACCATTCCTCTTCCCGTACCTCATCGCCAATTCTCGACCTTTATCTCCATCGCGACTATATGTGTCATCAATCCCTAACAGCCAATGCTGTTGGAACATATATCAAAACCGATAGCCACGCAGAACATAACGAGGGTGGCAGTTATGCCTATAACGTAACGGGAAAGACCTTTTCGTTGTGGACTGAGGCCATCTATGAGAACCGTCTGAAGCCCTTCACGCTGTCCTTGGGGGCTCAGTATGGACAGAAGTATATCTACAATGTGTATTCTGGTGATGCCGTTGCTTCCAACTCAATGCGTTCGTCAATGCTATATTTCTTCGGACAAGTGAAAGGACGCTTGGGCAAACTCGGTTTTATAGGAGGCTTGGGCGTGAGCACACGCTACTATCGACAAGAAAAATGGAATGACCGCTTTCTGCTGTTTCGTCCTAAGGTGACATTTGCCTATCCTGTAGCCAAGAACCTGAAGATGAAATACGACTTTGAAGTGTCGCAGCACATATCGCAGATAGCCCTCGTCAGTGATGTCTCAATCAAGCAGAATGCAATGGAGACGTTAGCAGGTAATCCTGAGATTAGACCCAATCGTGTGACTACGCACGACCTTCGTCTGACCTACTCCACGCCCAAAATCACGAGTGAGTTGCAAGGCTACTGGCGACTGAATGCCAACTGCAACATGGAGAAATACATCCGTAAGAACGGGATTTTCTATCAGACGCAGACCAATGACGGCAATAAATGCAGCTTCTTCTTCATCCAGAGTTATAACCGATGGGAGGCTGTACCACAACATCTGTCTGTCACCCTCTATGGAGGTATCTATCGCTTCTTCAACTTCACGGATGACTATCGCCATACCTATACGACATTTAATGGTGGCACCAGTGTAGAAGCCTATCTAGGTAAGTGGTCATTGACAGCATATGCTGATAATGGTTGGAACTTTATGGAGGGCGAGCATAGAGGACATCAAGCACCCACTTGGTATTTCACAGCCTCTTATCAGTTGAAGAATATCACTCTATCCCTCTATGCCCAGCATCCATTCTGTGCACGTCCGCTCACAAACAAAACAGAGGTGTTTAGCCGATATATCCGAAAAGAAGTGTCGCAGCATAGCAGCGATTTCGGAAACATGCTGACTCTCAACATTAGATGGCAGCTCTCGTCTGGCCGCAAATATCGTGACATCCAGCGTACCATGAACCATCAGGATACAGAAACAGGAATATTACAGAGCAAATGAGGAAAGGTGTATTCATATTCACTGATGTTTCGGGAGTACTATGGAAGGCTGCGGTGAAGGGTCTGAGTACCTACGAAGCGGTAGCCAAAGGTTGAACAATCATGAAGTGAATTCACGAAAGTTTCCCACCCTTATAACAGCCTCAGCCAGGCTTCAGGGTTGAGAGGACGGGGCTTCGTTGGTGCAAGGACCAATGAAAGCGGGAGAAAGGTGGTGGGTAAAACGCTTTTGCGTATACGCAAAACACCTTACGCCTTAACGCAAAACACCTTGCGCCTTAGCGCAAAATTTCCTCGCCTAAGCGCAAAAACAAACGACATTTTTTCGAGGCTATCACGGGAACAGGCCGCGCGAATGCCAAGTCGGAAACGCCCTGAAGGAGGCAGCAGTTGTTTTCCCAGGGCTACGCCCTGGGAAAACTGGCGTGGTAACCATCGCCCTGAAGGGGCAAAAGCCAATTGCTGAAACGTTGATTCTTTTGCCCTTACTTGAAGAGAGTCATTCTCTTGCTTGAAGAGAGTCATTCTCTTGCTTGGATCTCGGCCGTAGACTGCTTGAAGAGAATACCGCTTCGCTAAAGATCTCTTTAAATCCGGACAGAGCAATCCGCAAATCGTCTATTGCAGTTTTACGTTAAAATAACAAAAATGTTTTGTTGTCGGTGCAGTCTTTCGCTTCATTGCAGGACTTAACAAACAGAGACGTGATGCTGACGATGGAGATAACACGGCTGATAGAACGATGCAGACAGGGGGACGCAGACGCCCTCGGAGAGCTGTACAAGGCATACGCCCAGCAGATGAGGGGCGTGTGCCGACGCTATATCAGCGACGAGCAGACGGTGGAGGATGTGCTACACGATGCCTTTGTGATTATCTTCACTTCGTTTGACAGACTGCGCGATGCCAGGCGTGCAGAGGCCTGGATGACCGCCATCACGCGGAACGTGGCCTCGAAGTGCAAGGAGCGTCAGACGGCGGTGACGATGGTGCCTATAGAGGAGGCTACAGTAATACCGCAGCAAATGGAACAACAAGGCGTGAGGGGTGTGCCATTGAGCGAGGTGGTGAGGATGATTGACCGTCTGCCTGAGGGCTACGGGCAGGTGTTCCGTCTGTCGGTGTTCGAGGGTATGTCGCACAAGGAGATTGGCGACATGTTGGGCATCGAACCACATTCTTCATCATCGCAACTGGCACGGGCGAAGAAGATGCTCCGAAAGATGATGCAGCAGTATTGGGTTGCTGGGATTCTGCTGCTACTTGTTCCAGTTACGTTCTTCCTGCTCAAGAAAGGAGATACTGTTGTCAAGGATGAAGACGGCGGTGAGCACCAGCCGTCGGCAGTTTTGGCGAAACAGAAAGATACACCGAAAGAATCGCAGAAAGCTTCTCGGACGGAACGGCCGCAGAAGTCTGTGATTGTTCAAAGGCTACGGGTAGGCGACGGCACGTCGGGAATTCTGCCAGTGCATCGTACTACTTTCTTTGCAACTGACACCATGCAATCGGTCATTGCCCAAATTGTGGATTCTGTTACGTCTGATACATTATTCAATATAATAGCCCAGGAGCAGATGGTAACCGACACCATTGCGACGGACACGGCAAAGGCTATACGCAGGGTAGAGACGTCGCATAACGATATTGTCGACTTGTTCCCCGAAAAGCCAACCGTCAGCACTGATCCTAACCGGAAATGGTCGCTGCTACTGGCATATGCAGGACAGTTCGATGAGCAGAAACGTTATAACCAACCGTTCAGCTATAAACCCAAGCAATCAGCTGCACAATCTTTGCCTGGGCCATCCCCAAGCCCAATTATTCCGAGCAGCATTGACAACTGGACAGACTATGCTGTCTATCTGGCAAATAATCCTGATGCCGTGAGCGACAAGACCCGCAGCGCCATCATGCGCATCGCGCTATACAATGCCAACCGCCCAGGCGAGGACAAGATTCGCCGAACAACCCATCACCAAATGCCTGTAACATGGTCGCTGGCATTGAAGTACAGATTGAATCATCGTTTCGGACTGGAGTCAGGCTTCAATTACAGCCGCCTGATCTCTGACTTTGAGACGGGTGCCGATGGTAATACCATCAGCGAACAGCAGACCATCCACTACCTTGGCATCCCCATGAAGGGTATATATAATATGTATAGCGAAAGACTGTGGAGCATCTACGGCAGCCTCGGTCTCGCAACCGAAATACCCGTCCATTCCGCCCTCCGCTCAGAGTTCTATGTGAATGGTCAGTATGAGGCAGGCGACAAGACTACCATCCACGCACCGTGGCAGTTCTCTACCACCTTCGGCCTTGGTATGCAATTCCACCTGACGCCCAACGTCGGTTTCTTCGCTGAGCCAAGCCTGCAATACTATATCCCGACCTCCACAGACATCGAAACCTACCGCACGGAGCATCCGTTTAGCTTCTCTTTGCCATTAGGTATTAGATTTACATGGTAGCCATGCAGAATTTTCATCTTTTTGCTAAAAAACTCGGGTGTTTTGCAAAACATTTTGTATATTTGCAGCGGATTTATAGAATATTCAGAATATTTTCTTCTCCGTGCAGTCTTTTCAGAGTCTAACGGACTATATAAATAGAGAGACCAATATTTAAAACTCTGAAGAATATGAAACATTACAAGCCCCTCGCTTGGATGATGGCGATAGCCATTACCGGCACAATGATGACTGCTTGCAGCAGCGACAGTAACGAACCCGAAAAGCCCTTCACCACCGCCCCCGTGGAGCAAGTGAGACTCTTTGCTTGCGAACCCGTAGGCGAGACGAGGGCCGCCGTCATTGATACCCTCTTCACCGAGGACGACATCGAGTGGTTCAATGCCAGTACCCGCGAGATACGCTTCAAGGAGCAGGACGAGCGACTGTTCAACAAACTGATGAAAAACTATCACCGCGAGTGCTTGGAGTTCCGCCTCGGCGAGAGCGTTCTCTTCGAGGTCAGCCGCTTCGTCTCCGACTTTGACAGCCGTGTATTCTTCGACCTCGTGCTCCACTACTCCACCATTGGCGACGACGAGGGCAATCCCAGCTACTACCTGCACGACTGCTACCCCCTGCAGTTCATCGATGATGAACGCACGCAGGCCAACATCAAGAAACGCGCCCCGCAATGGGAGACATTTACCAACTATTTGGAAAGCAAGGGTAAATTGAGGAAATAATCACACTCTCTGTGCAGTCATTCGTTGCAGTTTCAGACTATATAAGCAGAAACTGCAACGAATTTTTATGTACACGATTTACGATTATGCCTACAACGGGCTACTCTATCTGAACAACATTATGCGGCCACACCACAAGCGTCTGTCGCAACTGATGATTTACTCAACTACGGCCTGCCAGTCGCGCTGCAAGCATTGTAATATCTGGCAGAAACCAGTAGAACATTTGTCGCTCGAAGACATACGTAGAATCATGCAGAGCCGATGCGTGACCAGCCATACTACCGTAGGACTGGAGGGTGGCGAGTTCGTCCTCCATCCGCAAGCATCTGAGATTATGGAGTGGTTTCATGAACATCACCCGAACTACACGCTGCTTTCTAATTGTCTTGCGCCCCGTCGTGTCATAGATGCCGTTTGCCGCTATCAGCCAAGGCATCTGTACGTATCTCTAGACGGTGACCGCGAAACTTACCTACGGATGCGTGGCTGCAACGGTTATGACCGTGTGATTCAAGTGATGGATGCGCTGAAGGACAAAACACCGTTGTCGCTGATGTTCTGCCTGTCGCCGTGGAACTCGTTCGAAGATATGGCTTTTGTTATTGATATTGCCAAGCAATATAATGTGGATGTGCGCATTGGCATATACGGGACGATGGCCTTCTTCGATACAACGAGCGAATTGTTGGCAGCAACAGATTTTGTGAAGCACATTCCTCAGAGCATCCATCAGACACAAGAAAACTACGATTTTGTAGCTCTATACGACCAGTGGCGTAATGGCAACTTGCGACTGCGCTGCCAGAGCATTCTGAGCAGTCTTGTCGTCCATAGTAATGGTGATGTACCACTCTGTCAGAATCTCGATGTCATTCTTGGCAACATCCACCGTCAGTCGCTCGACGAAATCTTCAATGGCGTAACATCCTACCAGACACAGTGCCAATATTCCAAGAACTGCAACGACTGCTGGATTAACTTCCACCGCAAATATGACATCATTCTCATGCGAAACTTGGAGTGTCTACTGCCCAAACGACTTATAGAGAAGTTCTACGGCTCATATCAGTGGACGGAAGACCCGCGCGCAACCTATCACCAATATTTCAAGAATTTATGATACAGCAATTGATAAACCGATATAAACGCATCCGTACCGAGCGCTTCATTGCCCAAACGTACCAATATTCATATGCTTTCGTTGGCATGGGGCAACACTCGCTCACCAACCTTTATCCCGTACTGCATTACCTTGGTGTACCGTTGAAATACATCTGCGTCACATCGGAAAGGAAAGCTAAACTGATAGAACGGAAGTTTCCTCATGTGAAAGCAACGACCTCGCTTGACGTGATATTGAATGATGATGAAGTGAAAGGCATATTTGTTTCTGCCTCACCCTCAGTTCATTTCTCCATTGCCTCACAGATATTGAAAAGCGGAAAGTCACTGTTCATAGAGAAACCTCCCTGCCAGACGCTTGCAGAACTTGATGCCCTCATAGGCAAACAGCGGCTTTATGGTTCACCTATTGCCATGGTCGGCTTGCAGAAACGCTATGCCCCAGCTGTGCAAATCCTTCGCAAACGTCTGCACAAAGAACATCTTGTCAGTTACGATCTTCATTATCTCACCGGCAACTATCCAGAAGGTAATGCCCTGCTCGACCTTTATATCCATCCCCTCGACCTGGTCACCCACCTCTTTGGCAAGGCGGAAATCCTTGCCTGCCAGCAAGTTGCTCCTGCATCCTACACCATTATGCTTCGCCATCCCCAAATCGTTGGTACGCTCGAACTATCCACTGCTTACACATGGACTTCTGCCGAAGAGACCCTCAAGGTGTGTACGTCAAACGGTATCTACCATCTCTCACAGATGGAAGAACTGACTTACGAGTCGTTTTCTTCTTGCGTCCTCGGTATTCCCATTGAGAAAGTCTGTCACCATAAAAGGACTGTTGAATATATCTTCAGTTCCAACAAATCCATTCCCATTCTTCCAAACAACCAAGTCTACTCGCAAGGCTATTTTGACGAACAGCGATCCTTTGTTGATGCTGTGGAGGGCAGATGCTTTAACACCCTAAACGGACTACAATCAACAAGAGCTGTCTATATGATCTTAGAAGAAATCTCAAAGCTTCACAGTCAGAAAAAAAAATAGCAGACTTAGTGAGCCTGCTATCTCCGTTTCTGTCGGGATGAGGCGCTAACTCCTGCTTATACCCGATTTTATCAGTTTTGACGAGAATGACTGCATTTCTCTGAAAATGAGATAGATAGCGATTTTCGAAAATCAAAGGCGGTAAACCCAAAT
>JAEEQB010000068.1 GCA_016285075.1 Prevotella sp.
TCAACGTACATTCCTCGTACTCACATTTGTCTATGGTGACCATAATGTCGGTCAGCAGATAGTCTTTCCTGTTTTTGAAGATTGGTCCCCATTCAATGTCACCCTTACAATCACCCTCGAAGCCTGCAGTGCTTGTCCTTATCCACGACTTGCCCGACAGCGTGTGCGGCTTGTTCTTCTTGCCGACTACAACCTCGGCCAGTTCGATTACCTTGTCTTTCAGTGTTACAGTCAGTTCGTACCCATTGGCGTAAGTCGCGTAGGGAATCGCTGTCGTCTGATAGGAAACATGCGTGTATGTCAGGTCGTCCCTGCGCCCTTCGGGTATCGCCAGCGTAAAGTTTCCTTGTGCGTCGGAGATGACACCTACGCTGTCCTCTTCAATGCCTATGCTGACGTACTCAATATTTTCACCTCGTTCATTAATGACGTGACCTTTAACCGTAGTCTGTGCCTGTCCCGCCATTGCGACTAGAGCGAGCAGGATGGTGATGATGGTTTGCTTGTTCATAATTTTTTCGTTTTATTGTTATTTCGAGCCACAAAGTTACAGAAAGTCCCACGAAAAAGGACCCGAAATGACCGAAAATCGGATGCCGGGGGTGCAGGTCTTAAACTAGTTAAAGAGTTTTGTCCTATTTCTTGCTTTCGAACGTGATTGACTTGCGAATCGTGCTCAGATAGTTAGGAGTGATGCAGAGGAACGAGGCGAGGTCTTGTAAGTCAAGATGCTCCACGATGCCTGGACAACGCTGCAGCAGCAACTCATAGCGTTCGCGGGCTGTGGCACGGTGGAGGTCGAGGTAGCAGGCGCGGGCCTGACTGAGTAGATGCTCAGCTATGACACTGCGCAACTCCATCTTTTCAGCGTCTTGACGGAAAAAGTCCATCAACTGTTCGCCGCTCACACGGAGCAAGCGGCTGGGCATCATCGCCTTGATTGTAGTCTGCGATGGACGACCGTCGAGGCAGTTGGGATAGTCGCCCGCAAACTCACCCTCGAACGAGAACCAAGTGATGTGTTCCCTGTCATCGCTGATGCCATACGTTACATACTTGAAGCACCCTTCGGTGACGAAGCCGAACCATCGTGCGGGGTCGCCCTCGCGCTCCATCTGGTCGCCCTTGCGGTAAGTCACCTCCTTGCCCTCGCGCTCGCAAAACTCGCGCAGCGCCTCAATGTCAATACTCTTTTTTCCGAATTTCTGTTCCATCGTTAGTGGTTGTTTGGCTGCAAAGTTACTAAATTTCCAACGAAAGCGTTCATAGCGAGACCTAAAAAGTGTCTGCCGAGGTGAAAGTCTGAACAAATGTTCAGGGGTTTTGTGAATATTTGGAAGAGAAGGGTTATGAAACGGCGGTTATTGCCACAAAGGTTCGCTCTTCCATCCGCGAGGGAAGCCCATGGCGGTGACGTCGATGGACGGGTAAGCGGCGAGCAGAGCATCGACCTTCGCCTTCATGTCGTTGTTGGGCGAAATGATGTTGAGGAAATACTTGATGATGCAAAGATTGAAATAGATGCGGAGGGCATCGGTAGGCAGTGTAATCCAACTGCCCGTCATGCGGTTGGGGAGCATCGGACGGATGGTGTTCTGCTTGTTCCATACACGGGCATGGTGGCAGCAGGAATTGCGCGTCAGGGTGACGATGGTGAGCCACGACTCGAAGGGGGCTACTTGCAGGCCGAACTTGCGGGCAATGCTCTTCTTGATACGTGGGGTCTTGATGTTGCTGAAGATGTTGGTGATAACACCGAAGGGAAGCACTTCTGGCAGAATCCATGCAGGCGGATAGGCGTCGGAATAGGTCTGCTTGAAGTGGACGATAAAGTCTTCGCGTGAACGGTGAAGCTCTGCGTCTATCAAGTCCATCGTGTGACGGAACTTTGCGGCATCGATGAAATTGCTGCCGTCAGTCATCCAAAAGGGATTGCCCGTCATGTCGCTGCCGATGTTGACGATGGCGCTACGAACAGCCACCTCAATCTTCTCAATCTCGTTGAAAATGAGCAGGCGCAATTTCTTGTCGAAGCGGTAGAGCATCATCACTTGGTCGAACGTGGTGTTCGGTTTGTAGCGGTGCTGCTCCTTGGGCATCTGTAGGAGGGGATACATGTAGGCCGACAAACGGTAGTAGCCTATGAATTCGAGGTATCGCTCAGCCTTGGCAGTGTCGGCTACCGTCAGGCCACTCGACTGTAGCAGTCTGACCAGGTCGTGCGCACTGGCGTATGGTTTCTGGAATGGGATTCTGTTGCTCATCGTATAAAAATAAAACGACCCGCACATTTGAGCATCGTGGAGAGGCTTGGCGGGTTCTAGTGGATGCAAAGGTAGTGCTTTTTATTGAATCGACCAAACTTTTTGATGGGAAATTGTTTTTTGACATCGATTTTGTTGCTTTTGAAATAAAACGACCTGCCGATTTAAGCATTGTGAAGAGGCTTGGCGGGTTCTCGTGGGTGCATTTATTCTGCCTCGGCCTCTTTGATCTTTGCTAACAGTTCCTCGCGCTTCGTCTCGTTGGTGCCGTGGACGGCGTGACGGACGATGCCCTTCTTATCAACAACGATGGTGAGTGGGAAACCTTCGGTGCCAATCCACGCCATCATATCTTTCGCCTCAATGAGATGCGTCCATGTAAAGTGGTGCTTGTCAGTAATGCGCTTGGCCGTCTCGGCATCGTGGTAGGTGGCTGAGAAGAACATCACGCCGGGCAATTGATTTTTCCACTCGGAAAGGATGGGCATCTCTGCTCGGCAGGGGCCGCAGCCAGAGTACCAGAGGTTAATCACCATGACGCGCCCCTTCACACTGTCGTTGGTCCATGTGTGCCCATCCATGTCCTTCTCTGAGAACTGCGGGAACGGCTCACCCTCCTTGGGCGAATACCACGTGCCGTCAGCCTTCACGCTAGCCTGTGTCAGCGAGGTCACCGTGGCCATCATGTTCAGTCCGTTCAGAAACTGATCGGCGTTGTGAACCTGTTCGCGGGGAATAGCCTTGCGGATGAGCGACTTGGGTAGTGTGGCGTTGACATTGATGACGATGACGCTGTTGCCTTCCTTGTCCTTCAATCGAGACATGGTTTTCTCGCCGTCTGGTAGCATAGGCATTTCACGGAAGAAATAGCCGTTGGAAAGGAATTTCGGAATCACTGTGTCGATGCGCACTTCCTGTGCCTGTCCCGCCATTGTGACGAGGGCGAACAGTGCGGTGATGATGGTTTTCTTGTTCATATTCATTTTGTGTTATTGTTATAACTTAAACTGATTCAACATTTCAGTGCCTTTGTAGGACAGACCTTCGTACATTGCTGACAGAGGATACATTCGGTGGCATTCTTACGACTGCGCGAATTGTTGTTTACTTCAACATCCATCGGACATGTCCTCAGACATTTTCTGCAACGGATGCATTTGTCTTCGTCGCACTTGATACGAAGTAGAGAATAATAGCTCATAGGTTTCAAGAATACCGTTATTGGGCAAATGTATTTACAGAAGGCTCTATTGTCTTTGAGCAAGATGGCAAGAGCAATTCCAACAACATAATAAAACAAGTTTCCTACTACAAAGAGTATAAACATCGTATAGGCATCAGCCATATCAAACCAAAATAGGAGAAGGACGATAGCCAACGACAAGGCGAACATGATGTATCGGATGAAACCCCACTTCTTTCTTGGTACTTTGTTCTGTTTGTAAGGCAATAGATCGAGAATCATAGTTGTCCAACAGGCAAATCCACACCATCCTCTCCCGAATAGTAACGGGCCGAGAATCTTAGCAATAGCATAATGGAGCGTACCAGCCCCCACGACACCACATAGCAGATAGTACCACAGGCCTTCAATCTGCAAATTCTCACGGCATATCAGACCGAGAAACACGAGCATATAAGAGCCGACACCAAACTGAGTAAATTCTCTGGCATACTTCCAGCCTTCTGTGAAAAGAAGAAGTCCCAATGCGACCCAAATGCCAATATAGGAGAAGTTAAGCAGAAAGAACAGTTTGCCCGTAGCCTGCCACAGCCAGACGGCAATAGTTTCGAATACCAAGAACAATATGATAGATGTACGATACTTCTTAATTGTAAACACTAATTTCATTTTGCCAATCAATTTGAATACTTAACGGTTTTGCCGCAAAGTTACTAAAAATCCCACGAAAAAGCCCCCGACATGACCGAAAAACGGATGCCGGGGGTGCAGGTCTTAAACTAGTTAAAGAGTTTTTCCCTATTTCTTGCTTTCGAACGTGATTGACTTGCGAATCGTGCTCAGATAGTTTGGGGTGATGCAAAGGAAGAAGGCGAGGTCTTGTAAGTCAAGATGCTCCACGATGCCTGGACAACGCTGCAGCAGCAACTCATAGCGTTCGCGGGCTGTGGCACGATGAAAGTCTTGATAGCGTGCCTTGAACTGGTTGAGCATGTGCTTGCCTATAACAGCACGCAGTTCCATGTTCTTGATACTCTGACGGAAGAAGCCAAACAACTCCTCACCGCTAACCCTCCATACACGGCAGGACATCATGGCTTCGATGGTAGCCTGGGAAGGTTGGCTTGATAGAACGCAAGGATAATCAGCCACGAATTCGCCCTCAAACGAGAACCATGTGAGATGATTGCGCTCGTCGCTGATGCCTCGCGTGATATATTTGAAGCACTCCTCTGTGACGAAGCCGAACCATCGTGCGGGGTCGCCTTCGCGCTCCAGTTGGTCGCCCTTACGGTAAGTCACCTCCTTGCCCTCGCGCTCGCAAAACGCGCGCAGTGACATCAGGTCAATACGGTTATTGCTGAATTTGACGTTGTCGAAATCCGTCACGACTCGGCAAAGTTCTTGCGTCCCTTCGGTTGCAAGCAATCAAGGTCGAGCGCAAGCAAGCTTGACTCTGCTCTCGCTGCTCCGGCTTTTCTGTTCCATTGACTGATATTGCCTCTAAAACTATTCTCTTACGTTGAACTAAAAGTAATCTCCCGCTCCTGCCATCTATAGGCTTGTAGACGCATTCAGTAGAATCAAATCTTTCATAAACTATCCTAATAATCGGTGCAAAAGTACGACTTTTAGAATAAAAATGAATACCTTTGTCGCTGTTTTTAATATGTTTTGTGAATATGGCTGAAGAAAACAGACGTAAGGTGTCTATAGATATAGTCAAGGCAAATATCTTTGCCGTAGCCATCATGGTGATAGCGGCAATAGTGCTGTTGGTGCCGTTCTTCCTTATTTGGGGAGGACGTAAGCCGACGATGGAGATACTGGGTAACGAGAGTCAATGGATTGTGGCTTTTGTGGCGATGATAATCGGCATTGTTGTTCATGAGCTGATTCATGGTGCTACATGGGCTTGCTATGCGCCAAGCGGATGGAAGAGCATCAGCTTTGGTATTATGTGGAAGATGCTCACCCCATATTGCCATTGTGATGAGCCGATGAACATCCCTGGTTACATGATGGGTGCCATGATGCCTTGCGTCATTTTGGGTGTTATTCCGTCAATAGTGGCCATGTTTATTGGTAACCTTCCCCTGCTTGCTTTGGGTATCTTCTTTATTGCTGCAGCTGCTGGTGACATTTGGATGACATGGCTTCTGACAAAGGAAAATCCAAAAAGCATGGTGCTAGACCATCCTTCAGAGGCAGGCTTTTACATAATTGATTGAGCATGAAGAAAATCTTGTTCCTGCACGGATTCTATGCCAGTGGACAGTGTGTACCAGCAATGGTTCTGCGAGAGGCTTTCGTTGGGCGTGCTGAAGTGATAACGCCCGACCTGCCAATGCACCCAAAGGAGGGGGTGAGATTCATACGTGATTTGATAGAGAATGACCAGCCAGACCTTCTGTTAGGCAATAGTTGCGGGGCGTTCTATGCTCAGATGTTGGCTCCGGTTGTGGGTATTCCTGCTTTGTTGGGCAATCCGCACTTCAGGATGACCGAGTTCCTGAAACAGCGCATCGGCGAGCATCAGTACAAGTCGCCACGAAAGGACGGTCAACAGAATTTCATCATCGATGAAGCCTTGATTGAGGAGTTCGCAGAAATGGAGGCCATCCAGTTTGACAATTGTCACCCTGACTTCCAAGATTGTATCTGGGGTTTGTTCGGCGAGCAAGATACGCTGGCTCGCTTTGAACCGATGTTCTTGGAACACTATAACCGTTCGTTCCATTTCCCTGGCGGTCACACACCTACAGCTGATGAAGTCCGTGACTGGTATGTGCCATTGGCCGAAAAGATGTTGGAGTTAGAGCCGGAAAAGAAGCAATGCAGATTATCTCGTACCTCTGCGACGATGCATAGCTAGATGGATCAAATGGACAGAGTTAGATGTGGAACAATAATAGAATAGAAACGATATGAATCCGATAGCCATCAGGCTTCTCAACCAACAGTTGGCCGCACCTCAGTACAGTGACCCTGCCGAGGTAGTCAACTATATGGGTGCCATGCAGGCACAGGAGTATCGCATGATGCGGTGGGCAGTGGCGATGAGGACGCGCCCACTGTCGACGATGGCATTGACCTATGGTCGAACCTGCTCGCGTTCGGCAGAGTTGGAGCAAGCTCCACTCCGCTCTCGCTCAATTGCAGCTTTCAAACGGGCTTTCAATAGTGGGAGAATTATCCGTCTGCACCTGATGCGAGGCACGTGGCAACTGGTAAGTGCAGAGGACTATTGGATGATGATCGGCCTCTGTGCGCCCAAGGCCATCGCTGTGACAAAAGGCTGGATGAGCAGCAACAAAATCACCATTCCTGACAAGGAACTGATGCACATCCGCGACATACTCGCCCAGAAGGCTGCCGACTTGGGAAGTGCGACAAAAGAGGACTTTGTGCATGCCTTGGCAGAGAAGAACATAAAGATGGATGATCACCGCCTGTCGTACCATATCCGTATGGCCGAGATGTCAGGCATCCTTTGCAGCGGAGATCTGTTACCGCTCAAATCTGCCTGTAAGCCAGATCAGTGCGGAGCCTGTTCCGACGCTGCTGAGCGTAAGCAGCTTCGAACTTCGCTCAAAGCCACCTACGCACTCACTGCCAACAAGGTGAAGCCGATGGCTCAGATGGACCGCGATGAAGCCCTGTTGCACTTTACTCGCAAATACTTCCGAAGTCGCCAACCTGCCACATTAGAGGATTTCGTTTGGTGGTCAGGTCTGAACATCAGCGACTGTCGCAAGGGAATTGCACTTATGGGCGACACCATTCACGTAGAGAAGTGGAAGGGTAGGGAGTTGCATTCGGCAAGTCCGCTTACGCTCGGCCATCGGCAAGCAAACTTGCAAGGCTCTCGCTCATTCACTGAGTTCTACCTGACCGACGAATGTCGCACACGAGGCTTTCGTAAAGGCAAGTTCCTCCTAATTCCTCCCTATGACGAATACCTCATTAGCTATAAGTCCCGCGTCATTGTGCTCCCTCCTGAGCACCGACATCATGCACACAACAACAGCGGCATCTTCCAGCCCGTCATTGCCTACGATGGAACCATCTGCGGCAACTGGTCACCATATAGGGATGACTGTCAGGCGACGTTTTTTACAAGTAGTTTCAGCCAGCAGGACATCAGTGAGGCATGGCAAGCATACAAGGATTATCGTGATAAATAACCTGCGATGGGTAGTCGCAGATAGACAACTACGTACCCGAGTGAACCTTGCTCTGAACCCGAGTGAACCCTGCTCAGAACCCGAGTGAACCTTGCTCAGGACCCGAGAGAACCCTGCTCAGAACCCGAGTGAACCTTGCTCTGAACCCGAGTGAAACCTGCTCAGAACCCGAGTGAACCCTGCTCAGAACCCGAGTGAGCCTTGCTCAGAACCCGGGTGAACCCTGCTCAGAAGCCGAGTGAGCCTTGCTCAGAACCCGGGTGAACCCTGCTCAGAACCCGAGTAAACCTTGCTCAGAACCCGAATGAACCCTGCTCTGAACCCGAGTGAGCCTTGCTCTGAACCCGAGTGAACCTTGCTCTCTTCCTTTAAGAACCTGCTTCTCTATCGGATTCAGTTCATGGAACGGTTCGTAAATCTACTAGTATATAAAAGAAGGTCGCGGACAAGAATGCGCGCGACCTTCTTTTATAAGTTATTACTATCTTCTTAATGGTCTTAGCAGAGTCTGCGAGAACCATCGCCAATGACGACGTCATAGACCTTAGGCTCGTGGCCGTATTTCTCGTTGAACTTTTGCTTAGCCGTAGCAACAAACTGCTTGTAAAGATCGTTGCGAACCAGGTTGATGGTGCAACCTCCAAAGCCACCGCCCATAATTCTGGAACCAGTGACACCGCACTCCTTAGCAACGTCGTTCAGGAAGTCAAGTTCCTCGCAGGAAACCTCATAGTCCTTGGACAGTCCTTCGTGCGTCTTATACATCAGCTCGCCAACTTTCTCGTAGTCGCCTTCATTCAGTGCATCGCAAACGCCGAGTACGCGGTCTTTCTCGCCGAGCACGAACTTGGCACGCTTGTAGTCTTCTTCACCGACTTCGGCTCGTACTTCGTCAAGCTGTTCCCATGTGCAATCACGCAAGGTCTCAAATTTTCCTTCAGGGTGCTTGGCCTGGATGTGCTTTACCACGTTCTCACACGAGTTGCGGCGGTCGTTGTAAGGAGAACCTGCCAATTGGTGCTTCACTACAGAGTCGAGCAGCACGAGGCGATAACCATCGGGCTTGAAGGGGAAATATTCAAACTCACGGCTGCGGCAGTCAAGACGCATCAGGCAGCCAGCCTTTCCAAAGACTGAGGCGAACTGGTCCATAATACCACACTTCACGCCGCAGTAGTTATGTTCTGTGGCTTGTCCTGCCAAAACCATATCCCACTGGCTGACCTTGTTCTCGCCGAAGATGTCGTTCAGACCGCATGCGAAGCAGCTCTCCATAGCTGCACTTGAGGACATACCTGCACCAAGGGGAACATCGCCGGCAAAGGCAATGTTGAAGCCCTTTACAGGAACACCCAGCTTCTGCATTTCCTTTGAAATGCCATAGATGTAGCGTGCCCATGAAGCCTTGGGGCCATCAGGGTCGGAAAGCTTGAAGTCTACACGATCCTTCAGGTCAATAGCATAAGCCATTACTGTGTCTTCCGTACCATTGGCACGCATTTCTGCCATAATACCTTTGTCTACAGCACCGGGAAACACATATCCGCCATTATAGTCGGTATGTTCACCAATAAGGTTAATACGGCCGGGAGAGGCATACACATTACCGGTCTTGCCATCAAAGTGCTTGATGAAGCGGCTTCTTACAAAATCAATTTCCATCATATGAATTAACGATTAAACTATTAACAGATTAATGAATTTAGTCTACCTTAATGTCTTTGTTCACATTCTTGCATCCAATGGTGCTATAGAAGAGGATATAAGCAAGCATAGCGATGATGAGCCAATAGGATGTGATAGGACCGGCGCTCTTGGCGATGGCTTCTTGGATGAGGGGCATAATACCTCCACCCACAACCATCATCATGAAAATGCCGCTGGCAGCCTCAGTATACTTGCCGAGTCCTTCAACACTGAGGTTGAAGATTCCACCCCACATAATGCTCGTGCATAGTCCGCAGACAGCGATGAAGATGGCCTTCATAGGAACATCATGTCCACTGATGGCGATACTAACGCTTTCTGGGAGGAAGATGGCAATGAGAAGGAGAATAATAGCTACTGAAGAAACGATAGTCATCTGTAACGATGTTGACACCTTACCTGAGATGGCACTCGACGATGCACGTCCAACAAGCATCATCAACCAGTAGCTGGCAGCAAGCGTACCTCCGATGGCAGCCGAGCCTTCAAATCCTAAATCAGTAATGTAGAAGTTCAGCTCCATAGGAATGCCGATTTCCACACCTACATAGAAGAAGATGGCAATGACACCCAACAGACAGTGACGGAATGCCAACGGGCTGTGCTCATATTTGGGCTGCTCCTTGCCGAGTGTTGGCTCAGGAATCTGCACACGCTGGATGATGAGGAAGGAGATGGCGAATACAGCCATACCGATGAAGAGTAGGGGAGCAACGTCGCTCATGCTCGTGTCGGCAGTCACCGTTCCTACCAGCAGACCTGTAAGCAACGGGGTAAGCGTAGCGGTAAGCGAGTTCATCGTACCGCCGATCTGGATGTACTGGTTACCCTTGTTTCCACCACCACCAAGAATGTTGAGCATGGGGTTCACAACGGTATTCAGCATACATACGCAGAAACCGCAGATGAAAGCACCCAGCAGATAGATTATCAGATTCAGTGCGACAGGAATGCCATCGTATGTGAAGACATAGGTTCCGTCACCGGCAATGCTTGAGATATACTGGAAAGCCAGACCGATGATACCCACAATCAGGGCGATGAGGGCGGTCTTCTTGTAGCCGTACTTGATAAGCATCTTACCTGCGGGAATACCCATGAAGAGGTAAGCAGCAAAGTTCATCAGGTTACCCCAGGCCTTGGCAAAAGGATAGGTGAATCCCCAGATGTTGCCAAAAGGAGCACCCATGTTGGTGACGAAACTGATCATCGCGAAGATGAAACACATGGTGATAATGGCCACCAACTGTGTGTTGTTTTTCTGTTGTGTCATAGTTTAGTGCTCTTATTATTCAACAATACCGAATCTGTAAATCGTCTTTGACTTGAAGCGCTGACCGGGGTTCAGTACTACGCTGGGGAAGTAAGGACGATTGGGCGTGTCGGGGAAATGCTGGGTCTCTAAGCACACTGCCGAGCGGCGTGGGAAGGTAGCACCATTGGCTCCTTTGTAGCCCTCGAGATAGTTACCTGTATAGAGCTGCATGCCCGGCTCGGTGGTGTAGCACTCCAGTGTGCGTCCACTCTTCGGGTCGGTGAGCTTGGCAGCAAGACTCAGTTCGCCTTCCTCTTTCTTGTTCAGCACATAATTGTGGTCATATCCGTTACCGAATTTGATCTGCTCGTTGTCGGCATCTATTTCATTGCCGATGGCTTTCGGTGTACGGAAGTCGAACGGAGTACCCTCTACCTTTAAGATTTCACCGGTGGGAATAGCCGTTGCATCAGTAGGCAGATAGAAATCGGCGTTGATTTCGCAAATCAGGTCATCGATAGCCGGTGTGGGATCGGCAGTTCCTGCCAATGCAAAGAATGCATGATGAGTAAGGTTGACGATGGTCTTCTTGTTGGTTGTAGCCAGATATTCAATGACCAGCTCGTTGAGGTCGGTGAAAGTAAATTCTACCGTAACGTCCAACTCGCCTGTGTAGCCTTCCTCACCGTAAGAAGAAACGCGGTGCAGGGCCAGTGAGCGGGGACCCATCTGACGGGCATCCCATACCTTAGCATTGAAACCCTTAAGTCCGCCATGCAAGTGGTTGGGACCGTTGTTGATGGCCATCTGATACTCCTTGCCGTTCAGTGTGAACTGTCCTTTGCAAATACGGTTTCCCCATCGTCCGATAAGGGTAGAGAGATAGGGCTCGTTACCGCTTGTGAGCTGCTCGATACTGTCGTGACCTTCAATCACATTGCCCACATTCCCATCCTTGTCGGGTACCATGATGGCACAAATAGCACCGCCATAGTTTGAGATAGCTACTTCGTACCCCTTACGGTTGCGCAGGATGTACAGATCTGTTTTCTTACCATTTACAGTGGCCTGGAAGTTTTCACGCTTCAGACCACAAAGATTCGCATTTTCAGTTGAGTTTGCCATATTCGTAATGTTTTTAGTTTATGTTTGCTTACTTCGTGCAAAGTAACAAAAAATAAACCAAACAAACGAATGAATCAAGGTAAAAACGTTTAATTGAGTGTTAAAAGTACCTAAACGAGGGTTTTCATGAAGTCTGCAACCACATAAGTGCTACCTCCAACGAAGATAAAATCGTCTTCTGAAGCATTTTTTAGCGCCTCGGCATAGGCTTCGGCCACAGTAGGGTATGTCATACCTGCCAGTCCAAACTGAACGGCAAAAACCTGGACAGAATGTTCTGTAAGTGCACGTTTGGTGTCGGGTTTTGTGAAATAATAAAGAGCATTCTTGGGGAGGAATGACATTACGCCGTAGATATCCTTGTCGTCAACCATTCCAAAGACGATGTGCATCTGTCGGCACTTTACTTGCGAGAGTTGCTGTCCCAGATACTGCCAGGCACCAACGTTGTGGCCGGTGTCACAGACTACAGTCGGATTTGTCCTCACTGTTTCCCATCTCCCTCTTAGTCCTGTCAGTTGGCAAACATTGGCATAGGCCATGTTCATTTCTTCTTGAATACGCTTGAGGTTGGCTTCTTTCTCGCAGGAGCACAGGTAGCCCTGATCCATCAGTTCCTTGATGACAAACAGCGAAGTATTGGTGTTTCTGGTCTGATAGATTCCTCCTAATTCTCCTTCAAATTTGATTCCAATGGCGTTGGTATACATCATGTGGCCATTGGGCAGCATCTCTGCTGATACAATCTGGTTGTCGTCGCTGGCAAATGTGATGGGGGCTTCGTTTTCTGCTGCCAGTGCCTCGAATACTGGGCGTGTCTCGGGTGTCGCCTCCCCAATAATCACGGGTACACCTTTTTTAATAATACCACCTTTCTCCATAGCTATCTGCTCAACGGAAGTCCCTAAGAGGTGGGTGTGGTCAAGACTGATGTTGGTAATGACTGATACAATAGGGGTGATGATGTTGGTGGAGTCGAGCCTTCCGCCTAAACCCACTTCAATGACTGCAATATCGACATCCATCTCGCTGAAATACTGGAAGGCCATGATGGTGGCTATCTCAAAGAAAGTAGGTTTTACCTGATTGAAGTATTCCTTCTCTGCTTCAACAAAGCCGACTACGTATTCCTCAGGAATAGGATTGCCATTGATGCGTATGCGCTCATTGAAGTTAAGCAGATGGGGTGAAGTGTAGAGACCTATTCTGTATCCGCAGACCTGAAGCTGGGCTGCTATGGTGTGTGCCACAGAGCCCTTTCCGTTAGTACCAGCCACATGGATGGTCTTGTAATTGCGATGGGGGCTGTTGAAATGTTGGTCAAGCTTCAACATGGTTTCTAAGCCTTCCTTGTAGCCTCCTATTCCCTGGCTCTCGTAGTTGGCTGTCTGATGGAACAGATAGTCGCAGGTCTCTTGGTAGTTCATGTCACTTGGGGTTGTGGGTTGCGTTGGAATTGCAACAAGCCGGAAATGCTGTTAATTGAAGTAGTTCTTAAAGCGCTGGAAGATGGAGTCCTTGGTCTGTTTGTCGCCTTTGAAGTTGTCACTTTTCTGGAACTGCAGCATAGACTCTCTTTCATCGCGGCTGAGGGTCTTGGGAATATAGACACTGATGTTGACCACAAGATCGCCCTTGCCAGAACCATAGCCTTGTACAGAGGGAAGTCCCTTTCCACGCAGTCTTAGCGTCTTGCCTGGCTGTGTGCCATTTTCTATTTTAATGCGCAGCTTGCCTCCGTCCAGTGTGGGAATCTCCACCTCACCGCCCAGAGCAGCTGTGGGAATGTCGAGCAGCAGGTTATATATCAAATCGTTTCCGTCGCGAAGGAAGGTCTCGTGTGGCGTTTCCTCAATAAACACTTGTATGTCACCGTTTATACCCTTATGCCTGCCTGCGTTGCCCTTGCCGGGAACGTTGACAATCATTCCTTCGGCCACACCTGCAGGAATACTGATTTCCACCACTTCCTCGCCTTTGACAATGCCAGTGCCTCCGCACTCGTGACACTTATTCTTGATGATGGTTCCCTCGCCTTGGCAGGTGGGACATATTCCCTGGGACTGCATCATTCCGAAGATGCTTTGTGTAGTATGTGTAATGACACCGGAACCGTGGCAGGTAGGACACTGCTCACGATCGTCACCGTTTTCCGAACCCAGTCCGTGACAATGGCTACATGTAACATCCTTGCGCACCTTGAATTTCTTGGTGACTCCTTTGTTGATTTCCTCTAGGGTGAGCTTGACCTTCAGACGTAGATCGGTACCACGGTGCTGCTGTCGAGCTCGCGAACCGCCTCCGAAACCTCCAAAACCGTGTCCGCCAAAAATGTCGCCGAACATGGAGAAAATGTCATCCATATTCATAGAGGTGGCTCCGAAGTCTCCGAATCCGCCGCTGCTTCCAAATGGACTGTTAAAACCGAATTGGTCGTATTGCTGACGCTTTTGCGGGTCGTGCAACACATTATAAGCCTCAGCCGCCTCCTTGAACATTTCCTCAGCTTTCTTGTCGCCAGGGTTGCGGTCGGGGTGGTATTTTATGGCTATCTTTCTATACGCCTTTTTTATCTCGTCCTCGGTAGCGTCTTTCTCAACGCCAAGCACCTCATAGTAGTCTCTTTTTTGTGCCATTTAACTTGTCTATTGTTTACTGTCCTACAGCCACTTTCGCATGACGTATTACTTTATCGTTTAGTTTGTAACCTTTTTGTAAGCAGTCTATTACCTTTCCTTTCTTGTCATCGCCCATTCCAGGAACCATAGCTACTGCTTCATGAACATCGGTGTCAAAGTCTGCCGCATCGGTATCTATCAGACTCACGCCTTGCGCTTCGAGTATCTTCATTAGTTTCTGGTGAATCAACTCCATACCTTCGCGCAGCACCTCAGGGTCATCAGTCTTCTTGCCGTTTTCAATGGCGCGCTCCATATCGTCAATCACGGGCAATACGGCAGTAATCACCTTCTCCCCACCATTGAGTATAAGCTCTGCGCGTTCTTTCAACGTGCGTTTTCGGTAGTTGTCGAACTCGGCTACCGAGCGCAAGTATTTGTCTTTCAAATCGGCAATTTCATCCAGGGCAACGTCTAACGGGTCTTTTTCCACACTTACCTCAGGCTGATCTGTCTCTGCCTGATTGTCAGTCTCTGCCGAATTGTCAGTCTCTGGCACCTGCTGCTGCGGTGTCTCTTCCTCCTCCATATTGTTAAGCTTTTCTTCTTCTTTCATGATTTGATAGTGTTTTCTGATAGTGAATGTTCTTTTATTCAATATAATGCAAAAAACATGCCACTTTGGCTTTACGCGTACATTTTATTTTTTTGTTCCTTGATCTGCTCGTCATAGATATAGTCGTCATAGGTCATCAGCTTGTCGATGGTGCCTTTTGGCGTCAGTTCTATGATGCGGTCGGCCACGGTGTTGATGAACTCATGGTCGTGTGAAGCGAACAGTATATTGCCCTTGAATTGTATAAGGTTGTTGTTGAATGCTTGGATTGATTCCAAGTCGAGATGGTTGGTAGGTGTATCCAGAATGAGGCAGTTGGCGTTCTTCAGCTGCATACGTGCAATCATACAGCGCATCTTCTCACCTCCAGAGAGTACATTCACATGCTTCAGCACGTCTTCCTCTCGGAACAGCATCCGTCCTAAATACGATTTCATGGTCACTTCGTTGCCGGGTCCCCACTGGGAAAGCCAGTCTACGAGGTTCATTTCCGATTGGAAGAACTCTGTATTGTCTAACGGTAAGTAGGCGGTTGTGATGGTAACGCCCCACTTGAAAGTTCCGGCATCGGCTTCACGGTTTCCGTTGATGATTTCAAACAGAGCGGTCATAGCCTTAGGGTTATGGCTCAGGAATACTGTCTTCTGACCTTTTTCAATAGTGAAATTCACATTATCGAACAGTATGGTTCCGTCGGCGTCTGTGGCTTTCAGTCCTTCTACCTCAAGTATTTGTGTACCTGGCTCGCGCTCCATAGAGAAAATAATGCCTGGATACTTGCGTGTTGACGGGGTGATTTCCTCCACATTGAGCTTTTCCAGCATTTTCTTACGCGAGGTGGTCTGCTTTGACTTGGCAACGTTGGCCGAGAACCTGCGAATAAATTCCTCCAGCTGCTTGCGTTTCTCCTCGGCTTTCAGTTTCTGGTTCTGCTGCTGGCGGAGGGCAAGCTGAGAAGACTCGTACCAGAAGGAGTAATTTCCTGAGAAAAGCGTGACTTTACCGAAGTCTATGTCTACTGTTTGTGTCGAAACAGCATCGAGGAAGTGGCGGTCGTGGCTCACCACTAGTACACACTGCTCAAGATTCGACAGGTATTCTTCCAACCACTGCACGGTATCGAGGTCGAGGTCGTTGGTGGGCTCATCGAGCAGCAGGTTGTCTGGGTGTCCGAACAAGGCCTTGGCCAGCATCACCCTCACCTTCTCGTTGTTCGATATGTCGCTCATCTGTTTGTAATGCTGTGATTCCTGGACGCCCAGGTTCTGCAACAACTGTGCTGCTTCGCTTTCGGCCTCATAGCCGTTCATCTCGGCAAAGGCCATCTCCAGTTCTGCCGCTCTGTTGCCGTCGTCCTCGGTCATCTCTGGCTTGGCATAGAGCGCTTCGCGTTCCTTCATGTTGTCCCACATGGGCTTGTGTCCCATGAGGACGGTGTCCATCACTGAGAATTCGTCGTATTTAAAGTGGTCCTGCTCCAGAACACTCAGTCGTTCTCCGGGTTGCATCTCCACCGATCCCTTGTTCGGCTCCAGTTCGCCGCTGATAGCGCGTAGCAGGGTGGACTTACCGGCGCCATTGGCACCGATAATGCCATAAATGTTACCACTCGTGAATTTCAGGTTCACGTCCTTGTAGAGGGTCTTCTTTCCAAATTGAATAGCCAGATTTGTAACTGTTATCATTTCGTCGTTTTACCTTAAAATGTTCTCCTTCTGAATCTCGGTGCAAAGGTACGAAAAAAAAATGAGATACTCGAATGAATAAAGAGTTTTATTTATATAAGGTATTTTTTTCTAGTTTTCCCAACAAAGTCAGCAGCGCTCAAAAAAAGGCGTTGAGTGCTTTTAAGGATAGGGTGGCTGTCTATAGTTTCAGAATGATACTGGTAGCACCTATAGTGAACAGTGTACCATCAGTAATAACACGGCGTTCGCGAGGCATCAGCTCTACGTTGTCAACGAAAGTGCCAGTGTTGCTGTTGGCATCACGCAGCGTGTATTTCAGTTGTCCCCTCTTGTCACGGCTTACGTTGACAATACAGTGTGTCAAATCTACACTAGGATCAACGGTTTCAAAGGGTGTGTTAATCGGATTGCCTTTCTGATAGCGTCCAATGGTGTTGTCGCCCATCTGCAGAGGTAGCACTTGCTTGTAGTGGAACACGTTCTCAATGACTACCAGCGAACCCAGGGTATTGTCTTCCATCTGCTCCTCTGGCTTTTCCTCGCGTTGTGTAGGGCGTAGCTTAGACACTCCGATGCGAATGCCGAATTGCTTGCCGCATTCTGGACATTGGAAAACAAGAGACTGACCGTCTTGGTAGTTCCGTTCATCAAAAGTTATGAAATGGTCACATTTGGGACAACGTACACGTTTCATTTCTTTATCTCCATGACCCAAGCCTCTTCAAAGAACTTGTTGCCTCGGATGCTGCGCAGTTCGTTGACGGCTTCTGTTTGTGATTCATAATAGCCATAGACCACCCGACGAATAGAATGATGTTCCCATACGCGTGCATGTGAATAACCGGCCTTCTTTAATCTTCTAATGAAGTCTTCAGCATTGGTACGGCTGACCTGACTTGCCAGAACGATGCAGAACAATGGGGTGGGCTGGGACTGTATAGTTTCCTGCGTCTTGACCGGATCCTGCGTCTTGACTGGATCCTGTGTCTTGACTGGCTCCTGAGCTTTTTCTGGCTCTGATACCTTCATAGCCTCAGCAGGTACAGCTTCTTTCTCCTGAGTGTCTGCATTGGCTAATGACAGCTCTGCTTCTGTTGCAATTACCTTTTGGGAGGTGTGGTCATTATCGGGCATGCTGACCCCTGGCATCACAGTAAATCCCATCTTGCTCACAGTATCAGTTGAGAGTGTGTTTGCAACAGGAGGAGCTAAAAGGAAAAAGGCGAGAACAGCAGCAGCCACTGCTACGGTATTACGCAGCCACGACATCTTGATTGTTATGGATCCGCCCTGTTCTTCCGTGTTGTCAGATTTCAATTCGGTAGTGCTGGTAACAAGTGGAGTCATTGTGAAGCTGCCCAGTCCATACAATGAGGGTGTAAGTATTCCGGCCTCACAAGGCTCGAAAAGGAGGTTCCCTTCATTATTCAGCGTCAATAGGCCTATACCATTCAACTCATAGCACCTTTCCGTCTCAAGATACTGACGGAGCTCGTTTACCTCGTCCTCTATACGTCGAAGGGCCTCAGGGTAGCTGATGTCGTAAGTCTCGGTATAGCTGAGTACCAACAAAGAGTCGTTGAGTTTTAATTGTGGATTGAAACCGATAGTACGCATAGGGGGGAGAAACAACTGATCCTCAGGCTCGTATCGTGCTTCGCTAAAGTGTGCGACAAAGCCACCAAAACCTGGAACTATTACACAGTCATTCTCCAAAAGGAGTACCTCGATATGTTTTGCTAATTCAATCACGTTGCAAAATTACAACTATTTTTTGAAATGAGAAAGGCGTTTAGTGTTTTTTTTCTCTTAATCGAAATTATTTTGATTTCCTTTTTCGTGATTGACAATTATTTTGTATCTTTCCTCTATAAATAGAAAACAAATTGCCCCGCCGAGGAAACTAAAACAGTTGAAAGTCTTGATATTGTCATACATCACCCTATACACGGCCTTGTTTTCAATTCCGTGTTAACATAAA
>JAEEQB010000023.1 GCA_016285075.1 Prevotella sp.
GCCATTATATCAATGAGGATATGGGCTACAAGCAGTATTCTGCTTATGGCAGCAAAATTCTTGCGACACTGTCGCAAAGATTGACTGCACGTTATGGCAAGGGATATACCTATACTGCTGTCACAAGGATGATGAAAGTTGCTCGTTTTTATAGCGACGAAGAAATGTTTGCGACACTGTCGCAAACATTAACGTGGAGTCATTTTTTGGAACTCGTTACCATAGAAGATAATAACAAGCGATTGTTTTATCAACAGATGGGCATTGTTGAGCATTGGAGTGTCAGGCAGTTACGAGATAAACAGGATGAGATGGCATACGAACGCTCTTTGATAGCTGTAAAACCCGAAGATGAGATAATGAAGACTCTTGAGAAAGTGACTCCAACCCACATGGAGCCAGATGTAGTGCTACGCAACTCATACGTGCTGGATTTCTTGGGGCTAAACGGCTACTATTCCGAAGAAGAACTGGAAGATGCTATCGCCAAACAGTTAGAGGCTTTTATCCTTGAGCTTGGACAAGGTTTCGCATTCTTGGAGCGTCAGAAACGTTTCACAATTGATGGCACAGACTATTATCTTGATTTGCTTTTCTATCATCGAAAGTTGAAGTGCCTGATTGCTATTGACCTCAAACTTGGAAAATTCAAGCCTCAATATAAGGGGCAGATGGAATTATATCTCAAATACCTGCAGAAATATGATATGCAACCAGATGAGAATTCTCCTATCGGTCTTCTGCTATGCAGCGAAGGTAATACAGAACATATTGAACTGATGATGCTGAATGAGGATCACATTAAAGTGGCTCAATACCTTACCTGCCTACCAGATAAACAGTGGTTTATTGACAAACTCAATCGTTCAATACTCATTGCTAAGGAATATAATGACAATCGCTAAGGAATATCCGCACAGTCGTTGGGTAATAGGACGTAGCCTAATACGCACTTTTCTAGCAGGTGCCACAAAAGATGTCGCAATCTGCTTAGTGAGCGAGGAGCAAGCTCAGAATGAAAAAGTTGATCCCTGATTTGTTCAGTTCGAAGAAATTATGTACCTTTGCACCCGATGATGAGTCATAAAAACGGCTGGTGACACATCATCGGGTGTTCATTGAGTGCATTTCATAGCAAAATGTGGAATTCAGAACGGTTTCCAATTCGTAACCCAGATTTTCCTCAATCCCCCAGACTGCCTTTATACGAAGAAAAGTTGAGAATTCTTGCAAAGTTACGAAAAAACGAGAGCAGAACAAAGAAACTCATTTCTTTTTTTGCCGAGACAGAGTAATTTCGCCATCTTTTGATGGCAAAGTTACGAAAAAACGAAGGAAATAGTATAGGGAAAACCTCTTTCCTATATTGAAGTTCGGCATCTTTGAGGGAATTCTATTAAATTTTGTGTAAAATATGATGATAACTCTCATATTCTCGAATTTCTTATGTAAATTTGCAGGCAATTGGTGCACATGGTAAAAAAAAAAGGATCTTTTTTCTCCCACATGTCCCATGTTTTGAGATAACATGCGACTAATTATGAAGCCAAACAAAAAGACAACGAAGTAGAACGAATAAATTGATAGTTATGAAACTCGCAGAAGCATTAAGCATCCGTAAGGATTTGAGAAACGCATCCAACAGATTGGGAAGCGCTTGGAGGATAACGTGAAGGTTCAGGAGGGTGATGAGCCGGCCGAGGACCCAAATGAGCTGATGAAAGAGCTGGACGAATGCTTGAACAGGCTGGAAGAACTGATTTGGCGCATTAACTTGACCAACGTGAAAACCGTTAATGAGGCTGGAAAGACCGTTACGCAACTGATGGCCGAGAAAGATGTATTGACATTGCGCATATCCACACTACGTAACACTTTCGACAGAGCTTCGTCACAACGCGAGCGCTACTCTCATTCAGAAATAAAGATGGTGACAATCGTAGATGTCAAGCAACTGAGCAAGCAGATTGATGACTACTCGGCCCAATTGCGCAAACTTGACATTGAGATTCAGGCGCTAAATTTCCAAACTGAACTCATCTGATTTTTTGGGAGGCATCCACATTCGTAGGGTGAACTGAACTTTTATTGATACATTGATTGGAATGTAACAGGATGCTTGGAGCGGGCATTTTTCTCTTGGAGAATTCACGGAGCAAGCTCAGCACAACTGCATACGAATGCATCGATCATGTAGCACATTGCACTACCTCCAGTTGACTATGACTGTTGGATGTCTCCTTTTGTCAGTTCACCAAAAGTGTAAGAGAAGCAAGAAGAGACTGTAATGGAGTTATTCGCCTAACTTGGACAAAGCAATTAGGCACCTGCGGAACGTAAGAATCATTACAAAGAAACAAAAAAAACGTAAAACGCTTGCACGTTTCATGGAAAAGTCCTACTTTTGTAGGCTGAAAACATGAACAAAACTGTGATTATTATGATAGACGTAAAAGAAACCCTGAAGAAGAGTGAGGAGAGAATGGAAATGGCAGCGATGTTCCTGGAGGACGAGCTGAACCGCATCCGTGCCGGACGTGCCAATGTGGCCATTCTCGACGGAGTAAGAGTGATGAACTACGGCGCAAAGGTGCCATTGAACCAAGTGGCTTCTGTGAACTGCCCCGATGCGCGTACCATAGCCATCAAGCCTTGGGACCGCAAGCAGATCAAGGACATAGAGAAAGCCATCATGGACAGCGATGTAGGCATCACCCCAGAGAACAATGGAGAGATGATCCGCCTGACCATCCCCCAGCCCACCGAAGAGCGCCGTCGTGACTTGGTGAAGCAGTGTAACAAGATAGCCGAGAAAGCCAAGGTGGAGGTGCGCAACGTGCGCAGCGACATCAAGGACAAACTGAAGAAGGCCATCAAGGACGGACTGTCTGAGGACAACGAGAAAGACGCCGAACTGGAGTTGCAGAAGATTCACGACAAGTACATCAAGAAACTCGATGCACTGATTGAGGCTAAGAACAAGGAAATCATGACTGTATAGAATATAGTTCGCAGTCCATGGTTCACTGTCAACTACACACTATGAACCATGAACTATGAATTATGAACTGGATGAAGGGACTTGTTGTAAAGAATACAGGAAGCTGGTACACCGTCCGCACAGACGATGGCCAGCTTGTTGATTGTAAGGTAAAAGGGAATTTCCGGTTGCGAGGCATACGGAGCACCAATCCTGTTGCTGTGGGCGACCGTGTCACGGTGAATGACGAATGCTGGATAACAGGCATTGAGGACCGACGTAACTACATCATCCGCAAGAGTATCAACCTGTCCAAGCAAAGCCATATCCTGGCTGCCAATGTAGACCA
The DNA here is from genome assembly GCA_016285075.1 of Prevotella sp. Taxonomy (GTDB): domain Bacteria; phylum Bacteroidota; class Bacteroidia; order Bacteroidales; family Bacteroidaceae; genus Prevotella. The sequence goes on from JAEEQB010000023.1 coordinate 3,330, forward strand.
GGCTTTCCTGACAATCACCGTCTTCCGTCCTGAGACATCCACCACTTTTATCGACCGGTTCCTGGCCTCGGCCGAGGCCTATAGGGTGCCAGTGGTCCTGGTCTTCAATAAGACGGACCTGCTGGACGAAGAAGAGAGACGCTATCAGCAGATGATGGTCAACCTCTATGAGACCGTTGGCTACGAGTGTCGCCAGATTTCAGCACAGACAGGACAAGGTGTGGAAGAACTGCGTCCTCTGCTGGAAGGAAAAATCACCCTGCTCAGCGGTAATAGCGGCGTAGGGAAATCCACCCTCATCAACAGACTGGTGCCAGGCCTCAACCTGCGTACGGCGGAAATCAGCGATGCACACAATACAGGCATGCACACCACCACGTTCTCAGAGATGATTCCATTATCAGCAAACACCTGGCTCATTGATACCCCAGGTATCAAGGGCTTCGGCACTTTCGACATGGAACCAGAGGAACTGACCGGCTACTTCAAGGAGATATTCCGGTTCTCGAAGGACTGCCGTTTCTCCAACTGTACTCATACCCACGAGCCAGGGTGTGCAGTGCTCAAAGCCTTGGAAGACCATTACATTGCCTCCAGCAGATACCAGTCATACCTCTCCATGCTCAACGACAAGGATGAAAGCAAGTACCGTGAAGCTTATTAAGAACAGACAGTTATTCAGGCAGTTAAACAGGAAGTTAAAATGAGACACATAGCATTCGTGGCCTTACTGACTATTGGTATGTCGGCCACGGCACAAGTAAAGACAGAAATAAAGCAGTTCAATCAGGCAGGGCCTTTTGCCGTGAGCAAGCCCTTTGCCATAGATACCGTCGACGTAAAAGGCAAGAAGTTCGATGACAATGTCCTATTGGGTGGAATCAACCAGCTAGCCCCCACTACACAGACATTCTCGGGAGCCGTGCTTCCTTCGCTGGAAGACAGCCGCTCTGTGGGTATGCTGACGTTCTATGTGAACAACAGCGACTACCTGAAAGGAAAGATCGAGGTGAAGGGACCCAAGCACTACAAGCTGTTCATCGACGGTCAGGAGGGTGGCGGCGAGCTGAAACTGGCTCCAGAGCACCATACTTTCTGCATCAAATACTTGGCTGAGCCCAAGGACACCGACAGTATCAGCGTCATCATTGATGCGCCTAAGACAGTGGACTATACGCTGGACAAACAGCACCCTTACATGGTGCATGACCTCACCGACGGACGCCGTGTACGGGGGGTGAGCCTGTCGGCCGACGGTAAATATATATGTGTGAGTTACCAGGTGACCGAACGGGGTGGCAACAGCCGCTGGCAGTACGAATTGCGTGACACGAAGAAAGGCACGCTGATAGCCACACCTAACCGGAACCTGCGTTGGATGCCCCGTTCCATTGCCTGCCTCGAAGAAGAAAAAGAGCAAGGATGCCGTGTGCTATACAAGGTGGATCCACTGACAGGTGAACGTACCCGATGGGCAGCAGGTGTGCCCGATGGCAGCTATACCGTAAGCCCCACTGAGGACTATCTGATCATCTCCGTTCAGGAAGAAGGGCCGAAGGAAGACAAGGATGTTTTCGAAGTGCTGGAAATGGATGACCGTCAGCCTGGTTGGCGCACCCGTAGCTATCTGATGAAATACGACGTGCAGACGGGTATATCCCAGCGCATTACCTTGGGCACGAAAGGCGAATACCTGTCGGACATCTCTCAAGACGGCCGAAAGTTGCTGATCACGTCATCTTACTCGCGTCTGGCAAAACGCCCTACGGAAGTGGAGGATGTGTTCATCATGGATGCACAGACCCTGAAGGTGGACACATTGTTGCAGTGTGAGGGATTCCTTGGCGGTGGATGCTTCTCGCCCGACGGTTCCCAAATACTGTTTACGGGAACTCCCGAAGCCTTCAACCGCATAGGCTGTCAGCTGCCTGCCAACGTCACACCGAGTATGACGGAAAACGAGTTGTTCCTGTATGACATTGCCACGAAAAAAGTGACACCACTTACCAAGGACTTCGACCCTAGCCTTGACGGCAGTCCTGACTGGTCATGGGCCGACGGACAGATCTATTTCCGTGCCGAGTGCCGCGACTACATCTACCTCTATCAGCTCAACCCCAAGACGGGAAAGATTCAGAAGCTGCCCTGCGCTGGCGATGACGTATATCGGTTCGACATGGCTTCCTGCGCCAATACCCTGGCATGGCTCTCCTATAACACGCTGGAGCCGGCATCTGCCTATGTCGCCATCCAGCCGTGGTCAAAGTCATGCCTCACACTCTTCAAAGGTAGTGATGCCCTGGGCGACGCCGAAGTAGGCACCTGCGAGGATTGGAACTTCACCAATTCACGTGGCGACACCGTTTACGGCCGTCTGTACTTGCCTAAGGACTTTGACAAGACCAAGAAATACCCGATGATTGTCTACTACTACGGAGGTTGCTCGCCCGTATCCCGTTACTTCGAGTCGCCATACGCTCCGCAGTACTGGAACTCACTGGGCTACGTGGCTTATATCCTCCAGCCCAGCGGTGCTACCGGATTTGGTCAGGAGTGGGCTTCACGTCATGTGAATACCGCTGGCCGAGGCCCTGCCGAGGATATCATCGAGGGAACAAAGAAGATCTGTGAAGAGCATCCCTTCATCAATCCGAAGAAGATAGGTTGCATGGGTGCTTCGTACGGAGGCTTCATGACCCAGTATCTGCAAACACAGACCGACATCTTCGCCGCTGCCGTCAGTCATGCCGGCATCGCCAACCATACCAGCTACTGGGGCGAAGGCTACTGGGGCTATAACTATAGCGAGGTGTCGATGGCAAACAGCTACCCCTGGAGCCATCGTCAACTCTATGTAGACCAGTCGCCACTGTTCAATGCCGACAAGATCCATACACCACTGCTGCTGCTTCACGGCAATGCCGACACGAACGTTCCACTGATTGAGAGTCTCCAGATGTTCACTGCTCTGAAACTCCTGGGACGTGACGTGGCGCTGGTAGAGGTGGAAGGCGAAAACCACCATATCCTCGAATACGGGAAAAAGGAGAAATGGCTCGCCACCCAGATGGCATGGTTCGCACGTTGGCTCAAGGATGACCCAACCTGGTGGAATGAACTCTATCCTAAGAAGAACCTATAGATGTGTGGAATAAGGACTGTGGAATGGATAGAAAACTGATACTGATATCCAACGACGACGGCTATCAAGCTAAAGGCATCAACTGTCTCGTAGAAATGCTGCGCGACCTTGCCGACATTATCGTCTGTGCACCAGAGGACGCCCGATCAGGGTTCTCCTGTGCCTTTTCTGCCACTATGCCTTTGCGGCTTTGCAAACGGCATGAGGAGCCTGGCGTACAGATATGGTCTTCGAACGGCACACCAACAGACTGCGTGAAACTGGCACTGTCACAGATTGTGCCTCGCAGACCCGACATGGTCATCGGAGGCATCAACCATGGCGACAATGCCTCTGTCAATACACACTACTCTGGCACCATGGGCGTAACGCTTGAAGGATGCATGAAATACATCCCCTCCGTGGCTTACTCGCTGTGTGACCACCGCGACGATGCCGACTTTGAACCTCTGCGGCCTTATATCCGGCAGATGACCCAGCGCGTACTGCATGAAGGGCTGCCCATTGGGGTCTGTCTGAACATCAACTTCCCGCTGGTGGAGTCTTTCCAGGGCGTCAAGGTGTGCCGCATGTCCCTTGGCACATGGGATCACGAGATCACCGTCTGCCACCACCCACGCGGCTACGACTACTACTGGATGGTAGGACACTATCAGAACGATGAGCCCGACGCCGTTGATACAGACCGCTGGGCCTTGGACAATGGCTATGTGGCCATCACCCCCACCCGCATCGATGTCACCGCCCATGAAGCGATGGAGTGCCTGAAGCCATTTGAACATATAGATCTATAGCCTCATCGTATCAGAAGGCAAATTATTCACTCTTGACTATTCACTTTCATGAAGTACTATCTGATTGTAGGAGAAACATCTGGCGACCTTCACGCCTCGCGTCTGATGCAGTCGCTGAAAGAAGTAGACCCCCAGGCCGACTTCCGTTTCTTCGGCGGCGATTTCATGGCTGCTGTCGGCGGCACACGGATAAAGCATTACCGTGACCTGGCCTATATGGGGTTCATACCGGTATTCCTCCATCTTCCCACCATCCTGCGCAACTTGCGTTTGTGCAAGCACGACATCAGTCAGTGGCAACCCGACGTGGTCATACTTGTCGACTATCCCGGATTCAATATGAAGATAGCCAAATACGTACATGACCACCGTCAGAACCAGTCACCCAAGGTGTTCTACTATATTTCCCCGAAGATATGGGCATGGAAGGAGTACCGCATCAAGACCATCAAGAACTGCGTGGACGAACTGTTCTCCATCCTTCCTTTTGAAGTGCCCTTCTATGAAGAGAAGCACCACTACCCCATTCACTACGTAGGCAACCCCACCGCCGATGAAGTCAGGGAGTTCCGTGCTTCGGCAGAAAACCCTGTACCACCCTCTCAACACCCCAAACAAATTCTCCTCCTTCCCGGCAGCCGATACCAGGAGATTAAAGGCAATCTCCCTCCTATGCTCCAAGCTGTCAGCGACCTGTCAGACGACTATCAGATTGTTATCGCCGGTGCACCTTCCATTGAGCCGGAGTACTATCAGCAGTTCCTCACCAACGAGGGGACGAAGGCTGGTCTTTTCTTCGGCCAGACCTACGAACTGCTGTCCCGTGCCCATGCCGCCATCGTTACCAGCGGCACAGCCACGCTGGAGACAGCCCTGTTCAGGGTTCCCCAAGTAGTATGTTACTATACTCCCATACCTTGGTTCTATAGCTGGCTGCGCAAACGCCTCCTAAAAGTCCCCTACATCTCACTTGTCAACCTTGTGGCAGAACGTGAAGTGGTCAAGGAGCTGGTGGCCGACACCTTCAGCGTTGATGGCATCCGTTGCGAGCTTCACCGCCTACTCGACGGAACCGTCCGCCAGCAGATGCTCGCCGACTACGATGAGGTATGGCAGCGCCTGGGTGACCAGAAAGCCCCCGACTGTGCTGCCCAACTCATGTACAAAATATTAACAGAAAAGGGGAAAGACTAAGGTTTTTATCCGCAAGGGTGGCAACAATCGTGAGGGCAACTGTAAGAGTCAGCCCCCCCTGTAGGCAACAGTCAGATGTACGCCCTCCAGGAAATGGACAAAGCTTTGGAACGCTGTCTGAGATTTGGTCACGTAACAGTCCCTGTCTTTATGGCGTATAGCGAACTGAAACGCAATTCTGCCAGGAGCTATCTCGACAGCATCTGCAAAGGCGACCATCCGCGTCTGTAGTAAATAGAGGAAAGCCACCGCTGGTTCTACTATCCAAGAAAAGAGACTCCATAGGTGTAAAAAACGGAACAAGGCACCCGCCCGCAGACATGTGGGCGGGCGCCAGCGTTGATAAGGCCTCCCGCCCGCATTCATACGGACGGGAGGTCTTTTCTTGTTACCCGGCACCTTTCTCCCGTTTCCCCCGCACCTTTCTCCCGCTTTACTACCGAGGTACTCCCTCTCGCCCCGCCGCTCTGACTCTTCCAGTGCGAAGATTCAATTCTCTCAGCCCGCTGCTCTGATTCTGTCAGTCCGTAACTCCCTTTCTGTCAGTCCGCAACCCTTATCCTTTTGCGCCGTGGCTCCCCTTTTGACTGCCAAAAGAAACTCTGGTATCATACTAAAGGTGCTCTGTTATGACACCATAGGCGCTGTAGTATGACACCAAAGCACCTTGACTGTCAGACTCTCTTCCCTCGTCTGTTAATAAGAGGAACGCCTCTTGCCGGTCAATGCAACTCCGTCAAGCAATGAACACCGACCATTCAAGCAAGGAAGCACCAGCATTTAAGCAAGAAACCGCCGAGATTCAGACAAGGTGAAAGATCCTTTTTTTATTATTGGTGTCCGCTAAATGCCACAAAGCACCTCTTTTATTAGGAAATTCACTTGTATAAGCCCTATATACAACAAGTTACAACGGCTGTCCGCTAAAGTTTTGCTGTGTGGAATGCAAACACCATTCACAATATGGCGTTATTGCTTGATTTCACTTTGTTTGGTATCATATTACCACTTTGACGTACAGATGTACATGAACATAGGCGGCTGTCCGTTAAAAAAGAGAAACTAAAAGTCTGATCAAAAGTTTAGCGGACACCAATATTTTTTTATTGGTCTTTCATGGCCGTAAGGTGCGCCCTGACGTAACTTAAAGGATTATATTTATACAGGCAAGGCGAAAAAACCTTGTCTTTTTCTTGGATGTTTCGGAAATAATGTCTATCTTTGCCAACAGAACGGCAATCGTCCCCATAGGACTCTTCGATAGTAGAAGAAAGGATCCGTTCAGCATTGGATAATAAAAGGAAACATGACAGAGAAGAGCCGATATGTGCGTTTTGACTGGGCCATCAAGCGTATCCTTCGTGATAAGGCGAACAAGGAGGTGCTTGAAGGTTTGATTACAGTGCTCCTCGGTGAGCCGGTGACAATAACCGAGATTCTTGAGAGTGAGGGTAATCAGGATTCTCGTGAAGACAAGACCAACCGTGTGGATGTAAAGGCTAAAACTGCTGGTGGCGAGTATATCATCGTGGAGGTGCAGCTGACCAAGGAGCGTGACTTCTTCCAACGCATCCTCTTCGGCACGGCCAAGAGCATCACCGACCAGATAAGCATAGGCATAGACTATAGCGTCATCAAGAAAATATACTCAATCAATATTCTCTACTTCGACTTCGGCTATGGCGATGATTACGCTTATCATGGTGTCACCACGTTCCGGGGCATGACGAAGAAGGACTCCGTATTGCGCTATAACAACGAGAAGGAGAAACGCTACATCAGTGAGAGCACGAAGCGTATGATGATGCCCGAAGAAGTGTTCCCCGAATTCTTCATGTTGCTGGTCAGCCATTTCAATGAGGTGGCCAAGACGCCCATCGAGGAGTGGATGGAGTATCTGAAGGACGGTGCCATTCGCGAGGATACGCAGGTGCCAGGTCTTCAGGCTGCCCGCGAGAAACTTGCCTTTATGAGTATGACGGAGAAGGAGCGCCGCGCCTACGAGGACTATATGATCAGTGTTCATGCCGCCAAGGATGCCTGGGACACCATGCGAGATGAAGCCCAGGCCGAAGGTCGTGCTGAAGGTCGTGCCGAAGGCCGTGCCGAAGGTCGTGCCGAAGGTCGTGCTGAAGGTCGTGCCGAAGGCCGTGCCGAAGGTCGTGCCGAAGGTCGTGCTGAAGGTCGTGCCGAAGGCCGTGCCGAAGGTATTGAAGAAGCTAAGCGTGAGAATGCCCTTAAGATGAAGGCTGATGGTATGCCAGTAGAGCTAATAGAAAAATACACAGGTCTTACAATTGAACAAATCGCCAGTCTGTAGGCAATCAGATATTATCAGTTTTTGAATGATATATAAAAGAAAAAACCTATTAATAGGATTGCGTATGACATAGACAACAAACAAAAGAACATAAAGACATATAGAAGGCAAATGGCTTTTAATCCACTTATAACAATTCCTAAAGAAATAGATGAATACTTCAACAATAAGAACAGAAACAGATGTTATAAATGCATATTGGGATATGCTACGCACGCAAAGTAGACATGTTAGGCTTAGCTTGGCTTCTTTGCTAACATCTTCTGTACTGGAAGAGGAAAGCGCTCTTGCCAACCATTTGGAGTCTCAACCGAGCCGTAAAGTAAAAGCCCGATATGCCAATGCACCTTCCGATGAAGAGTTGGAAGAGAGATTTGCGGGAAAGCCAATTCCCCAGCTGCCTGAGGATGCTCCATGGAGTGAAATAATCAGTGCCAACATTGGCAAAACCATCAAACCGATAGAAAAATGGCTGTAAGCAAAGTGTCGCAAAGGGAAATTATAGAAGTTCCCTACCAACTGCCTGACGGAACCATCAAACCACACATGGCTCTTGTGCTTTCCACCGAAAAATTGCTATCAGCTGAAGATGGTATGTTCTATGCGGTTTTTATATCATCGAAGAATCTGAATCCCGAGTTTACAATGGAGATTCGGAATGAATGGTTAAGTAAGCCCCTTTCTAAACAATCACATTTTGTGACACACATTGTCAGTTATTATAGAACTGATGAGGTGATCCAGTCATTTAATAACTATGTGAAAAAAGCATTTTTTGATCCGATATTGAATAAGGTCATCCTAAGTATGTTTGATATTGAGATTGAATAATAAGGAAATAATCAATAATTGTCTCTCCCTAAAACCCTACTGCGTATGGTGACATAACAAAAACATCTACAGACATATTGTGAAGCGTCCGCTTGAATCTTGTTTCTGAAATTCGCCAAAATAAAGTACAATCCAAGAGTAAAGCAAGGATGCTCACGCTGCTGGCGTGGGCTTTACTCGTTTAGGATTGTTGGGTGTTTGGCGATACCTCAGAAACGTAAGCGAAGTAATTGCTCACGTTTTTTGTGCACATACCAAGCAAGTAATTATGGATATATATAAACACTGTGCTGTAATGCAGACACCTTTTAAATGCTTCGTTGTAGATATTCTGTTGAAACGACTAAAAATTGTATAAAAGACCATAAAAATGAAAACAACTATAGTAAACAAATTGAGCGGCGCAAGAATCCTTGCACTATTATTGATTTTGGTGCCACAGATGTTGAAGGCACAGGAAAAACCGCAGATGAAGGTAGACATCAGCATCACCAACCGTAACAATCCTGACGAGACTCAGGAACCAGGCTGCGTCGTTGATCGTTCTCGTCGATCATGATGCCATCGTTACGGAGACAGTCGAGGAGATAGAAATCATAGATTTCCTGAAAAGCAGCTTTGGCAATGCGCTCGTGCAGTTATGGGGCATCATTCAACAGGATTGGCATCAGACCGGCACCCTTGAGTCACCCTGTGCTAGCCTTTCAAAAGTTGAATCCCTAGCATTTATTGGCTTGTGTTGGCGTGTCACCCTTTTCTTACTTTTTCCATGTATACTATATATATCGGCTCTTAAAAGTTTTTGATTATTTTACTTGATTACAAAATTATTCGCCTAAAATTTTGCTTTAACGTTTTTATTTACTATTTTTGCATCCGAAGCGAGAAGGACTCGCTTGGCAGAAGAAGCGTTATGCGCTAACCATGCGAATGGAAACGTAAGAAACTTTCATTCTAATGTGCAAAAGGGCACCGCTGCTCCACGCTATATATGCGTGGGCTATGGATTCAATTTCACATTAATGTTATTCCTACGACCTCAAATCGGAACTGGTAAAGCAGTCTCACGCTTCTGCTGTATCGAGAAATGAAGTGAATAAGTGCAATAATTAAAAATCAAAAGATATCACTATGCAGAAGTTTTATTTGTTACAACTTGTATTGTTTTTTTCTTTTTTAGATGCTGATGCCTTTTCTTTTTACTATGTAAAGGATGGTGTGCACTATCTATGTAGTTCAAATAAAATGCAGGCTGAGGTTATTGGATATCATGGTAAAAAGACACCAGACTTGGTAGATAGTGAATACAAATTCAATTTTATTTGCGATGATGATTTTGACTATGAGTCATATATAAAAAAATACAATGAAAGGAATCATGACAGTAATAATCCTCCTTCTTCTATTTATCGAGAAGAGGGATATACTATTCTTGATGAACTAACTATACCCTCCTCTATCCACGCTTATACAATAGTTCAAAGTGATAATAAAAAGACGGTGTCCCGAAAATACGCAGGAACCTACAAAGTTATTGGAATTGCAAGTCATGCATATTATCTAGGAGTAAAAATCCGTTCATTATCAATATCTGATGGTATAGAATATATTGGTGATTATGCTTTCCACAGGTGTTCGCATATAGAAAAGTTAACCCTACCCACAAAGGCTTTAAAAAGCATTGGAAACGAAGCATTTTCAAACTGCGATAATCTAAAAAGTGTGACTATTCCACAATCCGTAAAAGAATGTGGTAGTGGTATTTTCGCTAGCTGTGACAAATTGTCGATGGCAGACATTCAGTGTGACTATGTACCCTCTGCCATTTTTTACGAATGCGATTCTCTTGAAAAGGTAACTCTTTCAGACAAAATGACAACTATTGGTTCGGATGCTTTTTATGGTTGTGAAAACTTAAAATTTATCAATCCTGTTTTGCGACAAGATAACGGAGAGAAATATTGGGAAAATGTACTACCTTCAGGTATTAAATCAATAGAATATGCTGCTTTTATGGAATGTCACAGCTTGAATACAATAGACTTGCCATTATACCTTGACTCACTAGGTCATAGGAGTGGTGATAATAATGAACATTATTTTAGAGGTCGAGTATTTGAGTATTGTAAAAGCTTAGAAAGAGTTACCTTCCACAAAAATCTTAAGTACATAGGACACGATTCTTTCGAAGGTTGCATAGCGCTAGAGAAAGTCATCGTCGACTGGGATGAGCCAATTGAATGTGAGAAGAGCATATTTGGGTATGTTAAATCTCGAAACGATACTACAGATTACATTTATGATAATGCGACTTTATTTATTAGGAATACAAATCATAAGAGATACAGGGAAGTATCTCCTTGGAAGTATTTCAAAACACATAGCCATCCGGGAGGCATAGATTATGGCGATGCTTTGACACTGACAGCCAAAAGTTATACCCGAGTCTATGGTGATTCAAATCCGACATTCGAATTTGAGGTAACGAATGGTTCTATCACCTCAGGTACTCCTACGATTACTTGTTCTGCTACTGCGTCATCACCTGTGGGTACTTATGACATCATAATAACCAAAGGCACAGTAAGCAACAACTCTGTAGAGTTAGTAAATGGCAAGTTGACCATCACCAACGCACCTTTGACGATCTCAGCAGGTGACTATACGAAAAAGCAAGGAGAGGATAATCCTATTTTTACGCCGACATTTAGTGGATTCAAGAATAATGAAACTGAAAAAGTACTTATTAAACAGCCTACCATCACAACAGTAGCCACAAAGACTTCACCTGCAGGAAGCTATCTTGTAACAGTCAATGGTGCAGAGGCTCAGAACTATAACATATCGTATCAGAATGGAACGTTAACTGTGACAGCTACAGTTCCAGGAAAAGAGCCTTATGCAGTGCTGAGCGACAATAATACTGTGGTGACATTCTATTACGATACTCAGAAATCAACCCGAGGAGGCATTGACATCAATAACAAATGGATTCCACAGTCTGGAAATTCACCATATGGGACTGCTACGAAAGCAGTATTCGATATATCGTTTGCATCTTATAGACCAGTTAGCACATCCCACTGGTTCCATAAATGCAAATTGTTGACCGCCATCATTGGTATCGAGAACCTCAAGACGAATAACGTGACGGACATGAGCGGCATGTTCGCCAGTTGTTCCAGCTTGACGAATATTGATGTGAGTAGCTTCAAGACTGACAAAGTAGAGTTTATGTATGATATGTTCTCTGGTTGTTCTAGCCTGACGAGTCTTGACTTAAGTGGATTTATTACGTCCAACGTAACTCTTATGAGTTCAATGTTCTATGGTTGTACAAGTCTAACTGATCTTGACGTAAGCAGCTTCAACACATCCAACGTAACAAGTATGAGGGGTATGTTTTATAATCTTTGTGCTTTGACGAACCTTGATTTGAGTAGTTTCGAGACGGACAAAGTTGAAGATATGGCTTATATGTTTCATTGGAGTTCCAAATTAGAGACCATCTTTGTCAGTAACGGTTGGAGCACAGCTGCTGTGACAGAAAGCATTGGAATGTTCGAAGATTGTATAAAAATATTCGGCGGGCAAGGAACAGCATACAGCTACTCTCACACGGACCACACCTTCGCACATATAGACGGTGGTTTGTCTTATCCTGGATACCTCACTGATATCAAAGATAAAAACAAGATTGTGACACTGACGGCCAAGAGCTATACCAGGGCCTACGGAGAAGACAACCCGTTTTTCGAATATGCTGTAACAGGGGGTACCATCATATCAGGAATGCCAAAAATCACCTGTTCTGCTACAAAAAAATCACCGGTAGGTAATTACGATATTGTGATTGCCAAAGGCACGGTGATTAATAAAAATGTTGAATTAGTAAAAGGTACATTAACCATCACGAAAGCTCCGCTGGCAGTGACTGCCAACAGCTACACCATCAAGCAGGGAGAGGCCCTTCCTACATTTGAGGCAACGTACTCTGGCTTTAAGAATGGGGAGACTAAAAGAGTGCTGATTAAGCAGCCGACATTCAGTTGCAGTGCGAGTCCCTCTTCCGAGCCAGGAACGTATGACATTGACGTTTCAGGTGCGGAAGCAGAAAACTATGACATCTCATTTATTAAAGGTACTCTTACCATAGAAGCAGGTTCTTTCACGCTGACTTACATAGTGGATGGTAAGGTTTATAAGACGGTTAGCTATACTTATGGCGAAAGCATTATCCCTGAATCAGAGCCAACAGAAGAGGGGTATTCGTTCTCTGGCTGGGATAATATCCCCAGCACCATGCCAGGTGAGGATGTAACCGTTACGGGTTCATTCACCATCAATGACTATACGCTGACGTATTTGGTGGATGGTGAAGTCTACAAGACTGTCACTTATTCCTATAACTGCAGTATATCGTCTGAGGATGAACCTACGAAGGAAGGCTACACGTTCTCTGGCTGGAGTGAGATACCTGACAAGATGCCAGATCACGATGTGACGGTAATGGGAACATTCAGAAAAGGAACATACACGCTGACTTACGTCTTAGACGGCGAGGTCTACAAGACTGTTAACTATGCGTATGGTGAAAGCATTATCCCCGAATCAGAGCCGACAGAAAAAGGTTATACGTTCTCTGGCTGGGATAATATCCCCAGTACCATGCCAGGTGAGGATGTAACCGTTACAGGTTCTTTCACCATCAATAATTACACACTAACATATATGGTAGATGGTGAAGTCTACAAAACTATCAGTTACGACTTTGGGGATTGTATTACGCCAGAAACAGACCCTACAAAGGATGGCTACACCTTCTCTGGCTGGAGTGAAATACCTCAAACAATGCCTTCAGAAGATATGACAGTATCAGGCACTTTTACTGTGAACAAGTACAAGCTGACCTATCTGGTTGACGGTGAGGTGTTAAAGACAGTTTTTTATGACTATGACCAATTAATTATTCCAGAGAAAGAACCCACGAAGGATGGATACACCTTCTCAGGGTGGAACGGGATTCCTGAACGTATGCCTTCGGAAGATATTACGGTGACAGGCATATTCAAACAACTTGACTACAATATTGGTGATATGACTTATGAGATAACAAGTGAAGGAACTGTTACTATTAAGGGCGGTAATCAGAAGGGAAGTGTAGAGATTGCTGCCGTCATTGAAATCAATGGTCAGACTTATCGTGTGACGGCTATCGCAGAAAATGCCTTTAAGGACAATCAGGATATAACATCAGTGATTATAGCTGATGGTATCACCGCCATAGGTGAAAATGCGTTCAATGGCTGTATTAAACTTGTTGTGATAAACATAGGAAAAGATGTTCAGTCAATTGGCAATAAGGCCTTTGCAAATATTGGGACATCATCAGGTGCTCGTACGAGGAGTAAACAGAGTTCAATTGCCGTTAACTGCTATGCGGAAATAATTCCTCAGACCGCAACGGATGCTTTTGAGAACACATCAATAGAAACAGGAAAACTACTAGTCATAGATGAACTTGTCAATTATTACAAGACAACATCACCTTGGAGCCGTTTTGGAACAATCATGGGCTTCAATGAAGCTGTTGGTATCAATGGCATTTATACCAACTCTGCGGATTCAAGGGTGTATAATTTGAATGGTAACCGAGTTAATCAACCGAAGAAGGGTGTGAACATCCACCGCGACAGCAACGGACGTACACACAAGGTCGTGATGAAGTGAGAGAAGAGCCAAGCTTGCTTGAGCTCTTCCGAACGTGAGCGAGCTCGAGCAGAATGCTCAGGGTCGTGATGAAGTGAGGGAAGAGCCAAGCTTGCTTGAGCTCTTCCGGACGTAAACGAGCTGGGAATGAAAGCCCAGGGGCGTGATGAAGTGAGCTACCCTGTCACCTTTGGGTTGTTCGGATAATTGGAACAACCTGCTCCAATAATCTATACGAGTTGTCCAAATAATCCCTTGGGGAGTAAAGGGATTATCTGGACAACTCGTATAGACTATCTCAATGAAGCATAGATAACGTCTGCATGCTACGATGCCAGGGGTGACCAGAAAGCCCCCGACTGCGCTGCCCGCATCATGCACGATCTTATTTGATTATTTCTCTCCTGTATCCGCAGCACAATAGATATATCCCTGTTGCCGATAAATTCCGAGGAGCGGAGACAGACGACGGCGAAAGTCAGCGAAGTCCTTCTTTGCGGGACTGACCCACTGTACCTCGGAAAGAGCTGCAGCACGTGGCAGCATCTGATACAGCAAAAGGGAACGCCAGGCTATGTATTCAGTCCAGATATTGGCCTGCACACCGATGATATGCCGGCGTGTGGCCTCATCAAGGCTGTCGGGAGCAGGCTCGTAGCTGTAGATCTTCTCCAACGGCACATAGCCACCGATAAGGAGGGGTTTGTTCCAGTGCTTGTCCTCTGCCAGCTGATAATAGTCGAAGTAACAGTAGGCGGTGGGAGCCATGATGACATCGTGTCCCTCGTGGGCAGCCTTGATGCCGTGTTCTATGCCACGCCAGCACAGGACGGTGGCACTTTGGGAAATGTCACCTTCCATGATTTCGTCCCACCCGATGATACTGCGTCCTAACGAGTTGATGTATTTCTCCATGCGATTGGTGAAATATCCCTGCAGCTTGGCTTCGGCCGAGAGTCCCCCTCCACCCTTGATACCTTGTTCGCGGATGCGGCGCTGACACTTGGGGCACTGCTTCCAGCGTGTCTTGGGGGCTTCGTCGCCCCCGATGTTAATGTAGTGGGAAGGGAAGATGGCAGCCACTTCGTCCATGACGCCGCTAAGCAGCTCGAATACCTTGTCGTTACCCGCACAGAGTATATCATCAAAGACGCCCCACGTAGGCTCGACCTCATAGGGGCCACCGATACACCCCAGTTCCGGATAGGCAGCGAGGATGGCCAGCGCATGACCGGGCAATTCCACTTCAGGTATGACGGTGATGCAGCGTTCGGCGGCATAGCTTACCACATCGCGCAGCTGCTGTTGGGTATAATACCCGCCATGAGGGGTGTCATCGAAGAGTCCGGAATTGCGTCCGATAACGGTGTGGCGTCGCTGCGAGCCAATCATGTGCAGTCGTGGGTACTTCTTACTTTCTATACGCCACCCCTGGTCGTCGGTGAGGTGCCAGTGGAAGGTGTTCATGCCATGAAGCGCAAGGATATCGATGTATTCCTTCACCTGATCAACAGAGAAGAAGTGGCGGCACACGTCGAGGTGCATGGCACGGTAGCCGAAGCGAGGCTCGTCAGTAATAGTCACAGCAGGAAGGGAAACCGGTAAAGTCTGAGCTTCCATTGTCGAAACGCCAGCCAGCGACTTGCGCAGGGTCTGCACACCATAGAACACGCCACGGGGACTTCCCCCTTCGATGGTCACTCCCCGCTTGGGATGAACGGTAAGCCGATAGCCTTCGGCATTAGTGATTTTGGGGTTGACCTGCAGCGTGATTACTTTAGGGCCTTTCTTGGTGATTTTAGGCATCTTGTCCGTAAGGGGAAGGCTGAACCCTGTCTGCTCCTGGATATAGGTCTGGAGGAAGCGTACATTCTGCTGCATCTGTTCATCGGTGCTGGTACAGACAACAAGGCAGGAGGCGTCGAGCAGGAAAGGGTCATCCTTGGCCATGTGTATATCCTTGGGCAGAGGTACTACCTGATAGTCAACCCCAGCCACTGCTGGGCTGAAGAACAGACAGGAAAGAATCAACAAGCAATAATTCTTCATAAGTTATTATGGTTTTTAAAGGTTAATAATCAATCACGGCCTTGAATTTCTGCTGTCCGCTGAACTCGCAGCGTACTTCGCAGGAACTGTTGGGTTCCAGGCTGATATAGTTGTCGCTGAAGGTGACACCGTCAATGAGCCTGCCCTTTGGTGTGCGAAGTGACAGGTGGAGCAAATAGGCCACTTGATCGGTGGGGTTTGTGACGGTGAGCGTGACATAGGTTTTTCCGTCTGCCGTCTGGTGGGTCTCGCTGATGCGACAGTCCTTCGTGCGGCTTGCCCCAATGGCCTTGTGATCGGCCTGATGGAGCAACGGGGTGTCGTACCAGGTAGAATGGTTCCAGTCGAATCTGTCGCTGTCGGCCGAAAGAGCATAGACGTTTGAAGAGTGGGTTCCTTCTATCTCCAGGAACAAATAGCCGTTAGTTTCGCTAAGGGGCTTCAGCTGGAACACATCAGCATGACCGTTGGCGGGAATGGTCAGTTGTTTCTCCTGCTTTTCCAGCAGCTGTCCGCTGATGCCGTAGACTTTCATCCTTGCCCTCACGGTGACAGAATCGAGCCGGCTGTTCACTGCCCGCACGTGGCGATCGAGGTAGTTATAGACCAACTGCAGAGGCTCGCAGGCTTTCTTCACCGCATAGAAAGCAGCCGTGGGACGCAGGTAGTAATCGTAAAGTTGCCAATAGAGGGCTGGACGGGCACTGTTGAGCATCCATTGTATGAGTCCAGTGGCCTTGGGCGAATTGTAGCGAAAGGCTTCGAACATGGCGCGTGTGCCATCGTAGCCTACCATGGAAGCTTTGCGCAGATAGTCATCGAAGCTTACGGCCTCGCCATAACGGGCTGCTATGGTCTGGCTAAGCACGTTCAGATTGTTGAATGCCGAGGTTGAGGACGTGCAATGGTAGTTCCACACAGAATCCATGGGCCAACAGTCACGGCCAATCATCTGCTCTATAGACTCCCTGACAGGCAACTGTGCGCCTGTACAGGTTTCCGTGTTAAAGCCAAAGGCTCCACCGGGGGCCTCGGCATAATACCAGTAGGCAGGTGCCACATATTCATAGGGTCCTTCCATCTTGGCTCCAGACGCACCCGTGAGGTCGCTCTCCAGTCCTTTGGCTGAGATGATCTGCGGACGGTCGTCAATGGTTCGTTGTATCTTCAGGTACTCATGTTCCAAGTCGGGCACAGGCAGGCGGTCGCTGCCTGTGAACCAGGCAATGATGGAAGGGTGATGACGCAGATAGCGCAGCTGGTCGGCAAACTGCCGGGACACGAGCTTGATGTCATCGGCGGAAGTGATGCCACCGAAGTGCGGGTCCACAGGTTTGCCTAAGTACTCCTCCCACTCCCACTGACAGCTCCAACCGGCCAGGAGCATGATGCCCTTCTCGTCACACAGGTCGTAGAGTGCCTGGGAATTGCCCCAGAAACCTTCCAGACGTACCGTATTGAGGTTCATCTGACGCACCAGCTCCAGCTGTTGTGCATAGCGTTGAGGAGTGTCACGAAGGAAGATGTCGTCAGTCCATCCTGCTCCCAACAGCTGTATACGTTTTCCGTTGAGGGTAAAGGCACGGTAGCCGTCGTTAGTGATGAAGCTGCCGACCTCGCGGATGCCAAACCTGACAGACGCCTCATCTGACAGCGAATGGTCCTGGCTTGCCTCTAAGCGAAGGGTATAGAGTTCGGGCTTACCCAAGGTGTAGCACCACCATAGCCTTGGGTTCCTAACATGAAGTGCAGGATGATTACCAGCATCGATGTGGAGCGTTTTCGCCTCATAAGGTTTCAGCGAATAAGGCACCGAGAAGCGTTTCCCCTCCAGCTCACCTGTCAGCTGTCCACTGGATGGTTGTGCGCTGAGGTTCCTGATGCCGGTCTCTACTGTGAGCCAAGCCTCGTCCAAGGTCTGTAGGTTCAAGCGCGTCTTGACGGTGGGATGGCTGATCACGACAGCACCCGTACGCTTCACGCTGACAGGTCGCCAGATGCCCATATTCTGATCGGCAGGCCACGGATTCCAGTCTACAAAACCAATATTCGGATCGCCAGGCTGTGCGGCAAACACCTCCACCGTCAGCGTGTTCTGCTCACGGGCCTGCCGGGTGACATCTATCTCATAGGTACGGAAAGGGCCTCTCACGGTGTCGCGTGATGCCACGAGCGTTCCGTTCAGACGGATGTTCGCACTATAGCCTATTCCCTCAAAAACTATTGAGACATGCTCCTGGGCACTCAGCCCTTCAAGGGCGAAATCGCGTTCGTAGATCCAAGGTACACGGAAACGTGAGGCATCAACGTGCTTGTAGTTCATTCCCTCCAGAATATCAGGATATTCGCAGCGGGATCCTCGCTGGGTGGTAAGCACGCCCATCACGGTAGAAGGGACAGTGGCTTCATACCATGTGCCATCGGTAACAACCGACGACCGGCAGCGCCAATTGTCGGCGAGTGGGATGATTCGGCTTTGGGCTTTCAGTGGCTGATGCATCAGCAGCATGGACATAAAGAGCAAATGCTGGAACAGCATCAGCTGGACGGTTGATGTAGTCGGTCTTTTCAATAGCATAGTCAGTATGTTTTGGAGGGGGGTGCCCCTGGGACTATTGCAGATAGTCCAGCTGCTTCTTCAGGGCCTGCAGCTCATCGCGTACTCCAATAAGACGAGACAACACTTCGGCTGTGCGTTCAGATCCGTCAGGGTTGGCATTGATCATCTTCTTGGCGGCAGCCAGCTTGAAGCCGCGTACCTTCACCAAGTTGTGAATCAGCCTGATGGTGTCAATATCTTTCTCCTGATACTGGCGCACCTTGGCTGGGCCGCTGGTTTTGGGCTTCAGCATCGGGAACTCCGTCTCCCAGTAACGCAGCGTACTCTCGTTGAGTTCGAACATTTTTGCAACTTCCTTGATGGAGTAGTAAAGCTTTTGAGGTTTGTATTCATTCAGTGCCATGGCATATCGTTTATCGTTTCGTCTGCAAAGGTACGAATAAGTCAGAACAATACAAAACAAAAAAGATGTTTTTTTGGTTTTATTGTCAAACGGAAGCAACGGCAAAGGGAGTGCATAGTTCATAGTTCATAGTTCATAGTTCATAGTGCTTAGTTCATAGTGCATAGTTCATAGTGCATAGTTCATAGTTCATAGTTCATAGTTCATAGTGCATAGTTCATAGTTCTTGCAAGCGACCAGAGGTCGAGCGCATAGTTTATCCTTATTTGCCCTCGAAGGCAATAGAATGGTATTAAATCCGTTATTCTTATATGGAAAAGACACCCGACAACAGCCAACAATGCCATATCAGGGAGAAAACTGAAAAAATATTTGCCTTTTTTGTGAACGGTTTGCCTTTTGCGGTGTATGCAGTAATGTAAAACCCATAAGCGACAAAACGATGAGAACGACATTCATGGCAATCCTACTCCTGGCCGCTGCACTCCTGAACACGAGTGCGCAAGACCTGCCTACCAGTGCTGCCGAATACGAGATGCAAATAGTCAGCTCGTATGCTGACAGGGACTTGAAGAAGCTCGACAAACTGCTGAGTGGGTACTATAAAAGCGGACTATACCCCGTGGATGTGCTGATGTACAACTACAACGAACTGCAGGGCATGGAGGATTGGGGAGTCATCGTCATGTCATCGGCAGAAAGCCTGATTGGAAAGCTCATGCTCCAGCGGGTGCTCAACGTGCATCGTGACAAGGTGGTTGTATGCACAGAACTGGGAGGCCTTGACTCGCTTACCTGCGAGAGACTTGACATTCCTATGCCCCCGACGACGTGGAAGCCCGAAGAGACGTATGAGCAGACAATCAGATGGGTGGCCGGACACGCAGGGCGAAACGTCTATTTCCCCTTCACCGACTCCCCGCTCTTCAAAGAGTTTCCCGACGCCATGAAGGAACGCATCTATAACGAAGGACTGACCATGCGCTACTCGGCCACGCCCTACGACAATATAGCCGTCAAGATACGCAACCTTGAAGAACGTTACCTGACAGACTACCTGAAGCTGTCGCTCCAGCCCTACAACGAGAAAAAAGACCATCGGCTATACAGGCGATTCACACCAGGTATGCTCGCACTCAACTACTCAGCCATCTACATGGACATGCTGCCATATTACCGTGAGCACAGACCCGACAGGGTGGAATGGCTGCAAGGGCTCAATAGCGCCTGCCAACACCACTACAGCAACATCTCGATGAACAGGTTATTTAACACCGAGTAATCATGGCACTGTTCCACCTACATAAAAGAAACAGGACCGACGAGGAGTTGATGGCGCAGGTGAAAGGCGGCAGCAGCAGCGCTTTCGATGAACTCTACCGGCGCTATGCCCGAAAGCTCAACGGATTCTTCTTCTGCCAGCTGGGAGGCGACCCCGAACAGGCTGCAGATGCCGTGCAAGACGTGATGCTTCACCTCTATGAGGCACGCTCACGCTACAAGACGGGAGAAAACGTCGCCACCTGGATCTTCACCATGGCATACAACCTCTGCAAGAACCAATACCGCCATCTGGCACACGAACAGAACTATCTGGCACAACTCGATGCGGAACCCGTCACAGAGAGCCAGGTGGAAGTGCAGATAGACAGACAGCGACTCGAGGAAGCCCTCGGAGAAGTGCTCGCCTCGCTCTCACCACCTCTGCGCATGCTCTTCTCGCTGAGATATGAGGAAGACCTCACAGTGCCACAAATCGCGAAAATCCAGGAGCTGCCCGAGGGAACGGTCAAGAGCCGGTTGCACAAGACAATGAACATCATCCGAAATAAATTAAAAGAATATGAAAATAAGTAATGAAGATATCATCTCGGCAGCCAAGACGCTGAGGACAAGACAGGAGAATGAACTCAGGACTCCTGAGAACCCGCTGAAAGCCAAGCGCAGCAAGACGGGGTGGATAGCGGCAGCCGCCTGTACGGCAGGATTCATTCTCGGCTTCGGCGTTCATCCCTCAACAGTACCCTCCACCGATAGCGATGCACAACGGGCTCAGCTCGACTCACTTAGGCAAGAGGTGCTTCTGGTCAGGAATACGCAGCCGCAGGTGGTGAAAGAAACAATCCACGACACCATCTTCACGACAAAGGTCCTCACCCGCGAAATAGTCAGGGAAGTTCCCGTCGTGGCAAAGAACGAACAGGCAACAGACAACAATTCAAACAGCATTATTAACGAACAGGGCCAGTCAGCGACAGTAGGATGTTCCATGATGTGCGACAACATCAGCTACGACCTGATTGCCTCAAAAAACTAAAGAAAAAAAATGAAAAGAACATTATTGACAGCAGCCATCCTGCTCACCGCACTGATGGCACAGGCACAGAACAGCGTGAAAATCAGCCCCGTCCTGAAAGTGGGAATGCAGAAAACCTATAGCATAAAGAGTGAAGCCATGAGTCCTGGCACAGCTGCAGCAGACGTTTCGGGAGAGTTAACCTGCAAGGTGGTTGGAAAGACTGCCAACGGCTATCAGATTGACATGAAGTCGAAGGCAGACAAGATTGATGCCACCCAGATGTTACAGAATCTGACATCGGCTGACATCATGCAACTGCTCAACTCGATGAACGTTGAGATGCTCACCGACAAGGATGGTGCGCTTACCGGTATCAAGAACGCAAAGGAGCTGATGGGAAAATGCAACGCTCTCATCGATTCCACGTTCAATGTCATCCTCAACCAGAGCCCTGAAATGAAAGACAACGAAATGATGAAGAGCACCATGCAGAAAGCCACTGAAACCTTGAAAGAAATGTTCAACGACAACTATCTGCTTGAGTCGTTCACCCAGACACCCGGCGTCACCAGCCTCAACGGAAAGACCATCACTGACGGAATGGTGGAAGACGGCAACTTCGGTCAAATCTTCAATACGAAGACCACCTATTCAGTTCTAAACGGCGGCAAGACCATCGCACTGGACACCAAAGCCGACGTTGACATGAAAACCATGAAAGACTACGTGCTCAAGATGATGAAAAGCATGATGCCGGAGTCGGTGGCCAAGGAGACCAATCCAGAACAGCTGAGCGCCATGATTGACACCATGATCTCTTCTGGGAACTTCAAGATGGACATGAACAGGAAGGCTACCTATGACATCGGCGATGACGGCTGGGTGAAGAAACTCATTATGGAGATGGAGTTCAATTCGCCCACCCAGGCAACAAAGATGCGCCAGGTGACCACGTTGAAAGACTGATGAGAATGAAACCCTTTTTGACCTCGATATGCCCATGATACTCATTCTGCGCCCACTGGAATGGTTCGGTATCGTGGGAGCAGAACTAAAGCGAGTGAGTTCCCTCAGCCAGTATATGATGGTGGAGGGAACTGTCATCAGCGATCATATAGGTGCCGATCAGAAGGACTTGCACGAGCTGGCCATGCTCTGCGAACAGCTGCGTCCTGCCAGCCTCTATGCCAAATATGCCAATCAGAAGGTATTCCGGCACGAGAAAGACTTCTGGGCAACGAAAGACACGACTGTCAGGTCGCATGTGAAACGGATGGCAGACAAGTCTGTCATCAAGGCTGTCGGTCTGGCCGACCTGCTGGACATACCTATTCTCTACTGCGATGACAAGAAAACGCCCTTACGCATTTCCGAACAATTGAAGCTGGAAAGTGGCAGAGAGGTGACACCCGTCATGAACTTCCACCGCCACAGCGAGGGCACTACCTACCAGCTACAGCTCCGTATTGACGGGAGTCTGGTGGAAAAGCCCTCTGAGCATCATCTCATTGTGCTTACCCACGAACCCGGTATGTTCGTGATTGACAGGTGTATCTGTTTCCTATGCAACGGCTTCAGCGGAAAGCTGCTGTTGCCTTTTACAGGAAAACAGCAAGTAGAGATTCCCAGGAAGATGGAAAACGACTACTTCCACCGCTTCATCATGAAACATGTGGCACAGGCGGAGGTCAACGCCGAAGGGTTCGACATCACGGACATCAGCATCCAGCCACGTGCTTGCCTGACGGCAGAGACTGCCATCAACGGAAGTCACTTACTGATACTACGGTTCAGATATGGCAACTTGGAATACACACCTGATGCCATGTCCAGCGGTAAGGTCATGCTGACTGAGGAGCAGGGCAGCTTCAGATTTGTACGGCAACTGCGCAACAAGGACATAGAACGTCAACTGACTGAATGCTTGAAAGAGTTCCTGCCCAAGCAACCAAGCAGTTCCAACCTGACGGAGGGAACAAATATGATCAAATTCCCGTCACTTGGAAAGATGATAGAATGGTTGCGCGAATATGCCCCAAGACTGAAAGAACTGGGATTCGACGTTGTGCAGCCCTCTGAACACATCTATTATATAGGTCCGCTGAACGTAGAGCAGAGCGACACCTGGAACGGAGACTGGTTACAGACCGACGTAACGGTGATTGTAGAAGGCGACGGCAAGAACCAGCCGTCCGGGCAGTTGCGCATTCCCTTCCTCGACCTTCGCGACACCATATTAAGAGGTGAACAGGAGTATATGTTGCCTACTGGCGAGTTGCTGTTGATTCCACAAGAGTGGCTGAAACGCTACTCTGACCTGCTGCTGATAGGGATGAAGAAAGGCCAGGGTTTTCAACGACATAGAAGTCAGCTGCAAAAAGAAGAAGCTATTGACACACTTCAGGACAAGGGAGACACACTGCATGACTATTCTGCACCGCCCCCTCCCTCCTTACTCCGTGCCTCTCTACGCCCCTATCAGCAGACGGGGTTCCAATGGCTATGGAAGAACTTCGTGGCGCAGACAGGCTGCTGTCTGTCGGACGAGATGGGACTTGGCAAGACCCTGCAAACCATCGCACTCCTGTTACGTTACAAGGAGGTGGCCAAGCCTGGGCCGACAGCCCTCCAGCCTCTGCCGGGAATGCTCTTCTCTGACGACGAGATGCGGGGAAGCACCCAGGAGGCATGTACAGAAGGATCATTCCATCTGCCCTATTACACCTCGCTTGTAGTAGCGCCTGCCTCAGTAGTTCATAACTGGCGTAATGAATTGTCACGCTTCGCCCCCTCGCTTACGGTACTGACCTATACCGGCAACACCGCCCAAAGGAAGGACAAACGACTGGCAATCATGCGATGGGACATAGTGATCACTACCTACCGCACCTTGCTCAACGACATCGAACAGCTATCCAAGAATGAGTTCGGCATCATTGTGTTCGACGAGAGCCAAGCATTCAAGACCCCCACGTCGCTGATTCACCAGGCTGTCTGCCGGCTTCGTTCCTTACACTGTCTGGCACTCAGTGGTACGCCTGTAGAAAACAACCTGCAAGAGCTGTGGAGTCTGATGAACGTACTGAGTCCTCATCTGCTGGGTAGTGCACGGTCATTCCAGAACACCTTCATCAACCCTATAGCCAAACAGATGGAAGACAGCCGACGCGAACTGCTACGCCGTCTGATAGCCCCCTACTTCCTGAAACGTACCAAGGAAGAAGTGCTTGAAGACCTGCCAGAACGTCAGGATGAAATCATCGTCTGTCCGATGACCCATGAACAGGCAAGCCGCTATTCCGAGGAACTGTCGAAGGCCAGGAACGAATGGCTCGACCCACATGCCAATAGCAACAACAAGCAGATCCATATACTCGCTGCGCTGCAGCGACTGCGCCAAATAGCTAACGGTGAAGGAAAGCTCAACGTGGTCTTCGACCATTTGGAGAACCTGCGGCAAACCCAGCACAAAGTGCTCATCTTCAGTGAATATGTCACACTGCTGCAGCGTGTGGCCACCGGGATGACAAGCAGGGGCTGGACGTACGCCATGTTAACCGGACAGACCAAGCAACGTGAAGAGGTGATAGCACGTTTCCAAGTCCTGTCGCAGCGAGAGCAGACGCAAACGAGCTTCATCGCTGCCGAGTCGCCACAGGACTCGACCCAAGGTCAACAGTCGGCCGACTGCCAGTTCTTTCTCATCTCGCTGAAGGCGGGAGGAGTGGGACTGAATCTGACGGCTGCCGACTATGTGTTCCTGCTCGACCCATGGTGGAACCATGCTGCCGAAGAGCAGGCTATTGCCCGTGCCCACCGCATCGGTCAGAAACGCTCTATATTCGTCTATCGCTTCGTCTCATCCGGTACACTTGAAGAGCAGATTCTCACACTTCAAGACCGCAAGCAGTCGCTCATTGACAGTGTCATGCCATTTATATGCAACCCCAGCTGATGCTCATGGTATATCCATAAGCAGGACACACTATCAGTACCCCCCCCCCGACATGCCTACAATGGCATGCTGGGTTTCATCACGTCATGACCCTTCACGGTCTTCTGCCTGGAGAGGCTGAAAGGTGCTGTGACGCGGATATCCTCTACACTGGCTCCGAAGCCGATGGTATATTTGCCGGCAGCGGTCTCCCAGGCCTGAGTGGTCTCGTTATAGGAAGCCATATCGCGGAGCGATAGTCTCATGGTAAGTGTCTCACTCTGTTTGGGCTGGAGTTCACGCGTCTTGGCAAACGCCTTCAGCTCGCGGGCAGGCTTCTCCAGTCCGCCAGCGGGAGCACTGACATAAAGTTCTACGACCTCTTTTCCTGCACGGTTGCCTGTATTGGTGACGGTGACAGACGCTGTAAGGCCATCCTTGGTGGCTTTCACCACTGGCCTGCTATAAGAGAACGTGGTATAACTCAGACCGAAACCGAATGGATAAGACACCGGTTCATTGGCGGTGGTGAAGTGACGATAACCCACATTGATGCCTTCTATGTGCTTGGTGTAATCTTGAAATTCCACCTTGTCGTTACCACGTCTTCGACCAAACGTATTAGCGGCAGGACGGACATTGGGATAACTGGCACTCGACGGGAGGTCGATGAGATTGTTGGGCCATGTCATAGTGAGTTTGCCGGAAGGATAAGCCTTGCCAGTCAGTACATCGGCCACCGAATAGCCGCCCTCTTGTCCTGGCTGCCAGGCAAGGAGGATGGCATCGGGCATCGACTTCCATGAGGCAGTCTCAATGACATTACCCATATTGAGCACTACGACAACAGGCTTGCCGGCCAAGTGAAAGGCGTTGCAAACGTCCGTGATGAGCTGGCGTTCAACGTCATTGAGGGTGAAGTCACCGTCCTCCTTACGGTCAGAGCCTTCGCCAGCCTGACGACCCAAGGTAATGATGGCAAGGTCGGACTCCTGAGCCTGGGCATTGATGATGGCACGGCTGACGGCCATCTCCGGCAACAGAGGCTTGCCCCAGAACCAGCCGCCCCGGGCAGAAGCCGCGGCTGTGAGGTTCTGCTGGTAAGTCTGATAACTCCTGTAGACGTCGGCAAGTTTCTTGTTCACCTTCAGTCCCGATTCAGTGAGCCCTTGCATCAGGTCAATGGTATAGGCTTTGTTCACATCGCCAGAGCCGGTGCCGCCGGCAATGAAGTCGTATGACGTGACACCGAAGACCGAGATGGTCTTCGAGCCATCCATCGGCAACGTCTGCCCTTCGTTCTTCAGAAGTACCATTCCCTCAGTAGCGCTGCGGCGTGTTACGTCAGCATGGGCCTTCAGGTCTGGCTTGTTAGAGTATTTGTAGGCACGGAAAGCGGGTGTCTTGACGAGATACTGCAAAATGCGCTTGACGCAGATGTCAAGGTCGGACTCTTTCAAGACACCGCTCTTCACCTTGTCAATAATATCCTTGATCTGAGACTCGTTGCCTGGTTCCATCAGGTCGTTGCCTGCCTGAATCTGAGCAGCAGTATTGCGCAGGCCTGTCCAGTCGGTCATGACGATGCCGTTGAACCCCCATTCATCGCGCAGAATGGTGGTGAGCAGTTCACCGTTCTCCTGAGTGAAGGGTCCGTTGAGGCGGTTATAGGACGACATCACCGTCCAGGGAGCAGCCTCACGCACGGCAATCTCAAAGCCTTTCAGGTAAATCTCGCGCAGGGCACGCTGTGACATCACCTCGTCAACGCCCATGCGATTGGTCTCCTGAGAGTTACCGGCAAAATGCTTGACAGAGGTTCCCACACCCTGACTCTGCACTCCACGGACGTAGGCCGCAGCAATCTTTCCCGTCACAAGTGGGTCTTCGGAATAATACTCGAAGTTACGGCCGCAAAGCGGTGAACGGTGAATGTTCATGCCGGGAGCGAGCAATACGTCGCAACCATATTCCAAAACCTCGTTACCTATGCACTTTCCCACCTCCTCAACGAGTTGGGTGTTCCAAGTACAGGCGAGCGCAGTACCCACTGGGAACCCTGTGCAGAAATAGGTATTGGTGTCGTTGTCGCGTCTGGGACTGATTCTTACACCTGCAGGACCGTCAGTGAGAACCGTAGAGGGAATGCCAAGCCGGGGAATGGCCTGAGTGGCACCGGCAGCACCAGGCACACGTTGAGCATGCCCGCCAATCATACCATTGTCGCCTGCAGTTGATATCTGGCGGTTACCGCCTACGACGAGCATGGCTTTCTCCTCAAGCGTCATGGCTTTGAGAACTTCATCCACATTGTTTGCTTGTAGTTTCACTTGCGCAGTGATGGTACTGACACTCATAAAGAATAGAGCACAGATGTTTAGAATCGTTTTTTTCATAATAATGACATTTTGTTGGCAGTGCAAAGATATAAAAAGGTGTGCTATCCGCAAAGAAATACATACCTTTTTTATATAAGTTTAGTAGTTTCCTGTTAACCACACACGAATCTGCATTGATGATCATGACTCGACTTTCACAAATAAGAAACGGACTGAAAGGTCAAAAGCTTACAGCAGCTACCCCTTCAGGACGCACTTGCAAAAGTTGAATGATCATGACTGATTCTGGTGCTTTTTACACATTTCCCAGACTAGTACAAAAAAAAATCTCACAGAAAATGATGTTATTTCGATTCATTTCCTTACCTTTGCACATTGAAAAGTAGGTGACTATCGTGAAAGCTCCCCAATAGCTATAATGAACCTTACCTCGAGATATTTGTGTAACTTTTTTGCATCGGTATGAAAAAGATTGTCTATCGGATTGTATTGTTGTTCCTGCTGCTGGCAACAGGTGGTGTTGGCAGTTGGGCTAAAGAACAGTTGCCCCGGAAGCTCCAGGACCTTAGTGACGAAGTCTATCGTTACTATAGCTTGCGCAACACGGAATCCTTCTTTGACGCCGCAAGTCGGTTGAAGGATGCCACAGAGTTTTCCGACTTTAAAGAGACCTATTATCGTACCTGCAGCTACGAGGCCATCTATATGTTCGAGTATGTCGACCGCAAGAAGGGCGTACAACTGGCACATGACATTTATCATCATGCCAAATCGAACAACAGTAATGTCGGCACGTATTTCGCCACCTTCACCCTAGGCACCATCCGCGAACAGTCAGGCAATATGGGACTGGCTGAAAAGAGTTTCCTTCAGGCGCTGAAACTGAAGGAAAAGTACCTGCCCGAAGAGAGTGCTGCCCCTTGCTACTTAGGACTCTGCGAGGTTACGCTTCACAGGAAGGATTACGAGGAGGTGAAGGAGTATGCCCGCAAGGCGCTGAATGAGCCTGGCATCATGCCGATGAACCAGATTACTGCCTGGAGCTATAAGTGCCTGGCCCGTTACAACGAGGGTGACAGCCTCGGGTTTGAAAATGCCTATAAGGAACGTGCTCAGCTGATAGCCGAATATGGTGGCCAGGGAGGCTTGTTCGGAGAGCTCATCAACGTCTATCTGGCCAAGAACCGCAAGCAGTGGCAGCTGGCCCTTGAACGTACGGAAAAACTAGTACACATGCAGAACAAATGTGCACAGAAGGCTTCCATCTACGAACACATGGGAAACTGGAAAGAGGCTCTCTATTGGCAGAAACAAACGCGTGCGGTCATTGACTCCATCCAGTCATCAGAGGCGCGCTCCCAGATGAACGAGTTCGACACCGAACTGTCCATTACATACGCTGAAAACGAGGTAAAGGAACAAGAGCTGGCCAAAGAGCATCTGCTGCTTTACGGAGGTGGTGTCATCGCACTAATCGTCATCGGATTCATGGCCATTATAGGTATTCGCAGATCCAAGCACATAAAACGCCTGCAGAGCATACACCGCAAGCTGCAGGATGCCTACGACCAGCTGGAGGTGACCACCCAGGCCAAGGAGCGCATAGAGAGCGAGCTGCGCATAGCACGCGAGATACAGAAACGCATGCTGCCGCATGTATTCCCCAAACGCAGGGATGTCGACATCTATGCCATGATGACCCCTGCCAAAGAGGTCGGTGGCGACCTTTACGGCTATGCCCTGATTGGCGACCTGCTCTATTTCTGTGTGGGCGATGTGAGTGGCAAGGGTGTGCCCGCAGCCCTCTACATGGCCGAGGTGACACGTATGTTCCGCACATTGGTGGACGGCCGTCTGGCACCCAACGACATTGCCACGCGACTCAATCATGCACTGGTGGAGGACAACGACCAGGGCATGTTTGTCACCATGTTCATCGGACTCATCGACCTCAAGACGGCCGAGATGAACTTCTGTAATGCCGGTCACAATCCCCCCCTGCTCAATGGCGAGTTCATGAAGATAGAGTCCAACGCTCCTCTTGGACTGTGGTCGGAAATAAAGTTTGAAGGCGAGAAGGTGGACAACATGCACGGAAAGACGCTTTTCGTCTATACCGATGGCATCAACGAAGCAGAGAACATCCATAAGGAACAGTTTGGTGACGAGCGTCTGAAATCCTTGTTACAGAAAGACTGGGGCGATGCCCGCCAGACATCAGAGACCATTCACAAGGCCGTAGAAGACTTCGTTGGCGAAGCAGAACCCAGCGATGACCTTACGAAGATGTGTATCAAGATGAAGTAGCACCCTGAAACGGGGCTTGGCATTTTTTTAATCCTATCTGAGTAATTCGTCGTACAGTTCGGCCAACTGCCTTGCGGCAGCCATGTCATCATAACGTTCATAGGCTAATGCCAATGCATGTCTTTGACATTGTTTATATCGCTGTTCGTCTGTCAGCATCTCTTCCAAAGCATCAGCCAGGTGTTGAGCGTCATTAGGCTCATAAATCAGACCGCCATCCCCGACTATCTCGGCAAACGAGCCTGTATTGGGTTCAACGGCAGGCCTTCCTGCAGCAAAGGCCTCGCAAAGATACAGCCCTACCCCCTCCTGAAAACGCAGCGGCACGGAAAGAACCGTTATCTTGCGGTAGAAACCGGCATGTTCGTCCATGTCGTAAGTATCTTCTATGACTACATCATCGGCGTATGGTTTCAAGGTGCGTTTCACCTGCTTCACAAGTTTCCTGTCAGGGCTCATGTATCCCCCGCCAATGCGTAGCTTGAGGTTGGGAACCGTGCCACGTTGTTTCAGCAGCACGAAGGCATCAGCCAGGATGTCCAGCCCGTCGAGTTCATTCATGCGGTAGAAGAAGCCGATGGTTGGGTCAGCAGGATATTCTTCGGACTGGTACTTGGTCACATCGACGCCAGGATATATCACATTCACATGTCCTAACTGCGGCAGTCTGACATTTACAATCTGCTGATAGTAATAACTGGTGGTGATGAACCGATCCACATACTTGGCATTTGCCAAAACGCCTTGCCAGGCTTTTTCCGCAAACTCGCTCTTCAGACTGTCAATCCACACCTCTTCGTCTTGCAAGGAGCAGACAATGGGAATATTCGTTTCTTTCTTTAGCTCTTTAGCGATGCCAAGCAACAACGACGAGGATAGCTGTATCACATCGGGCTTCTCAGCCTGTCTCACCCATTCAGTCAATTGCCTTACATTCTCCTCAAATGCCACCCCCTCGCCTTCTATCATGCTGAGTGTCATACCCTCCATGCCCTCAGCAGAGGTTGTGCCAGACAACGAGGAGGCCATATCGAGCAAAACGTCAGACCCCAACATGCGTTTCATCCACGATGGCATCCTGCGATTACAGAATATTTTCTGTTCCAAAAAGTAAGTGGTGGCAGGGAAGAACAACGGCACATCGCCTTGAAACGAGGCTTGTTTCAGAGGCAGATACAGGGGCATGATGACCACGTCGTGACCAGCCTTCCGCAGCGCCGATGCCTGCAGGCTGTCACGGAAACAGTTGCCGCAATAGAACGAATCCCCCGATCCTGGTAGTATAAAAAGTATTTTCATTCCGTCTGTCTTTCTTTATTCCTACATTTAGTAATCGTCAAATGTAATCTCAGCTACTATATTCCTCTATATTCCGACGGTAGCACACCGAACATCTTCTTGAACTGGCTGGAGAAGTTGCGGGGAGTAGAGAAGCCGACGCGGACGGAAACTTCATTGATGGAGAGGCTCGGATTGTCGGCGAGCAGTTGGGCAGCACGCTTCAGCCGTACGTTACGAATGAAGTCGGCGGGCGAGATGCCAAGCATGTTGCGCAGTTTGCCATAGAGGTTGGTACGACTCAGGGCCACGTCTGTGGCCAGCTGATCCACGCAATAGTCCTCGTCGGAGATATGCGCTTCGATGGCTTTCAGCAGTTTGGCAACCAACGCTTCCTCCTCGGGGTTCACACCAATCTTCTTCGGGTCAATGTTTGTGTTGTCGGCAAACTGGTGGCGGGCATCTTCGCGCATCTCAAAAAGTTCGTTCACACGGTTGTCGTTTTCACGCACCAAGGCCGCCTTCTTTTTCTTTAGATATAGTGTAAGGGAAAAAACGACAAAAGCACAAAGCAAAAGAGCATACAGGGTTTTCGCCCACCACGTCAGCCAGAACGGGGGACGGACGGATAGTTGCACGCTCAGGGATTCACTCCACTCGCCATCTGCTGAGGCGGCCTGTGCTTCAAAGATATACTCCCCTGGCGGAAGGGCTTTGTAATCGGCTTCGGCAAGACCGATGGTTTCGCCGACAACGTGCCATTCATCCTCAAGTCCACACAAGCGGTAGCGGTAGCGGGTGTGCGAGGGATAGGCATAGTCGAGGGAAGAGAACTGGAAGGTAAGATAGTTTTTGTTATATGGGAGTGTTAATCCTACGTCTTGTGCACATATCTCATCGTGACCGTTTACTTGTAGAAGAGTGAGTACGGGAGCTTGCGGATTAGCATCGTCTCTCAACCATTCCGGACGGAACACCGTTGCTGCTGAGCTGTGATGAACAAACACCAGACGACCGTCATCCGTCAGACAGGCAGCACGATCCATCATGGAAACAGCCGGGATGCCGTCGTTCTCTCCATAATTGACTACAGTGGGTGTAATCCTTGAAATGCCGCAAGCTGTACCTGCCCAGATATTTCCTTGGGCATCCATCACCAAACTACGGATACAGTTGTTGGCAAGTCCTGTGACACGTTCTGTTTCTTCCATGTGGCTCTTAAACAGTCCATTCTGTGTTCCCACCCATAAGTTTCCTTTTGTATCACGCAAGATACAGTTATACTTGTCGGAGTATTCCCCAATGAATTCTACGGGTTTGAAAGCAGCCAGCGTGTCGGCTTTGGTGTCAAGCAGACAAGCACCGTTCTGTGTATAGAGTAACACCCACGGTTCATCCAATGCACAGGCTCCTACGATGTTTCGATAGCCATTTAACTGGGGCAGACGCTCGTTGAGAGGGTCGAAGCGGTTTACGTCAGGCAGGAAATAGCCTATCCTGTTAAGGCCACGCTTCTGCAACAGCCGTCCGTCACCAAGCCTGACGTTTAATGCTGCTGCCCCTCGGGCAATTCCTATCAAGGGATTATCTTCAAGTATTTCCGCCATCTGCCGTTGAGGCGGTGTGTATATAATGCCGTTTCCCAGCGTCCCCGTCCAAGTGCCGCCTTGCCAGTCGCAGACGGTTTCTGGTGAAAACTTAAGCTCGGCTATGCCGCTTGGATCGTCCATGAATGCCCCTAAAGAGCGAAGCCGTCCTTCTATGTCATAGCGGAATGACCGTGAGCGCATGTCGAAGAGGTAAATGCGGTAGAAGTCGCGCAACCACAGCAGCGAGTCGCCCTGCCACTGATGGCCATAGCCCGCCGAGTCGGCATAGTGCTCCAGCATGTACGTCTTCCGTCGGTCGCAGGGTACAACGGTAAAGCCCGCCCCATTGCTGATGCAGAACACTCCCTCGCAGTTCACCAGCATCTGGTGGTTGGGTAGCGCGATGATCTGCCGCACCTCGCCCGTGGGCAATCCGTCCAGAACGCCCCATTGCCGTTTCTGGGCGTCCATTGTCGCCCAGCAAAGCACCATACTTATTGCCAACAGTACCTTTATTCTCCTATCCATTACATCTTTTGACGATTCTTCTATAGCTAACCTCTGCAAGGTGTTATAAAACGTCTCTGCCTTCGGTCTGCCGATGTCTGCTGCAAAGGTACAGTTTTTTATCAAGAAAACTACCTGGAACGTGCAAATTATATGTCTGAAACGTGCTTTTTCAGTCATTTGTACGCCAGCGACAGCGTGATTAGGACGAAAGAGACATGTGTGTATGCGCTAAAATGTCTAATTTTGCAACAGCACTCCCGCCACAGGTCTCTCTTCCTTTCACCATAAACCCAAGCAAACTGGATGGACGTTGACTGTTCGGAATCATCAAAATAACAATATCCAATGAAATATTTACTAACTTTACTCTTTTCGGTTTTCGTGTGCGCCGTTCAAGCACAGATGACATATAAGATGGCTGGCCCCTACGAGGTAGTGGCACGTGATGGACAATACGCCTACACAAAAGGAGGCAGCGAACGTGACATGTGGACGGCGTGGCAGTTGGCACAGAAGGGCGACAGCCAGTCGGCAGTGGAAATCGTCAATGCCTACGCCAAGACGCTCCAGCGGTTTGACGGACACGATGCGCCACTGTGCGCTATTCAAGCCTACTGGCTGGTGAGGGCAATGATACTTGCAAAGGAACATCAAACTCCAGAATGGGTAGCAATGATTCGTCGGGCTGTTCTGCCAGTATTGGAGCAGTTCGAGGCCGACAGCCCGTTTGCCAACGGCAACTGGGGAGCCATCGTAAACCGTTGCAGGATGGCGTGCGCCATCTTCTTGGAGGACAGCGCGCTCTGTCAAGCCAGCATTGACTATTACCTGAATGCCCGTGACAACGGAGCCTTGCCACGATATGTGGGCGAGACGGGCCAGTGTCAGG
The DNA here is from genome assembly GCA_016285075.1 of Prevotella sp. Taxonomy (GTDB): domain Bacteria; phylum Bacteroidota; class Bacteroidia; order Bacteroidales; family Bacteroidaceae; genus Prevotella. Next base: position 37,477 of record JAEEQB010000023.1, read on the forward strand.
AGACGGGACGTGACCAGGCACATGTGCAATTAGGACTAGGAGCACTGTGCGACATCTGCGAAATGGCATGGACAAAGGGTAAAGACCTTTGGGGTGCACTCGACAATCGACTGATGAAAGGTCTTGAATATACCGCTCGCTACAACTTGGGCTACGACGTGCCTTTTGAGACGTGGCAGGACTGCACAGGTCTCTACTGCCAATGGACGGAGCCAGGAGCTATGCAGCGCGGACACATCCGCTGTATCTATGATGCGGCCTACGAGCACTATACGACGGTGAAAGGCCAGAAGATGCCATATACGAAGAAGCTCCTCGACCTGCAACAAAAGGCGAAGCGGCGAGGAGAGATCATTCAGAACATGGAGGCTGACCAGTTTGTTGTGAAAGGCTCCCTCTCTATAGAGGAGAACGGGGGGAGAGGCTTGCATCAAGTCTTTACTTTTCCCGCTCCTGAAGGTGCACCTCTGAAGCACGACTACGATGTGTTCGTTCGTCCGCGAAGTAGTCAGGAATGGACAAGGGTGGATACGTATATGGCGAGAGTAAACGCATCTGTGGGGAACAACAGACACAGGGTCTCGGAAATCAGCTATAGCATGTTTGACTTTACGGGCGATGTTGATGTGCGGGTGGTCAGCAAGCACAAGAAGTTCAAGGCTGCGAGCATAAGACCAGACTTTCGGGGTGTGACAGCCAACGTGCAAAATGACAGCACCGTTCAGTTCATGCTCTTCCAGCCAGAGAACGTGAGCGTGGAGTTCGACGGCAACATCACCAACAACCTGCTGCTCTTCACCTCAAAGCCTGTTGTCGCCAAAGATGATGCCGAGCGGCAGGCAAAGGCCAACGGGTGCGAGTTCTTGTACTTTGCTCCAGGCTTTTACAGCCAAGACACCATCAAGGTGGCTTCAAACACAACTGTCTATCTTGCACCCGGCTCCTACTTCACAGGTACCTTCGCCATCGAGGATGCCCACAATGTCAATATCTTTGGGCGCGGCATAGCTCGGCCGAAGAGCGGCTACGAAGGCTGTCATGTGCATCGCTCGAAGAATGTGCTCATCGACGGGCTGACGGTGAACACATGTCCCGTGGGCGGTTCAGACGGCGTGACCCTGCGCAATGTGAAGAGCATCTCCCATCCCGGTTGGGGCGATGGCTTGAACGTCTTCGCCTCTCAGAATGTGCTCTACGACCGCGTGTTCTGCCGCAACTCCGATGACTGCACCACTGCCTACGCCTCGCGCAAGGGTTTCTTCGGCGACTGCCGCAACGTGACCATGCGCAACTCCACACTCTGGGCCGACGTGGCACACCCCATTTTCATCGGAATCCACGGCAATGCAGAGCGTGGCGACACCATCGAGAACCTGCACTACGAAAACATCGACATACTCGGACAGGCAGAGCCGCAGGTGGATTATCAGGGCTGCCTGGCCATCAATTGTGGAGACAACAACCTCGTACGCAACGTCACCTTCGAGAACATCCGCATCGAGCAGATTGAACAAGGAAGCATAGCGCAGGTGAAGGTGGGCTACAATCAGAAATACTGCACAGCCCCTGGACGTGGCGTAGAAAATGTCACTTTCAGGAATATCCGCTATAAGGGCGAGCGGCCTTATCTTTCCATCATCAACGGCTACAACGATGAGCGCAAGGTGAAAGGTGTCACCTTCGAGAGCATCAAGATCAACGGCCGGCTGCTACACGACAAGATGGAAGGCAAGCCTGCATGGTATGCCACTGCCGACTATATCCCTATGTACGTGGGCAACCATGTGGAAAACGTTGTCTTCAGCAAGGACGGCCGAAGCACGCTCGTCAACCAGTCGCTGGCCTATTGTTCATCACAGGTAGATCGTGCCTTGGAACGCCTTCGACCCTACGACTTCACAATGATACCGAGAAACATCCTGAATGACGAACAGACATGGAACCTGCGCAAGGCCTCACCACAAGAATGGTGCTCGGGTTTCTGGCCAGGCATCTTGTGGATGGACTTTGCTTATAATAAGAGTGAGGCCATAGAAAAAGCAGCAAAAAGTTACACCGATGCCCTGCTGCCCGTAGTCGCTCAGCCCGTCTATGACCATGACCTCGGCTTTATCACCATCAATGCCCTGCTCAAAGGCTATGAAGTAAGTAAGGATAAACGCTACCGTGATGCTGCTCTCCTTGCCGCCGACTCCCTTGCCACACTCTTCAACCCTGCCGTGGGGACTTTCCTCAGTTGGCCCCGCCATATAAAGGATTATGGTGGTCATAACACCATCATAGACAACATGATGAACCTCGAGTTGCTCTTTTGGGCAGCTGAACACGGTGGTTCTCCACATCTGAAGGATATAGCCATCCGCCATGCCGAAACTACTATGAAGCACCATTTCCGTCCTGACGGATCCTGCTATCATGTGGCGGTATATGACCAGCAGACGGGCAAATTCCTACGCGGCCAGACCCATCAAGGTTATTCGGACAATTCCATGTGGAGCCGCGGACAGGCATGGGCCATCTATGGCTACACTATGGTCTATCGCTTCACAAAAGACAAACGTTTCCTCAATCATGCCCGGAAAGTTACTGACATCTATTTGAAACGCTTGAAAGAGAAAAGTGATGACTGCATACCTCGCTGGGATATGGACGCGACCGACAGCATAAAGGATGTTTCAGCAGCTTGCATCATAGCGTCCGCCTTGCTCGAACTGTCTGATTACATTTCAGCCGACCGGGCTACCACCTACCGCGACTTTGCCATCAAGACGATCAGCCAACTCAGCAGCAACCGCTATCAAAGCCGTGACAAGAACGTCTCTTTCCTTCTTCACTCCACTGGACATCATCCTGCCGGCACAGAAATCGATGCCAGCATCATCTACGCTGACTATTATTATTTGGAAGCTCTGTCAAGAATACATGGCAGTCTTCGTTAACTTATGAAATATACTCACAAAGGCGTCCATTTCATCACCGGCTGGCAGCCCTGGGGATAAGCAGTCATCATTGGCATTTCCCTTTCAAGCATTTCAACTCATGGATCACATTCAAATCGGCAGGCAACCATCTAACGTTATCAAGTTCATCCTCCGTCAGCCATTTCGCGGCTTCGTGCTCGTTCAGATGCAGCGACTCTGTCAGTAGCGAACAGATATAACAATGCATGGTCAGATGGAACTTGGGGTAGTCGTATTCCACCGTACAAAGGTACTCATCCACACTGATTTCTGTCGACAGTTCCTCACGTATCTCCCGTTTCAGCGCTTCCTCCGGTGTTTCACCTGCCTCCATTTTCCCGCCGGGGAATTCCCACCAATCTTTCCATTCACCGTATCCTCGCTGGGTTGCAAATATCTTATCGCTTTTGCGGATAACGGCTGCTACTACTTCTATCCTTTTCATGATATACCCTTCCTGGTCATATCCTTTGTGGTGCAGGTGGATGCAGTCTAGTAGAGGTTGTACTCTTTTGTCTTCAACCTTCATCTTGCCGTATTGGGGCAACTGTGCATTATAGCGGTCAGTGCTCCCGTTTGAAATCCTTTGCTCAAAATCATCTGGCACGAAAAACGAGGATCTGGTTCCCAAGTGGCAGTAATATTCACGCTCATAAATGGCGACGCCTGCCAAGTCCAAGTCTCCGAAATGGACGTATTGATTGGGTATGGACTGTAGCCATTTGATGAAATCTTTGTTTTGGTCTTGAGGATAACGGGACACGAAAAGTACGCGTCCAAACCTTGCAAAAAGATATTCCTGCAACGCAGCATAACGGAAGTTCTCTGCGTTCTCCACACCAACTACGACAACATCTCGAGGAATGGTGAAATGCTGATAGTCGGCAATAAACATGAAACTGCCTTCTGAGGGGAAAATCGTTATCTCTTGACCATTGAGTACAGCTGCAACAGGCTGGTAGCTATTCACAAGAAACCCCTGGAAAGTTCTACGAGAAAGGAACTTACTGTTGCCTGTGGCAGCGACCAAAGAGGCTCTGCTGACATCTTCGTCAGCAAAGGCACTCCGTGCTTGTTCCAGATTGCGGATGTCGAACTGACTGGCAACATACTCACGAAGAAGCGCTCCATCTGATGCTCTCAGGCTCTTGCGGCTACCGTGGGCTGTAGCCAGAAGGATGCCGTCTTCCTGCATCTGCTCAAACCATTTGCCCTTCAGACTGCTGGCAGGCAGAGCATCGCCATTGGCAAGGCGAATCAATTTTTCTATGAGTGCGACAGAATGCTTGGTGTTCAGTTCGGCAGCAAATTCCGTGTAGTCGGCATCGGTATTGAACTCCGTCCTGAAAAAGAACGTGTTCTGGGGTGTCAGTTCTTTTATCGACCTAAATGTTGCCATAGACTATTCTTGGTTTACGATCTCCCAATGGCCGGTTTTGTCAGATCCAACCCATAGTATGAGATTCCTCTCTAACAGTTGTGCTATATCTCGCTGAATGGTTTTTCTGTTTACATTCAGTTTTTCCGAAAGATATTTTGTGTTTACTGCGACATTTTGTGCTGCATCATCTGCGACACCTTTTTCTATCAGCGTCACGATAATTCGCTGTCTATCAGTTAGTTTTTCTGCGACATTATCTGCGACATTTTCCTGGGCAGTTTCTTTTCTCCCTTCACGATCTCTCTCTTCTGTCGTCTTAAGGAATTTGTCAATATCATTACGCAAGTGCTCAATATGCAACCGCGTCATGCTTTCAACAAAGATGCTGATATCTTCATTATTTCTTGAATCAACAAGTGCCTGAATATAATCCATCTTGTCCCCTTTGAGCACTCTCACGGGCAATAGATCATATTCCATTTGCAGCAAGTTCATCAACAAGCGACTGGTACGTCCATTGCCATCTGCCCATGGATGAATGGTCACCAATTCGTAGTGAGCCCAAAAACTGAGCTCGTAGAGTGCATAGGGGTCTGTCTTGTCGACCGATATGCGACGTTTGTTCAGTTCTTCGCAAAAAGCGGCAAGACGTGAAGGCACTTTCTGGTACGATATATACGAAGGGCCTCCAGGTCCAGCACTTACATTCAATTTGCGCAACTCACCTCGTGCAGCAGAGAAACTACCGGTCATGGTATTATATTCGCTGCCAGTATGTTTCATTACTTTTGCAGCCAACGAGATAAGCCAATCTACAGTGACAGGCTCGTGTCGTTGAATCCATTTCATCCCATATTCGTATGCAGTTTTAAGATCGAGGTTCATCATCTGCTCCTGTATCGTACGTTTACTACTGGTGATACCCTCGTCGAAGAGCAGTTGTGCCTCCACCTCAGTCACGGTGCTGCCTTCGATGGCTGTAGAATGAGCAATAATGGAGTAGAGATAGTATTTTGGGAAGTCTATCTGTTCCGAAATGCCTAAATCTTTATACTGATTCAACTGTTCAATCAGTTCTTCCTTGTCTTGCCGCGTCATAATCCTTCCTTCTTTCTGATATATGTCATAACCCGTCCCTAGGTCTATTTTTCTATCAGCCAATATTCCATGTGCTTCATGGTGCGCTTGCTCTTGAAGTTGAACTGGACGTCGTTCAGGGCATTGCCGATTTTACGGAAGGGGGTCTCAGGGTCGAAGTTCGCATAGCGCTGTGATAGCAGGGTGCTGATGTCACCCAGGCTCCACCACTTGCCCTGCTCTGTGTCCTTGGGGCGACGGAAGGTCTCGCCGATCATCTCCACCAGATCGTTCAGCTTCTGGAAAGGCTCGTTCTCGGCTATCAGCGTCTGTATCTCATCGTCTTCCAGCCAGAAGCGTTCCTTCTGGTTGAACAGGTGGAGCGCCTGGGCGTAAAGCTGCTCATGGTTGAGGGTGTCCTCAAAATTGATGTTACCCGTTACGCCTACACACACAAAACGGCGTGAGCCCGTAGGATCGACCAGCGGTTTCAGCTGGTTGGTGGTGCCAATGAAGGAGGTGTAGCGGCGATAGAACTTGATGGTCTTGCCATAAGGCGGACGGAATTTCACGTCGCTCGACGACAAGAGGTATTTCAGCACTATCTGCTGCGAGTTGGTGGTCTTGTCAAACTCGTCGATGTTGATCAGCGCAAAGCTCGTCAGGGCGATGTTCAGGTCAAACTCGTTCTTGAAGTTCAGCTTGTCGTTGTAATAGTCACGCAGTTCCTGAGGCAGCAGGATTTTGCAGAACCGTGTCTTTCCGCAGCCCTGCCTGCCTATCAGCAGCGGTGTCAATGCGTTGCCTGTCAGCTGTTTGTCACTCTCACGCCATTGTGCTACCATTCCCACAAGCCACATCCTGAGATACTTCTCCCAATGGGGCTGGTCTGTTGGCACCCTCTTGGCCAGTTCCTTGATGTAGTCATGCCCGTCCCACTTCGGCAGCTTGTCAAGCCAGGTGTTCACGGGGTCGTATTGCTCGATGCGTGTGGAGTCGATGAAGCGGTTCACATCCCTGTCCCACGATTTCAGCCCTAACTCCGTGGCCCTCATCGTCATGTCGTTGCGCACCTCGTCTGTCAGCGGTTGGAAACGCTGGTCGTCGCTGAACTTCTCGCGGTATTCGGCCACACCCGTCAGAAGATTCTTGCGCATGTCATAGTTCGAGTTCAGGAAAATCTCCGTCTTCATCATCTGGATTGTTTCCTCCGGCACACTCTTCAGCGGATGAATCTTGTGTTTCTTTCTGTACTCCTCCTGCTCTGCCACGCTGTAGACCGTCTGGAAAATCTTCTCCACCAGCAACTTGTCGTTTTTAAACACTGGATGGAGCATGGTCAATCCCTGAGCATGAGCCTTGGGAATGCCCTCGTCCAGGCACATCGAGGCAATCTGCATCAGCAGCGTCGCTTCCTGGTCCTCATCGGGCAGGTCAAAGTAATGTCCCATCACCGTCTCCACAACGAACGTCCAGTTCAGATGATACGTGCGGGTGACGGTGCGTCCAGGCATCAGATGGTCTTCCTCGCGGCTGATTGCTACGGGCTGAGGCTGCTCGTGGCTTTCTGTGTCGGCATAGAAAGGACGAGCCTCTGCATTAAATTCCATCTCGGGATCGGCGCTCATATACACCGTCCTGTCGAGACGAGGTTCCAGGAACTCGATGTCGAAGCCAAACTGATTTTGGTATGCCCTTCGTGCCGTGTTATACAGATTGAGGTGGAACTGCTGGATGTCAGCCTCTTTCTCTGGCAGGCCTCCACCAAACAGTTCACCACGGCACACAATCTTCACGCTCCTGCCCGATCCGCCCAGGAAACAAAGCATCGTCTCAGGCAGTTTCTTGGCTAGTTCCCTTATTTCAACAGCCTCCTCATAGGTCTGCAAGTTATTCACCTCCAGCACTATGAGACCATTGTAGGCCATCATCTTCCATTCGCCCTTCCGTTTTATGTAGTCAGCGGCAAAGCAGATACGCGGCAGCTTGATGCCACCCTCCCAGTCAGTGGTCACTTCTCCGTTCTCCAGTCGATGAATCTTCATCAGATGATACACCAATCTGGTGTTCTGGACCGTTGTCTTGATCAGTCCTTTTTTGATGGCATTCGCCAAGTCAGCAAGCTTCACGCGGTTGATGACTTCTTTCCTGCCATCTTTTTTCAGTAATGTTACGTTCATGATTTGCTCGTTATTGATTTTTTAGCTCAAACAATTCTTATCTATCTTATTTTCCCGGCAAAATTACAAAAAAATCATCAAATACAATAGTTTTTCTATCACTATTTTTTCTAATTTTACCTACATAACTACATAAATATGATGTACCTCGCTCTATTTCAATAGGTTATTATGATTGCCGACCTACATATTATATACATATTACCTACATAGGAACTACATACATCAAGCAGGCAGTAAGCAAATGGTTTAACCCCATTCCGCTCCAATCGCAACTGGCATTTAAATCGGCTTACCCTTAATGCAAGCACAATTTTCTCTAGAGAATTTTGTGCTTTAATGCCGATTAAACAAGCGCAACTACCTGTTGCATCGGAAAAATCTCTAGAGAATTCATTAACCACTCACCTCTTCAATTGTTACGAAGTAGTATCTTTCATCGTGCCAGAGCCCATTAAAACCATAAGAAGCTGCTGTTCTGTCAAGAATCTCATGAATGGAAGTCCTGCTTCCAAAAGGAGCGTTTCTCTGCAAGCAGTCGTACGTGACAATCCAAGCAAGAGAGCCGCAACATCCAAGCAAGAGAAACATCGGTGCCAAAGAGAGTATTCACTTCATGGTCTTTCAGACTCAGACTGGCGTTCCCAGAGTGTTCAGGCTCTTTGCTGGGAATTTTCGAAACCTCAATCATTAATTCTGTATAGTTTTATGTAGACGTCAATGTAGTTTTATGTAGTTAATATGTAGTTATTATGTAGGTGGAACTGATTGCCAAATAGCTAAATATCAGGACGTTATTATCAAACTATGTAGATATGTAGGTGACTTTATGATTTTTCTCTGTCATTATTTTGAACGATTCAAACAAACAGAGTAACAAATTCTCAAATTCTTGATTGAAAAGTGACGAATTGGCTTGATGATTACTCCCAATTATTTCGCCAATTCAACTCATTGGCCATTACGGTTCATCATGGCTGATTTTACGATTGCCTATGAATAATTCCTTGATTTGTTTGGATGTTTGCTCACAAAATCGTACCTTTGTTCCCAAATCAGCAAACGTATGAAATACAGAATCAAGAAAGAGACCAAGCCCACCCTGAAGAACTATGGTAAGTACAAGGCGGTAGCCGTTCATAACCAGACAATAGACAGCCGCAGCCTCTTTGAAGAGGCAGCCAGAGGGACGAGCCTCAGCGGAGGCGTACTCGAAGGCTTGATGATGAGCGTGTCTAACACCGTATGGCGTCATCTTCGTCGTGGTGACAAGGTGCGACTGAAGGGGTTTGGCCTGATGAAACTCGAAATCGAGAGCGACAAGGTCGACGACCCCAAGTCCTTCCGTTCCAGGAAGCACATCCGTGGTGTCCGCCTCCACTTCCTGCCCGAGAGCTACGAAGGCACCCAGGCCCTCTACGATGGCATCACCTTCGAAAAGGACAAGAACTTCAATGATGAATAACGTGGTGGGACGAGGCTTGTCATTTCTCGCAGTAAACTATCCCATATTCGCGTTTTAACCAAAGCTCAAACAACGGATCCACGAAAGAGAATGCATCTCTGGTTTTCTCAACCAAATCCTTTTCGACAAGAGTCTTTTTGTTCCTCGTGATGGTCTGAGATTGGCCAAGACGATATTTTTCCACTACATCTTTCGCATTAAAATGCGTTTCCCCTGACGCAATTGCCTTCAGCAAGGCAATCTGTGAGGGAACCATTTCATCGAGTTCATTTTGGAATGTTTCCGCATTGGTATCGATCACCATATCCAGCTGCCGATCAAGATCCTCATCAGAAACGATACTTTCTGTATGCGACCAAACAAAGAAACAATATTGCTGGACATACCATGAATTATATTTCACCTTTTCGCACAACTTCTCTGCCTGCTCTTCGGTGATATGTTTACCTGTAGCTTCGAAGTTGTTGATTATGTAGGGCAACCAGTATTCTTTGGATATTCGCTTCAATTGCATCATCTGACCGAACTTATAAAAGGGACTCCTGGAATTGTTGAAGATTTTCTTCATCATGTGCATCTTACTCCCATACAGACAATAGGTCGTATGGTGCTGCAACTGCCATTCTGAACGCAACATTGACTCCAGTCTTTCCCAATGAGGAATAATGGCCAATTGCTGAAACTCGTCAATACATACTATGACACGGATTCCTTTCTCTATTGCAATCTTCTCAGGGAGCTGAAGAATCGTTTCCGGATTCTCTTTCACAGGGTTTATCCTCAAGTCCACCTCAATAGAGTTCATTGGATAAGCAATTATACGCATGCGTATAATACAACTGCGTATATTTTTATTCTTTTTTAAGATAAATCTTGATTTTCACCTGATTCTGAACCACAGCAAAGAGCACATGGGGCTGCAAAACAGGAAGAATGCACTTGAGGGAAAGTGTTGCTTAGTGACACCACAGAGGCCAAGAACTAGCAGCCCGAGAGCTACGAAGGCACCCAGGCCCTCTACAATGGCATCACCTTCGAAAAGGACAAGAATTTCAATGATGAATGACGGGGTGAGAATTCAAACGAAGCGACAGCAGCCTCTGAAGGGGTTGGTCTGACGGCCTCAAAATCATCAAATAAAATGATTCAAAAATAATGTAAGACACGCAGAGTATTATTGGTATTATTCTTCAAACACATATCCGAAGCCTGTGCGGCTGACAATGTTCTGAGCGTAGGGACCCAGCTTCTTTCTCAGGCGGGTGATGTTGACATTCACGGTCCGGTCTGTCACGATGACATCAGACCATACGCTATCCATCAGATGCTGGCGTGACAGCACCTTCCCGCGGTTGGCCAGAAGTTGGTGAAGCAGTTCAAACTCTGTAGGGGTTAGGTTTGCGGGATTACCGTCAACAGTTGCCACCTTCTTGTCGAGGTTCAGGCACAGACCATTGTAGCTGAGCAGATGCTTACCCAGACGGGCTTCAACAATGTTCATGACATAGTCGCCTATTTTCTCGCAGTCAGCCACTATGTCGTTATAGAGCGTGCCGAGCACATGGGAATACTGATGAGAGTTGACACCCGTAACGGTCTCTCCCCTGAGCTGGTTGCGCAGTTCATTGATGTCTTTTTCAATGGAGAGGGAGTCAGCCAGCGAGAGGTCTTTGCGACGGCCGCTCACCACGACAATCATCTGAACCACAGCCTCGTTCACCAATCGAAGCATGTCATGCAGACTGGCGTATTGCTCGGCAGAGAACTCCTCTTTGTTCTCACGCAGATGGTTGACAGTACGTGCCATCTTGTAGCAGGCATCACCGATGGACTCCAGCTCGCCAATCTGTCGGAGCATCACACGTGTCTTCTCCTTCGTGTCGTCCGACAGGTGTTCGTTGCCTACCTGTTCCAGATAGTTCGCTATCTCAATCTCCATGTTGTCGGCAATGGTCTCATAGCGTTCAATGCGGGCAAACTGGCTTTCAAACTCTTTCTTGTCCCTCTCATCGATCAGCACGCACACCATTCCAAACATACGGTGCATACGTTCAGCAAAGTGCACCACTTCCTTCTGCGCCTGCAGCACAGCTATTTCCGGAGTCTGTATCACACCGCTGCTGATGAAGTGCAGCGTATTGGGATGCATGGCCTCCTCAGTGCTTTCAGGCAGAATCCGGCAAACTATCCGTTCCATCTGTGGAATCAGCCCTATGAGCAAGGCAGTGTTCAGCACATTGAAACAGGTGTGGAACATGGCAAGTACAACGGGGATCCGCTCTGCCTGCCCCGACATAGTAGGGTCATAGCCAATGAGGCTGCACACCATATTGACAAAGGGATAGAACACCACGAGCACCCAGATGACGCCAAACACGTTGAACAGCAGGTGAGCCAGTGCGGCACGTCGCGCCTCAGTGCCAGCACCAAGAGCCGCCAGGTTGGCCGTTGCCGTCGTGCCGATATTCTCGCCCATCACCAATGCAATACCCATATAGATAGGTAGCACCCCAGTGGAGCAGAGCAAAATGGTGATGGCCATCACTGCAGCCGACGACTGCACCACACAGGTAATGACAGTTCCGGCTGCCAGGAAGGCCAGAATGGTGAGATAGCTGCCCGTGTCGAACGAGGCAAAGAAACTGACCACATCGGCATTATGAGCCAGGTCCATATCGCGCCCCACGCTGCTCAGCATGACCAGCGACCAGAACAGGAATGCCATTCCAAACAGGAAATCTCCAGCTACCCGATGACGTTTCTTGTAGATGAGCACCATGCCGATGAGGAAGGCAGGAAACACCACAACGGTCAAGTCGAGGTTATAGCCCAGCGACATGATCCAAGCAGTAAGTGTTGTGCCGATGTTCGCCCCCATGATGACCGAGATGGCTTGTGCCAGCGTGAGCAGTCCAGCAGAGACGAACGAGACGGTCATGACCGTTGTTGCCGACGATGACTGTACGGCACAGGTCACCATCGTGCCTGTCAGCATGCCGCTCAGCCTGTTGCCGGTCATCCGTGCCAATATGTGTCGCAGACTTGGTCCTGCCATCTTCTGCAGGGCATCGCTCATCGTCTTCATGCCGTAGATGAGCAATGCCAGCGAGCCGAGCAGTCTTAGGAATAATTCAATTGTCATATCTATGTTTGCTTTCAATTTCAGGTGCAAAGTTACAGAAAAATGAGCAAAACCAGTAGAAAAAGTCGGTTACAATTCGGTTACAATTGATAATTGAACCTATTCTGAGCGTAATGCGACAGAAAGGCTTTTCTTCATAGAGTGGGTTCTTTGGAGCCTTCAAACGTTGGGCTATGTCAATATGTTCAATCGGGGTGTAGGACATGTCCAGACTGTCTTGAAGAAGAATGGCAACCTACCCGCAGAGTTCAACGTTAATCTTATCACGGCATTCAAGGTTGAGGGGTATGTTGCCCCAAGCTATGCAACAGATAATGGCGGTAAAATTGGCGGTAATGTTGGCGGTAAAAATGGCGGTGATGTCCCCAGCTTGTCCCTAGCTTGTCCCCAGTTTGTCCCCAGTTTATCCCCAGCTTTGTCACAAGTCTTGTCACAAGACGAAGAAAAGGATGCAAGTATTGATGCAAAAGATGCAACCTCCAGTTCAAAGGTTGCAACCTTGGATGAAAAGGCTGCAAGTTTGGCGGACAGTAGACGAAATAGCGCAATTCGCAAACAGAGACAAGAACTATATAAGGAACCCCATTGATAGTCAAAAGGACTTCAATAGTTACGTATAATTGCTCATTTATGGATGCAAAAGTGAAGAAAAAGGCATAAAAGTGATTGAATTTTGCAAAAAAGATGATTTTTCTTCGTTATTTTGTAGGAATTTGGCTAATTTTGTACGCGTATATAATTATAATAAGGTACAACCTCGTCAAAATAGAAAGTATATTAAAGAATCGGCATTATGTCATACTCAAAGATTAAGGAAATTAAGACCCGTCTCTGGGACAAGTACGATGTGAGTATTATCGCCAACAAAGACGTAAATATCATCGTTGGTATCAATGGCAGTGGCAAAACCACCTTGCTGAATGAGATTTATAAGCTTGCACTGGGAAATCTTGAAGATAAAAATCAAGTTATATATGTGCCGTCTATCGATAATATAGCCATGCGTGACAAGCGCAAAACATCCAATGCGCTGACGCAGGATTTAGAGTTCTATATGTTCGATATGAAAACAGGGCCATCTATGATGTACTATCGTATGTCAATGATAGATGCTTCCGCTGAGAAACAGGCTGAGATGAAAGCACGAATTGAGGATTTCCGCTCTGTCATCAATGGGCTGTTTCAAGAGACAGAAAAACATATTGAAATTGAAGGGAACAAATTCAATATTGTTTCCAAGGGTCAGATACTACCTTTAGACGCCCTGTCTTCTGGCGAAAAACAGATTCTGCTGATTATGCTTCGTGTGTTTCTTCTGGAAGGAAAGGAGTCTTATGTATTACTTGATGAGCCCGAGAACTCCCTCGACATCAGTTGGCAGTATAAACTGATTGATACGCTTACCAAACTCAATCCCAATGCCCAGTTCTTTATCACCACACATTCCCCAAGTATATTTGGTGCAGGATGGGGTGACAAGATTATATATATGGAAGATGTTACAACCCCAGTTAAGTAATGGATATGAATAGAATCGAAGAACAAGCACGATACTATCAAAATCTTCCATTGCGTGACAGGAGTGTAAAGGCAGTTGTGCATCTGGAGGATGCTGAAGATGAACTTTTTTGGAATCATCAACTCCAAAAAGCATCACCTGCTGCCTACCATTTTCTGGTACAGAAGGATATGCCGAAATTGATAATGTACAATCAGATCTCGTTAAAATAACCTCAGCATAATAAGAATGGAAAATAGAATCAAAGTAGTTCTCGCGGATAAGAAGAGAACAAACAAGTGGCTATCCGAGCAGTTGGAGTGTGCACCGACTACCGTGAGTAAATGGTGTACCAATGCCAGCCAGCCACCTATGGAGACATTCGTCAAGATTGCAGAACTCCTCGATGTCGATATAAACGAATTGTTGAGGATAGAAAAGAAGTAACTGTCTTAGAAGCTACGTTTTAACTTATAACAATCATCCCCGGCAGAGATACAGAACCATAGCAAAGGAGTAGCGTAGGCCGAGGATAGAGGTGGCTGAGAGCAGAACGAAATAAATGTTTAGTCCTTCAGCAAGTTACCAGCAAGTTACCGGCAAGTTAAACTTATTTATAATTATTGCTGATTATCAGCATGTTAGCAAGACGTGGTTCTATTATTTTGTTCGTCTCAGCAAGTTACCAGCAAATTACCAGCAAATTAAACTAGGCCCATATCGGTATATACCTCATGTAACGCTTTGCCGTTTCTGAATCCAATGCTGTAATCCTTCCCTGAGATACTGCCTCCTTTATCAATCGTGATATACTTCCAGCGGATGTTTCACCCACATTGAACCTATCTCTCAGCGACTTGTTTGTCAAGGCATCACCTTATATATATATTAGGCAGGCATGAAGATAGCATGACCAGAGTTTATCCATTTTCTCCAGATCCTTACGGTTTATCCTTGTGAGTCTGGCCCCAATGTTGATACTTGGTATCTTACCCCGGCGAACCATCAGATACAGCGTATCACGTTCAACACCATAGATGGCTACAGCTTCCCTAATGGAGATTTACACTTCCTTTTGATTTCTAATCCTAACTTTGGCATCTTTTTGTTACTTTTTTAGTTAATATGAGTATGCATCCTAAATGTTATACTTGCATTTTGTCAGTAAACCATCCTGTACCTCATCTACTTTTAAGTAGGAATAAGTATGGGGATAAGTCGTAATTAGTCGAACTTTGTCGACATTTTTGTCGTGCTACACACATGTAACAAAAAAGCCGTAAAAAAAGGGGGAATAAGCACATAGAAAACATGAGCCCATAAAAAGCAAATGGCGTGTAACTCTTTGAGCTACACGCCATTTGATAGTGTTTTGTTATGTCTTTACTTATGCGTCTCATTTGACCTCCTCGAAGCTAACATGTACTGATAATCAGTAAGTCTTGGTACAAATTTGGAACACCATAAGCATCTTGGATGTTGTCCCTCAATAACTATTATAAATCCAGACTGTTCTCTTTGAGTAAGAAGTCGAAAAGACCGATTGTGAGTATTCCCTCCTCGTTTCGACGAGGCATAATGTGGTCTTTCACAATGATCACCTTCTTGAAAGAATCATTGATGTTTGTAAATGGGCGAGATTCCTGTATCTCTTTCTCCCTGTCTGGGATGGACAAGGCTGACTGCACATAATATTTCTTACTTCCGAGGCTGGCAATAAAGTCCACTTCAAGTTGGATACGAACCCACTTGCCATTCTTGTCCTGCTTCTTAATCTCCACCATTCCAACGTCTACGCTATAGCCGCGTGTGATCAGTTCGTTGTAAATGATGTTCTCCATGATGTGCGTTTCCTCTTGTTGGCGCATATCTAAGATGGCATTTCTCAGACCTATATCAGAGAAATAGTATTTGGATAGCGTGTTGATGTATTTCTTACCTTTTATATCGTAACGTATAGCTCTGTTCAGCAGGAACGATTCGGACAGGAAGGTGAGGTAATTAGAAATGGTCTGACTGCCAATACTCACATTCTTAACGCTCTTGAAAGTATTCGATAATTTTGTAGGATTGCATGGAGCACCTATAGATGATGCCAAAATAAGCACCAACTCACGCAGTTCATTGTCATTCTTGATTTTATGCCTCTCAATAATGTCTGCGAGATATACAGTTTCAAACAAGTCCTTCAGATAGTTTATCTTTTTTTCTTCGGTCTCAAAAGATTGGATGAGCGGCAGACCACCATAGGTGTAATATTCACGCCATGCATCTAATTTGTCACCGCCTTTGGCAGAATAAAACTCTGCGAATGAGAGTGGATTTATATGGATGGTCTCTCCTCGACCACGAAACTCCGTTGGAATATCTGATGACAGGAAGTGAGAGTTGCTGCCTGTTACGTAAGTGTCGGCATTATCAATATGCCGGAAACTATTCAGTACATCAACAAATTCATCCATCAACTGAACTTCGTCTATAATGATGTAGTATAGCTCCTTGTCCTTGATTTTGTCATGAACATAATGGAGCATCGTGTCTGGATTTCTCAGTTCTTTGTTCATGCGGTCTTCAAGGTCAATGCGGATGATGTGGTCATCAGCCACCCCATTATCTAATAAGTAGTGATAGAACAAGACGTTCAGCAGATACGACTTGCCACATCTACGAATTCCTGTTACCACTTTGATAAAGCCATTTTGACGGCTTTCAATTAATTGTTTTAGATATCGATCTCTGTTAATCTCCATACCTATGTTAAATTTTTGCCAATCTTGGCAACTTTTTTCGGTGCAAAGGTAATGATTTAAATCCTATTGCACAAGGTTTACATTAAAAATCTGCCAATTATGGCATTTTTTTAATAAGCCAACACGAATTTTGGCTTGCTATCACATATGTAAGATTAAGCTATAAGTCAAAAGAATTGAGTTACAGCTCAATTTTGCCATGCACCTAATCCTTTATAACCCATATACCTTCTTTTTCGACCACCTTCACGAGAAAGAATACTCATCTTCTTTATTTAAGCCAAATCACCTTCTATTGTTCTATCTGTCATTTTAACCTTTTCCGACATCTTTTCCGACATTGCATTTGCAAAAAGTGCGAATTCTCAGCAATAAAAATCCAATATAATCCTCTGACGTTCTGACATTTCTTTTACGACACCTTTTACGACATCTTTTACGACATCTTTTGGGGCATTTATCTTTTTAAGAGTGTATTACTCATATTACTGGTATTACTTATATTGATAAAATCTGAGCTAAAAGTCTAAAAAATCATGAATTATAGCCCAGCATTTGCCACTCATCTACCATAAGTGTATAAAGAGATAATTGAGAACCTTTGTGCTTGACCGAGTTCACGCCACATTTGTAAACGAATATGGTATCGAAACGGCACTCCCTTTCGGACGAAAGTCACTGCATTTACGTAAAAAGTGCTAAAAAGTAGAATGATTTCTACATAATGTTGGGATGTTTAACAAATTATGTTTATCTTTGCGCATGAAAAGCAGTTAATAACAATATAGATGATGAAGAAAGATTGTCAAAACAGAATCAGAGTGGTGTTGGCTGACAAGCAAATCACTAATCGATGGCTTGCTGAGCAGATGGGAGTGACCGACATGACTGTCTCTCGATGGAAGACGAACAAGATACAACCATCTATGGCGCAATTTGTGGAGATTGCCCGTTTGCTTCAGGTTGACATAAAGGATTTGCTGGAAGTGAAGTTTGACAGATGATCATATTCTTGCCCCCAAAGGGTGCTTGAATTCTATATCAAATAAAATCGACTCGGTTACAACAGGTCAAGTAAAAAAAATAAACAAAGAATTAATGGCAGACATAAATACAACAGATGACATACAATATGATAAGATTTACTATGGCAATTGTGAAGAGGTAATGAGGGGATTTCCCGACAAGAGCATAGATCTTATCGTGACTTCTCCTCCCTACGCTAATCAAAGGTCATATGGCGAAGAAGTTAATATTTCCACGCCTAGCAACTATGTAGATTGGTTCAAACCTATGGCCAAGCAGATAAGAAGGGTTCTTAAAGACACGGGTAGCTTCGTTCTCAACATTAATGACAAGGTTGTTGATGGTGAACAATCTTTATATGTGTTCAAACTCGTCATCTATTTGTGTGAGGAATTGGGATTCAGGTTTGTTCGTGATTATATTTGGTATAACCCGGCAACAGCTCCTAATATTTATTCAACAGGCAAATATGGGCGTACAAAGAAGTCTCACGAATATTGCTTTTGGTTTAGTGTGGGAGAAGAGTGGACTTTCAACCTTGACCCAATAAGGAGACCTTACGGGCATGACATGCTGAAATATCTTGAAGGAAAAGGAAAGGGAAACCGCAGAACAAACACAAGACCAAGTACACACAATTTCAATTGTGAAAAGGTTTGGAATGATAATGGTGGTTCTGATCCTGGAAGTGTTATAGAATTAGCAAATACAAACAGCAATGATACATTCTTCAAGCAGTGCAGGGAATTGGGGATAACTCATCCAGCACGTTTCCCCATAAAATTGGCCGAATTCTTTATCAAAGCTGGTTCTAACGAAGGTGATGTCGTATTAGACCCTTTTTCAGGATCGGGTACTACTTGTGTGGCCGCCGATGGGTTAGGGAGACACTGGATAGGGATTGATGCAAATAAAGACTATTGCCAATTATCTCGTTTAAGAATCGAGGCAGAGAGGAAAGACAGAGAATAATATGAGAAAGAATCTTCCATATAGCTTACGACACATGGATGGTGCCAAAGGTCTGATGAGTCTCCCTGACAAGTCAGTGAAGCTTATCTACGGCTCACCCCCGTACCCCAATGCAACTCGCAACTATGGGACGTGGAACTCTTCAGAATACATCGAGAAAATATCACCATTCATTAACGCTGCCAGGAAGAAGCTTCGCGATGATGGTTTTTTGGTTATTAACGTTAAAGCAAACAGGGAGAAGCCGTCAGACGGGACGAACTCTCGCAGGTCGCTTGTAATAGAGAAATTAGCGGTAATGCTCGAAGAGAAGTGGCATCTGTACTGTGTTGACATCGAAATCTGGATAAAGGACAATCCTGTTCCGACAGGACTTCGAGTTGCTTGCCAGGATGCATATGAGCAGAACCTTTGGTTCGCCGTTAGCCCAAACTGGACTATAAACATTGATGACATCAGAAGGGAGTATGAGCAAACATCATTAAAACATTATGCCAATAACGAGTATCATCCAAGACAAAACGGTGTTGGTTATGTCAAGAAGAGCAAGAAAATAGACCCAAATCCGATGGGAGCATTGCCGCTGAATGTAATAAAAGGAGCGGTTTCGGCGAAAATAGGCAAACATCAAGCCGTCCAACCGAACTACCTCCCTAATAAGTATATTAAGGCTACCACTCAGGAAGGAGATTTGGTTGTTGATCCTTGGATGGGTACTGGTACGACTGGTGTAGAATGTATGCGACTGGGACGCAGATTCATCGGCTTCGACATTATGTCAGAATATGTTGCACAAGCAAGAGAGAATATAAAAAGAGCTTACAAAGAAAAAGATGAAAATGGTTAATGTTGCTGCACGAAAAACAAAGCTGTACGAAAAGATGATAAGGTCTTTAGGCGATGCTTTGTGGACTTGCTCAGACATGAGCAAGAGACCGCTTGTGCTGCAACTAATCAAACCATATAAAATTGAGGTAACTGTTTACTTGTTCCTCGGAACAAACCCTCCTGGAGGCAGGCGTGATGGAGAATATAAGATAACGCTCACTTCCCCCGGACAGCAACGACGGACACGAGGAAATTTTGAGAGCGGTTCTGGAATACCTCTCATATTAGCATATATAGAGGATTATGATGTCTATGTATTCTTCAACAACCGCTTTCACACTAATTTTGGATACAACACTAACGTACAATTCAAACAGGAACTCGTCTTCAATGCTGTTCGTGATGGTGTGTCAAGAATGACAAAAGAAAATGGTGAAACCATTATTGGTGCGAGAGGGAGAAATATTGTTGACGGCTTTAAAGAATGGTTCAAGGTCCTATGCAGCTAAACGAATTGGTTATAAAATCCTCATATAGGAAAATCTCCGACGACATTGCCGAAGATTTTTACATTCCTTGCATGAAGGCCTCTTCACGCTACGATCGTATCTCCGGCTATTTCGGGAGCACTATATACATCGTGGCATGGAAGGGGTTGAAGTCGTTTGTCTGTAATAATCACGGAGTGATGCGAATCATCTGTTCACCCTATTTGTCACCAGAAGATTATGATGCTATCCGACGAGGGACAATTGCCAAAGAGGACCCAACTTTGGCCAACATCTTATTCAGTGAGACGAAGGCCATGTTTGCGAAAGAAACGTTATCCAACCCAGAAAAGGTTTTAGCCAGCCTCATCTGCAATGGCAATCTTGAAATAAAAATTGCCGTTGGTAGCGACTCTAACCGATTATTTCACGACAAAGTTGGCGTTTTCCATGATAATGCAGGCAACTCCATAGCTTTCAGGGGAACTATAAACGAGACGTTCAAAGGTCTTTCCAACGATGGTAATTTTGAATCTCTCGATGCGTTTACGAGTTGGGAGGAAGGAAAAGACCGGTCACGTTTGTGTGACATTGAAAATGATTTTGAATTGTTGTGGCATAACAAGATTGAGAGCATAAGGGTCTATAGTGTTCCCGAATCAATAAAAGAGGAGATCAGAAAGCATTACAAACAAGAGTCGCATCATTGGCTTGAACTTATTGACCAGATAGAAGTGACAATTGATAAGTCCACTCAATGGTCAGCAGACAAGGATAAAGGTGGACGCAAACCTAGAAAGCACCAGCTTGATGCTTTGGAAAAATGGGTCTCTAACGGGAAAAGAGGCATCTTTGAGCATGCCACAGGAAGTGGGAAAACTTTTACTGCCATGTGTGCAATTAGGAAAGAACTTGAAGAGGGCAATCCTGTAATAGTGCTTGTTCCCTCCATCGGGTTACTTGAACAATGGCGTGACGAGTTGAAAGCAACACTAAAGGGGATGGATATTCAATATCTCCTCTGTGGCAGCAATTATTCCAACTGGAAGCATGGTACAAATCTCAATAGTTGGACTAAAACTGGATTGCCACAAAAAAGAGTGACTATTGCTGTCATGGATACCGCTTGTAACGGAGAATTCCTTTCAAAAGTTGCATGGTCTGACAAATTATTTGTAGTTGCTGATGAAGTTCATCGTATGGGTAGCCCCAGCAGAAGACAGTTTATGACTACAGCCGTATGCGGCGCCCGTTTAGGCCTTTCAGCAACACCAAAAAGATTTGGGGATTCTATTGGAACACAGGCTATCATTACTTTCTTCGGGGAAATCATCCAGCCCCCATATACCTTGAAGAATGCCATTGATGATGGAGTTTTGACCCGATATTTCTATCACCCCCGTGAGGTTAACTTGACAGAGACCGAGCAGCAGGAATGGGATGAAATCACGAAGCAAATAAAAATACAATACATCCGCATGTCAGCAAATGAACGCGAAAACTCCATGTCGAACACCCGCTTCAAGATGCTTCTTCTTAGAAGAGCACGCATTATGAAGCAAGCAACTAATAAAATACAAATAGCCAAAGACATCATAGCCAATCATTATGAAAACGGCCAGAGATGGATTGTCTATTGTGAAGACAAGACACAGCTTGACCAAGTGGCATTGGCCATTCAGTCGGCTGGTGTTTCGAATGTAATCCGTTATTATTCCGATATGCCTGGCGACAGGATCAAAGCCCTTGAATATTTCGACTCGATCGGAGGTATCGTTGTGTCTATCAAGTGTTTGGATGAGGGTATTGATATCCCCTCAACGACACATGCTTTGATATTGGCCTCATCAAAAAATCCACGTGAGTTTATTCAGAGACGAGGGCGCATCCTGCGACGGCACTACGGTAAGAACTATGCGTCACTTTACGATACTATAGTTGTGCCAGAGAATATCAATTCAAATATTGCCCATGACACGATAGTTGAAGGCGAACTAGCAAGAGCCATTCAGTTTGGCGATTGGGCAGAAAACAAGACTGGAACGGCCATTCTTAAAATGATTGCTCAAGAAAACGACATAAATTATAATTCACTCGTAGAAGAAGGAGGCGAATATGATGAATAATAACAACAAAATTGACGAGATTAAGAAAGTGCTGGAACGAATAAGAGCCGAGAAATACTCAGCTGTTCCTGCCAGCATCGTTGAGAAAATCGTAGATGTTCAGGTGAACCACAATGAGGACTCTGAACATACAGAAGCTTATAATGAGATTAAAAGTATAGTCAACAACCACCTAAGCAAGATAGACGAAGATGCTTAAATTCAAACAACTGGAAATAACCAACTATGGCCCGTATTATGGAAGCCATAAGCTTACTTTCTCCCAAAAGAATGGTGTAACAATTGTATGGGGAGACAACGGATTTGGCAAGACCTCTTTGCTCAATTGCTTCCGTTATGTGATGTGGGGAACTATTATGGGACGTGAAGGCACCATTAGTTCTGACATCTGCAGCCATGTGAATGATAAAGCTGTTAGCGAAGGTAATGGTATGCAGATAAGTCTTGACATGGAGTATGACAACAAAACTTATACACTAACGAGAAAGTACGAAAGGAAGGGAGGTGACGGAAAGTTAGACAAGGATTACGAAGAGCATATTTTCTTAAAGTGCGGATTTGATATCCTTACCGACGACCAACGTATTCACTTTCTCAACACTACATTCCCAGAAAGAATTTCCCGTTTCTACCTTTTTGATGCGGAACTTCTGAGTGAATATGAGAACCTACTAATTGTGGATGACGCGAACAACAAGATAAAGAAATCCATTGAGGATATTTTAGGTTTGCCCGTTCTTGAGCGAGGGGCTAACATGCTGAATGCCATCCAAAAGGGATTAGTTGAGGATGCTGTAAAGAATTCCAAAACTGAAGAAAAGACCAAGCAGGATGCTATTCTCTTAGAGTCACTTAGCGACAAAGTAGATGAATTGAATAAGAGTCTTCTGGAACTGCAAGACAAGGTTGATGCTGATGAGAAAAAACTCGGAGAAATCAAGGAGAAACAAAAGCAAAATGAATCTCTTCAAAGCATCAACACCCAGCAAGATAACATTCGGACTGAATTAAAGGGAAAGGAAGATAACTTGGATGAAACAAAGCTTGATATAAACCGCAGCATGGAATCGTTATGGAAAACGGTAATAAGTCCTGTAGTTTCACGTCAAGTGGAAGAAGCACGTAAAAGAATAAAGGATCTTGACACCAAGAACACTATAGCTAGCGTAGGGCAAAACACATATGAACATATTGATGACATTTTCAGTACGCCTCTGTCTTGCCCTGATTGCGGTCATATCATAACAAAATTTGTCAAAGATACTGTGTTGGAAAACATTCAAAAGTTATCTTCATCCCCACTGACAGAGGAAGAGATTTCAGAACGTAGTTCTCTTAATGCAATCGTGTCAAGGTTCACTAATTTCAAAGAAGGTGACACAAAAGAACGCATCTCCGATTTACTAAAACGCAAATCAGAAATACAAGGAAGTATTGATTTACTCAACGTAAAGCTAACAGAACTGGACAAACAAAGAAAATCTTTGAAGACAACGATTACAGACGAGGAACTTCGTGGACTCATAGATGATCAAGTTAAACTGGTTGCGGCTATTGATATTGGAAAGAAGTCAATTGAAGATGCAAAAAATGAAATTGATGAGATCGAAGGCCAGATTGATTCTCTGAAACTTAAGATTGCTCAAAACTCCAGTAAAATCAACAAGAAAGTATTTAAGGATGCGGAGTTTGCCAAAAATCTGCACAGCCTCTTTGTTGATGCTATGGCTGAATATAGTCTGAAAATGAAGGACGCTGTTGAAAAAGATGCAACAGACTTGTTTGTTCGAATAGCTCACAACTCAAACTATAAAGAACTTGAAATCAACGAAAATTATGGATTGAGAATTGTAAGGAAAGATGGAACATACGTTCCCCATCGCTCCACTGGCTATGAACAAGTTGTTGCTATTTCTCTTATTGGAGCTCTGCATAAGAACACGCCTATCTCTGGCCCAATCGTTATGGACTCCACATTCCAGAAAATAGACCTGCGTCACAAGAGTAAAGTGATTGACGCACTACCTTCACTTAGTGACCAAGTAATAGTGCTTGCTTATGACGGCGAACTTGATAGGAAGTACGCGAAGCAATCTCTGGGAGAAAAACTCATAAATGAAAAACGTATCAATAATGATGACGTGAAATCATGGATTGACAATACTGATACTAAATAACAACGTAAGATATGGAAGATTTACAACAGATTAGATTTCCCCTGGAAGTCATCAATATAGCCGAAAGATTCAAGGAGGAGTATGGCCTGACACAAAACTTGCCAATACTAAAATTTGCTTTTGCGTATGCTATAAATCAATTCAAAGATCAAATCAACTTTGAAACAGATGATCCACTATACAAAAAAAACGATGGAAGTAATTATGGTATAAACTCTTTTGAGAATGATAGTAATCTGCGAGTAGCTGATTTGATAAAAGCCCTTTATCCTCAGTGCGAAACACCTTATCGTTATATGCGTATTGCCATAATCTATGGTATCCTAAAACTTGACAAAGCTAAAAAATACGACCCTGATTTTCGTATTATTGATGTGATGCAAGATGTACAATAAAAACTGAAACCGTTTATATAGAGGTGTGGAGGCTGCTCTGCCATAAACATATTATCCCGATGGGAACTAACAGTTATAAGATTCATCCCCAAATTGCGTAACTTGGTCATCATTAGCAAACAAATATTTTCTCTGAAAGAGATGTTAACGGAATAATATGATAAGCCGATTGATATTACGGAGAGGTTTCAAGGATACTCAGAGCCCCGAGACGATAATAACAGGATGGCATAGTATCACCATTTGGGAATGTGAGTTGAAGCCAGCCCAAAGAGAAATCGCTTGCCATCACACTCAACAAGATATTTCTGATAGACTACTGTCAAACAATATAAGATACCTGAGGATAAGACAATGATAGTTGCAGAGCATAGTTTTGGTAGGTGAACCCCGTTTAATCGATTAACGCAAACCTTATGAATAGACTCGTTATCATAGGAAATGGTTTTGACATGGCACACGGCCTAAAAACCAGTTATAAGGACTTCATTAACTGGTATTGGTCGTATAAAGTAAAAGAATTGCATGGCATCAATGGAAAGCTTTCAGAAGATCCTTTGTGTAAAATAGAATTAGTTAATGGGGATTCATGGGTAGAATCCCTACGCAAAGATATTATATTCTCTAAAGAAGAATGGTGGCCTTCCATTTATAAGGATAGGAAAAAATTTGAACAGGGTTACAGAATAGTACCAACGCCTTTCTTTGACTCAATTCTACAGTCCATTGAAACGCGAGGCTGGGTTGATATAGAGAATGACTACTATCAACTATTGAAAAGGAGTACAGAAAATCCAAACTGTGGCTATACAGTCAAAGAACTGAATGACCAGTTAGCGTTTCTGCAAGACAAGCTCATAGAATATCTCCGTACAATCAGCACAAACCGACACAAAAAAAATCTGCATAATGCCATGATTGAGTTCTTTGACCCTGCTGATTTCTCAACAGAAGGGAAAAAGAAGGCATTAGAAAATATGGGGCTTGAGAATACAAACCTTGAAGAAATACAAAATAATTTTGAGGAGCAAAAAAAACTGAGGCCTGAACGTATATTGTTGTTGAGCTTCAATTACACAGCGACGGCCAAGATGTACAATATTTTTAACCTTGAACACAACTATATCCATGGTGAGTTGGAGCATCCTGAAAATATAATATTTGGCTATGGTGATGATCTTGACAAGGATTACAAGGACATTCTTGACAAAAATGACAAGGAACTATTGAAGAACAACAAGTCTTCAAAATATCTGGAAACGAGGCATTACCACGAAATGCTGGAGTTCCTGATGTCAGCACCTTTTCAAGCACTGATAATGGGGCATTCCTGTGGGAATTCCGACAGGACTCTGCTCAACACCGTCTTTGAGCATGAGAACTGCGTTTCAATAAAACCCTTCTATCATAAATGGGAAGGCGGTGGTGACAACTATTTGGAACTTGTGCAGAATATTTCACGCAACTTCACCAACATGAAGTTATTCAGAGATAGAGTCGTGAACAAAGAGCAATGTAAAACAATGTAACAGACATTAAACTCAAACTATGATGCTCGCATCGTGAAAACAGACAAACTGAAATAGAAATAAAGTAACAGATAATTCGTTATAAATATATGGCACTTACAATAGATGATCTGAAAAAAATGATTCAGAGTGATGAGCATCGTCAGCTGGAGTTGAAGAAGACTACAGGTGAGCTGAAGGATGGTATGCATACAGCCTGTGCTTTCTTGAATACCGAAGGTGGATGGCTTATCTTTGGCGTTGCTCCAACATCGCTGAAGATTCTGGGCCAGCAGGTTACTGACAATACCCAACGAGAGATTGCCCAGGCTCTGAGTTACATGGAGCCGCAGGTTGATGTACGGGTAGAGTATATTGACATTCCTGGTCGGCCAGACCACAAAGTGATTGCCATGCACTTTGAAGGATGGGCGTGGGGGATGGTGCCTTATACTTATCATGGTTGTCCTTACTTTGATTCACGGGACGGTTCTTTGATCCGCAGAAGATGGGTGATGTGATAATAATGACAGAATAAAAACGCTAAAGAAATAAAGTAAGGCGAGATATGAGCGAGAAAAACGATAAGGAGCTATACTTGAACTTTGACGAGTATATCCGTCAGGGAGAACCGTCACAACGTGAAGCTGCATACGCCTGGAGCACTGCTATTGGACTTCAGGCGGTGGATGGGCTGAAAACGTCAGAGTATCTGAACGACTTGGCGCGCAGGAATATCGAGGGTGAAATCACCATCGATGAGGTGGAACAGTTGCTCAATAGTTATTACGAGAATAAAACGACTCGTGAGGCTGACGATGATGACAAACAGGAGGCTGACAAAGCCTCGAAGAACATCAAGCGCATACTCTCGGTAAAGACATGCGACTTCTCGACAAATGGCTACATATCCTTGCATCGCAGAATCTTCGAAGGCG
>JAEEQB010000069.1 GCA_016285075.1 Prevotella sp.
TATCTTGGCATAAAACTCTAGTTTTGACTTTCCCATATTCATAATTGCTATACTTTATAGTAATAACGCAGAATGTGGGGAAATATTCGGTCAGAAGTCACTTTTCAACCGTACAGGTCGAAAAAATGCTCAATTATTTGTTCCTTTTTATAAATAGGCATAACTTTGACGAAAAAACGTTATATGGAGCATGAAAAAGAGATTCACAAGTGGGACAACTTTTGGATTAAGGAACTACTGCCATCAATTCTTTACCTATTTGGTTAATGGTAGCCGCAATACGTTCCACTTGATGAGGGCTGGCTTTCTTTTTCCCGTTAGCATAAAGAGATAGCTGGCTCTGGCTGATACCTGATGCACGGCTTATGGCTGCAAGTGATAGGTAAGGGGAATAAACTTTCAACAACGATATGGCATCCTTTAATTTGTATTCGAATTCATATACTTTGTCACGAAGCCACAAATCCACTTCTTCGCCCTTAGTTAACATATCCTTAACATGGAGGTCAAGACGGTTTTCTGCCTCTACCTGTAATTCTTCAAACGTGTAAGCCTTGAAAGCCACCACACCAGGAACATTTTCTCCAAGTGATGCACGGAAGCCATGTTCACACCAAGACACATCAACCCGAATCCTTACAATGCTTAGCCCTCGTTGGTACTTCATATCCGGACGATAGTGCAGCAAGCCATACGCATTCAAATAACTTTCTATTTGCGCTGCAATCTTTGGTAGATCTGCTCCCAACTGTTCACAATAGCCAATTAAATCTACGACTTCAATCCTTCTCTTGCCACTTTCCAGTTTGGCAATCTGTTCTTGTGTGACACCCAATTTACAAGCGACGTCTTCTTGACTCACTTTCCTATTTTTGCGCTCTAAAGAAAGAAGATCTCCTATGCGTTTTCTTCTTTTTTGGTTCATGTCTTTATCCATATTGGCTGCAAAGGTAATAAAAATATATGATTTTATGCCAAAAACGCATAAATATGGCAGAGGTAAACCGATTCACTATAAATGAAGGTATTGTAACCGGGCATAAACGTTCGGCTGCGAGCAAGGAGCAACCTTGTAACTACAAAAACTTTCAAAAAATGAAAAGGAAAGTTTCAAGAACCGCTGCCCACCTTGGCAGCAAGCGAGTTAAAGGGATTTCGATGGAAGTCCGAGTGTTGGATCTGCATTCAGCTTACGGCATCAACAAGAATGCTCTAAGCACGCTGATGGTGATGGCGAACCCGCACAAGAATGCACACCTATTCTACGAGGTATGCAACGACCTGCGTGGTTTCGACCCTCACATGCAGAATGTGATTGTGGAGGCTTTAGCCATGTATTACACTGGCGAGGCGTACACTATCACCAGCATCGAGCACGTCAACGAACTGCTGGTAAACCTGTACAGGTTTTTAGACCGTGAGTTGTTGAACATTAAAAACAAGTAAGTCATGGAAGAACAGAATTACACAATGATCCCCTTGCCAGGCGAGGAGGACATGAAGCAACACCCAAGCAATTATCCACAACTTGGGGAAGGTGAACCGGTTCAGGTTGACGACGAGAAGATGACCGACGATGACATCCTAAATCTATGGGAATCGCTACGCATCACAACCCAGACAGAAGTGCCACCACTGGAGCCTGCCATTATGGTTGACGATGTAGGAATCTTGACAAGACGTGACATCCACGGCATCAAGGCCAAGCAGAAACAGGGCAAGACCTCGGTGCTGAAGGTTATTCTGGCCGCACTGCTGTTGGGTGTCATGTTCAGATTGAAGTCGTGCCTGAAAGACCCGAAAATCTTCTGGCTTGACACCGAGCAGCAGCCGACCGATGTTAAGCAGATTCTGATGGATGTCAGTCAGATGACCAATCTCCCCGACAGCTACATCGACGAGCATGTCCACCTATATCCGCTTAGGAGCAGGACATACAAGACGCTACTACGCGAACTGACGGTCAATGTCAATAAACACCGCCCCGACGTGGTATTCATCGACGGCGTGGTGGAGTTTGTGCAAAGCTTCAACGACGAAATCATGTCGCACGACTTGATTAAGAGTTTGAAGAATTTGGCCAACGACTGCAACTGTTCGATTATCAACGTGCTGCACGAGAACAAGTCGAGCGACGACGAGAACATGCGCGGTCATCTTGGTACCATGCTTTCGCAGGCAGCAGGTACAGTCATTCAGTGCGTAAAGAGCATCCGAGGTGTCATCACGGCCCAGAACTCTGAGGCCCGTCATGCCCCAATGCCTTCGTGGAGTGTTATGTTTGATAGTGAAGGGCATATCGTGGATGCAGACGAACAACGACGGATTGACGAACAGCTGAAGAGTCAGAACAGACAGGAACGCGTGCATGCCCAAAAAGAAGCGCGTGAACTGGAGCGGAAGAATGCTGCTGCTCAGATAGTCCGTAACAACGGTGGCAAAATCACTCGTGAGGAGCTGAAAAATCAACTCATGGCGAAGTTGAATCTGGGCGACAGTACGGTTCAAGACATCATCAGATACAGTCTGGAAAGTGTGCTCAAGTCCGTTGATGGCATGATCTGTTTGGCTGATTCAGAAGGCCAATAGTTCCCCTCCGCCTGACTTTTAAGTCCAACCATCCAAAACGCTACTATGTGTAGTGTTTTGGATGGTTGGACAGAAAGGCAGATTGACACAAGAATATCGGGCAAATCTGCTCGGTAAACCCCAGAAACCGCCGTTTCCTCTATTTCCTCATCAGCAGCATCATACATCCAAATGAATGGAGCATCAACATGAATCTGTTGTATGCCCCTTCACACCCTCATGCATTTTTTACTGCGAAGCCTTCCAATACTTTTTTGAAGGGGATGTAAAAAGTGCTGGAAGGCCTCGTAGAAAAACGGTGGGCTGGGTACAATAATCAGAATGCGGAACTTGAATCAATCAGAAATGCCCACCCCTTTTGGGGGCAGGCATTTCACTTAGAAGAAGACGGGGTTAATCCGTGTCAGTCCGTGTCAATCCGATGCCCAGAAGACACAAGTCCGTGTCAGTCCGTGTCAATCCGATGCTTAGAAAAACACAAACCCGTGTCAGTCCGTGTCAATCCGATGCTAATCGCCATCCGTGGGCTGGTTGTCGGGACCATCATCGACAGGCGTAGTGCCACCGTTGGTGCCATTGTTATCGCCACCTTCGGGATCCTCCACGGTGCCGGGGTCGGCGCTGGTGACGCGCTTCACCTCGTTGCCGTTGCGGTCGTAGCAGGTGATGATCACTGCTGTGTTCTTCAGCTCGTCCTTCAGCGCGGTCGTTGGCGTAAAGACGATGCGACGCGTCGAGATCAGGCTCGTCTTCACGTCGTTCACGTCAGCTACAGCCTTAGCTGACAGGCCGAAACGCATGGTACCCAGTCCGGGGAGTGCCACACTGTGACCCTCCGTAGCCCAGGCACGGATCACGTCGCCAGCAGCGTCCCATGCTGCCTGCATCACACCCTGGCTCACGCCCGAACGGAGCGCAGCCTCACGAATCACCTTCTCCGGCGAAAGCGTGGAGTACAGCTCAGGCTGCATCACGTAGCGCCAGAAACCAGGGTCATCTTCCCTCTTGGAGAATTTCAGTAACTTCTCCTTAGCTTTGATCTTTAATGCCAAAGTTGTAAAAATTTTTCATGGTATTAAACTATCGTGCGACCAGCTACATCGGGTGGTCGCTTCCCGCCTTTTAATGTTACAAAGTTACAAATTTTTCCTGAATTATGCAAGTATTTTGGCAATTATTTTACTGTATATTTGTTCAACTTGTGAGTGAGAAAGCTTTGAAACGGTCGACCTGTTTCACTCATGAGGCTTCTCAGCTCACATCACTCGGATAATACAAAAAAACGGCTGTCAAACCAAGGGCAGTCGTTGATAGTCTCTTACAATCAACAATAAGCCCACATCGGATTTCTCCAATGTGGGTGCAAAGTTATATAAAAGGAATTATTGTTGTCCGCTAAACATTATCATCCTTTCTGAACCCACTATTTCTCAGCAAATTCAGCCAAAGCAATCCCTTCCAAGCCCTCATACGCGTGTGCGCGAGGGCTATTCCTCGGTTTCTACTGTGTCTGGTGGGCTATCTATCATAGCAGCCAGTGTCTCCTCCCAGTCTTTCTCTGGCTCATCGAGACTATCTGAACGAGTCATTAAGATTATCTGAACAGCTCGTTGAGATAATCCCTTATAGGGGTAAAGGATTATCTGAACGAATCGTTAAGACTATATCTCTATGGAGCATAGATGACGTCTGGACATACCATGAACACGAGCAGAAAAATTACGCGCCTCAGGTAGTCACGTCTGCCATGAGGTCGCTACGGCCTATGAGGCTGAAGATGGTGATGCGGTTGTCCTCGTTCAGGATTCGCAGCGTGCGCAGCACCTCGCCCAACGTAGAACCGCTGGTGGTCACGTCGTCGATGACCAGCACGTTCTGCTCGCGTATCGTCTGGCATAGCTCCTCGTCGGCCTTCAATATCTTTTCCATCTTGCGCAGCGTGGGCTGGGCGAAACGGTAGATGTAGCGCAACATATAGTTGTTGACGCGGCTCGACGATTGCGGCATCACCACGAGATCGTAGTCGTAGAGGTTGATATGGCGGTTCAGGTTGTTCACCGCCTTCTGGATGAACTGTGTCAGGTTAGGGTCGTCCTGCAGGCGCTGGGTAAACTTGACGTACTTGATGAATGCCGAGCGGACGCTGCCGTCCACCTCGTCGCCAAACTCATAGCCGTAGTAGAAGCACTTGCCAAAGGCCTCCACCTGGTAGCCCTCGCCAGTCAGACTGACGATGTCGCCCCGTCCGTCGTGCTCAAAATCGAACATGAACCGCTGTTGCTCGCTGTCGAATCTTACGCCCATTATCGTCGTTGTTTATACGTTTTGGGTGCAAAGATACGATTAAGTGAGCAAAAAACCAAATAATCTTTGAGTTTTTTCGAAACGATGGAGCAGCGAGAGCCATCAAGCTTGCTTGTTTGGCCGAGATTCCCGAACTGCGTTCGCCTACCCGTAGCCTTTCGTGACAGAGGTCGACCGAAGGTCAAATGCAGCCTATCTTTGAGCGATAGCCATGTTCCACATTGTCGCAAATTTCCGTCACTGTCGCAACGACTATTCAAGAAAAATGCCAAATGCGTTGATTTTTCAGGAAAAAAGCAGTACCTTTGCAGCGCGAAACTACACTTATTTATTATTTATTAAGATGAAGAAAAAGAAGACCATTTTCCAATGGATGCTCCTGGTCGTGCTCTGCTGCGGCCTCAGCACCAGCTTCACCGCCTGCAGCGACGATGATGTCTTGCCTTTCTTCGCCTTCTAACTATGTCAAGCCATGAATAAATCAAAAAAACGGCAATAAATTTGGTAGGTTCTGAGAAAATGTGTATCTTTGTCCATTGAAACTGAAAACATTATAAAACTCATGAAAATAAGGACTATTCTTTTAGCGGGCATCATGCTCTTGGCTACAGGCGGATTCTGCGGTTGTAGCGACGACGATGACGATGACAACGAGGAGCCTGTTGTCGTGGTCAAGAGTGGTGCCCAGATGCAGGTGATGGTGGTGTTTGCCGCCGGTCAGTTGGGCGACAAGGGCTATGCCGACCGCGTGATGGACGGTGTGAACCTGATTGATGCCAACCAGACAGGCCCTGACAGCACCAAGGTAGATTTGGACTTCATCTCGCTGAGCAATTCCATCTTCACCCGCAGAAGCATGGAGCAGTGGTTGAAAAATCCCGTCAACGGTTTCACGGGCCAGAACTACAAGCGAAGGCTCTTGGTGCTTACCGAGCCATATATGCTGGACTGGCTCAATGAGAAGTCGCTTCGCGACAGCGACGAGGTGCTGGTGCTGAAAGCCATCGGCGATGACGTGGACGACTACGCCGGCCTCGGCTTGGGCAGCCGCCTGCACGCGCTGAACATTTCTGCAGCTGTCTCGGCACGCAGGTTCAGTGAATTCATGGATGCCCGCATAGCCCGAGAGATAGAACGTGGCTACGAAAGCCGCATCGACCAGAACATGGTGACCCTGATGCGACTCTTCAGCATCGATGAGGTGAACTACCGCGACAGTCTCAGCGAGACCCTTCAGGAGCTGCGTGGCGACGCGTTAGATCTGAACGAAGAAATGGCGCTCTCCAGCTTGGACAATGGCGGTACCTATTCCACGCTGTTTAATGAGGAGCTGATTCAAGGAGCCTACGACTGCGGCAAGATGCTTGAGAGCTATGTCAAGTCAAATGGCTACATCTTCGACATCATCGACTTGGGATCGGCCAACTTAGGCTTCGACTACTATTTGATGCAGCAGTCTGGTTTCACATTTACCACGCTGATGCTTGATGCACGTCCCAATATGCTGAGCCGCTTCTGGATTGACCGGCGCTTCGACCTGGCCGTGAGCAACTGGATAGGCCGATGGGCCACTCAGGGCATGGCTACCATGCCAAAGACACAGTCGTATAGCGATGAGACCTATTGTCAAGACAATATTACGGTAGAGTAATTGGAAAGGTGAAAAGGTGAAAAGGTGAAAAAGTGAATTTTAACACGGAAAGACACGGATCGAAATGACAAATGATATGAAGATAAAACAATTTAACTGGCGCAGCCCATTATGCATTATGCATTATGCATTATGCATTCTCATGCTGAGCGGTCTCAGCATGAGCTGTAGCGACAAGGACGATGACAACAATGATTCAAAGGTGGTTGTTTCCAATGTAGACACCATCGCCGTCAATGTGGACATAGTACTGCCTGCCAGCATACAGGAGCAGTGGAAGAACACCTTCGACTGGGCTTTGGAGAACATTGCCAAGGCGCAGCAGGCGGATAGCAAGCTCGTGAGGCTGAATCTGCGCTATCACGACGAGGACACGGAAAACCTGGACAATCTGGCCTACAAGCTGACACACCCCGAGGAGGGCGAGGATACCTGCCACGCCATCATCGGGCCGTACTACTCAGACCATGCCACCACGTTTCTGAGCTTTGCCGCCCAGAACCGCCTGCCGGTGCTGATGCCTACCTGCACCAGCGATGAGTTGCAGCGCATGAACTCCCGTAATACTTACGCCTGGTTCCTGACCGAGAGCGACATCACCCAGTGTGAAATCATGTTCTCGGCCATCAAGACCATGAAGGGTAATGACGTTTTGCTACTGTACAGCGACGACAGCTATGGCAAGTCGTTCAACAACTGGTTCAACTTCCTGGCCACCGAGAACGATTTGAACATCATTGGCCCAGGTGCCAGAGCCTATAAGACAGGCGATGACCTGTACGATTTCTTTGAGGCGGCTGCCGTTGAGGCCGACGGTCGCAATATCACTGTCTGCTTAGCCTTGAGCAATCCTTCTGACATCCTGGAGGTGAGCAAACAGCTGAGCGATTTTATCATGGATCCGCCCGAAGACGTAGAACCGCTGTTCTCCTTTTTCTGCACTGACACCGCACTCAGTGAGGATGTGGTCTATGACAGCCGAATGATGTTCTTCATCGGCCTTTGCCCATCGGCATCTATGAGCAGCGGTTTCGTTCAGATGTACCGGCAGAAGTTCGGACGTCTGCCTTTCAATGGTGAAGCCCAGCTCTACGACGCCCTCAGTCTCATTGCCCTCGGTGCTGCCCACCAGAACACCAGTCCCAACCAGTGCTTGGTGAACGGCAAGCAGGTAGCCTACAGCAGCAAACCCTACGGTCCGGGGCTGACCGACTATATGCGCTCGGTGGTGACTGACCTGACAGGTTCGACAGGACAATGGAACGATTCTGGACTGACAACGGCCTTCCATGCCATTCTGACGGGTGGAACAGCCAGCCTCTATGGTGCCACAGGCAGCCTGGTGTTCGACGAGGACTCAAATACCAAGATTCTCTATACCAACTATATGGTGTGGACGGTAGACAAGAATTACAAGGGCGACAACATCAACGAGAAGGTGATGCCCATCTGCTACCTCAGTACCGGCGGCTCTAGCACCAGCGCATCCATCAAAAGCATCTGGGCACGCGAGAAAAGGTACATTGCAACTCTCGACGATGTGGAGGTAGACCACCAACTGCCGGCCGTCACCGACCACTGGGCCGTGGTTATCAGCCCCAGCACCACGTGGGGTAACTACCGTCATCAGGCCGACGCCTTCGCCATGTACCAGACTCTGCGCCAGCACGGCTACGACGATGACCACATCGTGCTCATCGTCGAGGACAACCTGGCCAACGACCCACAAAACAGCAAGTACCCCGGACAGATCTTCGTGGAGCGCAGTGACGACCCCAATATCCATGATGACTTGGTGAACTTGGACGTTCGTGAAGGAGCAAAGGTGGACTATCACTTCAAAGACATCACCCCTGACGACGTGGCCGACATCATGCTGGGTCGGCAGAGCGACCGCCTGCCCCATGTCATCCATCCCACATCGACCAGCGACGTATTCTTCTTCTGGAGCGGACACGGCGGCAGCCGCGAAGGGCCGCTGTGGGGCAACGAGGATGCCCGCGACTACTTCGGTACCGACCGTATCAGCGACATCGTGACGCAGATGAACGAAGCCGACATGTACCGCCGCATGATGTTCTCGATAGAGACCTGCTTCAGCGGCAAGTGGGGCGAGGCCCTGACAGGCCAGCCCGACGTCATCGTGCTCACCGCCGCCAACCCGCGCGAGACATCGAAGGCCGATGTACACAACAGTGAGATAGGTGTGTTCCTCTCGAACGCCTTCGCGCGTACCTTTAGAAAATACGTGAACCAGAACAACCGCATCAGCCTGCGCGACCTCTATATAGAGCTGGCAAAGACCACCAACGGTAGTCATGTCAGCATCTACAACGAACGCAATTACGGCTCGGTGTACACCAACACCTTGCAGGATTTCTTCCCGAAGTGATGCGACAGAAAGCGGCATCAACACCGCCTTTTGTCGCAAGACAAGGGGCATCGTCGCAACAAAGCTGCAAAAAAACAGTCCATTACTTGCAACATTACGAAAAAACGCGTATCTTTGCAACGTGATAATAAAAAAGAGTATAAAAAAACAATAACAATCAACGACAATGAATAAGAAGACTTTAAACTGGATGCTGATGGCCGCAGTAGTGCTGGGGCTCAGTATGAACTTCACCGCCTGCAGCAGTGATGATGATGATGAAGACAATAAGGAAGAGACCCCTGATTATGTAGACACGACTGACCCCTTTGGGAAAAACACCAAGGAGGGTATTGCCTGCTATAACCTTTTGAGCAGACTTGCCGGCGTGAAAAACGGCTTGCCCGACAACTGGAAGAGCGGTGCCACCTTCGACCCTGTTGAGGGACAGGTACTCGACGCATCACAGCCCTTCGTACGTTCTGTTGTCGTAGACGACATAGATGAGGCTGCCGACTACTACAACAACCTGGTTGACAAGAACATCAGTAGTTCTACCAGCAAGGATTCCTGGGACGTGAAGGACGTAGGTACGCTAAACTACACTGCCGTGAACCAAGGCAATTGTTTTGCCACCATTGACGTGAACGTGAAGCAGCTGCCCAAGTTGACACAGCTGCGTCTGATACCGAAGTCGGCCATGGACAACAATGCCGCCTTCGATGGTGATCCTTACTATAGCTACGGCGACGTGGTGAAGGACAAGTATGGATCCTACTGGATTTGCGTGCGTCCCTGCTATCAGCCTAAAGGCACCGACACCAGCTACTGGACGACGTTCCACAACAGCGACAATGTCATATCGCTGCCTTTGCCTGGATTGAAAATACAGTATGTTCCCACGAATATGGCGGCACAGAAGAACAGCATGAAATATCTGGCACAGCTGCTCTCCATTCTGTCGCGTCCCAGCGAATTCCAGCAGAAGGTAGGCTCTCAGGCTTTCGACGGCAAGAAGGGCTTTGCCGGACTGCCTGTCGATCCAGGTAATAGCATGACCAATGAAGAGATTGTGAAGGTAGCACAGAACTGGGACGAGAAGGGCATCTGGAATTTGGTGAAGCCAAGAGACATGAGCGTCAGCGAATTCAAGTCCTACTTCAACCAGCTGCTCACCTTTATCTACGGCAACTATAACAAAGACAAGTCAACACTGGCCATCACCTATGCACAATACAACGATGCCAGCAACTTCTTCCGTGGCACTCCCAAGTACGACGTAAGCTACTTCGATATGTTGTCAGAGTCCTTCGATATCCGGACTTATGTGGAAAAAGGAACCGCCAACGCCAACTATAACAATATTGGCTCCAAGGCACTGGTAGTGAACTGGAAGAACGGTATGACCCTCTCGGAGACGACTTCCCAGCAGAATATCTCCGCTACTGAGCCCATTGAAAACGTAACAACCGTCTATCGTTTCAAGAACAAGTAAAATGAACTGAACATAGCTTCTATGTTGACGAAGCTACACCATATCGTCATCGTCCTTTGCTGCATGGGTATATGCTTAGGCTCCTGTGGCAAGGACGATGACGATTCTTTTGATTTCGAAGACGAACCACAGACAGGCGCCAGCCAGCAGATCATGGTGGTGTTTGCACCCGACGAGCTAAGCGGCAAGGGCTATGCCGAACGACTGCTCACGGCAGCCTACCAACTGAAGGACAGCGTTATTAGTCGTGATTCACTTGACGTGGACTTCATCTCCTCGCCGAACTTGGAAACCACTGCCATGAATATTGAAGGATGGGCCGAGGACACCATGAACGCCATCTATGACAACGCCTACAATCGTCGTCTGTTAGTGCTGGCCGAGCCTTTCCTCGTGCCGATGCTGGCCAATGCCAAGCAGTACCTGCGTCCCACCGACGAGGTACTGGTGCTGAAGACCACCGACGAGGACTTGCGCCAGGCAGACGACACGCTGCACTTAGACATGGGCAACCGCCTGCACGCCATGAGCATCTCGGCAGCAGAAGTCACTCGTAGCTGGTTGGACTACCGCCGCTGGAGGTTGAAGGTCACAGGGGATGAGTATGCTTACTCTCCAAAAATAATTCTGCTACGCTCCTACTCCGACACGGTCTACCACTACTGTGACAGCATCTACGAGACACTCATCGAAGAGGGCCTGACCAATGACAGCATTGACAAGATATCTATAACATCGACCCCGGAAAGTCTCTATTATCTCCTGACCGATATTAATAGTTCTCTGATTGAATTATCCTATTTTGTGGCTCAGCTCACACAAATGCAGTATAGTCTTTCTGGAGAACGGCAATTCGCCATCATAGATCTCGGAATGGGCAATGCCGCCTTCAAATATCACCTGATGAACAGTCAAAATCAGGAAATCATCGATGTCGCTATGGTCAATGGCGATGAACAACTCGGCATCAACTGTCTCTACGATGTGGCACTGCAACGCTGGGCCACCCGCTGGCTGCGCCAGCAACCCTGCACCATGCCGCCTATGGAGTGGCACGGTTATTGGGATGGCTGCTG
This sequence comes from Prevotella sp., assembly GCA_016285075.1. GTDB lineage: Bacteria > Bacteroidota > Bacteroidia > Bacteroidales > Bacteroidaceae > Prevotella. Next base: position 11,487 of record JAEEQB010000069.1, read on the forward strand.
TCCCGACTCTTACGCACCATACATAAAGTATTTGTTGCCATGAACAGCAGAGGATGGATACTGAGTCTGATGGTGTTGTGCCTTAACGTGGCATGCAGCGACAAGGAGCACGCTCCCGTGGTCGAGGAGTCTACTATTACCGTGGATACGGTCAACGTGGATGTCGTGCTACCCGACAATATCCAGATGCAGTGGATGCCAGCCATCAGCATGGCCATGCATAACATCATGAAGGCTCAACGGAAACTGGAAAAACGAGTGGAATTGCGCTTGCGCTACCACGACGAGGATACCGAGGACCTTGAACAGTTGGCCTTCGACCTCACCCACCCCAAGGCTGGCGACGACACCTGCCATGCCATCCTCGGCCCCTACCACTCTGACAACGCACAGACCTTCCTCAGCCACGCTGCACAAACACGGTTGCCTGTGGTCATGCCCACTTGCACCAGTTCCAATCTGCAACGTGCCAACGCCCGCAACACCTACGCTTGGTTTCTCACAGAGAGCGACATCACCCAGTGTGAGATTATGCTCAACGTAGCCTCGGCCATGGATGCCACTGACGTTGCACTCATCTACAGCGATGGTACCTACGGGCAGTCGTTCTACGACTGGTTTGGATTCTTTGCCGCCGAACACACGATACCGCTTGCCGGCGACGGCATGCTGGAGTACCAGTCGGGTATGGACATCACACCCTTCTTAGAGACCTTCGAACAGCAGCATAGCGGATCGAAAGTGATACTCTTCCTGGCACTTGCCAACCCCCAAGACTACGCAGACGTCTGCCGACAGAAAGACGTCTATTTGCAAAACGCGATTCCCGAGTTAGAAAACCCGTTCTCCATAGTCACCATCGCTACCGACACTTCGCTCGACGAGAACATTGCCAACCTCAACGAATGGACGGGCTTTAACTATGGTATCAGTCCCGTAGGCGACGTAGGCTACGGCTTCCCGCAGTACTTCGAGGCCACCTACGAGCGACTGCCCTTCAATGGCGAGGCCCAGGTCTACGATGCCCTCTGCCTGATCGCCCTCGGCGCAGCCTACCAAATGAATAGTCCTGACGAATGCCTGATTGACGGACAGCCGGTGGTTTACAAGGAAGCGCCCTTCGGCCCTGGACTCACCGACTACATGCGGGCTTTAGTCGCCAGCGAGATTGGCGTCGTGGTGAACTGGACACAGCGTGGACTGTCATACGCATTCAGAGAGATAGCCTTGAATCAAGAAATATACATGACAGGTGCGACAGGCGACATGGAGTTCGACCAGTACACGCATACCAAGATCCTAAGCACCTCTTACCTGCTGTGGTCGCTCAATTTTGATGTTCATGATGGCGAAATGAAGACCAGCATCCGACCGATTGTCTACCTTAATGCTGCCAATACTACTTCTATGTGGGAAACAAGTAAGAATTTCGGGCAGATCTTTGACAGGGTGGACACCGAGGAACACAAACTACCATTGACCACCGACCTTTGGGCAGTAGTCATCAGCCCCAGCACATCGTGGGAGAACTACCGCCACCAGGCCGATGCCTTCGCCATGTACCAGCTGTTGCGTTTTTTTGGCTATGACGATGACCACATCGTGTTCATTGTCGAGGACAACTTAGCTTTTCACCCCGACAACATCTATCCTGGTCAAATCTTTGTGGAGCGGACAAATGAGTATACACTGGACGATGAGCACATCCTTGCCAACGATGATGTGCGCAATGGCGCCGTTGTGGATTATCATTTCAGCGAGCTGCGCCCTGAGGACTTGGCCGACATCCTGATGGGGCGTCAGTCGGAGCGTCTGCCCCACGTCATTCATTCCGACTCCGCTTCTAATGTATTCTTTTTCTGGAGCGGACACGGCGGCAGCAAGGACGGCCCGCTCTGGGGCAATGAGGATGCCACCGAGTATTTCGGTTCCGACCGCATCCGCAGCATCGTGGAAGAAATGGCCGGAACGGCGGCAGCAAATTCTTCACTCTTCACTCTTCACTCTTCACTTAAAAAATATCGCCGCATGATGTTCGCCTTGGAGACCTGCTTCAGCGGCAAGTGGGGCGAGGCCCTGACAGGCCTGCCCGATGTGCTGGTGCTCACCGCTGCCACCCCCTTCGAGACGTCGAAGGCCGACGTATTCGATGAGGACTTAGGCGTGTTCCTCAGCAATGCCTTCGCCCGCACGTTCCGCAACAAGATCCGCGAAGGCTCAACTATCTCCATCTACGATATATACAAGGAACTCTTCCGTACTACCAATGGCAGCCATGTCACCATCTACAATGAATCCAATTACGGCTCTGTCTATAATAACCGGATGGCAGACTATTTCCCCTGGTGGATTCCGTGATGAGTGTTGAGTGATGAGTGTTGAGTGATGAGTGTTGATTGACAAGTGAAATAATTAAATAATTAAACAATAAAAGCAATGAAAAAAATCATTATGATGGTAGCAGTCGCCATGATGGCTGCAACAAATGTGAAAGCTCAAGAAGGATATGATGACACGAAACATGAGGTGGCAGTCAGCTGTGGTGCATTTTCAAACTCACAGTGGATTGATGTATTGGAAAACATGGCCACTATTATTGTCGGGGCTACTTACGATGACGAGAAGTTCTTCGGTCCTATCTCTGCCGAGTATTTCTACCATGCGAAGAGCTGGCTCGGCGTGGGTGGAATCTTCGTATTTGGAAGGGGCACACAGGACATGTACCTCGCCGGCAAAAAAGACGGTAAGGCCACCAATACTTACTATACGCTGATGCCCGCTGCCAAGTTCAACTGGCTGCGCAAGAAGCACTTCGGCATGTATTCAAAAGTGGCCGTGGGTGCCACGCTACGCAGTGAGTCGATAGACAGTGACGACCCTCAGTCCAAGGACTATAGCGACACCGGCATACACGTCAACTGGCAGATATCAGCTCTCGGCATCGAGGCAGGCAGTCCCAAGCTCCGCGGATTCGTGGAAGTTGGTGTCGGTGAGCAGGGTTTGGGCCAGATAGGTGTGAGATACAAATTCTGACTTTTATTCCTTAACAGACAAATGATATGAAACAGACAAAACTATGGATTACGTTCGCCTTGCTCATGATTTGCGGTGCATTGAGTGTTGAGGCGCAGGTCATGAAGTCAGCCGACCTGGAGAAATACGCCAAGGAGCGCTACGGCGACAAGTGGCTGGATGCAGCCAAGAACCTGGCTGAAGGATTGGCCCTTGACAAGAACCAGTCCCTGACTTACCAGCAGGTGATTGAAGCCCCGGGCAAGACACGCCAGCAACTCTATGTAGCACTGAACTACTGGGCCACCGCTACTTTCAAGGACAAACAGGCCATTACGCTCAACGACAAGGAAGCCGGCTGCATCATTATCTCGTCGACACTGCCAGACATTGTGGAACATACGGGAACGCTGAACAAATACTCTGTCAGCATCACGCCCGTCATCCGCCTCGACATCAAGGATGGCAAGATCCGTGTCACCTATACTGTGCAGAACTACGACATCCTGGCCGACATCAGCGGCGGATGGTTGAGCCTGGCCGATCCCGACGAAAAGACCTACGGTGACTCGAAGCGCAAAAAGGACGACAAGACCAATGCCAGGCTCTACGATGAACAGTGGGAGATAGCCAAGCACTATCCCTTTGTAGAGAAGGATGCCCAGAAACGCACCTGTGCCAAGGCGCTTGTCATGACACATGCCTATTCCAACGCCATCATCGACAAGGTGGAGGAAGCCGTCAAGAACGGCATCGTAGGCAATGATGACGATGACTGGTAAATAAAAGATGTTGAGAGGTTTACGATGATGAGTCTATCCAAGTTCCCAATATCTGCTGCCATTCTCTTCATATGCAGCACACCCTGCACCATGGCGCAGACCATCGGCGAAGAACTGCAAGCCGATATGCACTGCGCTGCAGGTATGCACTACGCACTGCCCATAGAAGAGAACGTACACGACACACCGCCTCCCCAGGGCAAGAAGCCTTTCTTCATCAACCACTATGGCTGTCCATCGGCTTACTATCAGGAGCGGACGGATTTCTATGACGCCCCCTACTCCACCCTCTCGCAGGCCGACAAAAAGGGCAAACTGACCCTCTTGGGGCGCGATGTGCTGGGACGTTTACAGCAGTTGCGCCAGGAAGCCCGTGACCGCGCGAACGAACTGACTGAAGCTGGCAAGCAGCAGGCAAGGGGAACAGCCAGGCAGATAGCTCAGCGGATACCAGAGGTCTTCAACGACAAATGCTATGTAGATACCCGTTCTGTCTTAGAGAACCATTCACTGCTTACCATGTGTGAGGCCTTCGTGGAACTGTCACGTGTACACCAGCCCATGAAAATGCGTGCCTCTTCCTCTCTACGTTACCAGTCATGGATGAACCCCCAGGACGAAGTGCTCGAGAACCAGCGTACCGACTCACTGGCAATGGCCCGTTACAACGACTTCACTGCCCGGTGGGCACCCGATGACTCCCAACTGATGGCATCACTCTTCAACGATGCTGACTATGCCAGGACAGTCGATGCCACCGCCCTGAGCCGGCAGCTTTTCGATCTGGCTTGCATCACGCTGTATGCCGGGAAAGCCAACTACGCCTCTCTCTTCAGCATCTTCACGCCGGAGCAGATACACCGTCACTGGATGCGGCGTAACGCATGGGCATACATCCGCTACGGTGGCTGCACCCTGAATGGCGGCTATCAGTCCTACATCCAACGAAAACCCCTGTGGAACCTCATCCACATGGGCGACAGCATCATGGGGCTGGATGATCCCGTCGTACACCTCCGCTACACCCACGAGAACGTGGTCATGTCTCTTGTCTGTCTGTTGGAGGTCGACAACTATGGCGTGCAGACCGATTGTCTTGACTCGCTCGAGACCCTCGGATGGGCCGACTATCGTATCGCACCCCTTGGAGGGAGCATTATCATCATACACTACCGGTCCGGCAAAGACGACCCTGACCCTTTAGTACGGGTACTGCTGAACGGACGTGAGGCAAGACTTCCCATCCCGTCAGACTGTACCCCCTACTACCACTGGAATGACATGAAACGATACTACCTGCGCAAGCTCTATACTTATACCAGAGAAAGAAACGACAATTAGCAGAGGAGATGAAACTATGATCAGACTGTTGACACTACTTATCACATTCCATCTGTCGATTTCCATGACCTCGGCACAGGAAGTCCTCGACATCATCAGGCAGAAGCCCTCTTACGCCTCATGCAATTATGACGTCTATCCTGACAGCATTCCCGACAACCTCACACCCGCCCCCCGAGGCAAGGAACCGTTCTATATATCCCACTACGGACGCCACGGCTCCCGCTATATCAACAGGCGTTCGGGATACGACATTCCATACAAGATGATGGTTCAGGCCAACGAAGTAGACGAGCTCACAGCCACAGGGAAGCAGGTGCTCAGCGCCATGAACTACATACTCGAGGATTCAGAAGACCGTTGGGGCGACCTGACGTCACTCGGCATCATCCAGCACCGTCAGATAGCCCGCCGCATGTTCAGTCGTTTCCCAGAGGTGTTTACCGACTCTACCACTGTGGCAGCCCGCAGCACCGTGGTACCCCGCTGCATCATGTCAATGCAGTCGACAATAGGAGAGCTGATACAGCTGAATCCCAAGCTCAAGACCACCATGGACGCCTCGAAGACTACACAGTGGTACATGAACCATCAGGACCCCCTGTTGCGACGCAGCAAGCTGACACCTGAAGCCCAAAAGGCATACGACAAATACACCGCTACCCGTCTGGGCAACAGCCGGCTCATGGAAATGCTCTTCAAGAACCCCGACATCATTGAGGAACTGGTAGACGAGTCCTACTTCAACTACTACCTCATGAAAATGGGACTATTCCAGCAGAACACCCACCTCTATAAGGACACCTTCCTCATCAGCCTGTTCACCGCTGAAGACCGCTACCGCATGTGGCAGATTGACAATGCCCTGTGGTACCTGCAATATGGTTTCTGCCCACTCAACGGTGGCGAATACCCCTACAGCCAGCGGCATCTGCTCAGACAGATCATTGCCGATGCCGATAGCTGCATACAGTTGGAAAAGCCCGGTGCACAGCTGCGCTTCGGCCACGAGACCGTTCTGCTGCCCTTGGTCTGCCTCATCGGTGTCCGATCACTGAAGAAAGGAGGTAACCGTCCTGGAAGAAACGGTTTCAACCTGCGTACCACCCATCTCGACGAGCTGGAAGAAAAGGGGTGGTGGAGCTCCAGCATCTTCCCCATGGGTTCTAATCTGCAGTTCATCTTCTACCGTCGAAACCCTAAGGACAAAGATATTCTCTTCAAAGTGCTCCTCAACGAGCAAGAGGTCGCCCTACCCATCCACACCGACTGCGCCCCCTACTATCACTGGCGCGATTTCCGTCGCCACTGCCTCAGCATGCTCGACAAATACGAAAAACAGCGCCAGCACCGGAATCAGCATTAGCCCGTAGCATTTTTCTGCCTCAACTGTAGCAATTTTCCAGCTAACTATAAGAATAGCCTGAGTTCCTGACTTCGTCACTCATTTTTAACTAAAATCGTAACTTGCTTATACAGAATTATTTGTAACTTTGCGCCGCCCAATATAGGGAGGCGCGAAAGGTTTTTTAACGTATTTTGGTCGTATGCATGT
>JAEEQB010000024.1 GCA_016285075.1 Prevotella sp.
TCGAGCGCCTGCGCACCCTCGTGCCCATCAGCACCTTCCTCAGCGACAACTGGGAGGGCGTCGAAGGCAACACCAGCGGCGGCGGCGGCAGCACGCCTCCCGACGATGGTCCTGCCAACGCCGGCACGGACGGAGACTAGGCGAAGTGCCCGCCTTCGGGCGGGCGCTTCTAAATGATAAATGATAAATGATAAATAACGGGCGAAGCCCTGATGGCGGGCAAAGCCCTAAATGATAAATGATAAATGATAAATGATAGGCGGAGCAAAGCTCGCTTTAATCAAAATGACAAGTGATAAGTTGCGGGTTGGCTTTTTCATTTATCATTTATCATTTATCATTTAGGGCGAAGCCCGCATCATTTGGCAGGCCCGCATCATTTGGGGCGGACGCTCTCACTAAAACAATTAAAGGTTTACAGTCATGAACAAATGGGTAAAAATCGTCTTAAAAGCTATCAGCTACATCATCACCCTGATTCTCGGTGGTGCAGGCGCTGAGCTCATGTTATAAGCTATGTTGGCCACGAAAAAGATTCAGTACTCCTGCGCAGTGGCGCTTATCCTCACAAGCATCGTGATGGTTGCCTATCAAGTCATTGAAATCAACGATGTGGCCAACGGCTTGTTGTTCTACGTCGGCCAGGCGTTCCTGCTGGCAGGAAGCATCTTCGGACTCGACTACTACGTTGACAAGATTCGGAAAGAATCATGGGGACAGGAAGAATCAGGGGGACAGGTTTTTGAATGAATTCCCCGAATTCACTTCAAACAACCTGTCCCCTTGATTCTCCTGATTCTTATTGGTCGAAAGTACTCCCGCTCGAAAAAGCTCAAATTATATTTGGCTTTTTGCTCGCTTATTCGTACCTTTGAGCTTTGCTCTTAGGTACTCCCGCTCGAAAAAGCTCAAATTATATTTGGCTTTTTGCTCGCTTATTCGTACCTTTGCAGGCTGAGAACTACTAATACATTATTTTATTAAGCTATGAGAATAAGGAGACTATTGCTGCTAGCATTGTTCATGACTGTTTTGGGAATGAATGCTCAGAGTGTTCGTGAGACCGTCCGTCTGGACAAGGGCTGGAAGTTTGCGTTTGGCCACGCCGCCGATCCTCAGAAGGACTTCGGGTGTGGCACGGAGTACTTTAACTACCTGACGAAGGCCAATTCCATACATAACGAAGGCCCCTACGTACAGAAGTTCGATGACTCCAAATGGCAGGAGGTGAACGTGCCTCACGACTGGGTGACCACATTGCCCTATGCCCGTGAGGCCAGCCACTCGCACGGCTACAAGACCGTAGGGTGGAAATATCCTGAGACCAGCGTGGGGTGGTATCGCAAGGTCTTCAAGATAGATGGCACCGACCTGGGGAAGCGGCTGGTGCTGCGTTTCGATGGCGTCTTCCGTTCGGCACAGGTGTGGTTCAACGGGTTCTACATGGGCACGGAACCCAGCGGCTATGCCACTCAGGTGTACGACATCACTCCTTATGTGAAATACGGTGAGGACAACCTGGTCTGCGTACGTGCCGATGCCTCGTTGGAGGAGGGTTGGTTCTACGAGGGTGCCGGTATCTATCGCGACGTGTGGCTGGAGAAGTCGGCCGAGGTGAGCGTGGCTCCCTTCGGGACGTTTGTCTATGCAGAGCTGAAGGAACCGTACGACGTGGCGTTGTTGCGTGTTAAGACAGAGGTGACGAACAGCAGCCTGAAGACACAGCAGTATGAGGTGGAACAACGGCTCATAGACGCCGAGGGACAGGAGGTGGTCCGTGCCAATGGGCACCAGAATCCGCTGAAAGCCAAGGAGACGCGTATGACGCAGCATGTCATGAAGCTCACGAACCCGCATCTGTGGAGCACTACCGACCCCTATCTGTATAAGGTGGAGACCACGGTGAAGGTGGATGGCAAGGTAGTGGATGTCTATGAAACCACTACGGGCATCCGCGAAATCATGTTCGATGCCGAGCGGGGATTCCTGCTGAATGGCCAGCAACTGAAGCTGAAGGGCGTGAACCTGCACCAGGATCATGCTGGCGTGGGTTCGGCCATTCCCGATGCCCTGCAGGCCTGGCGCATCCGTCAGCTGAAGCAGTTCGGGTGTAACGCCTACCGTGCCTCGCACAACCCCATGACACCGGCCTTGCTCGACGTGTGTGACCGCGAGGGAATATTGGTGATTGACGAGAACCGCCTGATGGGTATCAACGACGAGCACCTGCGGCTGTTGGAACGTATGATCAAACGCGACAGAAACCACCCCAGCATCATCCTGTGGAGCGATGGCAACGAGGAGTGGGGTATAGAGAACAATATCCAGGGCACCCGTCTGGCCGAGGCCATGCGCGAATATACGCGTCTCTATGACCCCACGCGTCCCAGCACGGTGGCCAATGCCGGCGGTACGGAACTGATAAAAGGTCTCGATGTGGTGGGCTTCAACTATATTGTACAGAACGATGTGGACAACCGCAAGAAGGCGAACCCCTCATGGCGCATCGTCGGAACGGAAGAGACAACGGGCTGCGGCACACGCGGCTGGTATTTCAAACAGCCGGAGTTCCCGGGACGCATGGTCAGCCTGAACCGTACGAACGAGCAGAACTATGAAAACATCATTGAGCGTGGCTGGAAGTTCTATGCCGAGCGGCCATGGGCTGCAGGACTGTTCTACTGGACGGGCTTCGACTATCGCGGCGAGCCCAATCCCCTGGAGTTTCCTGCCCACGAGTCGGAGTTCGGCATACTGGACTACTGCGGATTCTGGAAAGACGAGGCCTGGTATCTGAAGGCCTGGTGGACGGACGAGCCCGTGCTGCATGTGTTCCCCCATTGGAACCTGCAGGGCCATGAGGGTGAAGAGATAGAGCTATGGGCGTACAGCAACTGCGACGAGGTGGAGCTGACGGTGAACGGCAAGAAGCTTGGCCGCCAGCCCATGCCGCGGAACGGACACTTGAAGTGGAAGGCCGTGTACCAGCCCGGCAAGGTGGTGGCAACGTGTTACAAGAACGGCAAGCGAATGATGACAGAGACCATAGAGACCACGAAGCCCGCCGCGAAGACGGTGTTGAAGGCCGACCGCTCAAGCATCTGTGCCGACGGGCGTGACCTGGCGGTGATAAAGGTTGAGGTGCAGGACCAGAAAGGGCGTGTAGTGCCCAATGCCTGTCCACAGCTGACGTTCAGGATCGAGGGCGACGGCCGCATACTGGGTGTAGGCAACGGCGACCCGATGTATGCAGGCTTGGACCATCCGAACGTTTTGGACTGCAAGGAGTTCTCCATTCCCGCTTTCAACGGACTGGCTCAGGTGTTGGTCCAGAGTACGGAAGTGGCGTCGGCCATCACCCTCAGCTGCGAGAGTGCCGGGCTGAAGACCGGAAGCATTGTTGTCAATACCAAATAAAGACTTTCCCCGTATGAAGACACGTTTGTTGACAGTCCTGTTGCTGTGTGTTGCGACAGCCTTGCAGGCTCAGGACTTTGCCGGTGCGAAGTGGATTGCGATGGAGGCAGACTCGACCATCCTCTTCCCACACGTGCACCTGTTGAAAGCCAGTTCGGAAAAAGGTCGCTCGCTGAAGACCTACGAGTTGCCCGTGCTGACGAAGACGGTGAAGCTGAGGAAGGCCGGGGTGAAGCGTGCCTGGGTGGATATATGCGGCTTGGGACAGTATGAGTTGTTTCTTGACGACAGGAAGGTGGGTGACTATTTCCTCAGTCCCGGCTGGACGATGTACAACAAGGAACTGCTCTACAACGAGCTGGATGTGACCAGCCACCTCGCATCTCTGCATACCTGTCCCCAGCCCGTGCTTTCCATTCGGGTGATGCTGGGCGGCGGCATGTATGACATTCCCCTGAAGGGTTACCACAAGATGGGCGGCTCGTGCGGAGCACCGAAACTGCTGTTCTGTCTGCACATCGCGTATGACGATGGTGAGACGCATACCATAGTGAGCGACGAGTCGTGGGAGGCTGCACCCAGTCCGGTGCGCTACGCCAGCATCTATGCAGGTGAATGGCACGATGCAGCCTATGAACGAAGTCTCGAAGACGGCAAGATGGTGAGGAAATGTGTGGTGACCAGGCCGCAATGGGACGTGCCGCTGGTGAAACAGCAGCCCGGCACTTTCGTCAGGGTGAGCCGCGAGCTCCCGGCGGTACAGCTGAACGACAGCCTCTATGACACACGGCAGAACTGCTCGGGCATTGTGCGGCTGAAGGTGCGCGGTCAGCGTGGCAAGAGCATCAGCCTGCGCCCGGCAGAGGTGCTGAAGGACGGGAAGGTCTACCAGAAGAGCTTGCCCAACTATGAGTGGAAATACACCCTGAGCGGCGACCGGAACGGTGAGACATGGCAGCCGCAGTTCTCGTATACGGGTTTCCGCTATGTGGAAGTGAAGGCCGACGAGGGCGTGGAACTGCTGGAGCTGACAGGGCTTCATACCACCACCGATGCAAAAGAGGTAGGGTCGTTCGAGTGTTCGGACACCCTCTTCAACAGGATACACACCCTCATTGACTGGGCCATACGCAGCAACCTGGTGAGCATCACCACCGACTGCCCCACACGCGAGAAGCTGGGTTGGCAGGAGCAGAACCACCTGATGGCTCTGTCGATGATGTACCGCTACGACATGTGTGCGCTGATGAACAAGATAGCCGATGACCTGGCAGCCTCGCAGCATGAAGACGGCGCCATTCCCACCATAGCCCCGGAATACACGCTGTTTGACAAAGGCAGCGGCTTTGAGGACACACCGGAGTGGGGCGCCTCGTTCATCCTCTGCCCCTGGTACACCTGCCAATGGTATGGCGATGACTCTGCCCTGCGCAAGCATTATGATGCGATGAAACGCTACATCGGCTATCTGGAGTCGCGTGCCCAGGACGGAATCCTCGACTACGGACTGGGCGACTGGTACGACCTGGGGCCCAAGGCGCCGGGCTTTGCCCAGCTCACCAGCGTGGCACTCTCGGCCACGGCGATGTACTACTATGAGCTGACCACCATGCAGCAGATAGCCCGCCACTTGGGTCATGATGCTGATGCCGCCCGGTTTGGGAAGACTGTCGGCGATGTGAAACAGGCTTTCAACAGGCGCTTTGCCACAGGCGACGACCACGTCTACGAGAACGGTAGTCAGACAGCATTGGCAATGGCACTCTACATGGATCTTGTCACCGACAGCACGCGCCAGCCGGCACTCGATGCCCTGGTACGCGACATTGAGCAGTGCGGCTATGCCCTGACAGCGGGCGACGTGGGTTTCCGCTATGTGGTACAGGCGCTGCAGCAGAACGGACGCAGCGACATCGTCTACCTGATGAACCATAACGACTCCGTGCCTGGATATGCCTATCAGCTGAAACAAGGCGCGACGGCTTTGACCGAGAGCTGGCAGGCCTACAATACGGTGTCGAACAACCACTTGATGCTGGGACACCTGATGGAGTGGCTCTACGGCGGACTGGGCGGCATCTGTCCTTCAGACCATGCCTGGCGCCATGTGGTGTTTGCCCCGCAGATGGCCGGTGACGTGACGTGGGCAAGGACATCGCTCCAGACGCCTCGGGGAAAAGTGTCGTGCCACTGGACGCGAGACCCGTCGAAAGGCCTGTGGACAGTCGCCGTGGACGTACCCCGGGAGTCTGACGCCGAGGTCTGTCTGCCCGATGGGCGGCGGGTGAATGTCAACGGCGGAAAACATGTTTTTGAGAGCCCTGCACAATAAATGTAAGAAAACGTAGTTATTATTATAGCGAAACCCGGAACTCTTGGGTTTCTACATGGTAAATGAAAAATGATCACTTTTCACATCTAAATATGAAAAGACTTGCAATAGCCTTGTGCCTTTTCCTGTCGGTTTCGGCAGGATGGGCACAGTCGGGTATGACCGACAACCAGATTATAGACTTTGTCGTGGAACAGAACGCCCAGGGTGTGCCCCGCCAGAAGATTGTGCAGCAGCTGATGCAGCGCGGCGTGAAGGTTGACCAGATACAACGTATCTACAAGAAGTACCAGAAGCAGATGAAGAACGGTGCCCTGGGAGCCGAGGACATTACCGCCGGTTCGCGGGAGGTGAAGACACGTATGCGTGAGGCCAACGGCGAACGTAAGGACAAGGAAAAGGAGATGGAGAAGAAGTACTCGTCGCAGTACCGGACAAAGGATATGCGCAAGAAGACGAAGCGGAATACCTATGACGATGAAGACGAGGAGTTTGTGGAGATGGACGAAGCCATGGACTTCATGATGCCCGACTCGCTGAAGTACTTCCTGGACGAGGAGAAGGACAAGGGAAGGAAGATATTCGGTCACGACATCTTCAACCGCAAGGACATGACATTTGAGAGCAATATGAACCTGGCCACGCCGCAGAACTATGTGCTGGGACCTGGCGACGTGGTGAATATTGACATCTGGGGCGCCTCGCAGGAGAGTGTGAGTGAGACCATATCGCCCGACGGAACCATCGTTGTGGAGGACGTAGGCGTGATACAGTTGGGAGGACTCACCGTGAGCCAGGCACGCCAGCGGCTGCGCAGCACCCTGGGGCCGCGTTTCCAGGACTCGAAGATAGCGCTGAGCGTGGGACAGACACGCACCATCACGGTGAACATCGTGGGTGAGGTGAAGCAGCCGGGAACATACGCCATGTCGGCATTCTCCACCGTGTTCAATGCGCTTTATATGGCGGGTGGTCCCAACGACATCGGTACGCTGCGTAGTGTGAAGGTCTACAGAAACGGGCGGCTGCTGTCGAGCGTCGACGTGTATGACTTCCTGCTGAACGGCAGACTGACAGGGGACGTGAGGCTGCAGGACAATGATATGGTGACCGTGGGACCTTATGAGTCGCTGGTATGTGTGACAGGTAAGGTGAAGCGCCCCATGTACTATGAAATGAAGAAAAGCGAGAGCGCCGCCACGCTGCTGAAGTATGCCGGCGGATTTACGGGCGATGCCTATACGAAGGCCATCAGCGTACACCGCAAGGCTGGACCCATGTACTCGGCGTTCAGCGTGGGTGAGTTTGACCTGAACGACTTCCGTCTGATGGACGAGGACTCCGTGAGTGTGGACTCTACGCTGACACGCTATCATAACACCGTGGAGATAAAAGGCGGCGTGTTCCGTCCGGGCATGTACCACGTGGGTGGAAGCCTGTCGACGGTGAAGTCACTGGTTGAGGCTGCCGGCGGACTGGAGGAGAACGCCATTGGCCAGCATGCCGTGATGCACCGCCGCAAGAAGGACCGCTCGCTGGAGGTGACGAGCATAGACGTGAAGAGCATACTGGAAGGAACAGCTCCGGACGTGACCCTGCAGAGTGAGGACGTGCTCTATATAGCCAGCCACGAAGAACTGATAGAAAACCAGACCATCACCGTGCATGGCGAGGTGGCCTATCCCGGTGTGTATAAATACGCTTCCAACGAGACCATAGAAGACTTGGTGCTGCAGGCCGGTGGACTGACCGATGCCGCGTCGACGGTGAAGGTGGATGTGTCGCGCCGTATTGCCGACCCTCAGGCCACTGAGGCAGGCGATACCCTGGCCTTTACCTATAGCTTCAGCTTGGAACCCGATTTCGCTATCCGTGAAAACAGCGAGCGGTTCACGTTGATGCCATTCGACGAAGTATACGTGCGCCGCAGTCCCAACTACGTGGAGCAGCAGAATGTGACCTTGGAGGGTGAAGTGCAGTTCAAGGGCAACTATACGCTGTCGCGCAACGGTGAGCGCCTGAGCGAGATTATCAAGCAGGCAGGCGGTCTGACCAAACGGGCCTATCCGGAAGGTGCCAAGTTGCTGCGACAGATGACACAGGAGGAGCGCGACATGATGGAGACCATGCTCCGGACGGCTCAGCGCAATTCGGGCAACGACTCCATAGACGTGAAGAAGCTGCTTACGCTGACCACCTTCCCCGTGGCTATCGAGCTGGACAAGGCACTTGAGAACCCCGGCAGCGACGATGACCCTATACTGCGAGAGGGCGACCGTATAGTCGTACCCCGCTACGTCAGTACGGTAAGTATCAACGGTGAGGTGCTCTATCCCAATACCGTACGTTTCATGAAAGGCAAGGATGCCAACTATTATCTGGACCTGGCGGGTGGCGTCACTTCATCGGGCAAGAAGAGCCGCACCATTATCATCTACATGAACGGCATGGTGGCCAAGGCCGACCGCAAACACAAGCCCGCCCCAGGCTGCCAGATCGTGGTGCCCACGAAGGCAAGGCGTCATGGACTCGGACTGACTGAATGGCTCAGCATTGGCACCAGTACAGCCTCTATTGCCACAATGATAGCTACGATAGCCAATCTGATCAAGTGAGGAAAACGGGCTTCACCCTAAATGAGAGATGATCAATGGAAAATGATAAAATAATCAATATCAATATAGCCGAGGTGGTCAGGATGCTATGGGCTGACCGCCGCAAGGTATGCATCTATAGCTGCGTGGCCGGTGTGATAGGCTTAGTGCTGGCCTTCGGTACACCCAAGGTCTACAAGTCTACTGTCATGCTGGCTCCCGAAGAGTCGGGCGCAGGTTTCTCGGGCAGCCTCTCGTCGCTGGCCTCGATGGTGGGCATGAACATGAAGATAGGCCAGACGGGCGATGCACTCTATCCGGAGATTTATCCCGACCTCATGAAGTCCACGGGCTTCGTGGTGGGGCTGTTTCCAGTGAAGGTGAAGAAACAGAAGACCGGTGAGCAGTATTCGTACTATGAATACCTGGAGAAGCACCAGCGGCTGGCTATTGACGAATATCCCATGGCTTGGCTTACACAGCTGAAGGAAAAGCTGTCGAACGATCCGCAGCCCGGCCCCGGCCATAAGCCCGACCCCTTCTGTCTGACGAAGAAGGAAGACGGAATAGCCAAGAACATCCGCAAGAGCATAGACTGTTCGGTGGACAAGAAGACCAACGTCATCACCATCGTGGTGGAAGACCAAGACCCGCTGATTGCCGCCACCATGGCCGACTCCGTGCAGGTTCATCTGCAGCACGCCATCACCGACTATCGCACGAAGAAGGCGCGTGTAGACCTGGAATACATGGAGCAGCTCTTTGAGGAAGCACGTAAGAAATATGATATAGCCCGCAAGAAATATGCTGCATACTGTGATGCCTATAGCAAGACCGTGCTGCAGTCGGTACAGTCGAACATCGATGACCTGGAGAACGATATGCAGCTGAAGTACACGATCTATCAGCAGGTGGTGGAACAGTTGCAGCTGGCCAAGGCCAAGGTACAGGAACGCACGCCTGCCTTCACCATTGTGCAGGAAGCCACCGTGCCCATCAAGCACAGCAGCCGTCCGAAGGTGGTGAGCCTGATCATCTGGATGTTCCTAGGCTTCATGCTCAGAGCAGGCATGCTGGCGTGGAAGAACCGCAAGAAGTTTGTCAATCTATAGAATCCTTTTTATCCTGTTGTATTGAAAAGACATCCTTATATTATCGCAACCGTCATAGCCACACTCCTTGCCGTAGTAGTGTGGCTGTGTGTGCCTAAGGAATATTCCGCCGTGACGAAGGTGAGCGATGAGTACAAGGAGGTAGACCTGGCTATCGGTATGAACAGCATCACGGCGCGAATGAAGGAGGCTATGGGAGGTGCTAATACCGGCATGAATGACATGGAGGTTTACTGTAAGGTGTTGTATACTGAGGATTTCGCTCGATCCATCGCCCACAAACAGGTGCCTGGGAAACAGATGACCTACGGTGAGTATCTGGGAAAGAAGGATACGATAGAGACTATCCAGGACAACATTGTTTATCATTACAACACGGTGCAGGCAACGCTTACAATCCGCTTTAGTGACCGAGACCCATTAGTGGCCTCGCAGATGCTGGATAGCGTAACTGCCCAATTGCAGCAGGTGGTGACTCACAACCGTCACTATATGGCTGAGATGTTGTTAAGAAATGCCCTGGCCGAGAGGGATTCGGCCAAAGCAGACTATCAGAAAGCAAGGGATGCTTATGACGAATTCATTGATGCACATAATAAGATTTCTACCAAGACGTTGGAACAGGAGGAGCAAGCACTGGCTCAAAAGTCGAACAATGCCTATCAGCGATATGATGAGGCCATTAAACAATGCGTCCGTCAGGAGGCTCTGAAGCAAAGGTCGTATTTGTCCTTTGCTGTCGTAGAGAACAATACTGTCCCCTCTTCGTCCAGTCCCCACCTTATAGGCTATCTGCTCAGTTTTATCATCATTGCTTTGCTTCTGACCTATGGTGTCAGACTTGGGTGCACTTCTAACCGTTCCTTTATCGCCACTCATATATCTGGCTTGTTTGCTCCTTGGTCTATCACCATTCTGATTTGGGGCCTCATTTTGGGACTCTACTATCTGTTGGACACAAGTCTGAACCCCATTACTGGACAGTTTTACTACTGTCTCATTCTTTGGATTACAATTTTCACTTTCTGTTCATTGGCCACATATCATCTTGTTCCAAGCTCAGGAAATGTCGACAATACGAATTCAAGCATTCCGTTCAGCCTGTCATTATTCCGCTTTTTCTTTGTCCTTGCTATTGTCATGACGCCGCTCTATGTGTATCGCATTCTGCAGATAGTCATGATGTTTGGTACCGATGACCTGATGAACAATATTCGCACGCTGGCTCTATACGGTGAAGGTCAGGGGGTTTTGGGCTACTCCATGGTTATTACCCAGTCACTTTTTGTCGTGGCACTATGGGCTCATCCCAGGGTTCCTACTTGGCAAGTCATTACCGTTGGTATTGCCTGCTTGCTCAATTCGCTGGCTATCATGGAGAAAGGTTCCATCTTCTTTGTATTTGTCAGTACCGTATTTGTGCTTTATGAGAAGGGAGTCATTAAACTAAGTTCCATCCTTGTGTTTAGCATCATTCTCGTGGGATTCTTCTACCTCTTTAACTTGGGTCGTGCTGAGGAAGACAGCGATTATCAAAAAGAAGAAACATTCCTCGATTTCTTTACCATGTATGTCCTTTCACCGCCTGTAGCCTTTTGCCAATTGACACGAGAAGTTATCCCTCAGTTCGGCACTAATACTTTTGAGACCATCTACTTGTTCCTTGATCGATTTGGGTTTGAAGGAATTGTGGTGAAGGAAAAGTTACAGGAGTTCGCATGGGTACCCATTCCAACAAACGTCTATACTATCTTCCAACCGTTCTATCAGGATTTTGGCTATAAGGGCGTGGCCTTCTTTGCTGGTATATATGGTGTTGTCAGTGGTTGGCTCTATCGGCTTTTTAGGAACGGCAACTCCATTGGTAGCTGTCTCTACACCTATGCAGTCTACGCCTTGGTACTACAGTTCTATCAAGAGAATATATTCCTTAGTATGGTGTTCGTCATCCAGTTTACGTTTTTTGTTGTGTTGATGACGCAACAAAAGTTCAGATTCCAATTTAATCCTGACAGACCATGAGTACAGCACATACCACCAGCCAGCAGCGTTCTTCACTTCTTCAGAAGAACATCATAGCCTCTGTCCTTGCCAAAGGCTGGTCGGCTATCATTGTCTTCCTTACCGTTCCTGTTACCTTGCGTTGTCTGGGGGAGTACAACAATGGTGTATGGCTGACCATTAGTAGCGTTATGCTTTGGATAGACAACTTTGATATAGGCTTAGGAAATGGCTTGCGAAACAAACTGGCCATCTATCTGGCGCGTGGCGAGGAACAGCGTGCCAGGTCGCTCATCAGCTCTACCTTTGCCATGCTTGTCCTCATCATCATTCCAGTTATGTTACTTCTGTTCGTGCTCATCATCACTACCGACACCTACCATTTGCTCAATGTGGAGTTGGAAATGGTTAACGACTTAGACCGAATATTGATGGTTACCGTATTCTTCGTATGTACCACTTTTATCTTTAAACTTATTGGCAATATTTACATGGGTTTGCAGCTACCCGCTGTCAGTAACATGCTCATAGCAACGGGCCAGACACTGATGTTTATTGGTACATTCATTGTCTACAAGAGTGGCAGTCACTCGCTGCTCCATATTGCTATGGTCAATACCCTTTCTCCTCTGTTGGTCTACCTGTTGGCCTATCCTTACACATTCTTCTTCCGGTTCCCTCGTCTGCGGCCTGCCATCAGTCTTGTCAATCTGCGCGAGGCAAGGGAAGTTATTAGCATGGGTGTGCAGTTCTTTGTCTTGCAGATTTCTGGAGTTGTGCTATTTATGACCTCCAACATTCTCATATCCAAGCTTTTCACCCCCTCAATGGTTACGCCTTATCAGATTGCCTATCGCTATTTCAGTATAATGCTTGTGGCTTTTACTGTTATCTGTATGCCTTTTTGGAATGCCACCACTGATGCCTATGAACGTGGTGACTTGCAGTGGATACACCGTGCGACCCGGAAGCTTCGTCTCATGACAGTCGGCATCTTCGTCAGCATGATAGTCATGATCCTTCTCTCTAACTTCGTCTATTCCGTCTGGATAGGCCAGGGCATCACCATTGACATCTGCATGAGTATAACAGTAGCTATCTATATTTTCATTCTTATTTACAGTATGCGCTATAGCTATTTCATCAATGGCATTGGCAAGCTTCGCTTACAGCTCATCTTTTCTGTTACAGCGGCAATTCTGTTTATCCCGCTGGCTTACATCGTTGTGCGTTGGACAGGAAGCATCATCTGGTTTATAGCCGTTATGTGTTTTGTAAACCTTCCAGGACTCATCGTCAATAAGATTCAATTTAGAAAACTCATTAAAGGTCAGGCAAAAGGAATATGGAATCAGTAATACACAATCCCCAACCAATAGCCATACTCATGGCCACCTATAATGGAGAAAAGTACCTCCGTGAGCAGATTGACTCATTCCTGGGGCAGTCCAGCCATCAGTGGCATCTCTACGTACATGACGATGGCTCAACTGATGACACCATTGGCATACTTTCAGGCTATGTTGAGCGGTACCCCGACCAAGTCACCCTTCTTGACTACCCCTCACAAGGCGGTGCTCTTCAGAACTTTATGAGTCTGCTGGAGTATGTGGAGGCAGATTATTACATGTTTTCCGATCAGGATGACGTGTGGCACCCTACCAAGGTGGAGAAATCACTTCTTGCTGTCAAGGAGCAGGAAAAACTACACCCGGATAAGCCTGTTATAGTCCACAGTGATGTTCGTGTCGTTGATGGAGAACTCCGGCTGCTCCATCCGTCTTACCGTCAGTATGGTCACATCTATCCAGAGCAGGTTACTGACTTTAGCCATTGTGTCATTAACATCACACTTGGCTGTGCCATGCTTTTTAATCGTCTGGCTCGCCAAGTTTCGCTCGCCCGTCCGTGGAGGCATGCACTGATGCATGATGGATGGGTCACCACCTGTACTTTTGCAGCTGGTGGGGTGGTTTTTGCCATGCCCGAGGCTCTGTTAGAATATCGCAACCACGGTGGAAACACCATTGGTGCTGTCGACGGTTCGCGTTTTACTATAGGCTATCGCCTACGCCATTTTTTCGAAATGCTGCGGCTTAACTTCCGTCAGTACCGTATGCTACGCAGCGCTGGCTATGGCTCTATTATCACCTATTATTATAATAAGTTCAAGCTGCATATTCATTGATTCTTCATGCGTACCATCTACATTAACGGAAGATTCCTTACCCAACCTATGAGGGGGGTTAACCGCTTTGCATATAATATCTGCAAAGCAATGGCTGGTTTGGAACAACCGTTTGTAATAGTGTGCCCTTCCTGTAATGTACATAGTGATTACAACATCAGTATGTTCCAAATAGTCCACTTTGGCATTGGACATTCCCATCTCTGGGAGCAAATCATACTTCCATTTTTCTTCATTGGCAAGAGAAATTATCTGTTAATCAACCTCACTGGACTTGGAACAATCCTGATACGACAGAAAATAACGACTATTCACGATTTGTCCTTCCTTGAGAATCCCTCATGGTTCTCACGTTCCTACTATCGTTTCTACCGGGTTATGACACCACTTGCTGTCCGGACTTCACGCCATATCATTACAGTGAGTGAGTTTTCCAAGAATGAGATTCTCCGCTTCTATCCTTCTGTAAAGGCGTCTCGTGTAAGCGTGGTCTACAATGCCGTGGATACAGATCTTTTCCATCCGATGTCCGGGGCATCGGAATCCCGCTATGCGCTGACAGTGTCATCCATCGACCCCCGCAAGAACTTCAGGAGGCTGATAGAGGCGTATAAGGGTATTGAAGGCTTGAAGCTTTATATTGTAGGTAGTCACAGTCGGGTGTTCGGAGAACAGACTGGCTCGCTGGACAAATCCTGCAATGTCAAGTATTTGGGCAGAGTCAGTGATGAGGAACTGGTACGTCTGTATAGCCAAGCCCGCTGTTTTATTTTCCCTTCCCTCTATGAGGGTTTCGGACTGCCTCCGCTTGAAGCGATGGCTTGTGGCTGTCCCGTCTTGGCTTCTGACATACCTGTGCTTCGGGAGGTATGTGGTGACGCAGCAGTCTATTTCGACCCTCGTCTTGTGAATGGTATGTATGAAACCATCAGTCAGTTCCTGAATGAGGGGCAGGACTATATGGAACAATTAAGAAAGAATGGAATGGAAAATGTCAAGCGCTTCTCTATGGAGCAGTCTGCATTCGCCTTTGTGCAAGTCATCAGACAGTGCGTATGACGAGTCTAACTTTTCAGAAGTTTATCGTATATTTCTAAGCAACGGTCAACCATCTTTTCTTTGGTGAAGAGCTGCTTGTAGCGGTTATGTGCACCTTCAGAAAGTTGATGATATAGTTCTGGATTGTCCATAATGCGGCGTATGGCAGATGCCAATGCTGCACCGTCTTCAATGTTGACAACTAATCCCGATACACCGTCAGCATTTACCCAAGAGACGCCGGAACCAGGAATCTTGGTTGAGACAACGGGTTTGCCACACGACATGGCTTCTATCTGAACAATGGCGAAGGCCTCGGTCTTCTGCCGAGAACTGAGGCAGTAGAGGTCGCAAGCGGTGTAGTAGGCAGCAAGTTCTTCATCGTGTATGCGCCCTATGAGGTAAACTTTCTCTTCTAAATGGCTATCAGCAATTTGCTGCTGTAGTTCCTGCATCAAGTTGCCACTGCCACCAATGAGTACCACGTAGTTATCAGGCAGGTGGGTGGCAGCTTCTATAAGGTAGCGGTAGCCCTTATAGTGTACGAGCCGACCTAAGGAGAAGATAATCTTCCTACCCCCATATCGGTTGCGCAAACGCTCAGCTCCAATTGGGTCAGGTGCGATGGGGTCAATACCTATAGGCAGGACGGTACACTTCTCTAAATGAGGCTGAAGAAGGGGGGAATGGTCTATGTAGCACTGTGTGGTGCCGATAATGGTGTCGGCACGGCGGATAAGCCATTGCTGTAAGGGAGCGTAGAGGCGTAGCAGGTGCTTCTGTTTGAGTATGTCACTGTGCCAGTGGAGAACCACGTGTCCTTTGTAGCCAGAACACCAGAGAGCCATTGCGGCCATGGGATCAGGGTGATGGACGTGGATGATGTCGTAGGTAGGGGCAATGCGGCGTAAGGTTAGTATCATCTGCGGTGAAATCATCGTGGCGTATTTCTTGAAAAGCGTGCGGGTGCAGATGACGCGGCTGTGTGGGGATAGGTTGACTTCACGGCTACCCTTTTCGCCGTGGGCACAGAGCATATCGCAGTCCACTTCGTGCTGGGCGAGTCCGTTGAGCAGGTCGTACATCACCTTCTCAACGCCTCCTCTAATGGGATAGAACTTGCCTAACTGTAGTACTCTCATGCCTTCTTATTGCTTTTTCAGGCCGCAAAGGTAGAAAATAATTCCCACATACTGAAATATTTTAATTCTTTTTTGTGGATGATGCAATAAAATCAAGTATTAGCCGTTTATTTTATGTAAAAACACCTAAAGATAAAGCTTATTGATACATGACTACTTTTAAAGACGGATATGTTTTAGACGGAATGAACGAATTTGAGCGCAATGTAAAGCGGCTCTTCGATTTGTTCGTGGCATTAATCTGTCTGGTTCTGTTCTCGCCAGTCATGTATATATGCTATAGGGCTGTGAAACGCGAGGACGGAGGGCCCGCCATTTTCAAGCAGGAGCGCATCGGGCGTTTCGGCCGTCCTTTCTATATTTATAAGTTCCGCAGCATGAAGCTTGATGCAGAGAAAGATGGCCCTGCTTTGTATCAGCATGAGAGGGATACGCGTATGACGAAGGTGGGAAAGTTCCTTCGCGACCATCATTTGGACGAGTTGCCGCAGCTGTGGAATGTGGTGACGGGCGACATGGCTTTTATCGGTCCGCGTCCTGAGCGCAAGTTCTACATAGACCAGATTATGGAGCGTGACCCGCGTTACGTCTATCTTTATCAGGTACGTCCTGGTGTCACTTCTTACGCTACACTCTACAATGGCTATACGGACACGTTGGAGAAGATGCTGAAGCGCTTAGAGCTGGATCTCTATTATTTAGAGAACCGCTCGTGGTGGCTTGACATCAAGATTTTGTTCCTGACGTTTACCAACATCGCCTTTGGTAAGAAGTTCTGATATTCTACCTTCTTCTTCATTAGTACTTTCGGAAAGAGAGTCTCAATGTGCCATCTTCCAAGCACATCCGGTTCTTTTCCAATTGAAGTATGCGATAGTTGGGTTCTAACTGGCTGATGCCATAGATGCGCAACCGCTCAGTATTATCCAGCTTGATATCACCTTCTTCACGTTCGGAGATGTAAGGATCGGAGAGCTTCAGGCTCCCTTCCGTGTGGTTGAAACGATAGATAACGTCGCGCATCTCGTTGACGTTTCTCACTTCTAACAACTTTCCTTGAAACGCCCAGCTGATACTGTTCTGCCTGACATCAGCCTTGCCACCAGTGTTCAGTGTGTCGATGGTGGTCAGTTGCCACAGCCCGTCCAACTTCCCATTGTCGGAGGTTTCTAAATCGCAGGACAACAGCGCCCCTACGGGGCTAAATGATAAATGATAAATGATAAATGATACTATCATCCATCCTTTTCCACTCCATGCTTTAATTTTATTCAATACTTTCATGCGTTCCTTTTTTGTTTTTAGACGGCGCAGCCGATTATCAATTATCATCATTTATCATTTGTCATTTGTCATTTAGACACGAAGTGTCGCATTACTGTCACTTGCAGACCGTAGTTGTTGCCGTAGATTTTCCCTGAGTCCATGCCCAGGCCTAACTTTGCACTCCATCCACCCTTTGGCCACTTAAAGCAAGCCTCAGCCAGCAGGCTGGTATTCTCTTCTGGGTTGGCAAAGAGCTGATAGTAAGTGCCGTAGCCACGTTGCCAAGTGGCAAGCAGTCGATAGCTGAGGCGGGGTAGGGGAGAGCCTTGCAGACCTAAGTGCCAGGCTACGAAACGGTTGTTTTCCACACGGACGTGTCCATCTTCGTTGTAGAGGGGTGAGGTGTAGAGTGGATTACCCATCACCTGCCCCCAGTGCTGCCAACCCGTGAATAGGTTGTGGTTATAGTAATTGTCTATACCGCTGATTTGGTTGCTGATGTTCTTTGTATGGTCGTGGTACACGGGACCGCTCTGGTATTTCGTGTGCATATATTCCACCACGGCTTTTTGTAGCCATTGTACGTCTTTCAGCCGTAGTTCTACGCCGAGGAGAATGTCCTTCAGATTATAGAGAAAAAAGCGGTGCTCCTTCCGTACGTTCCATTCTTCTCCTTGTCCGTAGCCTTCGCTGCCCAGATGGAACATCATGGAGTGGTCTTCGAAGAAATGGTCGGCATAGACGCTCACGCCCCACGCCTCGCGGTCATAGTTGATGCGCAACAGCCAACTGCCTAAGTGATTACCCTCCTCGTTGTGGTATGAGCCGTCGGTTTTGTCTGAACCGCCAGGAACAAATGCATGTAGGAAGGCTTTGGGGCCACTTCCATTGTCATAGTGGTGCAACCCGTCTTCCTCAAAGACGTACGACTTGCCACCAAACTGGCAGGCCATCTCCAATCCTCCTTCCAAGCTTAAGGGCTTTCCTTCCTTACCTATTTTTATATAACCAGCCTTAGTGTGGAGCAAAGCATGTTCCGTGTATCGGGTTTGCTTGTTGGTGAAGTCCTCCTGCCAGCCGTCATCGGTGGTGATGCCATAGGCTATGTGGCCTTTCAGGTGCAGCCATCCTGCGGTAAAGGGTACTTGCCAGTATTCGGGCAGGGCTAAACGTACCTGTGGAACGGGTCGTGCATTCACACCCAAGGTCTGGCTACCCGTACTCAGCTCTTGGCTTTTCAGTTCCATGGGTTGCTCCTTACTGCCGATGGTCAGAGTTCCTTTCAGCCATCTGGCTTCGGCAAACGCCTGTTGCACCACCACCGTATTGATGTAGCCTGCTGCCACAGCCACGTCTGCACCATAGCCAAACTCCACTTTTTTCTCTGAGTCGCCCGCAAGGGGATGAAATATTCCAGCTCTTACATAGCCGTTCGTCTTGTCCAGGGAACTGAGCCCGTATTTGTTGGCATTCAGCCACAAGGGTGTATGGTCACCACTTGCTGCTGAGGCCTGTACTGACAGTTCATAAAGGGTCTGCGCCGAGGCTGCTGCCAATGGCAGCTGAATGGTCATCAGCAAGGCTATCGCTCTGCTGATTCGTATGCGTTTTATCATTGTCGTTTTCCGTTTCACAGAATTGCTTATTCTCAATTATTTTGCAAAGATACAAAAAAAAACATAATACATGATTCACATTTCACATAAAATTAGTATCTTTGCCATCAAAATGTAGAATATGCATTGTCTTTTACGACCATTTTGTGCAGATTCGGCCTTTAATAATAGTAACAAATAGGAATAATTATTTATGAGAAAACTTGTCTTTCTACTGTTTGCATGGTGCGTAGCTAATACAGCACTTGCTCAGTTGGGCGGTAACGGTTTTTATCGTGTACAGAACAATGGCACGGGCCGTTACCTTACGTTCATTACCAAGGAAGCTTTCAAGACTGCAGACGGAATGGATGTTAATTTGAGTCAGGCTATGATTTCCAAGAAGGATTTCGAGAATGATGTGGTGAAAGATCCCGGCTCTATCGTCTATATTTCTAAAGTCAGTGGAGGCTATGACCTTCAGAGCCAAGGTATTGATTCTTACAGCTTGATGGGAATACCTTTGGTTGTCACCCCTACAAATGGTGGTTATATTTGTTCTGGTACCATGAGCGCATCGGGAGCTTCTGTAACAAAGACTCTTTATGATAATGGCAGTCCAAATCTACCAGAAGGTTATCTGACAACATCGAACACCGGCAATGGCGTGTGGGCCATCAAACCCGTAAGTGTTAGTAGTAGTAATTATTTTGGCCTGTTACCCCAACAGTATGATGGTGAGTACTGGACATCGCTGATGGCGAGCTTCGGTTTTGAAGGTAATCCTAAGAATGTAGAGGTTTATGCAGTCACATCTGTCCATAGCGAAGGTGTTGCCGTGGTTTCCAAGATTCAAGGTGCTGTTCCTCCTGGAACTCCTGTTATCATCAAGTGTGCTACATCCTCGTCATACGATAACAGACTGGATCTTAAATTGACAACCAATACTACTGTCAGCAAAAATCTGCTTAGAGGAGTGTATCTTGCCCGTACACAGAGCTACGACCCCTCAACCATGCGCGTTCTTGGAAAGGGCAAAGACGGAAAGAAGGCCTTTGTTACTGCAAGGAATCTGAACTATGTGAACCGCAATGAGGCTTTCCTGATGGTGCCGAAGGGTTATCCTGAGGAGTTGACCATTATGACAGAGGAGGAATGGAACAGCGATGTGCCTGTGACCATTACCATCAATAATGCCTCACGCGTGTATGGAGATCCCAATCCCGACTTCACTTATACTGTTTCACCTGCTGGAGCTTTAAAAGGAACGCCTGTCTTTATGTGTAACGCTACATCAACCACTCCTGTAGGAACAGGTACCAGTGAGTATGAGATCTGGTTGAAGTCTTCCAGCATTGCAAATAGTACGGTAACTGTGAACAAGGGTATGCTGACTGTCACTAAGGCTCCATTGACGGTGGTTCCCTATGATGAAACGCGTATGGTAGGCTTTCCTAACCCTGAATTCCGTCTGAACTACTATGGATTCAAGAACGGTGATACAGAGGATGTGCTTATCACAAAGCCTGTGGCCAGCTGCCCCTCTTTACAGGAGAAGGTTGGTAAGTATCCTATTGTCGTTTCTGGTGGCGAGGCAAAGAACTATGAACTGGTTTATGAGCAGGGAACATTGGAGCTTCTGCCCCCCAGCGTACGTCCTGCGAACATAATACGTGAATATGGTGATGACAATCCTCCCTTTACGTATACTCCCGAAGGCATTCTGAAGGCTGAACCCCTTTACTCCTGTTCTGCCGACAAGACTTCTGAAGTAGGATCATATCCTATTTATATTACGAAAGTTTCTTCTGCAGACGCCGGTATAGATTACTCTCAGCCGGGAATGCTTACTGTCCAGAAGGCTCCGTTGAGAGTGAACTTCAGCGAGTCGGTCTACAGAATGAACGCCGGTGATGATCTTCCTGAATTCAAGCTCGTTTATACAGGATTCAAGAACGGTGAGGACGAGAGTGTGCTTATTGAGCCGGTCAAGGTGACAGTTCAGGGTAACACAAGTGATGTCGGTACCCGTTGCCGTGTCAGGATGATTGGCGGTGATGCAAAGAACTATGAGATTGTCCGTGGCGACGAGGTGTTCCTCTATATTGACCCGGCCAAGCCGGTAGACCCGGTTACGGTCACGGCCACCAGCTTTGAGCGTTATTATGGCGATGCTAACCCTAAGTTTACCTATACTTCCAAGGGTGCTGAGCTCAAAGGCGAGCCGGCTATTACCTGCGAAGCTACTGCAACGTCTGCTCCTGGACAATATGCGATTAAGATCAGTAAGGGTGGAGTCACTAACAAAAAGGATACCTATGTTGACGGTGTGCTCACTATCCTGCCAGCTCCGCTTACCATTACTGCTGGCAACTTCACCCGTAAGCAGGGTGAGGAGAATCCTGACTTCACACAGGGTCTGACCTACAGCGGCTTCAAACTCAATGAGACTGCCGATGTGCTGACCGTGAAGCCAACGGTGACTTGTGCTGCCGATAAGGACAGCGAACCTGGTGAATACGACGTGGTGGTGTCAGGCGCAGAGTCTGCAAACTACAGCATCAATTATGTCAACGGTAAACTGATTGTCGGTGAGGCTGACGAGTTGGTTGTCGTAGCAGAGAGCTTTACTCGTGAGTATGGTGAGGCCAATCCCGAATTCAAGTATAACGTTTCCGGTGCCGATGCCGAAGGTACACCAGAAGTCACGTGCGTGGCTACGGCAACTTCTCCGGTTGGAACCTATGACATTGTCGTTGCAAAAGGAACGCTTACCAACTATAAGACACGCTTTACCAATGGTAAACTCACCATCACTCCTGCCACGTTGAAAGTCTCGGTAGGCAATTACGAGCGCGAGGAGGGTGAAGACAATCCACAGTTCGCCATCACTTATGAGGGATGGAAGAACGGCGAAAATGAGAGCGTGCTCCTGGTTAAACCTACTGCCACTACAGAGGCTGGAAAGGATGCGAAAGCAGGCAAATATGCCATCACCGTGAGCGGTGGCCTGGCCGAGAACTACGTGTTAGAATACACCAATGGCGAATTGGAGGTGAAGATTCCCAGTGGAATCATGGCAGTCTTCGCAAAAGGCCAGTCTGTTGATATCTACACCACTACTGGCGTTTTGGTGAAGAAGGGTGCCACTACCCTCAAAGGTCTGTCGCGTGGCGTCTACCTCGTCGGTGGTAAAAAGGTCGTGATTAAGTAAGAGGAGAACCGAGCTTGCTCGGTTTCTTCCGAACGTGAACGAGCTCGACGAAGTCAAGGTCTTGGGAGAAGAACCGAGCTTACGTAAGGCTCTCACATAGTAAAAGCCCCTGGTTAGCACAGTTAACCAGGGGCTTTTTATTGGTTCACCCGACATGTTCGTCATGTAACGTGTGCTAATGCCGTGCACCCTTCCGTGGCTACGACAAAGGCGAGGCCTCTGTTTTTTCGCCTTGCGTTTTCAAACATGAGAACTGCCACTCTCCAATAGTATGACACTATAGTGCCTTTAGTATGACACTATAGTACCTTTAGTATGACACTATAGTACCTTTAGTATGACACTATAGCGCCTTTAGTATGACACTATAGTACTTTTAGTATGACACTAGACACACATTAGTATCATACAAAACAAGGGCTTGCTGTATACGGACCCGCTTGCGCGGTGGCGTGGGAAGACAAGTGAAAACGAAAAGAGGTGAACACCTCTCTGGAAAGTGTTCACCTCCTACTTGATATTTGTGTGCTGTTTTACTTGTAGCACTCGAAGATGGTGTCTACCGTCTGCTTAGGAAGTTTCTTTGTAAACAGGCTCACAATCCATACTACGGGGAAACCTCCAACCATGGCGATGGCTCCACAGTTGATGGGGTTGATGGGGTTGCCGGCAAGCATATTAATCACCGTCAGTCCTACACCCCAGATGAAACATGCCCAGACCGAGGCGGTGGTTACGCCACGCCAGTAGAGACCTAGCATGAACGGTGCCAGGAAAGCACCAGCCAGGGCACCCCAAGAGATTCCCATGAGCTGGGCAATGAACGTCGGCGGGTTCAGAGCAATGAGCAGCGAGATGACAATGAAGAACATGATCAAAACGCGCATCACTACTACCTTGCGGCGTTCAATCTTCTCTGCCACAATGTCGTCGATGGTTCCCTCTTCCACTTCGCCTGGAAGTGACTTCTTGTCACGGTAGATGAGGTCGAGGGTCATCGTTGAACTGGACGTCAGTACCAGCGAGGCCAGTGTCGACATGGAGGCACTCAGCACCAGCAATACCACGAGGGCGATGAGCACATCGGGCAGGGTGACGAGCATGGCAGGCACGATAGAGTCGAAGGCTATCTTGCCATTGGCACCTATCACCGGCTCATAGAGACGTCCGAAACCGCCGAGGAAATAGCAGCCGCCAGCTACGATGAATGCGAAGATGGTGGAAATGACGGTGCCGCGCTTGATGGCGTTCTCGTCGGTGATGCTATAGAACTTACCTACCATCTGCGGCAAACCCATGGTTCCGAGCGACGTCAGCACCACCACGCCAAGCAGACCCCACGGATCAGGGCCGAACCACGAGGCAAAGCCGCCATTCACCGATGGGTCGGCGTCAGAGGGGATGGCTGCCAGTTTGTCAACAGCAGCGGAGAGTCCGCCCTGTGCATTAAGAACGGCAAGGATGACGGCCACAATGCCGAAGAGCATGATGATGCCCTGGATGAAGTCGTTCATGGCTGTGGCCTTGTAACCGCCGATGATAACATAGACAGCCGTGAGGATGGACATGATGATGACGCAATACTCATAAGGAATCTCGAAACCCATCTCGAAGAGTCGAGAAATGCCGCTGTATACGCCTGCGGTATAGGGAATCAGGAAAACAAAGGCAATAATGGAGGCTACCACACGGAGCCCCTGGTCGCTGAAACGGGTGCCGAAGAAGTCGGGCATTGTACGCGATTCTATGTGCTGGGTCATCAGCTTCGTACGCCGTCCCAGGATAATCCATGCCAGTAATGAACCGATAATGGCGTTGCCGATGCCTATCCAAGCGCTCGACATTCCATAACGCCATCCGAACTGTCCGGCATAGCCCACGAAGACCACTGCCGAGAAATAGGAGGTGCCAAAGGCGAAGGCTGTGAGCCAGGGACCTACGGCGCGTCCACCAAGTACAAAACCGTCAACACTGCTGGCCTGTTTGCGTGAGTATATTCCCACGCCAACCATCACGACCAAGAAAATGATGGTCAATAAGACTTTGATAATCATAAACTTATCCCGACCTCCCGAAAAGGGAGGGGTGCCTAACGGGCTTCAAGTAGGCACCATGTTAATTCATTATTTACTGTTCATAAACTTTTAACCCGGCTGCCCATCTTCCCTAAGAAGAAGGGTGGGAGGGGTTAAAATGCTACCTGTACTTGGGCCTGAAGCCAGTTGTAATCTTTTGAACTGATGTTCTCGCCACAGAGGCAGCGTGTGTACTGCAACTGGAGTCGGCACTTCTTGTAGAACCAGTACTGGAGACCTAAAGTAAGATTGGTCTGGTCCCATCCATCCACCTTTGTGTTTCTGTCGTAGGTCTCGCCAGAAGCCACGATGTCAAGGGCATCGACCACAGGAATGCAGGTGGTGACATAGCCGCCACGGCTGCCCACCTCGCCGTCCTCACCGCCCAGCCACTCGGCACGGATGCTGGCGGGACGCGCTTCCTTGTACTGTCCGGGAGAATAAGCCTGAGTCTTGTATTCTGCACCTACGCTGTAGCGGTTACGCTTGTAGTTGTCGCCTACATGGATATCGGGATTCCACTTGGCCGTGCCTACGGCGCAGCCTGTTCCGAGATAACCGGAAGCCACCAGACGCAGACCGTCGAAAGGCTTCACCTCAAGCTTAGCAAGCACGTCTTTCTGGTTGTTCTGGTCTTTACGGTTGATTCCCTGACCGCTCATCAGGGCCACTTCATAGTGGAGCAGGCCTTTGGCCAGGTCGCCATAGACCTCAAGACCCATGTCGCGTCCGTAGTTCACACCGTTAAGCGGGTCGGGACCTTCGCCGGCCAGGTAAAGGACTGCCTGCGAATAGACATCGATCAGTTCGAGCTGAGTGGGAGACATGGGGTTTTCCATGGTATAGCTATGCTTGAACTGTCCCAGTCGGACGTTCAGGCTCTTGTCATTGGAAATGCGATAGTCTGTATAATACTCCTGAACGACACTGGAGAAGTCGTGCATGAACATGAACGACCATCGGTCGGTGATGCGGGCCTTTGCCCAAAGGAGTGTACGTTTGAGGTTGTACGCATTGGTTTTCTTTCCATTGATGTCCTGGTAGGACCAGCCTCCCTGCGCATAACCGTTGAGGGTGATGCGGCTGGTGAAGTCCTTTTTCCAATCAATCTCTGAATCTTTTTGTTGCCCCATGGCGGCAACACTACTGAACACTGCCAGCATCACAGCCAGCGTTCTTAACGGCGCAAAGCGGCAGAGCCGGCTGCGCCATTTGCAAGTCTTTTGTTTCATTTTGTCATAAATTAAAAAGAATAATAGTTCTTGCGTCGGCAAAGGTACGAATAAAATAACAGAATGACAAAGAAATCGTCGTTTTTCTTTGTCATTCTGCAAAAATACATGAATAGTGTTCAACCTTTCGGAACGTTCTGCACAGAGGAAATGCTTTTTCCTGTAGCCTTTCCTTTCGTTGCCGAGGGAGGGCAGTGTTCACTGAGGAAGTTGAAAACGAAGTCAAAGTCCTCATCGGCCACAAAGACGCGGTTGCGGCTGAGCAACTGGTTTACCTTGATGAGGTTCATGCTTCGGCGGGGTATGAGTCGACGTACATTGCTGAGGCTGGTGGTCATCGATGTCCGGTTGGCAACGAGGATTCCCATTCCCACCATGCCAGGCTTGCCCCCTGCCAGCGCCGTCAGTTTGCCGATGGCACGGGCCTTGCCCTCCGTGCCTGGCAGCTGCTTATGCACCACCTCCTTCTCGTCCATGATGAAAAGGATGCTGTATTTCCAACCGTAGTACCATGCCACGAAGAAATAAGCCACATAGCCTATCACGAAGAAGAACAGGATGAGCAGCAGGAACCCACGCGTAAAGCTCCACGCATCGGTCAGGTCCATATGGCCGTCACAAGCGATCATCGACATGATGAACAGCCACACAATGCCGAAACTGATGACCAGCACCCAATACACGTCGAACAGGATAGTAGGATTCTTGAGCATGGGCACATCGTACACCCAGCGGTACTTCCCGTCGCCACATAGTACGGGGTGCGTATAGTGCACGTCGCGATACTTGCTAACCGCCTTTTCCTTCTTTTGCTTAACCATCAATTGTTATTGTATCGTTCACTCACTCTCAGCACTTTTTCCCCACCTGTAGATCCATTTGACGTTGCTGTCACATGCACGGAAGACGATGGATTTTTGCTGGTTCTTACTGCCCTTTGGAATGCTTAATTCGAAATCCCATTCGCCGGAAGTGGCTGATTCTGGACGTGTGCCAACACTCTTACTGCCGACAATGTTGATGAAATTCGCCTCAGTCCTGTAATTGTCATCCTCCCATGCAAGCCATGGTGACTCATTTACATAACAGGTTGCCTCAGGAGTGGTTCTTTTAACGGTGGCATGCAGGAGAAGCGTTTGACCGCCTTCTATATTTGTTGGCGGGGCTTCAATTGTTGCTACAAACGCTACAGGAAAGAGTTCTTTGTCATCGTATGGCCCCACAATGCCAAACACTTTTCCACTTTTGCTAATTTGGGTTTCCGATGCGGTATAATCCATGTAAGAACCTATACCACCGTTACCCTTTCCGTCACCCACTACGTTCGCATGTGGGTTGACTTCTGTTTTGATTAGCCACCATCTTTCTTTACCAGTGCCTTCGTTGCCTGCTGCTTTCTGCTTTACTTCCACTCTTACCATCTTGCAGTCGCCTACGAGCGGGTCGTCGTAGTTTGTGCCAAAGACGTAGAAATGTCCCGTACGGTCTGACCCCGTCTCATTCTTGGCACACACTACGTCTACTGTCTTTTTGTCGCCGTGTGGTGTTACGGTGAGCCAGCCCTGGCCGTCATTGTCGATGACACTACCCAATTTTTTATAGCCATTGACTGTGACATTGAGTGTGGATGAGCCTCCGTCGCCGTTGAACTCCAGCTTGTCAGGAGATAACGTCAGCGTGCCCTCAGGGTCTTGAACCACGACGAACGGCACTTTCTGCACCTCATTGGTGCCATACTGCTTGTTCGTGTCGTTGCAGCCGTAGACATAGCATATGGCGCGGCGTTCCTTGCCGGTCTTGTTCTCTTGAACGGTCACAGAGATGTATTTAAGCCCTTGGTCACACGAAAAGCTAATCCAGCTCTCGTCTTCTTTCTTCTCGGTGAAGGCTCCGAAATATGGCCATCCGGTAAGGGTGACATAGGTACTCTTGGCATAGTTGTTGTAGGCGAAGTGCAACTCCTCTGGTGACACGATGATACCGCCTTCACTGGCCTCTTGTAGCACGGTGAGCTTGGCATATTTCTGCACTTTTCCTGCCTTGTCAGTCGCAAGTACGAGTAGAGTGCCTTGCCGATCCTTGCCGGTTTTGTTCTCTTCCACACTGACTATCATTTTGCCCTTCAGGCTGCTACGGGTAAAGGCTTTAAACCAGCTGGCACTGGGTGCAAATCCTATATAGTGGTAATTGGTGGAGAAACCTATTGACATGGCATCCTCGCCAGCAGTGAAATCAACAGATTCGCGTGACAAGGTCAGAAAACCGTTGGCTGGCAGTTCATCATTTCCCTCTGTGATGGTGTTGATGATCACGTTAACGGTCTTTCCCTGAGTGACGTTCACACTGGACTTTCCTATGTTGCCATTGCTGTCAATGCCAGTGATGGTGGCATTCCCCTTGTCGCCCGACGATATGATTGCTTTGCCCTTGTCATCGGCAAAAGCCACTTTCACTCCACCCGTCGGCGAGTTTACGATATAGATAGTGGCGGGCTTGCCGTCATTGCCTTCATCACTTACCTGTATCAGGCCCACATTGCTGCCTAGGCTGTTGTTATATATGCTCTCGGCATCGTTGAGGTCTCTCAGTACGGTCTGGGAGAACAGCTCAGTACTGAAGTTTATGCCCTCATTGAGCAGGTAGGGTGAATCAGCGAAGTTGCCCATTTGCCCTACGATGACGTTGCTTATGGTAAGCATGGCTTCACGCGCGGAGCCGGCATCGCCCTTGTGCACAGCATTGGCCAGAGAGGTGCTGGCCATACCAATGTCCATTCCGTCCATGAAATTGCCTAATATTGGATTCTGGGCTTTTAGAATAATCATGTTGATGTTTCTTCCTGACTCGACCAATGGAACTCCTACCTGATAGACATGCGTCAAGCCTGGAACCCCTGCGCACATGAGGTTTGCCTCGTCTGCAAATTTCGATTCCGAGCTGCTGTTTTCGTTGCAGAGGTACATATATGTACGGCTGGCGTGGAGGTTATTAAAAATGCCTCCACCGAAATCATTGTTATAAACATTAGAGCGCCACTCTTTCCAATCAGTTGCTCCGTAATGCAGTTCCTTGGGGAGAGCATTGTAGGCGGCCTCCCATTGTTCAGTGTTGGCCATGTTTGGGCGGCGCATCACCTCCATTATCTTCTTATGGCCAGTACCAAGGGCATCGTTTATTTTCTTCAATTCCGTACCGAGGGCTGTAATGGAAGGGAGACCTCGGGTGGCATCCTGCGTGAGGATGCCCTCGTCGACAAGGTTTTGCATGGCCTCAGTATAGTCATCTGCATTCTCATACAGTTCGTAAGCTACTTCAAAGAAACGATCCCAGTCCTCCGCATGATACTCGCCGACATATCCCTTAGAAGCATCGAAGTTGCCTGTCAGGTTCTTGTATATCTGCCAGCGTATGTTGGTTACCTTTGCGGCAAACTCAGTAAACTTGCGAATGTCATGTGTGGCTTGCGAAGAGCCAGAATACCTGGCGTCTAAAGATGTAGGACTCGAGACCGATGTTGGTACATCGCTAGGCAGGTCTGGCACGGGCGCTTCGTCTTTGTCGCTTTCCCCACAGGCTCCCATTAGCAGAGCCATCGCTGGCAACAGCAGCCAGAAAGAAATGTTCTTTTTCTTCATAGTCAATTTTTTTTGTTCGTAATCTGTAGGCAAAGTTAGGCATAATTTCCTGAAGACTGACTATCAATTTGCGGGAAACGACTATCAAATCCGAGAATTGTTAGTCGTTTTTGCTGAAATGTGGATGAGTTAAGTTTCGGGAGTGCGCCCCGAAGGGGGCAACAGCTGTAAGCCAGACGGGCTGGTCATTGATGTGCGGTTGGCTGCGAGGATGCCCTTGCACCGTCAATGACTGAAATTCGCTTACGTAGTGAACGCCGTTAAGGCCGAATGTGAACGCTCTTTACAAGGGAAGTGAACCGAGTTGAGAACGGGAGCTAACAAGGTTCACCTACTGAGTGGTTGAGACCAGCGACCATCATCGTCACTTCTCTTGTGTCTATGTCGCCGTTACAAACATTAGTTTTGGGTGCTTTTGTGCAACCATTCGCGGGGTGTCATGCCAGTAACGGCCTTGAAATTTCGGAAGAAAGATGCCTCTGTGCTGAACCCCGATTCAGCAGCCACGTTGGAAGTTTTCATGTCGGACTGCTGGCGCAAAAGTGTCTGGGCGTGACGGATTCGGTAGGTGTTGACAAACTGTGAGAAGGTCTGGTTCCGCCTGCTGTTGATGATCTCGCTGACGTAGCTGCTGTTCGTGTTGAGCAGCACAGCCACATCTTGCACTTTCAGGTTGCTGCGCAGGTAAAGCTGTTCCTCGTCCATGAGCTGGCAGATACGTTGTAGAAGGGCAGAGTCCTCTACATCCTCGTCTGAAGGAGAAGATGTTTGGCTGAGTTCGTCTTTCTTAGTTGGTTTTGGTAAGCCTTTGTAGTGGACTTTTACAAGCCAGAAAGTAACAACAGCCCCAATAAACATGATGATGAGTAGCCATAGCCACACAGGAAAACCGTTCTTCTCTTGGGCAGGTTTCCCGTTAACGTGAACCAGCCAGACGGTGGCAAGAGGGTCGAAGTTGTCATGTTTTTGGTTGACACCGCCAGTGATGATCAGGTTGCCGTCGGCTGTCAATACCGGGATGGTGCAACCCATATCATGCATGGGCTCGGTATAGTAGAGTTTCAGTATAGCCGGAGTCTGAGCATAGCCGATGCTAAGAAAGTAGTAACGGTCGCGTTTGTCGCGGCCTACGACGTAGGCACATTGCTCCTGACGGTCGGCAATGGCAGGAGAATCATAAAAAATGCTGTCGCCCAAAGGTGCCATTGGTATGGCGCTGCTGGTAGGCAGCATGGTGAATGCAGTATCGCGGACAAGGGCGATGGCTAGTTGGTTTGAGGAGTTGACCACAGGCAGTAAGTATGACCAGTCACCTTTTTGCTCATTGCCAATGAAACCGGCGTTGCTATTGAAAGAACGTTCGAAAGGCAACGGGTGCCACATCTCCAATAGCGGTACCTTGAACGGCCCGCCCTTCATGCTGTCAATGATGATACTGTCCAGTGGGCGGTAATGATTGTCATTGGCACCAAGAATCATGACATCGTTGCCCGACATGCGGAAGATGTAAGGGCATGTGCGTTCCGTTGTCACGTCCTTGACAAAGGAAAAAGCCTTATGACCGTCGAACATCTCTATTCCGTCGTGTTCAAAGTGATTGCCGGTGATGACCACCTTGCCACTGTCCAGTTCGATAGCCTGAGCCAGTGTTCGTTTCCGGTCCAGACAGCCAAAGCCTGAAAAAGTGTGCTCCTTGGGGCTGTACCACTCCACCAGATAGGTCTGCCCGATGCCTATTGGCTCGTTGTGCCCTCCACCAATCAAAACGGAATCGGACTTCAGCACCACGGCAAAACCATTGTCGTGTGTATAGACTGTCTGAAGCTGATTCCACTTGCCGTCCTTGTAGTATTCTGCTGTAGGAGTAGGTTTGAAACCTGTGGTATGTCCACCCACCACCGTCAATTCGCCATCAGCATAGAACATGGAATGCCCGGCACGGGGCATGATCAAGTCGGGCAGACGCTCAGGTTCTATTCTAAGAAGGGGACAATTGTTGCCGGCAGCAGCTGTAATGACCCATACAGAACATAATACAATAAAGTATAGGACATTTCTCATAGGCCTGTTTACCGGAAGGAATCTGTGAGCAGCTTGATTTCTATTTGAGGCGAAATGCGCTCATACAGGATGTTGTATACAGCATCGAGGATGGGCATGTTCACATGGCAGTGGCGGTTGATCTCCTTCATGCATTTGGTACCGAAGTATCCTTCAGCTATCATCTCCATCTCTATCTGTGCAGACTTGACACTATAACCCTTGCCGATCATGGTGCCGAAGGTGCGGTTGCGTGAGAAGTTGGAGTAACCGGTGACAAGAAGGTCGCCCATGTAAACAGAGTCGGTGATGTTTCGTTCCTCATTGGGGTTGATGGTGTTGAGGAACCGGTTCATCTCCTGAACGGCGTTGGACATGAGTACAGCTTGGAAGTTGTCGCCAAACTTCAGACCAGAACAGATGCCTGCGGCAATGGCATAGACATTCTTCAAGACGGAGGAATATTCTATGCCGATGACATCACTGGAAGTCTTGGTCTTGATATATTCAGAAGAAAGCACGTCGGTAAAGGCCTGGGCTTTCTCACGGTCGGCGCAGCCAACAGTAAGGTAGCTCAGACGTTCCAATGCCACCTCCTCGGCATGGCTGGGACCGCCAAGGCAGGCCAGATAGCTGTAGGGAACGTCGAACACCTGATGGAAGTATTCTGAGCAGACAAGATTGTCATCGGGCACGATGCCTTTGATGGCGGTGATGATGAACTTGTCCTTCAACCGTGTCTTCAGCTTTTTAAGGTGGCTCTTGAGATAGGGAGAGGGGACGACGAAGACAAGGGTGTCGTATAGCTGGACAATCTTGTTGATGTCGCTCTCGAAGTGAATCTCGTCGGTATTGAAGTGGACACTGGTAAGATAACTGGGGTTGTGGCCCATACGCTGGAAGTCGGAGATCTGGTCATCACGACGCATATACCAACCGATGTGGTGGGTATGGCCAACGACAATCTTTGCGATTGCCGTTGCCCAGCTGCCGCCACCAATGATTGCTATCTTACCACAGTCGAACATAACTCTAATTGAGAATTGAGAGTTGAGAATCGGGAATTACGCTTGCGCCTTTTCAATCCACTTGGCAATCTCGTCGACGCTCGGCTTCTGAAGGTCGAGCTTGTACTTCTTGACAATGTCGCCAATCTTCTGCTGCAGGCCTTGGGCCTTTTCACCAGCGATGTTCTGGATGAGGTTGAAACCTGCCTTGCGGAGCACGGGCACCCATTCTTCTGCGACGCCAATCTCTGCCCACTCGGCGGGTGTGCTCTGAGGAATCTTCTTCTCAGGCTTCATCTGCGGGAAGAACAGAACTTCCTGGATAAAGGTCTTTCCCGTCATGAGCATGACCAGACGGTCGATGCCGATGCCGATGCCCGATGTGGGAGGCATTCCGTACTGCAGAGCACGAAGGAAGTCCTGATCGATGATCATGGCTTCGTCGTCGCCCTTGTCGGCAAGCTTCATCTGCTCTATAAAACGCTCTTCCTGATCAATGGGGTCGTTGAGCTCCGAATAAGCATTGGCCAGCTCCTTACCATTCACCATCAACTCGAAACGCTCGGTGAGTCCGGCCTTTGAGCGGTGCATCTTGGTGAGGGGCGACATCTCGACAGGATAGTCGGTGATGAAGGTGGGCTGGATGAAGGTTCCCTCGCAGAACTCGCCAAAGAGTTCGTCGATGAGCTTACCCTTACCCATGGTCTCGTCTACATCCATGCCCTTTGACTTACAGAAGTCACGGATTTCCTCCTCGGTTTTGCCATTGCAGTCAAAGCCGGTCTTCTCCTGGATGGCCTCAAGGATAGGTAAACGAC
Organism: Prevotella sp.; assembly: GCA_016285075.1. Classification (GTDB taxonomy): domain Bacteria; phylum Bacteroidota; class Bacteroidia; order Bacteroidales; family Bacteroidaceae; genus Prevotella. The sequence goes on from JAEEQB010000024.1 coordinate 32,707, forward strand.
GATAAGGTGCCTTGAACGATACGATGTTACCGTCGATCTCGCGCTCAGGCTTGCCGTTGACAGCGATACAGATGGTCTCAAGCAGTTTTTCAGTAAAAGACATCATCCAGTTGTAGTCCTTATACTGAACGTAGAGCTCCATGCAGGTGAATTCAGGGTTGTGGTTGCGGTCCATACCTTCGTTGCGGAAGTTCTTTCCAATCTCGTAGACACCCTCGAAACCGCCCACAATGAGGCGCTTAAGATACAACTCGGTAGCGATACGCATGTACATGTCCTGGTCGAGCGCATTGAAATGGGTGATGAACGGACGGGCAGACGCACCACCGGCTATCATCTGCAGGGTAGGTGTCTCAACTTCGGTATAGCCAGCCTCATCGAGCACCTTACGAAGGGTACGGATCACAGTAGCGCGCTGCAGGAACGTGTCTTTGACCCCTTCGTTAACCACCAAGTCAACATAGCGCTGGCGATAGCGGAGCTCTGGGTCGTCAAACTTGTCGTAAGCCACACCGTCCTTGTATTTTACGATGGGCAGTGGCTTAAGGCTCTTGGAGAGCAGCTTCAACTCGGAAGCATGTACGGAGATTTCGCCGGTCTGGGTCCGGAATACCTTACCCTTCACGCCGATAAAGTCACCAATGTCGAGCAGGCGTTTAAATACATTATTATATAGGTCTTTGTTTTCACCAGGGCAGAGGTCGTCGCGAGTGATATACACCTGGATGCGGCCCTTGGAGTCCTGCAATTCGGCAAAAGAAGCCTTTCCCATCACACGACGGCTCATCATACGACCGGCAATAACCACATCCCAGTCCATGTCGTCCTTGAAATTCTCTTTGATTTCGGTACTGAAAGCATTCGTCGGGTATTCAGCAGCAGGATATGGGTCGATACCCATATTGCGCAGCTCCTGCAGACTCTGACGTCTGCCTATTTCTTGTTCACTCAGTTCTAAGACGTTCATAATTAATTGTAGATTATTCTTGAAAGTGGGTGCAAAATTACTAAAAATATTGCGAAATATGCTATTATTCAACAAATATTTGCAAAAAAAGTGGTTTGTCTTTGGTGGTTACGAAAATATTTACTATTTTTGCTGCATCTTTACCGATATAACTATGAATCAAACAACAATCAAAGACCGTGTTGTAGGAGTAGACATCAGCCTTGACTGGACTTCGTATGCCATTGTGGACGTGCGGGGTCAGGTACTTGTGGAAGACCGCTTTGCTACAGAGGACTATCCTGAAATAAATGGTTTTGTTACCCACTTAGCAGAAAGCATAGTCTTGTTGGTAGAGGCTAACGGCGGATACGAGACCATTCGTTCGGTGGGTATCAGTGCCCCCAGCGCGAACTATCTGACGGGTTGCATAGAGAACTCACCCAATATGCCGTGGAAGGGTATTATTCCCCTTTCAGTCATGTTGAGAGACCAGTTGGGGATGGCTGTTGCCGTAGCTAACAATGCCCATGTGATAGCTTTAGGTGAGCATGCTTTCGGTTGTGCTCGAGGTATGAATGACTTCATACTTATTACGCTGGGACATGGCATGGGCAGTTGTATCTACTCAAACGGTCAGCCTCATTTGGGCGTCCATGGTTTTGCCGGTGAGATCGGACATACTTGCATTAACCGCAGTGGAAGGAAGTGTGGCTGTGGTAATGTCGGCTGTCTGGAACAGTATACAGCAGCGGGAGGCATTGTCCTTACTGCTCAGCAGCTGATGGAAGAAAGTGATAAACCGTCGCTCATGCGGGAAGCAGAGAACCTGACACCAGAGCTCATCGCCCAATACTGTGACAAGGGTGATGAACTGGCCATAGAGGTCTATCGCCGGACGGGGCAGCTCTTAGGCTTTGGTCTTGCAGGCTATGCCTCAGTACTCAATCCGGAGGCAATCGTCTTCACAGGTGGAATCTCCAAAGCTGGTGACTGGCTTCTCAAGCCGGCACATGAGTCGTTTGAGGAACATGTGTTCCATAATATTGTTGGTAAGGTGAAGTTCCTCGTGTCAACCTTGAACGACCACTACCGCGACATCCTAGGTGCCAGCGTGCTAGCGTGGGAAGTGAAGGAATATTCTTTGTTTAAGTGATGAGTGATAACTATGGGAGAGTTCAATATAAAAACACGTGTAATAGGCGTTGACCTGGGTGTGGATGTAACCACGCTGGCCATTGTCGACATCAGAGGCAATATCATTGCCCACGATGTGCTGCCAACCTCGGTGTATAAAGACGTCAATACATACGTGAGTGCCCTCACAGAGAAGATAGTCATGCTGGCAGAGTCGAATGGCGGCTATGGGACCATCCGTTCTGTGGGCATCAGCGCACCCAGTGGCAATTACCTGACAGGTTGTATAGAGAATGCTACGAACCTGCCATGGAAAGGTGTTATTCCGCTGGCAACGATGTTGCGCGACAGGTTAGGATTGTCAGTAGGCCTTGCCAACGATGCCTATGTCACCGCCTTGGGTGAGCATGGCTTTGGTTATGCTCATGGCATGAATGATTTTATCGTGGTATCGTTGAGTCATGGCGGTTTGGGAAGCTGCATATTTTCTAACGGACAGCCGCAGCTGGGCATTGACGGCTTTGCCGGTGAGGTGGGGCATGTCTGCGTGGAACCAGGCGGTCGTGTGTGTGGCTGTGGGCGGCGTGGCTGCCTGGAGCAGTACATCTCAGCCAAAGGTATTGTGCAGACAGCTCGCGAGCTGATGGCGAACGATAAGCGTTCGTCCATCTTGCGACAGCAGGCAGGAATGTTGTCACCGAAAGCCATAGTAGCTGCTTGTAAGCAAGGTGACAGACTGGCCATAGAGACGATGAGACTTGCAGGTGAGAAGTTAGGAATGGGACTGGCTTTCTATGTTTCGTTGCTCGACCCGGAGGCTATCATTCTCACGGGACCGCAGTCGCGGTTGGGGAAATGGCTGACCGATCCTTTGCAAGAGGCGTTCGATGAACATGTATTCCATAATATCCGCGGAAAAGTGCTTATTCAGGTTTCTATCCTTGATGACAGGGAACGGGATGTTTTGGGAGCCAGCGAATTGGCCTGGGTAGTGAAAGAGTATTCATTGTTTAAATAAGTATATTATATCTGAGACATGGGAGACATTAAAGTAAAGAACAGAGTTGTTGGTGTTGACATTAGTACTGAACGTACCACCTATGCCATCGTAGACATACGTGGAAATATTATTGCAGAAGACGGATTCGAAACGTTTGAGTATCCCAACGTGAACGACTTCGTGGCAAAACTGGCCGATAGTATTTTGGAATTGGTAGTGGCGAATGGTGGTTATGAGAGCATCCGCTCTATAGGTATCAGTTCACCAAGTGCCAGTATTGTGACTGGTTGCATTGTCAATGCACCCAATCTGCCTTGGAAGGGCGTGGTTCCTCTGGCTGCCATGGTACGCGACCGTCTGGGACTTGCGGTGGCCATGGCCAACGATGCACATATCTCGGCATTAGGCGAGAAGGCATATGGCAGCGCCCACGGCATGAGGGATTTCGTCATCATCAATATTGGTGTGGGCTTGGGCAGCTGCTTCTTCTCTGCAAACCATGAGCATCAAGGGGCTGGTGGATTTGCGGGCGAAATAGGACATACCTGCATAGATGACAGTGACAGCGCCCGTATCTGTGCTTGCGGAAAGAGAGGCTGCCTGGAAGCATACTGTGCGGCCAAAGGTATCATCCGTACAGCAGAAGAGGTGATGGCTGAGAGTGACAAGCCCTCGCTGATGCGGGGACAGGAGCAGCTTTCGCCGAAGATGATTACAGAGTTCTGTGAACAAGGCGACGAGCTGGCCATTGAGGTGTACCGTCGTACAGGCTATAAGCTGGGTATAGGTATGGCAAACTATGCCAGTGTCATTGACCCAGAGGCCATTATCCTGACTGGAGGAATCTCGAAAGCGGGTAAATGGTTGATAGATCCTGCCTACGATTCGTTTGATAAGCATGTGTTTGGCAATATACGTGGAAAAGTGAAAATCATCCTCTCGATGATTGATAACCGTGAGCGCGATGTGCTGGGAGCCAGTGCATTGGCTTGGAGCCAGAAGGAGTATTCATTGTTTAAGTGATGAGTATTAAGTGACGAGAGTTGAGTGAAAAGTGAATGTAGATATCATAAACGAAATTATCAACGCTAAGCCTAACCTGAGTACCGCCCTCGGCATGGAGTTTTTCTCCACGCCTGAGGACGATACATGTATGGCACGAATGAAGGTTGACGAGAGAAACCGCCAGCCTTTTGGTTTCCTGAGTGGAGGTGCTTCGTTGGCATTAGCAGAAAATGTGGCCGGCGTAGGGTCTTCGGCATTGTGCCCGCATTGTGCTTGTGTAGGTATCGAGGTGAGTGGTAGTCATGTGAAGGCTGTCGCTGAGGGAGATACTGTGACTGCTTATGCAAGATTGCTTCATCAGGGCACTACGCTTCATGTATGGAATGTTGACGTGAAGGATTCTTCAGGTGATCTGATTTCTAATGTGCGGGTTACCAATTATATCATCAAACAGAAAGTGTGATGTTTTCTTATGCCATCTATCGTTTGCCGTATGCCAAAGAGGCTACACTGGTTCAGCAGACCGAGGGCGATCCGGCGGAATATTTCTCTTATGCAGAACTGAATGATAAGAGCGGGTTCGTTGTGGCTCCTTTTGAGGTGACCCTACAACAGCCGATACTGGTGATTAGACCTGATGAGTTGCAGAAAGTCTCCATCCCTATTCCTCCATCCGATTTTTCTCGTCCCATAGGTGACGAGAGACACGAGACCGGACAAAGCACACCTCATTCCACATTCCCCATTCCCCTGGAATATACCATTGATTTTGCCAATTATCACTCACAGCTGGAAGCAGGGACTTTTAGCAAAATTGTGCTGGCCCGCTGTGCGGATGAACAGATAGGTGATTATGTGAAGCCTATGGAATTGTTCTATAGGGCTTGTCAAATGTATCCCCGACTGTTCATAGCATTGGTAGAGACGGGGAAGAGTGGGTGCTGGCTGACAGCAACACCGGAGATTCTGCTTGATGGCGATGGACAGGATTGGCGCACCATTGCCTTGGCAGGTACGATGAAATTGGAGGGAGAGCAGTTGAATGGCGAGGGCGAGACCTTGAGATGGAGTACCAAGAATATCCAGGAACAGCGCATTGTTACTACCTACATTACAGAGTGCCTGGAACAGTTCACGGGTGATTTCAAGGAGGAAGGCCCCAGAACGGTAAGGGCAGCCAATTTGGTACATCTTAGAAGTGATTTCACTTTCAAACTCGACGACCATCATCATATTGGTGACCTGTTACAGACTCTTCATCCCACACCTGCTGTCTGTGGCCTGCCCAAACGTGAGGCTTTCCAGTTTATCGTGAACAATGAGCACACACCTCGTAGATATTATAGTGGTTTTATGGGACCATTGGCTATGGATGAGACCCATCTCTACGTTTCTCTCCGCTGTATGAATATCGAGGGCGATACCTGTCATCTCTATGCTGGCGGTGGATTGCTCAAAGACAGCACAGAAGAACAGGAATGGGCAGAGACAGAAGCAAAAATGGAAACCATGCGGAGAATCCTTGACCATGTTGTTGGTTAAAGACAAAGCATCTGAGTATTATATATAATGTATAGTGATAAAGATAATGTTAACATCCTGACGTCACTGCTGAAGGAACATGGAGTCATGTATGCGGTGGTTTGTCCAGGAAGCAGGAACTCTCCCATTGTGCATAACCTGCATGTGTGTCCAGACATCACATGCTATCCTGTCACAGATGAGCGCAGCGCCGGTTTCTATGCCTTGGGCATGAGTCAGAGTCTACATTCTCCTGTGGCCGTCTGTGTCACCAGTGGAACAGCGCTATTAAACCTTGCCCCAGCCGTTGCAGAGGCATACTATCAGCATGTTCCCTTGGTCGTTATTTCGGCAGATCGTCCGTTGCAGTGGATTGACCAGCTCGATGGTCAGACAATGCCACAGCCTGATGCTCTCGGACGGTTCGTGAGGAAGTCAGTAACCTTGCCGGAACCTTGTGATGACGAGACACGATGGTACTGTAACCGCCTTGTCAATGAGGCCTTGCTGGAAACCCATCATCATGGTTACGGACCCGTGCATATCAATGTGCCTATCTCTGAACCGTTGTTCAATTATGATACGCCCGCATTACCAGAGGAACGAAGCATCTGTCTGCTCAATCCACGGTGTTATCGATCTTTGTTGTCGGCAGAGTGTGCAGGACAGTTCCTTGTTTCGAAAAGACCGATGGTGATTATCGGGCAGGTGTCAACAGAAGGACTGATGCCGGAAGATTTGTATTCGATATCATTATTTGCCGTAGTGCTCAACGAAGCGTTGAGTGTGGGAAAAGGCGGGGAGCATTTCGATGAGGTGTTATATGCCATAGGTGATCATCCTGACTATCAACCTGACTTTGTCCTCTATTTGGGTGATACGATGGTCAGTAAACGCGTCAAGCATTGGATGCGGAGCCTGAAGGATGCACATATCTGGGCTGTCTCGGAGGATGGAACTATCCATGACACCTCCATGCAGCTGTATGGTGTTATTGAGGGTCATCCCGCAGATGTAATAGAAGATCTGATGGATGCTGTAGGTGACAAATCCATTCAATCTACTCAAGAATTCAAAGCACGTTGGGACAAGGCACTCCAAAAAGCTTCCGGACATATAGAGAGGTATCAGCCTGACTATTCCCAGATGGCTGCTGTGAGATGCTTCGAAGAACTGCTGGGTTCTGCTGAAGACTGTTACGTACATTATGCCAATTCTACAGCTATTCGCTTGGCAAATATATATGCAAATCACTATGTCTGTTGCAACCGTGGTGTGAATGGTATAGACGGTTCTTTGTCTACAGCAGCAGGTTGCTCTGTGGTGAATGATGAGTTTGAAGTTTATTGCGTCATCGGCGACTTGAGTTTCTTTTACGACCAGAATGCGTTGTGGAACCAGAACCTACATGGTAATTTCCGCATCCTGTTGTTGAATAATGGCAAGGGAGGGATATTCAATATGCTGAATGGCCTGGAGAAAAGTCCCGCCTGCGACAAGCTTGTATCTGCCGAACATCATACCACGGCTGAAGGCATCTGCCTTCAGAATAACATTGTCTATCTGAAAGCACACGACATGACAGAGATGCAACAAGGCATGGATACCTTATTATATATGGAAAGCGAACGTCCCGTCCTTCTTGAGGTATTTACTGATGTGGCTGAGGATGAACGGGTGTTTAGAGAGTATTTCCGTTCATTCAGAATTTGAAACTCGAGCCGCCTACGAACTCACGCATGATCGAGGTGGGTGGGATCTCCTTGTCGCTGATGGGTATGAAATAACGTAGGAATTTCAACAGCCGATGAGCCTCAGAATATTCCGGACAGTTCTTCGGAACCGAAGTGAGGATTATTTCTGCATGGGTACGCAGAACGGCAAACTCGATGTTCAACGCCGAGTTGAACATCACGTCTGCGGTTTCCTGATAGGGGAAGATCCACTGGTCTTCTGCTGCCAGTACGTTCTTCCATTGTGAAATGGTCTGCTGTGCAGTGAAGGCTCCTTTGTTATAGTCGCGTATAATACGTCGCAACAGACGGTTGTCACGGACTGGTATCCAATTGTGGTCATCGAGCGAAATGCTGGTGAGGGCAGAGATATAGATCTTATATTTCAGGGAGTCGGGAATCTTTTTGGTCAGTAGTGGATTTAAGGCGTGGATGCCTTCTATGATCAGCACGGTGTCGCCAGCCAGTTTCAGCTTTTTACCATTATACTCGCGTTTGCCGGTGACGAAGTTGTATTCAGGGATTTCTACACGTTCCCCTTGCATCAGTCGTAGCAGATGGTCTTCAAGCAGCGAATACTCCACTGTTTCTATGTTGTCGAAGTCATAGTCTCCATTGGGAAGCTTCGGCGTGTCCACACGGTTCACGAAATAGTCATCTGTTGAGAATGAGACAGGTCTGAGTCCGCAGGCCAACAGCTGCACGGAGAGACGTTTGCAGAATGTGGTCTTACCCGAACTGGAAGGACCTGTGATCAAGACAATCCTTACGGGGTTCTTCTCCTGATGGAACCGACGGTCTACTTCTTCGGCTATCTGTACTATCTTTTTCTCTTGCAGAGCCTCGCTCACCTGAATGAGTTCTGAAGCATGTCCGCGCATGATGGCTTTGTTGACGTCACCCGCATTCGACAGCCGCATGATAATGTCCCAGTGCGTCTTCTCTGCGAACATCTCGAAGGTCTTGGGCTGATCCACCTTTTCTGCCAGTCGCGTGGGATCGTTCCAGTCGGGAACTCTCAATAGCAGTCCTTCTTCGTAACGCTCCAGTCCCCAGACTTTCAGGTAACTGGCACTGGGCACTAAAGGACCGTAGTAATAATCGATGGTGTCACCCAAAGTATAATAATAGGTATAGGCTTGCCCACTGGTTTCCAGAAGCTTCACCTTGTCGGCAAAGCCCCGTTCACCGAAAATTCTGATCGCTTCTTCTGTGGTGGATTCTGTTCGGCGGAAAGGCATGTCAAGGTCGATAATCTCCTGCATCCTCTTCTTGATACGCTCCACGTCTTCGTCAGAGATCTGGTTCCCTTCTCCTTTGGAGGGATTCTTTCCTTGCAGCCGTCCTTCGACCCATCCGGCAGTGGGCTTTTTCTTGAAGTTGCAGTAGTAACCTCTGCTCAACGAATGTTCGATAAACAGCTTCGATCCGGGAAACACATCCTGTGTGGCTTTGTAGAGCACAAAACTGAGAGAACGTACATAAACACGATGGCCAGAACCCTCGCTGGCATCCATAAACTCCACATCCCGGTTTTGGAAGAGCCTGAATTTCAGTCCTTGCGACACATTATTCACTTTGGCCGACACGACAGGATAAGGGAGTTTAATCTCTTCAGCAAACTCCTGATACACATCTAACAGCGAGGCTCCTTCAGGGAAACTCTTGGTCACATTGTTGTTTTTGCAGCGGATTTGTAGCATAGGAAAAATATTTTGGTGCAAAGATACAAAAAAACCACAGAATCTTTGTACCTTTGTACAAAAAATAAGCGAATATATGGAAAAAAGAGTATGGAAAGAGATCAGGAAGTTCGAAGAAATACGCTTCGAAGAGTATAATGGAATAGCCAAGATTACCATCAATCGGCCTCGTTATCGCAATGCCTTTACCCCTCGGACGACGTTAGAGCTGAGTCAGGCCTTTGCTGAATGTCGTGAATTGCAGCGCATCCGTGTCGTGCTTCTTACAGGAGCTATGTCTGAAGTTCCCGAGGGTAAACGCCTTGAAGATGTGAAGCATGCGTTCTGCTCAGGCGGCGATATGCATGTGAAGGGACGGGGTGGTTATGTTGACGAGGATGGTGTCCCCCGTCTCAGCGTACTGGACGTACAGATGCAGATACGCCGTCTGCCCAAGCCTGTTATCGCCATGGTCAATGGCTATGCCATTGGTGGTGGTCATGTGCTGCATTTGGTATGTGACTTGACGATAGCTTCAGAGAATGCTATTTTCGGACAGACAGGACCGAAAGTCGGTTCCTTCGATGCTGGCTTTGGAAGTAGTTATCTGGCACGTATAGTTGGGCAGAAGAAAGCCCGTGAGATTTGGTTCCTCTGCAGGCAGTACTCTGCCAGCGAAGCCCTCGACATGGGACTGGTTAATAAGGTTGTGCCACTATCGCAATTGGAAGATGAGTGTGTCGGCTGGGCTGAGGAGATGATGGAACGCTCTCCTTTGGCGCTCCGAATGATCAAGGCTGGCCTGAATGCCGAACTCGATGGGCAGGCTGGCATTCAACAGTTGGCAGGCGATGCTACCATGCTTTACTATTTCCTTGATGAGGCTCAGGAGGGCGGCAAGGCTTTCCTTGAGAAACGTAAACCGGACTTTGACAAGTATCCCCAGATTCCGTAAAGAATACAGACGAACATGTTATAGACAGAATAACGGACAAATTTGTGATAGACATAATAACAGACGAACAAACTAATTCTCTGAGACGTCATAACAGACGAACAAACTGTGACAGATAAACTTGTTTATGGATGTTGAGATAATAATTAGAAAAGTTATGGATTGTGCAGGCGCCATACGAAGACAGTTGGGACCAGGCTATCTGGAGTCTGTTTATAAGAATGCGATGTTGGTGGAATTATGCAAGAACCGATTGTCATACGAGGCTGAGAAATCTATCAAAGTCTATTATGATGGACACCTGGTAGGCGAGTATAAGGCAGATATTGTTGTTGAGAATCATTTGATACTTAAACTTAAAGCTGTTAATTCCTTGCATGTAGCTCATGAGTTACAGCTAGTGAATTATTTGACTGCTACAGGAATTGATAATGGGCTGCTTATCAATTTTGGTTCAGAAGAATTGCAATTTAAACGTAAATTCCGTGTTTATCGTGAGCGCTTCCAATGATAAAGTATGTTAGTATGTTATGATGTCTTTAATCAATGTTTGTTCTTCTGTCTTAAAAAAGAGTTATTATGTATAAGATAGCTATTGACGAGCGAGTGCTCCATTTCAAACAGCCGGCAGGAACGTCGCGCGGTGTATACAAAGAGCGGAAAAGCTGGTTTGTTCATGTGTCAAACGGTTCTGTCGTCGGAACAGGCGAATGTGCACCATTACCCGATCTGAGCTGTGACGCACGTCCCGATTACGCTGAGGTGTTGCGTAGCTTCTGTGACGAGTTTGAACAGACGGGCGAGGTTCCTTACGAGGAGCTGCGTGACTATCCTTCGATGCTTTTCGGTCTCGAGACGGCCTTGTTGGATGTAGAAAGCAAGGAGGAAAACGGAAAAGGCGTATTATTTGACACCGCCTTCAGCCGCGGCGAAATCGGTATTCCCATTAACGGTTTGGTGTGGATGGGCAGTTACGACGAGATGCTCCAGCGTATGGAGCAGAAACTGGAACAGGGCTTCCGCTGCGTGAAGCTGAAGATTGGTGCCATTGATTTCGAACAGGAACTCGATCTCATCAAACGCATACGTGACAGGTTCTCTTTCCATGAGGTGGAGTTGCGCGTCGATGCCAATGGCGCCTTCAAACCCGATGAGGCTCTGTATAAGTTGGAACTCCTTTCTCGATATGCCATCCATAGTATTGAGCAACCTATCAAAGCTGGCCAGTGGGGATATATGGCTCAGCTATGCCGTGAGTCACCGCTGCCCATCGCGCTGGATGAAGAATTGATTGGGGTGAACGACCAGGAGATGAAGTCGCACATGCTTAACATAATCAAACCCCGATACATCGTTCTTAAGCCATCACTTCATGGGGGGATGATGGGATGCAGAGAGTGGATAGACTCTGCCAAGGAAAAGGGCATAGGTTCGTGGATAACCTCTGCGTTGGAGAGTAATGTCGGCTTGAATGCCATTGCACAGTTCTGCTCTTCCGTCTATGGTGATGCCATTTCCTTCCCTCAAGGACTCGGTACGGGCCAACTGTTCACTGATAACATTCCCATGCCGTTGGAAATACGTGGCGACCAGCTGTTTTGTTGTTCTGTCCTTAACCCCAGGTTATGATGTCTTTGGAGGAATTCTTGACTGAGTGGCACAATGACAGCCCTCTTGTGCTGGTGCATACCAGTGGTTCTACGGGAACGCCGAAGCCGGTGCTTGTCGAGAAACGGCGTATGCTTGCTTCTGCCCGTGTCACCTGCGACTTCCTGGGCTTGAAGCCTGGTGATACGGCTTTGCTCTGTATGTCACTTGACTATATTGCCGGCAAGATGATGGTGGTACGTTCGTTGGAACGTCACCTTCAGCTTGTGACCGTGCCACCAAGCGGCAAACCGGTTTGGAGTGGAACGATAGACTTTGCCGCTATGGTACCCTTGCAGGTCTGGAACCTTCTTCATGACCCGGAAGGACGGCTGCGACTGATGCAGGTCCGCCACTTGATTATTGGCGGCAGTGCCATTGACAATGACTTGGCTGCCGCTTTGTCAGGATTTCCCAACTATGTATGGAGCACCTATGGCATGACCGAAACCTTGTCGCACATAGCTCTCCGTCGGTTGAATGGACCCGAGGCATCTCAGTGGTATACCCCATTCCCGTCCGTAAAGTTGAGCTTGAACGACGAACAGTGTCTGGTGATTGATGCGCCAGAGGTCTGTGACGAGTGTCTGGTTACCAACGATATTGCCGAACTTGCCGCAGATGGGCGTTTTAAGATTCTCGGGCGTAAGGATAATGTGATCTGTTCCGGTGGTTTGAAGATCCACGCCGAGGAACTCGAACGTCAGCTCCATCCCCATCTTCGCGTACCTTTTATCATAACAAAGCGTCCTGACGAGAAGTTTGGTGAGATGGTTGTCCTGCTTACCGAAGGTTCTGTCGATGAAGCCCGGGATGTCTGCGAGACAATTCTCCCCAAGTTCCACAGACCTCGTGCTTATGTCCATGTTGACTGCATTCCTCTGACTGCCAATGGGAAACCCGCCCGCAAAGAGGCACAGCAATTAGCCGCCGGCCATTAAGCTTCTTTTCTTTTCCCCTTTAGCCTTCACGATAGAAGTCGAGGGCTTCTTCTATTTCCTGTTGCGTGGCCGTCTGGTTGATGCGGATGTCGCCGATGTCGCCCAACAGGGTGAAGTTGATCTGTCCAGCCGTGTTCTTCTTGTCGTGGGTCATGAGCTCCAACAGGGTGGGGTAGTCGTCACAGCTGATGCTCATCCGTCCGTATTGTTCTCGAATGAAACTGACAGTCTGGCGCATCTTGTCTGTGGGGAAACCTGTCTTCATGCAGCTGAGGTAAAGTTCGCAGACGAGACCGTAGGCGACTGCATAGCCGTGAAGCATTGGAGCATCTGACTGCCCCCTCCAAAGGGAAGGGTTTCTTAGAGCCAGCGACTCAAAGGCATGACCGATGGTATGGCCAAGATTCAGCGCCTTACGAATACCTTTTTCTGTCGGGTCTTCCTCTACGATTCTTTCTTTAACCTTTACCGAGTCAGCCACCATGCGCTGTAGCTGCCACAGGTCGGGCTGGTCAAGGTCGAAAGTGACCAGCTCTGCCCACATCTGTTCGTTGGAGATCAGTCCGTGTTTCAGCATCTCTGCATAGCCGGAACGTATGTTTTCGGCATCCATCGTCTTGAGGAACACGGTGTTAAGTATGACGCTGCTGGCATTGCAGAATACGCCCACCTCGTTTTTCAACCCACCGAAGTTGATGCCTGTCTTACCGCCTACCGATGCGTCAACCATGGATAGCAAGGTGGTGGGGACGTTGATGAAACTGATGCCGCGCTTGAAGGTGGCGGCGGCAAAGCCGCCGAGGTCGGTCACCATGCCGCCGCCAAGGTTCACCATGAGCGAGTGGCGCGTAGCTCCGCCCAGCTGCAGTTCTTCCCATACGTGGGTCAGCGACTCCAACGTCTTGTTTTGGTCGGTGGCACCGATGCAGATTACCTGAGCGCCCTTCATGCAGGGCAGACTGTCTATCAGGGGCAGACATAATTGCCGGGTGGTATCGTCGACCAACACAAATAAACGGTCGTGTTCACACTCATCGATGGCAGTGGCTATAGCATGCTCCAACTGGAGCGATATGATCACCTTTTGCTTTTCCATAGGGGTTGTTTATAAAAATCGCGGCAAAGGTACAAAAAAACGGTGTAAAAGTTGGAAGATAAGAAAAAAAATATTACTTTTGCAAAGATTTCTTACCAATCCTTCAGCCTATGAACAAGAACAGTTTCCTTTATAGGGTATTTGATCTTTACTATGATGGTTTTAGGAACATGACGCTTGGAAAGACGTTGTGGGCTATTATCCTTATCAAGCTGTTTGTCATCTTCGTTGTGCTGAAGCTTTTCTTCTTTCCTGATTTCCTGAAAAAGAATGCCAATGGTGATGAGGCAGGTTTCGTAGCAACAGAGCTCGTAGACCGCGCCTCCCCCAACCCCTAATCCCCCTAACCACCCTAACCACCCTAATCCCCCTAATCACCCTACTCCCCCTACTCCCCCTTAATCCCTCCGACTCAAATCAAAATCCTTATAATTATGCTACAAAACCTGTTCTTATCCATCGATGCCGGAACCATTGACTGGTCACGAGCGCAATTTGCTCTCACGGCAATCTATCACTGGCTTTTCGTTCCGCTGACGCTGGGACTAGCCGTTATTATGGGAATCGTGGAAACCCGTTACTACCGCAGGAGACAGGCCTTAGCCAAAGGTCAGCCCGTCGACCAGACTGACATTGACTTCTGGAAGAATGCGGCGAAGTTCTGGCAAAAGCTCTTTGGTATCAATTTCGCCATGGGTGTTGCGACGGGTATCATCCTTGAGTTTGAGTTCGGCACCAACTGGTCGAACTATTCTTGGTTTGTCGGTGACATCTTCGGAGCTCCCCTTGCTGTGGAAGGCATTCTGGCTTTCTTCATGGAGTCGACCTTCGTGGCAGTGATGTTCTTTGGCTGGAAGAAAGTGTCACCTGGATTCCATCTTGCCTCTACTTGGCTTACGGGTCTGGGGGCAACCATCTCTGCATGGTGGATTCTCGTTGCAAATGCCTGGATGCAGTATCCTGTGGGCTGCGAGTTCAATCCCGACACCATGCGCAACGAAATGGTGAGCTTTGCCGAGGTGGCTCTTTCGCCGTTCGCTATTGACAAGTTTTTTCATACTGTCATCTCGTCGTGGATTGTCGGTGCGGTCTTCTGTGTGGCCGTCTGCAGCTGGTATTTACTGAAGCGGCGCAATACAAGGCTTGCTGTTGAAAGTATGAAGATCGGTGCCTGGGTGGGACTCGTCGCAGCCCTGCTGGCGGGAGCCACAGGCCATCAGTCGGCTCAGAGAGTAGGGGAGGTGCAACCCATGAAGCTCGCTGCCATGGAAGCGCTTTACAATGGCGGCACAGACCAGGGGCTTACGGCTATTGCCTGGGTGAATCCCTTCTGCCAGCCTGACTATACCTATGAGGAGTCGGCACCGCTGAAGATCGAGATGCCCTATGCCCTGTCGTTCATGGCAACGAACGATTTCCATGGTTATGTGCCTGGTATCAACGATATCCTCAACGGCTATACCAAACCCGATGGCACCGTTGAACCTTCTGCTGATGAGAAGATAGAAAGGGGCAGGAAAGCCATTGCTGCACTCTCCGCCTATCGCAAGGCGAAAGCTGAGGGAGCCGACGAGGCAACGCTCAACACGCAGCTGTCCATTCTCAAAGCCAACATGAAGTATTTCGGCTATGGCTATGTGCGTGACAAGTCAGAACTGGTGCCTTATATCCCCGTCAACTTCTGGGCTTTCCGTATCATGGTGGGTTTGGGCTGTCTGTTCATTCTCTACTTCATTGTCCTTTTGCTGATGGTTTACGATGTGCCGTTCCTGTCGATAACCACAAGGCGGCTATTGGCTACCGTTGGCCTGCTGCCCGAGACGGCTGCTGACAGCAAAGGCGTTACGGGGCTGCCTGCCTGGCATTACTGGGCCGCCGTTGCCTTAGTGCCGTTGGCCTACATCGCTTCTGAGTGCGGATGGCTGGTAGCTGAGTTCGGCCGTCAGCCGTGGACCATTCAGGACATGCTGCCTACGTGGGCTGCTGTCTCCGACCTCCAGTCGTGCAGCGTCGCCTTTACGTTCATCCTCTTCCTCATCCTCTTCACGACGATGCTCGCCGTCGAAATCAACATCCTCCTGAAACAAATTAATAATCATAAGTCATGACCTACGAATTCTTACAGCACTATTGGTGTTTCATCGTCTCACTGCTTGGAGCGATACTGGTGTTCTTGTTGTTTGTTCAGGGAGCTAACTCGTTGGCTGGCAGCCTGGGTTGGACTGAAGAAGGGCGACGTTTGGTCTATAACTCCACCGGTCGCAAGTGGGAGTTCACCTTTACCACCCTTGTCACCTTCGGCGGAGCCTTCTTTGCCTCCTTCCCGCTGTTCTATTCTACCAGCTTCGGCGGAGCCTATTGGCTGTGGATGATTATCCTCTTCACCTTCGTGCTCCAGGCGGTGAGCTATGAGTTCCAGAACAAGATCGGTAATTTCCTTGGCCCCAAGACCTTCCAGTTTTTCCTTACGTTGAATGGCATCGTAGGACCCTTGCTCTTGGGTGGTGCCGTTGCCACCTTCTTCGAGGGGTCAAACTTTATCATCGCCAAGGACAACCTCATCGATGCCGGGGCCATTACTCCGATCATCTCACGTTGGGCCAATGCTTCCCACGGTCTCGATGCTCTGCTCAATCCCTGGGTGCTCGTCTTCGGCTTTGCCGTGGTCTTCCTGGCTCGTACTCTCGGCATTCTTTATGTGATGAACAATGTGAACGACGAGGACATCCGCTCACGTGGCAGCGTGCGTCTCATCGGCGCGGCTGTTCCTTTCCTCGTGCTCTTTGTAGCCTATCTCGTACATTTGCTGCTGAAGGAGGGCTTTGCCTTCGATCCGGAGACAGGCGTCATCTTCATGGAGCCTTACAAATACCTGCACAACTTCCTAGCCATGTGGTATTTGCTCATCCTCCTGTTGGCAGGTGTCGTACTGGTGCTCTTTGGCATCGGTAAGACCATTGTCTCTAAGGACTATGTCGGTGGAATCTGGCCCGCAGGCATAGGTACTGTGCTTACTGTGCTGGCTCTGTTGCTCTGCAGCGCCTGGAACAATACAGCCTACTATCCTTCCACTGCCGACCTTCAGTCATCGTTGACGCTTCAGAACTCCTGCTCGAGTGAGTTTACGCTCCGCACAATGTTCTATGTCTCGCTGCTTGTTCCTTTCGTTCTGGCTTATATCGTTTATGCCTGGCGTGCCATCGATGCGAAGAAACTCGATAAGGAGGAGATCCGGACAGACCACGCCTACTAATGACGTTTCTCTTGCTTGGAATTCTTGCATAGATTGCTTGGAACTCTTGCATAGATTGCTTGGAACTCGAGTTGAGACTGCTTGAAGAGAACCGTTCTTTCTAGAGCAAACGAAGGCAGAGGGTTCGCCCTTGCCGGAGTTAATAGTAAAACAAGTTGTTTTGGTGTCGTTGAGACTATCTCTTCGTGTCGTTAAGATAGTTCTTTTCCGACCAAAACAACTTGTTTTGCTTTTGTGGAAGAATGTGATATCGGTGTGCGTGCACCCTGGGAACGACAGCTAAGACATAGACGCCCAGAAGGGGCAATAGCTGGGGTTGAGCGCACCCCTAGCACTCGGTGGATAAGTCGCGCTGAAGGGGCAGCCGCTTCTTACTTGCGGCAGTCGAGTTAATAATAATTTCTGGATTAATTATTCTAATTATTCTAGTTTCTTTTCTAACCAATCTGCGTTTTGTGCCTCGGTCATAAGATGCAGAAAGTGTCTCCTCTCAGTAACTTGGGGGCACGCCTTCCTTGGCACGGCGATCCTAGCGATGTTCCTCGACGAGGTGCCCCATCAGCATGCTTGGCTACTCTGTCAGGGACGATGTTGGCGTTTCTTTCCTATCCGCAGGTTGTTCTGACCTACGGTTACTAGGCGGCAATGCATTCGGCGTCAGTGGTAACATCCTTTTAAGGAGTGGGAAACGTAAGTTAAACAATAGCGCGATGTCTGCCTCCCTTGAGGAAGAAAGGTGAAATGGCATACATGTCAGCGTGATGTCAGCCTCCCTTGAAAAAGTCTAAGACTAAGATTGCCGCAACAAACAGGATGACCAACAGGACAAACGACATGATGAAGGTCAGCGTGATAGAACCCAGCACACGGAACTTTGAGTAACCCGACAGTTGTTTGAAGCTGACAAAGACAATCAGCACCGCCAGGAAATCCAGTATGGTGAAGCTCAACAGTTCTCCCGCAATGGAATAGATGCTGTATGCATTCGATGTATACACCAGAGCCACAACGAATTCGGAGAAACGGAAGTCGGGTATCGACGGCGCATGACGGAGAAACAGATACAGTGGAGAGAAGAAGAGCAGCAGAAAGAACAGCGAGAACAGCGATGAGTTCTTCTTCCTGAGGCTAAGGAGGAAATCTTTTACTTTCTCAGCCATCATGATTTTACTCCTCACAGTCTCGACTAGCTTCTGGTCCTTTGGGCTTTCTTTCCCATCGATATCGATCTTCCACCCCTTATCGCCTTCCATATCAATCTCCGATACGTTCGTATACTCGTTTGTTTCTTGGACGTTCTCTGTCTTCTGCGCTAAAGATATCTTTGCATCCTCCTTGTCCTGTTCGTCAGTCAGGGTAAATCCGTGCTCCACCACGAACGAAAGAGCCGCTAAGAGGAAGAACATCTTGAAAGGAGGGAAATAGGCCGACTGCATGCCACGGAGATAGTCGCGGATCATGTAGCCAGGACGTAGTACAAGGTCACGGATACTGCGAAACATGCCACGGTTGCCCACACCCCAAACGTCGAGGAAAAGCAGAAAGGCTTTCTTGAACGAGAAACGGCCAACATTGGCCGACTGCCCGCAACGGGGGCAGAAGTTCCCTTGATACACCGTTCCACATGAGGCACACTTATGAGTGGCTTCTGACAGAGGCGCCACTTCGTGCGGTCTGAGCTGCCAGATATGGAAAGCCCGCAGCCAGACCTTACGCTTTTCTTTGTCTGTGATTACGCTTAATGCATTCATCTGGATGCAAAAGTACGAATATTTTTTTAAAGAACAAAATAATGGCAGGGAAAAATACCCCTGCCATTATTTACACCCGAAGGGCTCTCATGGCGTTCAGGACGGCGAGCACGGTGACGCCGACGTCGGCAAAGACCGCCAGCCACATGGTAGCGAGGCCGAACGTGGCCAGCAGCAGTACGGCCACTTTGACGCCAATGGCAAACCACACGTTCTGTCGCGCTATCGACAGGGTGCGGCGGGCTATGCTGATGGCAAAGGCTATTTTCCAGGGGTTGTCATCCATCAGCACCACGTCGGCAGCCTCAATGGCAGCATCACTGCCTAAGCCGCCCATGGCGATGCCTACATCGGCACGTGCCAGTACCGGAGCGTCGTTGATTCCGTCGCCAACAAAGGCGACAGTCCTCTCATTCTTCATCCCGCCATCCTCCTTCTTCATTCCAAGCAACTGCTCTACGAACCTGACCTTGTCGGCAGGCAGCAGCTCGGCATGGTATTCGCTGAGGCCGAGGGTCTTTGCCACTTGGTCGGCCACTTCCTTTCGGTCGCCGGTGAGCATAACGGTATTCTCCACACCTAGCTTCTGCAGGCTGGCTATGGCTTCGGCACTCTCTTCCTTCACTTGGTCGTTGATGACGATGTGACCTGCATACACTCCGTCGATGGCTATGTGGATGATGGTGCCTACATGGTGACAGTCGTGCCATCTCGCACCGATGGCGTCCATCATCTTCGTGTTGCCAACGCAGACTACCTGACCGCCAACCTTGGCGCGGATGCCTTGACCGGCAATCTCCTCCACATCGCTCACCTCGCAGCCGTCTGTTGCCTCGTTGGGGAATGCATCACGCAGGGCGGCGCCGATGGGATGGGTGGAAAAATGCTCCACATGGGCTGCAAGATGCAGCAGATGGGAAGTTTCCTGCTTGTTTTCTTCCTTTCCCGTGCATACGCATTCCTCCTTCGTCGAAACCTTGTCCGGATGTACTGCGGTGACGGCAAACTGACCGTGCGTCAGCGTTCCCGTCTTGTCGAAGACCACGGTGCCAACCTTCGCCAGCACATCCATGTAGTTGGCTCCCTTGACGAGGATGCCCTTCCGCGAAGCACCGCCGATGCCGCCGAAGAATGTGAGTGGCACGCTGATGACAAGTGCACAGGGACAGCTGACAACGAGGAACATCAGTGCTCGGTAGAGCCAGGTGGCAAACGCTTCGCTGAACGATGTCTGATAGATGAACGTCGAGACACACGGCGGGATGATGGCCAGGACGATGGCGGCTATCACCACGATGGGGGTGTAGATGCGAGCAAAGCGGGTGATGAAGGTCTCGCTCTGCGACTTGTGCTCGCCGGCGTTCTCAACAAGATTGATGATCTTCGAGACGGTGCTCTCGCCGAATGCCTTTGTGGTACGTACCCGCAGTACTCCCGACAGGTTGATGCAGCCCGAGATGACCTCGTCGCCTGCACTCACGTCGCGCGGCAGGCTCTCACCCGTCAGCGCAACGGTGTTCAAGGCGCTGCTGCCCTCGACAACCACGCCGTCCAACGGCACTTTCTCGCCCGGTCTGATCACGATGACCGATCCCACCGCTACCTCTTTTGGACTGACAGTCTTGAGTTGCGGCTCTCCTCCTAAGGATGGGATGGGGGAGACTTCAACATGCGCTGTGTCAGGACGGATGTCCATCAGGTGAGCAATGCTGTCGCGGCTCTTTCCTTCGGCATAGCCTTCGAAGAGCTCGCCCACCTGGAAAAACAGCATCACGAACACCGCCTCGGGATACTGCGTCTCGGCACCGGGCAGGAAACCGATGCAGAGGGCGCCGATGGTGGCGATGGTCATGAGGAAATGCTCATTGAAGACTTCTCCTTCTGTTATACCTTCCCAGGCCTCCTTCAGCGTCTCGTGGCCTATTAATAAATAAGGAACCAGATAGACAAGCAGCAACTGCCATTTGGTGAATTGAAAAACTGGGCTGCGCTCAATGAGCACGGCGATGATCAACAGTACAACGGTGATGCCGATCAGCCACAGCTGCTTCTTCAGACTGTGCTCGTGGTGATGCTCATGACCTTCCTCTTGGCAGTGTCCGTGGTGATGCTCATGCCCTTCCTCTTGGCAGTGTCCGTGGTGATGCTCATGACCTTCCTCGTGGCAGTGCCCGTGGTGATGCTCATGAGCCTTGTCCTCATGTGAGCAACAATTGCAATGGTGTTCGTGTAAATGTGCCATATCTTTGCTTGTTTATTCTTTTCGGCTGCAAAGGTACGGCACATTTTTCGCAACTCGGTTGCAAACTGATTGTCAATGCTCAAATGCCCAGTCCTCCCTCAAAGGCTGTGTCCACGGCCTTCGACTGCTGCAGTCGGGAGTAGGGCATTACGTCGTGTGTCACCCAGATGTTGCCGCCTATGACGGAGTGGTGGCCTATGGTGATACGTCCCAGTATGGATGCATTGGAATAGATGGTGACGTAGTCCTCGATGATGGGGTGACGCGGAATGTTAAGCATGTTTCCTTCTGCATCGTACTTGAAGCTCTTGGCACCTAAGGTCACACCTTGATACAGCGTGACGTGGTTTCCGATGATGCAGGTTTCGCCTATCACCACGCCAGTGCCGTGGTCAATGGCAAAATGCTCGCCGATGGTGGCGCCCGGATGAATGTCTATGCCTGTCTTCGAGTGGGCCAGCTCCGTGATGATTCGTGGGATGACGGGCACTTCCATCTTGTGCAGCTCATGCGCCAGTCGGTAGTGCGTCATGGTGTTGATGACGGGATAGCAGTAGATCACCTCACCGAAGTTCGTGGCAGCGGGATCGTTCTGGAACATCGCCTCTACGTCGGTATATAGCAGACGCTTGATTTCCGGCAGACGGTTAATCAGCTGCAGGGCCAGTTCGGCAGCCTTCTGTTTCAACACTTTCTCGCTGCAGTCGGCCTCGCGTGGCTGGCCGTCGGCCTGAGGTTCGGGCGTACAGAACTGCAAGCCCCGGGTTATCTGGTTCTTCAACAGCCCGTACAGCTCTTCCAAGGCAACCCCGATGTAGTACTGTCGTATCTGCTCTTCCGGCTGGCGGCGATAGAAATAGTCAGTGAATATGATGCTCTTCGCCAGTCTTACTATCTCTTTTACCTCTTCCACCTGTGGCAGCTGCGCATCCTCGCCCGGCATCATCTCGTCCTCGCGTTTCGAGTGCTTCGACAGGATGGCTGCATTCCTCAGCAGTGCCTCGTTTACATTCTTTGTCTTCATCTTTGTATGGTTTTGTGCTGCAAAGTTACGAAAAGTCGAGTGCAAAACAAAGAAACTCGTTTCTTTTTTTTGCCGAGACGGAGTAATTTAGCCGTCATTTGACGGCAGAGTTACGAAAAGTCGAGTGCAAAACAAAGAAACTCGTTTCTTTTTTTGCCGAGACGGAGTAATTTAGCCGTCATTTGACGGCAGAGTTACGAAAAAAAGTTGTAATTGGTAACGGATTTTGGAAGATTAATGCAATTCGGCCTAAAATAAAGGCAAGACGGGGAAGAATGAAGAAGTTCGAATTGGGTCAAAAAGCAAATTGGAGAAGATTGGTGAAGGAGTTAGGTTGCCAAATCGTAACCCAGGAATTGGACTCTGTGGCGGGTTGGATTTCCAAAATGACAACGCAAATCGGGGCAGAATGGTGCACCTTTCACCGCCAGTTTCTTATTCCGCAAACTGCTATATTTTGCATGGCGATGGATGCCTAAAAAGATAGTAGTTTTGCAGTCAAAATTAAAAAAGAGTAAGAAACATGAGAAGTACTTTTAACATTCTGTTCTATGTGAACAAGAGTAAGGAGAAGAATGGTGTGGTGCCTGTGATGGGCAGAGTGACGATTAACGGAACGCAATCGCAGTTCAGTTGTAAGAAGACGATTCCGCTTGACATGTGGGACGTGAAAGGCAATTGTGCCAAGGGCCGCAGCAAGGAGGCATTGCAGATTAACCGCGAACTTGATAACATCAAGGCCCAGATCATCAAGCATTATCAGCATTTGTCGGATCGTGAGGCTTTCGTGACGGCTGAGATGGTGCGCAACTCCTATCAAGGATTTGGGAACGAGTATGAGACGCTGCTGAGTGCTTTCGACAAGGACATTGCCAATCAGAAGAAGCGCGTGGGCAAGGACAGAGCAGCAAGCACGCTTTGGGCTATGGAGCGTTCGCGGAAGGATGTGGCAGAGTTCATCCAGTCGCACTATCGTCGCACGGATATGTCGATACTGGAGCTGACACCAGAGTTTATCAAGGACTTTGCCGCCTACCTCAGTACAGACCGGGGACTGGCCAATGGCACTATCTGGCAGAGGTGCATGTGGCTGAAAGGTGTCGTGATGAGGGCGCACTACAACGGCAAGATTCCCCGTAACCCGTTCGCGCAGTTCCACATCAGCCCGAACAGCAAGGAAAGGGAGTTCTTGACAGAGGAAGAACTGAAGGCTGTCGTAACCCATGAGTTCGAGGATGACAATCTGGCCTTCGTGCGTGACATTTTTGTATTCGTGTGCTTCACCGCCCTCTCGTTCATCGACGTGAAAAACCTGACGACGGACAACATCGTGGACATCAACGGTGACAAGTGGATTATCAGCAAGCGACACAAGACCAACATCCCCTTCCAGGTGAAACTGATGGACGTACCCTTGCAGATTATCGACCGCTACAAACACTTGCAGGAAGACAAACTGGTGTTCGGCAAGATGAACTACTGGTCGATGTGCAAGAAACTGAAAACGGTGATGAAAGCCTGCGGCATTGAGAAAGCCATATCCTACCATTGTGGCCGTCACTCATTCGCAACTTTGGCGCTTTCAAAAGGGATGCCCATTGAAAGTGTGAGCCGCGTATTGGGACACACCAATATTGTGACCACCCAGATTTATGCAAAAATCACCAGTCAGAAACTTGATAACGACCTGACGATGCTTGGCAACAAACTCAATGCATCATTCAAGAATCTTAAGATGGCATAGATTACAGCGACCCAAAGCCTTCAAAGCGGAAAGACGAATGATTAGCGAAGTCTGTCATCCGTCTTTCTGCGTCATATTCCCTCAGTACAAGAACTACTAACGGCTCTTTCTTTTTCCCTATCGGTTATATGCAGGATGATAGCAACTTTCCAAGACCCTTTCCAAATCACTTTCACGATAGAGCACCTTGCCACCTAATAATATATAAGGTATAACGCCATCATTTCGGTATTCCTGTAGCGTTCGTCTGCTGACTTTCAGAATCTGTGCGACCTCTT
Organism: Prevotella sp.; assembly: GCA_016285075.1. GTDB lineage: Bacteria > Bacteroidota > Bacteroidia > Bacteroidales > Bacteroidaceae > Prevotella. The sequence continues at coordinate 56,662 of JAEEQB010000024.1, forward strand.
TATCTGTCAAATAGCGTTCACCATCAAGCAATGGACGATAATTGCCTATCACTTTCTTGTATAGAGCAAGCACCTCCTTCATGTTCTCCAATGCGTTCTTCACGCCAACGTTATGAGGCATTATCAGTTCGTTCATAAACAACTCGTTTTGAGGTTATGCATCTTTCTATCCTTTTCCCTTTCAGTCACAACATGAAGAATGCCCTCTACATCCTCAGGCTTATAATACACCTTGCGGTTGATTTGGGAATAGGCTAACGTCCCGTTATCCCGTAAAGTTTGTAATGCTCTTGGACTGATGTTCAGCATCTGGCATACATCTTGATTGTCGAGCCAATCGTCCAACCCTTTGTCATTACCTCTACTGGCCATCTCCTTCATCTTTATGACGAAACTGTTGAAGCTCGTCAGCAGTTCCTCGTAAGTACTGCGCTCAATTGAAATTACTTCCATGTCTTGTTTAGTTTTAATAATCTGCGAACAAAGGTACATCATTATTTCCAGATAAGATTACATTGAAAATTACTTGTTGTGAAATAACAATTCAGGGAAACAAGACCCTAATGTCTGCCGAGCTTGCTTATCAGAAAGCAGACAAGCATCTTTGTGTGGCACTCCACAGAAAACTGCGTATTAGGCTACACCCTTCTACGGCATTGCAAGCAGAAATCTTTGCAGAATATTGCCATATCAAGAGAAAAGACCACACTTTTTCTTAATTTATGTTCACAAATCATCCTATTCTCGATATTTTTGATTATATTTGCGCACAGAACGCTCAATGTTAGGCAAGAATAACTAAAAGCAATATGGAGATACAACGCTATAACAGGCTAAAGATTGTACTGGCCGAGAAAGAAAGAACTGGCACATGGCTCTCAGAGCAGATGGGCCATAGTATCAGTACCGTTTCACGCTGGATGACCAACAAGGTGCAGCCATCCGTGGAACAGCTCTATGAGATTGCACGCCTCCTTGATGTGGATGTGAAGGAATTGTTAGTATCGTCAAAAAATATTGAAGCAAATGTCAGATAGAAAGATTATATTAATAGCGTTAGGTGTAGCATTTGCTCTTTTGCTAATATATGCAATAAGTTTTATTGGTACGCCCATCTCGGGACAGACCTCCGATTGGGGGGCATTTGGTAGTTATGCAGCTATTTGCGTAAGCTCTTTGTCTATAGCCCTCATTTATGTGACATATCGTGAGCAAAGAAAAACAAACGAAATCACAAGGGTCGAGCAACATATCGTGACAATGACCAATACATTAGCTATATTATCTGAGAAATATCATGATAGGCTTGAAGTATCTTATGATAAGTTCTCAGAGCACTTTAAACTTCCATTTTATGATATATCAGACTGGGAATATGACAAAACTATTAAGATTTGTACATATTATTATTCATCAATAACAATTAATGATGACTATAATGGAGATTTCAACTACCTTTTTCGATATATGCAACTATGTATTGGTTATATACTCCATGAAAAATCCTTATCCACAGAAAACAAATATCTTCGTATAACAGAGTTTGGATGCGTTTTTCCAGAATCTATGAGAATAATGCTATTCTGTTGGCTGTTGATTAATAACCATATCATATTAGAAGATCATTACAAATCAGGAATCTTTATACTTGACGAAACGGGTCCGTCTCTTTTGGGGGACGTTATTACTTATGTATGTACAAAGAAACGTCCACCACAAAGACAAATACCAGACGTTAATCCAGATGCTATTATTTTTGAAGATTATCCAAATGAACAATTCCCTGACACGTATAATAGATTATTTAAAAATAGTAAGACTTAAGGTGACATATGAAAAAAGGATAAAGACTTTGATTTGAGTAATTCAAAGAATCGTCCTACAATTCAAAAAGAATAGTATTAGGAACTGATAATTTAATGTAAGGTCCTGCTTTAGTAAGTATTATCAAAGTGTAGTTACAACATAAATAAAAATTAAATGAAAAAATTTGGATACATATACAAATACAACCCTTCGGAAGGGATGGGTATATTGATGTTTGGTGTTTGGAAAGTAAAAAGTAGTTGGGGATCCACGATAAAAAATACTCCAATCCTTTTTTCTAATAATGATTTATTATCGGAAGTAAGTACAGGTCAACTTGTATTCTTTGATTTTAACGATGATAAAACGGTTTCAAATATAGAACGTGCTTCGTTATCAAATTTCAAAGTTGACTATATAAACAGCCTCATTTCGTGTAAAAGTAATGAATCTGAGTATTCTTTTTACAGCGACAATACATACATTTCTTTTGAACGCCTCGATAACATCATTATACCAAATGAAGATAATCAAGACCAAGTTAAAACCGCAAAACGAGATTACACCTATGATGATTTATTTGATGATGAAGACTTTGATTTATTAGATTTTTATGGTATAGCAGACTCTTCTACTGATGAAGAAAATGATATAACCATAACAAAAACCAACAGCCATTTACCTGAATCAATTAAAGAATTATTTAATTGCTTTGGTAAATATAAGCATGAAGGCAGAAAAGAAAGTATATCAGTGAATGTTTTTGATTTATCATTATGGATAGATTCTGAAGTTCTAAGCACTGAGTATTACGGGAAAAAGGTTGATGAATTGTTATTTCTCTATAATATATTCGTCTTGAAAAAGCGTTATAATAAAAATGGTTACGAAATTCCTGTAAAACTTGATAACGATTGTATTTCACCCTCATGGTCGTTACTCTTGTCAAAGTTCAGTGACAAAGAACTGAAGAAAATTATATATGAGGCTCCCAAATTACAGCCGGCTATGCCAGTGGAATTCTGTAAGAACAATACAGAACTCTTGACGACTGAATACGGAATGCCAAATATTGAGATATGCAAGTTGTATTGCCTACACAAAATCGCGAATGCAAAAACGGTTTCAGAATACCAAGAGATTAAACACAATCTTTATGTTTATTATCATTGTGGAGCAACCCATCTTGAAGGTGAGGGGACACCAATGTGTAAGATGGGAAGAACACGTATTACAAATTTGAAAAAACGGTTGGAAGTTCAATATGAGACTGTTATCAAAGAGGATGTTATAACCCAGCTATCGGAATTAAGCGATAATCCAAATGTGGTGAAAGAATTATCAAATGCAACACCAGATGAATTTAATAACGTGGGACTATATATTGAAAGTCTCAGTGGGCTAATGAGTGATTTCCTTGGGTACGAGGTGTGCGATAAGGTTTTAGATAATTATGAAAAGCTGCCAAAATTATACAAGGAGGCATTAAAAAACTCCCTTCTTAGTTGTGTCAACGAATCTGCAGTTTCTGCTACTCAATCAGACAATCTTACTCCATTTTTGCTGAGATTTCATATTGAAAAATTCGACAACTGGATTCTTGAATCAACTAAACAGCAAATCAAGGAACTTGTGAACGACAAATTTTCCAAACTCGATGATTTGGGCGATCTTAACGAAGCATACAAGGCGGATTATATCACAAGTCAGCAATATTGTTCAAGATACGAGCAAATCACATGTGGCTTCAGTACATGTCAGTTCTTAAAAGAGCTGTCCGACTACAAAATTAATGATTCTCCAATAGAGATTCAGTGGTATGTCGTTTCAAGTATAATCAATCAACTTGGATATGAAAGCCTAGACTCATATAAATATGTTAAGGTTGAATATCTGGATTCTATAAGCGACATCAGAAGTCTGCTAAAATGGCTTGCAAGTTATGGACATTTAAATGATGTCGTTTTAAAGAAAGCTGAAGAGAAGATATGCTCTGTTCTGTCAAAGGAAGAAAAATGGACATTGTTTGAGGAAAAGATAATTCAGTCACCAGGAATTGAAAACATTCGCGAGCGGTTAGATAATGTATACAAGAATAGACTTTTATATGATATAATTGTAAAAAAAGAAAAAGGACTACTTAAACACTCCTGCTTTCAGGATGTAATGCTGTCGGATTTGGAATCAGCAAGCGACCCAAATCTCAAATTGTTCATTGCTGATAATCTTGATTCAAGCCACCTAGCCTTGATGCAACAAAAGGCTACAGGCTTTATGAAATTGTATTTATGGCAGAAACAACCATCAGATAATTTTGACTGGAATCTTATTAAGTCATATTATCATGAATTGTCTGCAGAAGCCCAGATAAAAATACTTCGTTATATTTTTGGGAAAATGTCATCAGGAGAATTTTCATTGTCCTTTGATGAGTTATATTCCGAATTTGTTGAAACAGCTACACCTGCATGTCCTGCAATCTGTGGTATTCTTTGCATGCTCAAAGCAAAGAAGAACGATTTGAATTCAAGTATTACTCCTTCAATTATAGAATCCGTAATAGGAGAAGACGAAAAGCGACGAATTGATTTTTTGAAAGATTCCAAGGAACTCTTCTATCCTTGCCATGGCTATATTGCAATTAGCGGTAATAAATATGATATAGAATATCAATCGTTTAATGGTATTTTGACTAAAGAAAAAAGAAATGATGAATTATACTATGTTATAAAATTCTATGATTCGCCAGTAGATTTATTCGGAAGAGTAATTGATTGGTTGGATTCTGATGAAGTGGAATATCCAAAAACAGTACTTCTTAGGAACTCGTCTGCGGAAGTAATAGATGGCAAATATTTTATTCATGAATCTAATGAGTTCTTTGTTAAGCAGTTTGTAATTGCTTATGGTATAGATGATAAATGTGGATTGGTAAGTGATAAAGAAAGAATGATTGAAATGGGTTGGTTACCAAGAAATAATGCATATCAGCCACTTTACACTAACTATATAAGAAAATACGAAGATTCAGATTATTCCATTTGTCGAGGTGGATGTTTTGGATGTTCTGACCCTAAGAATAACGGCATTCCATTCTTCTGGTGTAATAAGAAGATGTGTGTTAGAAGATCACATTTCTTACTTCCACCATCTAAATGGGAAGACTTCCGTTTTGCTGATTTGCTCTTTATTGTATTGGGACAGTTACCAGATGTGAGAGTAACTGTATGGCGTGTAAATAGTGAAATTTCACAGTTCATTTGTGATTACGAACATGTTATCAAATCGAATGAAAGAAATATATGCAGTAAGCCTTTAGATAAATCAGAAGAAATAGGAACTTGGGATGAAAATTCATCAATATATCGTGATATTTATGATGGAGAAGATGATGATGAATACGAAGATGGTGATAATGATGACTATTCGTCTGATCAAGATGAACCAACTTATGACAGATATAATGGTTCATACGCCCAAGATGAAATGGGATATAGTGACGATGACATTGATACAATCTTCGATGGTGATCCAAATGCTTATTGGAATATTGATTAATAGTGAAGAATACAAATGGCCCAATTTAATCAAAAAAGACTCCGTGAATATGGTGTTAAACGCTGTCCAGAATGGATGGGAAGAGAATCATAGTTAGAGGACTTGATTCATTCACAATTACATATTACGAAGAATGAAGAAAGTAATTTCAATAATAGCTTCGGTGCTACTGCATATCTATAGTTTTGCAGTAACCGTTGAGACGACAACCAATCTCAACGTGTACTATCCTGAGTATACGAAGATAGATTTGGTGTGCGGCCAGATGCCAAAGGCTGCACAGAAGGATGTGGAATTTTGTTGCGAGGCGGCATTTACTGGTGAGTTGCTGAATGAGTTTAAGCACTCGAACATTGCGGATAATCATATTTGCAATGGGGAAATGAAGAAGGGCTATCGTTGTAAGGCTAATACAGGAGGATTCGTCTGGGGCAAAGGCAAATGGAAGTTTATGAGGAAAGCTGACTATCCCACAGAAGCAAATGGATGGGAAATGGGATTCTGCCAGTTGCTGATTATCAAGGATAGCGCAGTCAGGCCTATTGGCGCGAAGATGAAGAATAACAGAAATATCTACAGGGCATTGTGTGAGAAGGATGGTATACTCTGTATCATCGAGTCGAAGAAGGTAATGACATACGAGTTCTTTGTGAAGTGCCTGAGTGCCTATAAGGTTACTCACGCTCTCTATTTAGATATGGGCAGAGGCTGGAACTATGTCTGGTATCGGGATAAAGGCGGTAAGGTGAAAGAAATCTTCCCTGAAAGCAAATTGGCTCCAAGTTACAAGTATAGGACTAATTGGATTACATTCTACAAGTGACGAACTTCGATAAAATGTAGAGAG
>JAEEQB010000098.1 GCA_016285075.1 Prevotella sp.
ATATATCTTTTTCATATGCTTAATTATTTGTCGTGTATTTGTTGTCGTATATCTCTTTCAGCATTTCAATCTCGTGTACTGACTGTTGCACACAGGCAGCATGCTCTTGGTTAATCTCGCGTACAAGGTCGTTCGAGTCAATGATACCATGTGTCAACTTCGATTCTGCCGCTTTTCTTACAGCCTGTCGCAGCGATATAATCTCTCCGTCTTGAGCCATCAGCTTCTGATAGCGTGCAATGTTCTCGTGCTGCTGAATCTGTTCCAGGTTGTTATTGAAGAGGAATACCTCACGGTTGTTTTCCGTCATATCACGCTGCAACTGCAGTTTTGCTTTGTCGTTCTTGCGGGTATAGAGGGCACCGATGTTCCACGTAACACGTGCACCGACGATACCGTTCAGACTCCATTTGTGGCGCATCATATCCTCAAACATATTCAAGCCCGGATAACCATAGTAACCCTGAGCAAATAAACCCACCTTCGGCATCAGTGCAGCATTGAGAGCCTTTTCCTGAGCATTCAGCACACCTATCTGTGCATCCAGTGCTTTCAGTTCTGGTCTATGGTTGTCAGCCATCAGCCCTCCATCCTCAGCCTTCATTTGCGGTTTCTGTATGTTATTGACCTCTATACCGCAGAATGTACTCAGCATTCTCAATAACATTTGCTTCTGCGATGCCAGTTCGGTGGCCTTCTGTACCGCATTGAGTCGCTCTGCCCTCACATTCTGCAGGTCGCTCTCGGCAGCTGTGCCACGTTCAGTCATTGACTTTAGTTTGCTTTCGTTGCCTGCCAATAGCGTCTGCAGGTCGTTGTTCAACTTTATCTGCTCATCAAGCAGCAACAGGCCAAAATACATCTCGTTCACACGCTTTCGAACATTGTAGAGATTTACTTCGTTCTGTGCCGCCTGCACCTTGCCCTGTTCACGGGCTATTCGTTTCTGACTGCCGATGACACCACCATCATAGATGGTTTGCTGCACATCAATGCCCACACGGTATTGGTCCTTCTTCAGGCCCTTCACATTGACGCCCATACCGCTCAACATCGTTTTCATCCCATCGGGCCATGCCATCACATCACTCTGATACGTGGCTTGTGCTGATGCTGACACCTGCGGCAGCCATCCCTTCTGGATGTTGGCAACCGTCAACTGTGTGGTCTTCTCGATGAGTCCATACTGTTGTATCAACGGATAATTCTTTTCAGCTGCCTGCTGACATTCCTCCAACGTCTGTCCAAACGCCAGCATCGGCAGCATCACCAAACCTAAAACTAATTTCTTCATACCTTTTTGTCGTTGAATTCTGGGTACAAAAGTACAATATAAATTTCTTCGGGGCGTTATCCACAGGAACAAAAAAATGTTCTTTTTGTTCGATTTATATAAAAACAGAACATTATTTCACGGGAATTAGTTATCTTTGCCAACAAAAAGCGACCAATTATGAACAGACAACCGCAATTGATGGATGCCACACGAATGCGCGACATTCTCACACCACACCTCTCGCAAATACGCGAGCATATATTCATGAATAGTGAACTGGCAATGGTTCGTGGCGACCGCACGGTGTTCAGTCTGCTGATGCGTCAAAAGCCACCTTTCACTATCAATGACCACCGCTTTGGCATCGTCATAAGCGGCGAGGCTGACATCAACTTCAACTTGCAAGACCGCCACCTCACGAGTGGCACACTCGTCTATATCGGTCCGGGCACCATCATCCACCCCCAACGGCTTTCCTCAGACTTCCGCATCTTCGGAATGGGACTCTTCTCTAACTTCCCCATGCCTTTTGCACAGGGACAGATGCCGTCGGTCTTCAACGGTCAGGTGCGCGACTTCCAGTTGTCCGCCAACGAAGAGGATATCGCTACCGCCACACATATTATGGACGCCATCTGGCAAACGGTTCATGCCACGGACGACTATCATCGTCCCACCGTCACAGCACTCGTAGCTGCCCAGATGCACCACTACGACCAGCTGTTCCATCGGCAGACTGACCAGCTGGCCAGCAGTCGTTCACGCGAACAGACCATTTTCGACCGTTTCCTCCAACTGGTCACCCAGCATTGTGCCGAGCATCACCAAATAGGCTACTATGCCGACCGCATGTGCCTTACTGAGCGATACCTGAGCACCGTCATCCGACAAACCAGCGGCACCACCGCCAAAGACTGGATAGACCGTGCCCTCATCACACGCATCAAAATAGAACTGCGCCACACGGACAAGCCGGCAGCGCAGATTGCCGATGAGATGCATTTTGCCAATCCCTCATTCTTCTCAAAATACTTCCGTCGCCTCACCGGCATGACTCCCGGCGAGTATAAATCTATCAGTTGAGTAACTTTTGTATTGAAAAGTAAATGTGACTCGCTTGCGTCGGAAAAGGCATAAATGAAGATTTCAATAAAGGAGCCTACTCTACTATTAAAGAAACTTTGCAAGGATAAAGACAAAATATCCATCGCCAATTGTCAAATATAAGACAAAAATAGCTTTATTATGCACTTTTTTGTGATAAATGTTTGGAGTATTAGGATATTATATGTATTTTTGCACAAAATTTCACAAGTAATATAATTTGCAAAATGAAATATAATATAGCAACGATAACAGATTATCTGGAAGAATTGACAGGCAATAAAACAAGGAGACTTGCTCACGCCAAAGGCAAGGACAAAAAATTGCCCTTGGCGATTGCTACCAGTTATAGCTTTTATGATCTTGAATTCATGGAAACGCAAGTCACTATTGCTATACCTTCAGGACTTGACAGCATCACCCCAATGCAGTTATCCAAGCATCAAGCTAAGATGATAGAGGCATTCAATCATCCTGTCATCTTTGCTTTAGAATCAGTTGCATCCTATCAGGTAGCTCGGCTCACCCAAGCAAAGGTAGATTTTATTGTACCTGGGAAAATGGTTTTCATCCCAAGTATGCTAATCGTATTGCGTGAGCTGAAGAACACGGTCAAGGAAATGCCTGAGATGATGCCACCTGTAGCCCAGTTGCTGATGCTCTATCACCTTGAAACAAGAATAATTGACGGTCTTACCGCTTCGGAGATAGCCGAACTTACAGGCTTGGCATACCCGACTATTAACGTCGCTCTTCGATGGCTTGTGACCAACAACTGCATTGCCCTTGTTGGAAGCAAACAGAAACATGTTCAGATAACGATGAGCAAGAAAGAACTTTGGGACAAATCTCTTCCGTTGATGACATCGCCTATTGAGCGCATACTCTTCACAGACACAAAGCCCGAAGAAAGTTTGATGGCCGGAGAGACTGCAATGGGGCATTACACCATGCTCGCGGAGCCGGCTACTCCAGTCATAGCAATAGACAAAGCAACAGCCAGAAAGAATGCCGCAATAATGAATAAGGAATATGGCGACATAAAGGTGGAAGTATGGAAATACTCTCCAGCCCTGCTATCTGAGG
>JAEEQB010000099.1 GCA_016285075.1 Prevotella sp.
CCGATGCTGCTCAAACGAGACCTGCAAAGGGATGGAGCGACATTGAGAAGAACGCTGATGACAAAGAGGGCGCTGTGGCGCCCGATGCCACCAAAGACAATTGTTTCTGGTTAGCCGATGATGGCGGACAGTGGATGACGGCCCCTGAGGGCGGTTCGCTGAAGGCCAATGGCATGGTGATTGCAGAGACAGAAGGGTTGGTGTTCAATCCCGATTACACCAAGAACCGTTCGCTGGCCATTGCCGTGAACTATCCCTCGACGGCTTTAGGCGAGTATGCCGGACCACAGTATCTGTGGTTGGGCGGCGGCAGTAAGAATTTGGCGTGCTTCACCATCCCTAACGTGCTGGTGGGGCAGAAAATCAAGATGACCGTAGAGTCGCACAAACCATCTGACGCCCGTGGTGTGGAACTCTACGTGGGCAGCGTGACGGCAGAGAACAAGATCGGCGAGTCGTTTAAGCCTACCACACAGGATACCTACACCTGGGAGAACTGGACACTGCCCGAAGGCACCGAACCGACTGATGCTGTAGACATTATCGTCTATAACACCAGCGGTTGCCATATCTATAATTTAGAGGTGGGTGAGGATATCGGCACCAAGCGTAACGTGGGGCTTGTGTATAATGGCGACCTTGCAGCCGATCTAGCCTATAACTATTTTGCAAGCAATAATTATAATAAGGTGACGGCTATAGAAGCCAACAAGGCATTTGTACTCAGTGATTTTTCCAGCTTTGATGTGCTTGTGATCAGTTCGACCGTCACCAATGCCGACGCTATCGCTTCGCTCAAGGACATCCGGCCCTTCCAACCTACACTTTGCCTTTGTCCTGCCGTCTATAGCGCATGGGGCTGTGGAGAAGCCGTGGATGCAGAGACTGAAGTGGTAAAATTAGTCAACTCCAACCATAATCTTTTCAGCCACACAGACATTGAAGAGGCCGAGGACGAAGAGAATCCTGAAGGCGGTATGCTTCACCTCCTCCTTTTCTCGAACGAGACACCATTCCAGGGCGTCAGACTGGCAGGCGCTTTTGCCAGCGACCCCGTTTTGGCAGTTGCTCTGGAAAAGGAGGATGTTGTGGCGATTCATACCCATAACCTGAGTCATAATGGCTACATTTATATACCCTACACGCAGGAGATTCTGGCCGATGCGCATAGCTATAACACTAACATGCTGGATAATGCCTTGGCACTATTGGCCAGTTCGAAAGCAGCAGTGAAACCGGCTCCCAAACCATCGTATAGTCTGACTTATAAGAAACTGCGCACCACCGTGACGCTGAAGAGCGGTGTGCCCGGGGCACAGATATTCTATACCCTCGACGGTTCTGAGCCAACGACGGAGAGCTCGCTCTACACCGAACCATTTGACGTGACTGTTGCTGTCACCATCAAGGCTGTGGCAATGGGCGACGGCTATCCTTTAGGCGAAGTGGCTGAGATGGCGGTCGATATCAAGGATTTGGCCAATGCACCGCATATTGACGTCAGCTACGATGGCAACAAGGCTGTGGTCAGCATGACAGCCCAGCCTGAGGAAGCGGAAATATGGTTCAACCTGACCGGCAGTACGGCTGCAGCCCGTTCGCAGCGATATACCGAGCCCTTCACACTGACAAGCAGCGCTACCGTGACGGCATTCGTGAGAGAATACGAAGGATTCCTGCAGTCGGAGCCGACGACCAAGGAAGTGAGCATCAGCGGGACGCAGACCTTCGGCCAGGTGGTGAGCAAGTTCGAGGGAGCCTCGTTCAACAGTGTGGGCAATGTGCTCAATGGCGGTTACAACTACTACACAGAAGAGGTGATTCAGACGCAGACCCTTAAGAACGTGAACGGTGAGGACTCTATCGTCAACGTGTATGCACCGGCCAATATCATGACGCTGTATGAACTCTCCGACGACTGGCATGTCAGGACCTTCGGCCAGGGCTTGTACTACACCAAGGCTACCACGACTCACAACGTGGGCAGTGCCAGCGGCTACAACCCTGCCACCGTGTTCGATGACCAGCTGTCGGACGGTGAGATCACATCGAATGCCATGCAGTTCCAGGTGGTCAGCAAGAAAGACCTCGACGGTCGTCTTGACCCGCCATCGGCATCGCTGGAATCGAAACGCGCCTTTGCGGGGCCGTTTGAGGTGAGCATCTATTTCTCTGGCAAGGACTTCAACAGCGCCCATGTGCTCGATGTGCTGGTGAACACCGACACACTCAATGTCGACGGATGGACAAAGATAGGCGAGATGCAAAGTCTGTCGCAGCCCTATTATGACGGCAGCAATGAGAAGTCGTTCCGTGTATGGAAGCGTGGCGCCGCCGTCTACAGTGGCACCGACCCCGTATTCGTGAAGGTGGCTACGGTTGAGGGCGCCAAGGATGTGAACGTCTTCACAGTCCTCGTCAAAGAGCCTTCGGCAGCCGACGGTATTGAGACCGTCCGCACCCACCAGCCTTCAGCTGGCGATGCCCTCTACGACCTGCAGGGCCGTCGCATTGTAGGTACGCCGCAAAAGGGATTCTATATCAGGAGTGGAAGAACATATTATGCACGATAGATTTATGCGACAAATCATTTTGACAGCTTGCCTGTGTATGGCAACAGGGGGATGGGCTCAAGCCCAATCCCCCCATTTTTCAATGGAGAAACTGGATAGGGGGGTGATGGCCCTGCCTGCCACATCGGGAAATTTCGTCAGTTGGCGATTCCTTGGTACAGACGACGATGCCGCCACCTCCTTTGAGGTGCTGCGCAACGGGCAGAGCATAGCCCGCGACTGCTATGCCACCAACTACAGCGACCCGGCGGGCAAGCCTTCCGACACCTATCAGGTGGTGATACTGGTGAATGGTGTGCCCACAGACACCACCGAGGCTGTCAGACCTTGGGGCAACCATTATCTGAAACTCGACCTGCAACGGCCTGCTAAAGGCGAGAATGGTGGCAATTACGAGCCTAATGACTGTTCTGTGGGGGATGTCGATGGCGACGGTGTGTACGAGATCTTTGTAAAGTGGAATCCCTCGAACGCCAAGGATAATTCGCAAGGCGGAGTTACCGACAATGTGTTCATCGATTGCTACAAGTTGAGCGGACAATTGCTCTGGCGCATCGACTTGGGGCGCAACATCCGTGCGGGTGCCCACTACACACAGTATATGGTATACGACTTCGATGGTGACGGAAGGGCAGAACTGATGTGCAAGACGGGTCCGGGCTCGAAAGACGGCAAGGACCGTTATGTAAACGAGGCCGCTACTGATGATGTCATCAAGAGCGTCAGTGGCTCGGCCCTCTATCGGAATAGCGACGGACGAATTATCGGCGGACAGGAATGGCTCACCGTGTTTAATGGCAGCACTGGCGAGGCCGTGCATACCGTATTCTATA
>JAEEQB010000100.1 GCA_016285075.1 Prevotella sp.
GGAGAGGTATTTCATATGCCAAATGACAATGCACTGGACTTGTAGCTCAGTTGGTTAGAGCAACAGACTCATAATCTGGAGGTCCCAGGTTCAAGCCCTGGCTGGTCCACACTGAAAATCAATCACTTACGAGTTTCTCGCAAGTGCTTTTTCTTTTATTGGTGACCTTCAAGTGACCTTTTTGAAGCAAAAGTGACCTCGCGTGAACTTCTGAAACGTAGAGAGATTTTTTGTGAGTTCAAGAAATGTTTTCGCATAGATTACAGCGAAAACAAGGAGCATTATCTCAAAGCGGCAAGCAGGAGAAACAAACCAGATACCAGATTTAGGTATGTGGTTTGAAGTTGCCCCCAGCTAATCATCACGAAAACAATATTTTGTAGTCACTTGAACAGCAAAAACACATAAAAAAGCATAATAAGAGGACCTCTTTTAAATAATTATATGTGTAACTGAAGAAATAATGAAAAATTTTCATTGTCTTTGCAACATTAAATTCACAAAGATGGAAGATATCAATCGGTTAAAAGTAGTACTTGCAGAGAAGAAGCGCACTAACAAGTGGCTTGCAGAACAGATGGGGGTTAATCCGACTACCGTGTCGAAATGGTGCACCAACTCTTCACAACCCGACCTCGGCAATTTATTAAGAATTGCTGACTTACTGGAGGTTGATATAAAAGAGTTGTTCATTAGGGAATATAAGCAATATCTGTTGTCACAGAAATAAGGTTATAATAATTTCACTAGTGTCTCTTAATATATGTTAATCATTCGCAAATTTACGAACAAATGTTTGCGATTCGAATTATTGTTCGTAACTTTGCGAACAAATTCAGACATTTCAGAATGGAGAACAAGAAAGTATATACAGAGAAACAGGAGCGGATTGCCCGATTTGCCAAAGCTTTGGGACATCCGGCACGTATTGCTATTATGCAGTTTCTAGCGAAGCAGGAACAATGCTATTTTGGTGACATACACGAAGAACTGCCCATTGCCAAAGCTACAGTCTCACAGCATCTGACTGAACTGAAGGATGCAGGACTTATACAAGGAACCATTGAGATGCCGAAGGTGAGATATTGCATCAACCGCGACAACTGGATGCTGGCCAAGATGCTTTTTCAAGAGTTCTTCAGTCAGGAAATGACGAAATCCGACTGCGGTTGCAGTAAGTAATTCTATAATATATAAAAGATGTAATTATATCAATAAGGGATTATTGTATATTATATGTTCGTAGTTCTACAAACAACAAACAATAAATGTAACTTAAAATGAAAAGAACATTAGTTTTAATGATGGTCAGCTTCATATTGCTGGCCTGTGGTGAGAAATCAAACGCTGTGACCGCCAAAGCGCAGTCGGGGCAAGTGAATGACTTCGTTGAGATACTCTATTTCCACGGCAAGCAGCGTTGCGTGACTTGTCGCTCCATAGAGCAGAATACGAAAGAACTGCTGGAGTCTATGTTCCAAAGGCAAATGAAGGAAGGGAAAGTGGTTTTTCGCGTGATAGACATCTCAAAGAAGGAGAATGCCCGGATAGCGGAGAAGTACGAAGTTACCTGGTCGTCGTTATTCCTTGTTCAGCACAAGAACGGAAAGGAGAAGGCTGAGAACCTGACAGAGTTTGCCTTCGGGCATTCACGCACTCAGCCAGAAGCATTCAAGAGTGGTATAGCAGAGGAAATCAACCAAGCATTGAAGTAGTCTATGGAATGGTTACAGACATTGCTCGACAGCAGTACAACGCCCGTTCTGACAGCCTTCCTGTTGGGTCTGTTGACAGCAATCTCACCTTGTCCGCTGGCAACGAATATCGCCGCCATCGGCTACATAGGCAAGGACATTGAAGACCGCCGCCGCGTGTTCCTGAATGGACTGCTCTACACCGCCGGACGCATAGTAGCCTATACGGTGTTGGGGCTTGTGCTGATACTGATTATCCGACAGGGCGCATCCATGTTCGGCATCCAGAAGTTCATTGGCACTTGGGGCGAGCTGTTGCTTGGCCCGGCACTAATCGTCATCGGACTG
The DNA here is from genome assembly GCA_016285075.1 of Prevotella sp. Taxonomy (GTDB): domain Bacteria; phylum Bacteroidota; class Bacteroidia; order Bacteroidales; family Bacteroidaceae; genus Prevotella. The sequence goes on from JAEEQB010000100.1 coordinate 2,043, forward strand.
CTGATGCTATTCAGCCACCGGCTCAACTTGCCACAGTTCGGTTTCAATGGAAGCAACGCTGAAGGATTAAAAAAGCATGGCGGCTGGGGAGCATTCCTTTTGGGCGTATTGTTTGCCATGGCCTTCTGCCCGACAAGTGGTATGTTCTACTTCGGAATGCTCATTCCCATGTCAGCAACAGCTACGTTGGGTTATCTGCTGCCTGTAGTGTTCGCCCTTGCCACAGCCTTGCCAGTACTCATTGTCGCCTGGTTGCTGGCGTTCAGCATGCAGGAGGTTGGCAGGTTCTACGGCTGGATGAAAGGCATTGAACGGTGGACAACCATCATTGTGGGTGTGTTGTTCGTCCTTATAGGATTATACGAATGTTACATCATTTATTTATAACAAATTAATTTCAAGAATTATGGAAATCAAGGTTTTAGGCTCTGGGTGCAGCCGTTGCAAGAAGGCACTCGAAGTAGTAAACAAGGTAGTTAGCGAAAGTGGCATTGATGCCAACGTAGAGTATGTGACTGACATCATGCGTGTGATGGAGTATAACGTCATGGGCACTCCTGCTGTGGTCGTTGACGGCGAAGTGAAAATCAAAGGCTCCGTACCGACGGAGGCCGATGTCAGAAAGGCACTTGGCTTATGATACAGCAAATGGCCGACTGGCTTACTTATGGGTTGCTGGGACTCGATGCTACATCGGGTCTCGGCTCAGCCCTCAACTTCTTCATCTACGACTCGGTGAAGATCCTGCTGCTGCTCTTTGTCATCAGCGCATTGATGGGCGTGGTGAATGCCTATTTCCCTATTGAACGACTGCGCAACTATCTCATGACACATCGGCTCTATGGGCTGCAATACTTGCTGGCTTCCGTCTTCGGAGCCATCACCCCGTTCTGCTCCTGTTCGTCCATCCCCTTGTTCATCGGCTTCGTCAAAGGAGGCATACCGCTCGGTGTCACTCTCGCCTTTCTCATCACTTCGCCGTTGGTCAACGAGATAGCCGTAGCAATGTTTCTTGGTTCGTTTGGCGTGAAGGTCACAGCCATCTATGTCGTTAGCGGCATCCTGCTCGGTATGATTGGCGGTTTCCTTTTAGGAAGAATGCAGCTTGAATCGCTATTAAGTGACTGGGTGAAACAAATTCAGATGCAGTCCACACAGCAGACAGAGGCATGGGAGGCTGAGCACGTCAGCTTCACCCGCCGTCTGCCCTCCATTCTCCGTGAGGCCTGGGGCATCGTGCGTGGTGTGCTGCTTTATGTCATCATTGGTATCGGCATCGGAGCCATGATGCACGGCTTCGTGCCAGAGGGATTCTTTGAGACCTACATGGCTCGCGACAACTGGTTTGCCGTGC
>JAEEQB010000070.1 GCA_016285075.1 Prevotella sp.
ATGGGAGTGGGGCGCTTGCTGTTATTACCGCTACTATGATCAACGGAGAATTGGACGGATGGATAACAAAGCATAGAATTAGCTATCGGATGGCAAGTTGATAGGAACTTTTCAACCGTACAGGTCGCATTTTTTTGCCCTAAAGGGAATGACTTTCCAAAGTTTTTAGTACCTTTGCCCTCGGTTCGGGGAGAAATCCGGACTAACGAAGAAGCATTTGCTATTATTTCGCGTTAAGCAAAATTGCGTAGGAAACAATTTGGAATAATAACGCTCGGAAGTAATAGAGATTGCGGGGTGCTGGATAACGGCATCCCCATTCCATACCGATATAGCATTGTATTCTCGCCAACAGGCGTGATACATTCTTATAAGGTATGGATGGGGTTCCAATTCCTACGCAAGCCCCAGCTTAACGCATAAGAGGCATCACGCTTTCTTTATGCGTAAAAGCGATTGATAGTCAGATGCAAGACTAAAACTATCAATTGCGTATGGCTAACAATACGAATCTTGGTGCAGCAAAGGCTGCTAAGAACGATGAGTTCTATACCCAATATGCTGACATCCAGAAGGAGATAAACGCCTATCTGGAGTATAATCCTGATACCTTCCGTGGCAAGGTAGTTCTCCTTCCGTGCGATGATCCCGAATGGAGCAACTTTACTCGTTTCTTTGCTCAGAACTTTGAGCGGTTGGGACTGAAGCGTCTCATCAGTACAAGCTATGCTGTAGAAAGCAAGAAGTATAAGAATTATCAGCCTACGCTCTTTGAGACGGAAAGTCCATTGTTCGATATTGACAAGACCCGCATCAAGGGCAAGATATTTGAACTTACCCACGATACAAATCAAAATGGCTGCATAGACATTGATGACATAGAATGGCACTACCTTGATGATGATGGTGACTTCCGTAGTAAAGAGGTATGTAAATTGAGAGACGAAGCAGACATTATTGTAACCAACCCACCTTTCTCATTGTTCAGAGAATTCTTGACATGGATTATTGAAGCAAAGAAAGAATTTCTTATCTTAGGGAATTTCAACGCAATTCACTATAAAGAAGTGTTCCCTCTTATTCGAGATAATAAGATTTGGACAGGAAATAAGAGGTTTGGTGGTGGAATGGATATGATAATGCCTAAAGGAACTTTTGATCCAAGCAAGGTCAAAAAATATCATACCGACGAGCGAGGCAATATCATTCAGAATATCATGGGAGTTATTTGGTTCACTAATCTTGACCACGGAAGACGACATGAACCTTTACAGCTAATGACAACAAAGGATAATCTAAGATTCAGTCCTCATAAGAATGTAAAAGAGAAAGGATATCCTCATTATGAGAATTATGATGCAATTGATGTTCCTTTCACGGATGCTATCCCAAGTGACTACGAAGGCGAGATGGGTGTCCCTACAACATTTATTGATAAGTATTGCCCAGAGCAATTTATAATTATAGGATGTGCAGAAGGTGATTCAGGAAAAGAATTGGGATTAAAACCATTTGACAGAGAATTGAAGAAGCTAAATCCGAGTCTGAGAGATGGCCAGCTTTTCTATATGGAAAACGGAATGCCTATAAAACCATATTCTCGAATAATAATCCGCAAAAAACAATAATAGACATGAAACCTACACTCATCACAGATTGGACCATTGGCGACATCTGCAAGGGATTCCAGTATAACGAATATGAAGGGAAAGGCCTGTATGGTCTTTCTGGTAAACTGACCATTCAGCCGGAGTTTCAGCGCCATTACCTATATGCTGAGAACGGCGGCAAGAAGGAGGTTGATGTGATACAATCTGTGCTTAATGGCTACCCATTAGGACTTATCTACTTCTCGAAGGTTGGTGATGATAAGTATGAGGTGCTTGATGGTCAGCAGCGCATTACCTCATTGGGACGTTTCATTACGGAGAAGTTCGCATGGATAGATGCTGATGGCAGACCCTGGTACTTCACGGCTCTGAACAAGGACGAGCAGGAGAAGTTCTTGAATACAAAGTTGCTCATCTACATTTGTGAAGGAACTGAGAAAGAAATCAAGGACTGGTTCCGCACCATCAACATCGTGGGCATCCCGCTAAATGTGCAAGAGACGCTAAATGCAGTATACAGCGGTCCTTTCGTGACTAAGGCTAAGGAAGAGTTTTCGAATTCGACCAACAACCATATCAACAAGTGGAGCTGTTTTATTCCTGGTACTGCCAAACGGCAGGATTACCTGCATACCGCCCTTGCGTGGATTTCGAAAGATACGGGTGACAACAAACTCATAGAAGACTATATGTCGGCCCATCGCTACAACAACGACATTACGGAGTTAAAGGCCTACTTCACCAGTGTCATCGATTGGGTAACCTCTGTGTTTGACTTTACACCCGAAAAAGAGATGTGCGGGTTGAAATGGGGCGAACTTTATGAACGTTACCACAATATAGCCTATGACCCTGCAGTAGTAGCCGAGAAAGTGAAGGAACTCTACGAAAGTTTTTACGTGAAGGAGAAAAAGGGCATCTATGAATATGTTCTTGATGGATGTCAGAACACTAAACTACTAAATATACGTGTATTTGACGAACCGACGAAAAAAACTGTCTATGCTCAACAGACTGCAGTAGCCAGAGAAAAGGGTGAAAGTAATTGCCCACTTTGCGCCATTGGCCACGATGCCAATCATACTAAGATATGGGACTTGAAAGACATGGATGCCGACCATGTTACTGCATGGAGTAAGGGTGGTGCAACGGACATCGAAAATTGCCAGATGTTATGCAAGACACATAACAGAGCAAAAGGAAACAGATAAAACTACGAAATATGGCAAAGGAACATGTAGGCAGAACAAAGGCTACAGCTACGAAGACGCTGTATGCTGTGATGAAGGAAATGAGCCGCAGAGGTGACTGTATGCCGGCGAAGTTTTTTTCTGAACCAGCAAACAATTAAAGCAGATTATTGCGCAAATAGATACGACAAGGTGCACTTTTAGCGACAAAGCGGCGCTTTAATTCTCAATTCAGACGCAAGTAGTAAATTCGGAGAACACGCGGTCATCGGGGTCGAGAAAGTTTTCGTTACTTTCTGTGCGGTCGAGGTGCAAACCTGTCTTAACAAGATTAAGCACCATCAGGATGCGCTCATCGCTGAAGTTGAATTTGTCGCGGTGTAGCACCTCGTCGTACTCGCTCAGAATCTCGTCATTGTAGAGCAGCAAGATGCGCTCGTCGATGACATAGTCAAGCAAGCGGACCGTAGGCGATTCCTGCCGAGCCGACATGAGAGCCGACACGAGGACATTGGTGTCAAAGACTGCGTAGAATTGCTTGGTCGGCTGCAAAGATACGAATAAGCGAGCAAAAAAACAAATATATTGGAGTTTTTTTACTTCGGGAAGAAGTCGGACATGTTGTTGTCGTAGACTGAGCCGTACTGCCCTATGTTGTAGATGTTGACATGGGAGCCGGTGGTGGTGCGCGACAGTTGGCGGTAGAGGTCGTAGATGCTGACTGCATTGTTGGCCTGGACAACCTGGCGGAAGGTACGGGCGAAGGCGTTGGAAAGGTACACGCCTAAACCGGCATCAAAGACATCGGCCTTCGAGGTCTCATTGGGACTGGCGGCAGTGAGCACCAGCACATCGGGAACCTCGGCAGGGGCTGCGCCCCACTTGCCGCTGTAGCAGGTCTCGATGGCGAACATCATACGACGGTACTTTTTAAGTGAAGAGTGAAGAGTGAATAGTGAAGAATTGTTTTCCCCGTCTACACCATTCCCGCTCATCTGGGTGACGATGTTCTTGAGGCGGTCGGTGCCGTAGTAGAGGCGGGCGTCCTCGTTACCCCAGAGGGGACCGTCCTCGCTGCCGCCGTGGCCGCTCCAGAAGACGAAGACATTGCTGGTGGAGTCGGAATGGATGACATGGGGCAGACGCTCGGATTGACGGCCCAGCATGATGTCTTCAAGGTCATCGAGACTGAGCTGGCTGAAGTGATAGTCCACCACGGCGTTCTGGCGGACGTCTTGGCCGGATGATTCAGAATCTCCTGGTGGCTCTACGAAGATCTGTCCGGGGTAGCTGTTCCTGAGGTCATCGGCAAGGTTGTCTTCGACGATGAGCACGATGTGGTCGTCGTCGTAGCCATGGCTGCGCAGTAGCTGGTACATGGCGAAGGCATCGGCCTGATGGCGGTAGTTGTTCCACGTGGTGCTGGGGCTGATGACCACGGCCCAGTGGTCGGTGGCTTTGGGCAGATCGTGTTGGGGTATGTTGTCCTCATGTCCGAACTCCTGTGCCCATTTCTTTTCCAACAGCCAGAACTCCGTGGTGCTGGCCTCTGAACTGGTGCCTGCCGTGCTGAGATACAGCTGGGGCTCGAAATAAGGATGAGGCTCATAGGTCACGGTGTCGTAGTTGGTGGCTATCTGCCAGAGCATATAGGTGGTATTCAGGATCTTGGTATGGGTGTTGCGATCGAAGAACAGGTTGCCCGTGGCGCCGCTCATGTCGATGGCGTGTCCAGCTGCCAGTTCCTCGAAGGCAATGGCAAGGCTGGCAGCATCCCACTGGACGGAGGGGCCGCTCTCGCTGCTGACCACGGCGCGCATATAGTCGGTGAGGCCTGGCTCATTGGGCTTTTCGCTGTAGGTCACTTGCTTGCCGTCCACCAAACAGCGGTCTGGGCTTCCTTCCCCTGCTGCCGCTCCTAATGCTATGAGGGTGAGGGCATCGTAGACCTGTGCCTCACCGTTGAAGGGTATACGTGAGAAGCGTCCCTCGTAGGCCTGGGTAAAGCCATAGTTCATGGCGGCACAGGGCGAGACGCCCATGTCAATGCTGTAAAAAGCTTCGCCTTGCAGTAACGTCTGATCCATGGCGGTGTCGGAACAGATGTTGCGCAGATAGACTACCTTCTCCGCTCCCATGACTTCATCAAGCCAGAAATCATCGATAGCCGTGCTGACCTGCACATAGTCTTCCCCCCTGTTCAAGGCTAAGAGCAACCATACTTCCGTGTCGTTAGCCTCCTCGACCACTTTCCTGAGGAAGGGGCGCAGGTCTTCTCCCGGTTTATAGGGATGTGTCCCGCCAGCGATATGCAGCTCGCGCTCAGTGGCGTAGTAGCCAAACCAGTCCATGAACGACTTGCCGTAGATGTCGTCGCTATAGATGAGCGCCACGTCGGTGGCGTGCAGGGCCTGTGCGGCAGAGAGCATGATCTCGCACTGGGTGATGTCGCTCTCGGTGAGGAACCAGGCGTAGGTGTTGCGGGCATTGGTACGCTGCAGCTCGGCACTGGTACAGGTGGGCATGACCACCGGCAGCCGCGTCTGCGCGGCGTAGCTCAGGAAGGTCTGTGCATTGTCGGAGTGGTAGGGGCCGATGATGGCATGACAGGTGTCGTCGCCCTCGCGGGGGTGGGTGAGGTCGAAGGCCAGCTGGTTCAGGTCTTCGGAGTGCTCGTCGTGGTAGCGCAGGTTTAGTCTGATTGCCTTTTCCCGTTTCTGCTGGGCTTTGGCAATGTTGGCCAAGGCCAGGTCGATGGCGTTCTGCCACTGGCTGGTGATGTCGGCCGGCAGCACCACGTCGACGTTCAGGGAGACGATGTCGGCGGGGGATCCATCGACCACCGGGGCGTCCTCCTTGTCGCTGCACGCTGCCAGCAAGAGAAGGCAAATGCTTATTATAGCATAATGCTTAATGCTCATTCGAAATCATGGTTAACTTGGGTATGTCATGGGTTATGTAGTCATCGCCCAGCGTGCGGATTTGCGGCATGGTAACGGCAGGCTGTTGACACCAGTCGTTGACCCATTCCTGCAATGCACGGCTGTAGTCGCGCTTCATGAAGCAGGAGAAACTCGGGCTATAATCCGTGGTGGCATCAATCATGAGTGCATCGAGACTATGCTCACTGATGTTCATGTAACGTATTGCACTGGTGTTCCAAATGCCTAAATCGAAGATGATGTAAGACAACCCTTCTTCATAGCATTGCTGTCCTATCTGATAGGTTGTCTGGTACACCGTCTCCAAGTAGTTGTTGTTGGCACCTTCGTTGTAGTGACCGTCGTCTAACAAGTTGTCAACGTACAGTTTGATGATTTCTGCCTCGGGGCCCAGTTCCTGGCGCAGCAGTTCTTCCATATTGTCGCTATACTTCACGACCGTCGGCTCATACTGGCGATAGACGTACACCCTGACGTGATCGGGTACTGGCACATCATATGTGTCATCATCATCGTCCCAATCGTCGTACCAGTCATCATCGTCCTCTTCTTCGTCTTCTTCATGGTTGGCCTCATAGATTCTTCGCCACATCTCCAAGTCTTCTTTCATAAAGTTGGCATACTTCCGTATAAAGGGGCCGATGTCAATGTTGAGCGCATGCAGTCGCTGGTCCAGGGCGTAGTTGGCTGCAGCTTCCTGCACCTCAGCCTCGGTTGCCTTGAGTAGCAGCACCTCGTCAGTGGGACGCAGCAGGGTGTTGATGTCGCCGAGCCATTGCGCCATATAAGGTTCGGTGAGCACCAGCAGACGGCGCTCGTAGTCATGATTATAATAGGGATTGGCAGGTTCTGCAGCCCAGGCGCGCAACCGCTGCCGCGTGTCGCCGAAGGAGTAGAGCGCGATGAACTCTATGTTGATGCTGTCGACCTCGGCATGCTTCTGCTGCTGTTGCATTAGCACAACGCCCTTCATCACGTTGTCGGCAATGCCCTGATCGCCTAACTGTCCTGGGGCAAACGCCACCATGACTTGCAGTGTGGCTCCCTTGGCGGGCTGTACGTCAGGGGTGGGCTGCTGGTCGTCCTCATCGCTCTTGCTGCACGAAGTCAGCACGAGGGTGAACAATATAAATAGGTAAGTAAGTCTGTTCAACATGTTCATTGCTTTTTATTTGAAAAACTCGTTCATGGATTCAGTGTATACGGAACCGTACTCCTTCTGGTTATAGAGGCTGACATGCGAGCCGGGCGTCGTGCGCACCAGTTCGCGATAGAGGTCGTAGATGCAGATGTTGTTGTTCTCGTTAATCTGCCGGCGGAAGGTACGTGCGAAGGCGTTCGAGAGGTACACGCCGAGCGTGTGGTCGAAGACATCGGCCTTTGACGATTCGTAGGGAGTTGCGGCGGTCAGCACCACTACGTCGGGCTGTCCTTCGAGGGTCAATCCCCAGTGTCCGCTGTAGCAGGTCTCGATGGCCAGCATCATACGACGATATTTTTTAAGTGAAGAGTGAAGAGTGAAGAGTGAAGAATTGGCCGTTCCGGCCATTTCTTCTACGATGTTACGGATGCGGTCGGTGCCGAAGTACTCTTTGCTGTCTTCATTGCCCCAGAGGGGGCCTTCCTCGCTGCCGCCGTGGCCACTCCAGAAGACAAAGACATTGCTGGTGGAGTCGGAATGGATGACATGGGGCAGACGCTCGGACTGACGCCCCATCAGGATGTCGGCCAGGTCATCGGGGGTGAGCTGGCTGAAGTGATAGTCCACCACGGCGTCCTGACGGACGTCGTCGCCGAGGGCTCCAGCGGACTCCACGAATATCTGTCCAGGGTAGTTGTTCCTGGGGTCATCGGCCAAGTTGTCCTCGACGATGAGCACGATATGGTCGTCGTCGTAGCCGTGACGACGCAACGTCTGGTACATGGCGAAGGCATCGGCCTGATGGCGGTAGTTCTCCCATGATGTAGAGGGGCTGATGACCACGGCCCAGCGGTCAGTCAGTTCGGGCAGGTTGTGGCTGACGCTGACGTCGGTGAAGTCTTGGTAGTACTGCTTCTGTTGCTCCCACAGCGCCACGGTCGATGACTCGGCGTTGGAACCGCCAGTGCTGAGGAACAACTTGGGTGTCAGTCTTTTACGAAGATCTTCGACCTCGTCGTCATAATAGTCGACCAGCTCCCAGAGCATGTATGGAGTATTCAGGGCCTTGGTGTTCGTCTCCAGATCGAAGACGAGGCTGCCCGAAGCACCACTCACGTCGATGTCCCGTCCCTGACTGAGGCGGTTGAAGGCCAAAGCCAGTCCCTCGCTGGTCCACGAGGTTGGTGTATCGGTGGTATTGCTGACCACGGCACGCATGTGGTCGGTCAGGCCAGGACCGTAGGGTTGCTCGTTATAAGTCACCTGCTCGCCATTGACCAGACAGTGGTCGCCGTGCTTTGCCTGATGGGCAGCGCCAAGGGCAATCATCGTGATGGCATCATACATCTGGCCCTCGCCCAAATGAGGTATGCGCCCATAAACCTGATCGATGTAGTGCCAGAAACCGTAGGAGCGGCTACAGACGGGCGTGATACCGAGAACTCTAAGGGTGTTTATCTGGCTGAAAAACTTATCGTCGAACGACGTGTCGCTACAGATGGGATCCATGTGTACAGGCCAACTGTCATTGTTTTCCGGCCAGAATCTGAAGTCATCGGCCTGTACCATGATGTCCAGTATGTCATCAGGGTCGCTGACGGCTACGCACAGCAGCACGTTTTCAAGGGAAATCTCAGCAGCCTGCATGAAGAAAGGTTCCAGGTCCATTCCTTTTTGGTAGGCAATGGTTGGCGTCGGAGGCAGGTCTATCTGCAACTCGGTGGCGTAGTAGGCGAACCAGTCGGCAAAGGACTTGCCATACGCGTCATCGCTATGGATGAGCACAGCCTCTTTGTAGCCCAAATCACGGCCCGCGATGAGCATGATTTCGCACTGCGTGATGTCGCTCTCGGTGAGGAACCAGGCATAGGTGTTGCGGGCATTGGTACGCTGCAGTTCGGCACTGGTGCAGGTGGGCATGACCACCGGCAGGCGTGTCTGGGCGGCGTAGCTCAGGAAGGTCTGTGCGTTGCTGGAGTGGTAGGGGCCGATGATGGCATGGCAGGTGTCATCGCCCTCTTTGGGGTGGGTGAGGTCGAAGGCCAGCTGGTCCAGGTTTTCAGAGTGCTCGTCGTGGTAGCGCAGGTTCAGCTTTACCTGCTGTGGCAATCGCTGCTGTGCCAAGGCTATGTTGGCTTGTGCCAGGTCGATGGCGTCCTGCCACAGGTTGGTGATGTCGGCTGGCAGCACCACGTCGACGTTCAGGGTGATGATGTCGATGGGGGAATCTTCGACCACCACCGGGGCGTCCTCCTTGTCGCTGCACGCTGCCAGCAATACAATGCATAACATTCCGATTAAGCGAGCGGCATGAGCGCTTGCTCTCAGATGCCCGAGCGTGAGGAATGTCGGCAACGCCAATGCATAATGCTTGATCCGTAATGCGTAATGATTCATGTATTCCATAGCTATTCAAATGCGTAAAGATTGTCCTCGATGAAAGTATCGTCATAGTGGGTCACCTGGGCGTCCATCTCGCCGACTGACTTGAACGCCCATTCTACGACCCAATACATCAGAGCCTTGCCGAACTTACGATTGATGTAGAAGCGCCTCAGTCCAAAGGCATTCTTGGCATCCAGCATCAGCGTCGACAGTGTAAGGTGAGTGTACCTCATACCCAGCAGCCAGTAGTCCCATCCTGTATTACCGGCACCCAAGTCTACGATTACAAAGGGACAGCCCGTCAGTTCTGCGGAGTTCTGGGTTACATTGGCCGCTTCAAAAGCCGCCTCCACAATAGTCAGGGTGGAGTCTTGGGAATAGACACCGGCTCCCTTCATGCTGCTGAGCGCAATGGGAGTCAGTTGAGTGGCATCGCCCATTTCCATCTCTACAGTCTCTGCTATCTCGTCGCGATAGGGGTACTGCGTCTTTTCGTACAGGCGGAATATGGGGATGTTGAGATAGTTGGTACGAGGGTCGGAGGCTGTCTCCATATATTTATACATTAATGCACAGAATTTCCTCGTTGGGTAAGAGGCGGAGATATTAAGCCCGTGGACACGATTCCCAAGCGAGAACTGTTTGGCTATCTGTGCAATATCGTCTTCGTTCAGCTTGAGCAGCAGCACTTCGTCCGTGGGGCGCAGCAGGTCCTTGATATCGGTGAGCAGTACCACCAAGAACGGTTCGGTGAGCACCAGCAGGCGTCGCTCGTATTCGTTCTGGTAGAAGGGGTTGACCGTGGTCTCCACCCATTTCCGTAGGCTGCTCCTTGCATCTTCCACATTGAAAGGAGAGATGAAACGCACATCCAGGGTGTCCTTCTCTAACTTGTCATCCCATTTGTCAAGTTCATTCACACCCTCCATCACATTGTCGGCATAGCCTCTGTCGCCCAACTGTCCGGGGGCAAACATCACCGTAATCTGGATGGGAGCACCTTGCTTGGGTGTTGGGTGTTGGGTGTCGGGTGTCGGGTGTTGGGTATCGGGTGTTGACTCATCGTCATCACTGCAGCCTGCGAAAGTGCAAGCCGCAAAGAGCATGATAACCGCAAAAAGCCAATCCCTGTGTTTCATAAGCTTGTCGTGTTTTGTTTATTCTGGGAAGAAGTCGTCCATCGTGCTTGTGTAGACGGAACCGTATTGGTTTTCGTTGTAGAGAGTGACGTGCGAGCCATTGGTGGTGCGCGACAGTTGGCGGTAGAGGTCGTAGATGGGCACGGCCGGGTTGTCGTTGATGATGCGGCGGAAGGTGCGGGCAAAGGCATTGCTGAGGAACACGCCCATTTGCTGGTCAAAGACATCGGCCTTCGACGTCTCAAGGCTGTTGGCGGCGGCACTGCCGGCGGCACGCAGCTTGTCGAGGTCGATGATGGGGGTCTTGGTACGCACGGACATGGGGTTGTCGAGTGCCTTGAAGATGTCGTAGCCATAGCCTACGTAGAGGTCTTCCTTCGCGTTGCCGCCGTTGGTGTCGGCATCGGCACGCGAGTGCTGCCTCACGGTCAGCGTGGCGCTGAGCGGCGGCTCGCCGTTGGCGGCAGTGAACACCAGGGTGGCGGTGCGCTGGCTGTCGCCATTGTTGTCGGTGGTGGAAAGGCTCAGGATGCCCTCGGTGCCAAGGGTGTCGGTCTCAAGGGTGAGCCACTCGCCGCCTTCGGCCAGAGCCACCTTGACGGTGCTGTCGCGCTGGGCGTCGTAGCCCTGAATCTTCAGGCGCAGGCTGCCGAAGGTGGCGGTACGTTCGAAGTACACGTTGCCCTCGTCGTCGGTCTCCACGGCCCCGCCACCGAGCACGTCCACCGTCCACGCCGCTGCTTCAGGACCAATCATGTCAGGTCCGTCATCGTCGTGACAGGCAGTGAGGAGGAGAAGAAGGAGCAGACCCATCCCCCAGCCCCTCCCTAAGAGGGAGGGGAGTATATACTTCTTATCCTTCCATGCGCGCATGTATTCTATACTCCTACACTCCTATACTCCAAAACTCCTTACTCCTTACTCCTTACTCCTATACTCCCAAACTCCTAAATTACATATTCCTTACATCTACTTTGACGAAGCCACTGGGCAATTTGTCATTGAAGTGGTAGACGTTGGCCGTGTAGACGATGCTACCGTCGGCTATCCAATTGCGGAAGTCTTTTTTGGAGTTGTAATAGTATGACTTGGTGTTCTGGTAGACGCCATCGTTGCTGTCCTCGCATCTCCAGGGCATCCCCACGTAGTGGAAACGGCGGGCCCAACGGACTTTTTTCCAGTTGTAGTCACCCTCGGTGGCATCGCGGCAGATGATGACGTTGGCCGAACCCGTGGAGTTGCGTCCTGTCCAGTGGGCATAGCCTTTCTTGTCGGTGCCGAAGCCCCAGCTTGGATCCCAGGTGCGTAAGGCGGCCCCCTCCCAGCTGGTCCATTCGTCGGTGACGGGGAACACCTTCCATGGCAGTTTCTTCACAATCATCTGCTTCGTCACGAAGAAGGCATTGTCGCCGCAGAGGTCTATGTAGTCGCAGATGTCCTGATAGGTTCCCACGTGGTTGGGTTCCCAGCTCTCGTCACTTTCTTTGGTGCCGTTGTAATACTTGTAGTCAGAGCCATAGCTGTCCTCCATCATCACAAGCGCCCCGTTGTTAAAGCTCTGTGACCCCTTCGAGGCGCGGACGCAGATGTAGTAGTGGTCACCTGTCCTATACACCTCGCCGCGCTTGGCGGGCGATGTCCAGTTGGCATTGTCGCCCCACTGTTCCTCGGTCTTGTAGCTGATGCGCTGCAGCTTGGGAATGCAGGGAATATCGATGTCGGCATAGCCCACGTTGTCGCTGCCCTCGCCTCGGTGGAAGGTGAGCGTGCCTAAGCTCTGCTTCCTGCCGTCTTCGCGGCAGTTGAGGTTGGTGAGGTCGATGACCAGTCCGTCGGAGGTGTTGCTGATAAAGGTGCCGTTGCCTTCAACGAGTCCGCGGAAATAGGTCTCGGCGGTAGTGGCATTGAGCACCTGGACGCTGCGCTCCAACGGCTTCGACGGGTCACGCACTTCGCCATACTGCGGCTCGAAGGTCTTGCCCTCGAAGTCGATGTTGCCGTCGGAGGTGAACTCCTGGCCCGTCAGGGTGGAGAGTACTGCGCAGAGGGCATCGGCCTCCTGTGCCATGCGATTGTCTTCCTCTGTCCATACTTCCTCGTCGGGCGTGTCTTCATTGTTCTTGTCATCGTCGTCGCTGCAGCTCATGCAGAAAGCACACACTATCATAATGCATGATGCATAATGCATAATGCATAATGGGCTGCGCCAGGTAAATCGTTTCTGTTTCATATTCTTAATACGTATTGTTCTCAATGTCTTTTAGCGTGGGGTAATCGAACATATAGCCACGGGCGGCCCTGACGGGATAACAGTCAGTGTACCAGTCGCCTACGGCTTCATAGAGCGTTAGCTCGTAGTTCTTGTCGAGCACCATCAGCACAGCATCGGTACCGAAGGTGTTGCGGGTGGCAAAGAACTGCTTCTCGCCTTTGTAGCGAACCAGCTCGTAGCCCTCGGAGAAGGTGGTGTTGTGGATGATGTCGTGCAGGCCGTAGTAGCCATTGAACTGCGCGTTGAAGCCGCTCACCTGCCCCTTGAACAGCGCCTTGGGGTTGAAACCCATGAAGGCGTAGAGGTTCCGCACGTCATCGGCACTGGGCAGATACCACTTCGTGTTGGGCTCGCCAGCATACATGGTGTTGGGCGCATAGCCCCACGTCCATACATTATAATCCTGGATCCACTCGTTCAGCTCATGGTCGAAGCGGGTGTAGAGCACGCCGTCCTCGATGTAGTCATCGTAGGGAGCCGACGAGTCCTCGGGATCCACCGTGAAACCCATCTCATGGTTGATGTCGCGGCGTGTCCAGAAGCTGGAGCCTATCTTCACAATGGGGTGCTGATAGGTGTCGGCATAGGTAAAGTAGAACACATCGTCCTTGACAGTGCGGTTACGGCTGTCCTCGCTGATGAACTTGATGCCGGGCGTGCTGATGCTCAGCGAGCCGTTGACATAGCATATCTGCTGGATGATGTCCGTGCACTTCATGTCGGAGACGGGTGCCACAAAGCATTCGCCATCGCCGAAACCCACGAAGGCCGGCTGGTGGATGCCGTCGCCGAGGAACAGTCCTTCGTTCAGACGGATCTTCCGTTTGTAGATGGGATAGGCCACGGTGACGCGCTGGTCGGTACGTATCTTCGGCACGTACTCCGAGCACACCTGCAGCACCGGCGTACCCTCGCCGTCACCGCTTCTCAGGTAGAGAATGCGGCAGAGCGAGCCGTTGTCTTTCACGTTGGAGAAGTCGAAGAGGTCCTTGCGCGTGCAGTCGATGGAATAGAGGTCGGTGCCCAGCTTCTCGTCGCTCACCTTGCAGTCGGGGCGTTCGGCCATGCGCAGCGTGGCGTTGAGGAAGTCGAGGCGCAACTCCGAGGGCACGAGGTCCCAAACAGGCATCAGCTCGAAGTTGATGACGTCGATGTCGCCGGCGGCGACGGCACGCTCGTCGTAGTCGATGGAGGCCAACCAGGCGGTGACGTGGTTGGGCGGCAGCTGCGATGTCTTGCCCAAGCGGGCGATGTCGTACTGCATCTGCTGACGGGTGGCCTCGCTGCCGCCAACCACCTTAATGGCGCCGTTGGCACTCTTGCTCGACGACACTTCGCGCATATATCTTGAATTACGCTGTGCCTCTGACATACGGCCCATGGTGAAGTCTATCTCCACCTTCATCAAGTCATTCACGTAGAACGTGCCAGACTTCTCTACGGTGAAGGTGTAGTCGATGCGCCCGCCGAGGTCGGCCTGCATCACGATGTGGGTGCCGAACTCCTCCAAGGTCTTCGTCACCTCTTCGGCCAAGGAAGCCGGTTTGGTATCCTTGAGTGTGAGCAGGCTGTTCACGCGCTTAAAGAAGGCATCGGAATAGGGCGTACGACCCAACTCACGCAGGTGCAGCAGGGCAGCCTTGTCGATGACGCGCGAAGCCACCGTCTTCACCATGGCCCCTCGTCCGTAGTTCTGCTCAAGGCTTGTGCCGTTGGCCGTCAGCGAGGTGGCTAAGTCGCAGTCCACCTTGCAGCCATTGATCTTCAGGCTGGAAGTAGTCTGTTCGCTGGTCAGCTCCTCGGCGTATTCCGCCAGCGAGGTGCTGGCAATGTATTTCATCTCCGTGCGCGACAGGCGTGAGTCGTGCAGCGGCTCGTAGGTGGCGGCGCTACCGGCGGCACGCAGCTTCTCGAGGTCGATGATAGGGGTCTTGGTACGCACGGACATGGGGTTGTCGAGTGCCTTGAAGATGTCGTAGCCATAGCCCACGTAGAGGTCTTCCTTCGCGTTGCCGCCGTTGCTGTCGGCATCGGCACGCGAGTGCTGCCTCACGGTCAGGGTGGCACTGAGCGGCGGCTCGCCGTTGGCGGCAGTGAACACCAGGGTGGCGGTGCGCTGGCTGTCGCCGTTGTTGTCGGTGGTGGAAAGGCTCAGGATGCCCTCGGTGCCAAGGGTGTCGGTCTCAAGGGTGAGCCACTCGCCACCCTCGGCCAAGGTCACCTTCACCGTGCTGTCGCGCTGGGCGTCGTAGCCCTGTATCTTCAGGCGCAGGCTGCCGAAGGTGGCGGTACGTTCGAAGTACACGTTGCCCTCGTCATCGGTCTCCACGGCCCCGCCGCCGAGCACGTCCACCGTCCACACCATTGATTCAGGACCAGGATCAGGGGCGTCAGGCCCGTCATCGTCGTGGCAGGCAGCGAGAAAGAGAAGGGTAAGCAGTAGACCCATCCCCCAGCCCCTCTCCAAAATTGAGGGGAGTATATGCTTCTTGTCCTTCCTTGCTCGCATGGCTGAATTCATTTAATTTATCTTTTTGAAGTGATTGCTTCGCTCGAAATTAGTTGAAGTTTGACTTCCGAAACTTAATCCGTGTAATCCGTTGCTTTAAAACAGTTTTCTTTTAGAATCCTTCGTCTGCCGGGTCGAACACTGGCTTGCTGCCAAAGCCGGCGGGCACGCTGCCACGGAAGCTGTATCCATTGGCGGTGTAGGGATACTTCTTGTTCATCCAGTCGCAGTAGTCGGAGTCTTCGAAAAAGTGATAGACGTAGGACTTCGTATACCAGTAGCGACTGGAACTGTAATGTGCGCGGGGAGCCATGCAGTAGACTTCCTGGTGACGCCAGTTACGGGGAGGTGACCAGGCCCAGCTGCCCGTCCAGGCATTGCGGATTATCAGCACTTCAGGGCCATCGCCAGGTGTATTATAGTCTTTCGGATTGTCGCTGCCTAAGTCGCCGACCCAGTGGCCATAGAACTTCTGTGACGTACCGAAACCGTCATCGCCATCGGTGGTGTGCAGGTAGCCGTAGTCGTTCCAGTTACAAGCCTGGCCTTTTCCGTGACGTACTGGTACGGCCGGGAAAACCTTGTTGGGATATTTCTTGCGGATGGCCTGCTTCATGTCGTAGTAGTTGGCATCGATGCAGAGTTTCACAAAGCCCTCGATGGCTTCCTTGCTGACAGGATGATCGGGTGCCCAGGCACCCTTGTTACCTTCGTTACTTTGGATGAAATGGGACATGTTACCGCGTCCCGGCTGCACGTTGATGAGCCAGCCGTCGGTGTCCGACTTACTCTGTACCACGCAGACGTAGTAGAGTCCCTGACTAGAATTGAACCATACCTGTCCGATGTAGCAGGGCGACTCCCAGCGGCCGTACTCGTCCCAGCCATTGCTGCCCCACTGGTCCTTCGTCAGATAGGTAATCTTGTTCAGGGTGGGTATGCAGGGAATCTCGACATCGACATACGCCTCACATCTACCGTCGGTACCGCGATGGTAGGTCAGCTTGCCCAGTTTCTGCTTCCGGCCGTCCATGCGGTAGTCGAGGTTGGTCAGGTCGATGACATAGCCGTCGGCCGTCTCCTGTACAAAGTCCTCATTAGATGCAAGGTTACGGAACTTCAGCGATGCCTCCGTCTCGTCGTTGACCAGTACGGAGCGATCGAACGGATTGGCCTCGTCCCTTACCAAACCTATCTTGGGGGTAAAACGCTGAATTTCGAAGTCAATGCCGACGGAGTCGTCGGACTCTACGCCTGTCAGAGCCGACAGCACGCTTGCCACAACGCCCTGTTGGGCCACCATCTCAGCCGTGATGACTCTCTTTCCCTCGGGCACGTTGTCCGAATTGTCATCATCGTCGTCGGAACAGGCGGATATGCTCAATCCCAGTCCCATTCCCAATGCGACCATTAGCATCCAATTCAATACATTCTTCTTCATGTTGTTTTCTTTTTATAATGTATGTAGAAGTTATCGCTTCACTCGACCTCTGGGCGCTTGCAAGGCAAGAACATCTTTGAATTCTTAACTTCTCAACTTATTTGTATTTGTCTTCAAACATCTTGATGTCGTCGAGGGTGGGGTAGTTGAACATATAGCCACGCACAGGGCGTACGGGATAGTAGTTCTCACGCCACGAGCCGTCAGGACCGTTGTCGGCCTCGTAAAGCCGGTAGTTCTTGTCGAGCACCAACAGCACGGCATCATTGTCGCTCTTCGTGTTGCGCGTGGCAAAGACGTTCAACTCGCCCTTGTAGCGCATGGTCACCTCGTCGGTCTCTTTCTTGTTGACAATGTCGTAGCCGCCATAGTAGCCATTGAACTGGGCATTGAAACCACTCGCCTGACCCTTGAACAGTGCCTTGGGGTTGAAACCAAGGAATTCTTGCAGGGCTTTCACCTCGCTGCCCTTGGGGAAGTACCATTTCATGTTGGGGTTGCCGCTGAACAAGGTATTAGGCTCATTAGCCCACATCCATTTGTTGGCTGACGCGGTTCCGCGTCCTAAGTCATGCCAGAAGCGGGCAAAGAGCACATTGTCCTTGACCACGTCCACCGTTCGGTCATTGTTGGCATTCACGGCCAGTCCCATCTTGTAGTAGATGTCCTGTCGTGTCCAGAAGTTTGAGCCGATCTTCACAATAGGTTGGTAATAGGTCACCGGACTGCTTCGGTAGTAGAACACATCGTCCTTCACGGTGCGGTTACGGCTGTCCTCGCTGATGAACTTGATGCCGGGCGTGCTGATGCTCAGCGAGCCGTTGACATAGCATATCTGCTGGATGATGTCCGTGCACTTCATGTCGGAGACGGGTGCCACAAAGC
>JAEEQB010000071.1 GCA_016285075.1 Prevotella sp.
AAGTACTTCTCGCTGGCCTCACTGACCGACGATGCCATCGCCGTGCTCGAGAACGTAGAGGTGGGTTATTATCATGATTATCAGCACAGGAACAAAGTCGAGAAATAAATGATCAGTATATCAGAACTAAATAGCTTCCCTGCACAGAACGGCGGATCGCTGGCTCTGCTGAAGGAAATCGCACAAAGATACTGCCCTGAGGAACTGCAGGCAGAGCGTAAGGCGATATGGCCTGACGAACAGCTGAGCCTCTCGGAGCTGGAAGCAGGATTCAGACAGCTTCTGTCTGGAGGCAGTGGCTATGGCGAACTTCCTTACCTTGGAGATACAGATGTTCAGACGAACACCATTCCTCATGAGGATGGATTCGGCATCGGCATCCCTGAGACGCAGAAACTGCGCGATTTGCACTACGAGGAGGCTGACACGCTGAACTCGGAGCAGATCAAGCACGACTTCCCTGTGCTCCATCAGAAGGTGAACGGCCACGACCTCGTGTGGCTGGACAACGGTGCAACGACACAGAAGCCGAATCAGGTGATCGATAAGATTTCGGACTACTACCGTACGTACAACTCGAACATCCACCGTGGGGCGCACACGCTGGCAGCCCGTGCAACGGATGCCTACGAAGAGGCTCGGGAGAAAGTGCAGCGGTTCATCAATGCTGCCACCAGCGAGGAGATCATCTTCGTACGCGGTACCACTGAAGGCATCAACCTCGTGGCACAGACCTACGGTCGCCAGTTCCTGACTCCTGGTGATGAGGTCATCGTCTCTGAGCTCGACCATCATGCCAACATCGTACCTTGGCAGCGTGTTGCTCAGGAACGTGGTGCCACCTTACGCGCTATCCCTACTGATCAGAATGGCGACCTCATCCTCTCTGAACTGGAACGACTTATCACGCCTCGGACCCGTTTTGTCAGCGTGGGTCATGTAAACAACACTTTCGGCACCATCAACGACGTGCAGCGCATCATCGACATCGCCCACGCACACCAGATTCCCGTGCTGATTGACGGTGCACAGTCGATAGCCCACACACCTGTCGATGTACAAGCCCTTGGTGCAGACTTCTTCGTATTCAGCGGTCATAAGATCTACGGGCCTAATGGCATTGGTGTGGTGTATGGCCGTAAGGAATTGTTGGATAAGATGCAACCCTGGCAGGGAGGCGGTAACATGATTAGGGATGTGACCATCGAGCGTACAGAATACAATGTACCGCCTGCCCGTTTCGAGGCTGGCACACCCAATGTGGCAGATGCCATCGGGCTGGGTGCAGCCCTCGACTATGTGAGCCATATCGGCATCCGCAACATCGAGCACCACGAGCACCAACTGACGGAGTATGCACGAGAGCAACTCGCCCAGATTCCTGGTCTGACGCTTATCGGCAATCCGAAGAACCGCGTGTCGGTCGTGTCGTTTGTCCTCGATGGCATCCCCGTCCCCGAAACAGGCACGTTATTAGACAAGGAGGGCATCGCAGTGCGTGCTGGCCACCACTGCGCCCAGCCCGCCCTCCGCGCTCTCGGCTACGAGATGAGTGTCCGCCCCACCTTCGCCCTCTACAATACTCGCGAAGACGTAGACAAACTTGTGATTGCAGTAAAAAAGATTATTGGACGATAAAAAAAGACTACGAATATCACGTCATCGCTTCAGCGCTTCTACAGAGCGTAGCGACTAAAAGAATCAAACGAATTGCCATGCGGATGAAATAATTCGTGTTATTCGTATAATTCGTAGTATAGAGACAATATGCAGTACGAAACGAAAATACTGACGACGAAGTATCAGAAGCCTGACATATACGGGTCATTGTCGATGCCCGTCTACTATACGGCGGCGTTTGAGTTTGAGTCTGCCAAGGCCATGGGCGACGCTTTTTGCGGTCGTTCCATGGCCCCGTCGTATGCCCGCATCGCCAACCCCACGACTAGCTATCTGGAGGAGCGTGTCAGACAACTGACGGGTGCAGCAAGTGTGACGGCTCTCAACACGGGCATGACAGCCATCCATTACGCACTGACTGCTGTCAGCGCAGCAGGACTCAACATCGTGGCCTCGAAACACCTGTTTGGCAACAGCGTCTCGCTGATTCGCGACACCTTGGGTAACTTCGGTGTGGAACCGCGCTTTGCCGATTTCACCAAACCAGAGGAGGTGGAGGCACAGATCGACGACAAGACCTGCGCCCTGTTCTTCGAGATCATCACCAATCCGCAGCTCTTCGTGGCTGATATCCTACAATTGGCAGACATTGCTCACAAGGCAGGCGTACCTTTGATTGCCGATACGACCATCGTACCCTTCTCCACCTTCCATGCAGTTGATTTCGGTGTAGACATCGAGGTGGTGTCGAGCACGAAGTATATCTCCGGCGGTGGTACAGGATTGGGCGGACTGCTCATTGACTACGGACAGTTTGACTGGAGCCAGGCCCCCTCCCCTGCCCTACAGGCACGAACCAAACGAGTGGGTAAGAAAATGGCCTTTACGGCCCGTGTAAAGACAGAACTCATCACAAACCTTGGTGGTCTGATGACACCTCAGGCAGCTTATATGGAGACCCTTGGCCTCGACACGCTCGACATCCGATTCCGTCGTCAGGCAAAGACCACGCTGTGGCTCGCCCGCCAATGCCAGACATTGCCAGAGATCAAGCGCGTGAACTATACAGGCCTTGAAGACAATCCCTTCTACGAACTCTCTCATAAGCAGTTCGGCCCGTTGTCAGGGGCTGTCTTCACCATCGACCTCGAATCGAAGGAAACCGCATGGGCATTCATCGACAAACTGCAGATAATCCGTCGTGCCACGAACCTTTTCGACCGCAAGTCGTTGGCCATCCACCCTGCCTCTACCATCTTCGGACTCTTTACTGCCGAACAGTGTGCGGAGATGTCTGTCCTCGATACGACGGTACGAATAAGTATCGGTCTTGAAGCAGGCATAGATCTGCTGGAAGATATCAAGACTGCGATTAAATGAAAACAGAGTGAGGCTCGCATCGACTCTGCCGGGCGTGGGCAGTCTCGACCGAAGGTCTGGCAGTCCGTGGAATGAAAAAGTGAAGAGGTGTCTCTTCACTTTTTCATTGATTACCAATCGTAATCCTCTACATAGTCGTCGAACATCACCTCCTCCGTCCATCCGTTGTCGCGGAACAACTTGCGGATCTTCTCTTGCAAAGCAGGCGGAATGAGACGCGTACCTTTGCGATACTCGAAGTAGTAGGTGCGGTTGGTCAGTCCGATGATTCCTAAGCGTACCGCAGGCTCCAAGCGTTTAGGCATATCGTCCGTAAAGGTGTGAGTCATGCCTTTGGCAAAGCGCACCTTCTGGTCGCTGCGATACATCGGACATTCAGTAGTCGCCACACCCTCGAAATGCGGATTCACACACCTGTAGGAACTATAGGCGTGAGGCATGTGCTGTCCTGCGAGCCATCGCAGACACTGGATGTGCAACGGACACGCATCAACATAACAAACCGTGTAGCCTTCCTTGGCTTTCTCAATCAATAATTCTTTTGCTATACTCATGATTTCTTTTGCTTTTTATTAGGTTTTTCTTCTGATGGGGTTAACCTCACTCATCTTTCCAAAAGTCCTTTCTACAAAGGGCTTGAGGCGAGTGAGGTTGAGTGGTTCTAACCTCACTTCAACCTCACCCGAACCTCACTTCAACCTCATTTCAATCTCATGCAGCCTTTCATGGAATTGTTAGTCGTAGCTACAAACGAGGCATAGCGGGGCCGGTCTTCCTGAGAGGCACCATGGATAGGGCGTCCGTTCACCTTGCCCTTGCTCAGCGTCTGTTTCAGCAAAGCATGCTGACTGGGACGGATGGCATCCAGCTCATTGTTGAGAGCACTTTGTGCCAAAGGTTTCCATAGAGGTCCGTTCTCACTTCTTCAATGCAAAGGTACAACATATTTTTTGCGGCTGCAAATTTTACGCTCCCAAAAGCAAGCATTTAGCAATTCAAATGAATCAAAATGAGGTTCGAGTGAGATTGAAGTGAGGTTGAAGTGAGGTTAAAACTTCCAATCTCACTCGCTCTAAACCCTTTCTACAAAGGTTTTCGAGCCATCAAAGTGAGGTTAACCCTAATAATCGCCTCATCCTTCGAGTACCCATATCTGCTTCATCAAGTACCGTATTTGCTTCATCAAGTACTGTATTTGCTTCATCAAGAACTTACGTTCACCTCATCAAGGAGCAGCCCTCCTCTCAATTAATGAAAACTATCAGTCCGAAGGGTTCAGACTCGCAGTCCGTAGAGAGCGGACTCACAGTCCGATAGGACGAACTAAACATTTTAAACAAACAAAGGAACTATGACGACATTGATGATGTGTGACCAATTGCTAAGGCTGTTACTTCTTTTTATCTTCCAAATAACGGCGCTTCTTTGCGCTTAAGGGCCGTGCCTCCTTGGCAGCTTTAGCAGCAGCTCTGGCAGCATTCTCCGCCTTACGTATCTTTGCAGCCGCCTGACTGGCCCGTCGCTTGCGGTCTCTGGCCTGGGCTATCTCCTTGCGCTTGGCTTTCTTCTCTTCACGTAAGGCCTCTTTGGCAGCATCTCTTGCCTCAATCTCCGCCTTGCGCTTGGCCATCTTATCCTCTTCACGGGCCAAGACTCTTGCCTGATACTCAGCGTTCGACAGCATCTCCTTACGGAAAGGTGTGGCGAGCATGTTCAGGGCCAGCTTCGTGGCTTTTGTCCTGACATAGCGCCAGCTTTTGCTCTCTGCCTGACAGAACACAGTGCCATCCGAGAGTACCGCTTTGGCGAACCCGCGCCTGCGCACTGGAGGTACGCCGATCAAGATCTGAGGTCTTGCGTGCTGCCATTACACTACACCCGCGACTCTGGCATCAGACATCGACAGATAACTCTTCGGAAGTCAAGCCTGTTATTTCCATAATGCTCTCTTCTGGAAGACCTTGTTCTTTCATCTTGCGGGCAATCTCCAGCGCTTTCTTGCGGGCACCTTCGGATATTCCCTCAGCTCTTCCCTCAGCTCTTCCTTCAGCCATTCCTTTAGCTCTTCCCTCAGCCATTCCTTTAGCTTTCCCCTCTTCATAGCCTTCCAGTTTCCCCTCACCACGTGCGGTAGTCATGGTGTTTTCAAGGATATGACGATCCATCCAGTAGCTTTCGTAAGCGCGCTGCTCCTCACGGCTCATCTGTATGATGACAAGCTTCTCGCGCGCCTCCTTCAAACCAGGGGCATCGGCATCGTCGGGTATGTCGCTGGTAGCAAGGAAATAGAGCCATTGGTCTAAGGGTACGCGCGACCAGCGGTTGAAATCGTTTACTTTCAGTATATAGTACTCTGGATATAGTTCATAGATGTCGCTCACATCGAACTTCTGCTTTTGGTAGGGACTTAATCTCAGCAGGTCGCCATTGTGTATGCCACGGAACTCTGTCTTGCCATGATAGACCACATCATCGCCCTGCCCCAAGTCGAAGTAGACGATGTTGACGGAATAGATCTTCTTCACGTTCTCATAGTTCTGCCCGCCGTTGATATAGTCGGTGACAAGCTTAGAGGCGCCAAAGAGCATCCGCTGGAAGTAGGCAAACTCCGGCTCGCCCTGCACTTCGATGAGTATCAACTCGCCGTCGCCGTTCTCTGCAAGCAAGTCCACGCGGTTATACTTTGATTCGCTCCTGTCTTTGTTGCTCTCACTTTCAAGCAGCCGGTGTATCTTTACGTTGAACTGCAGCAGCGTGGTGAGGAAACCCTCAAGCACGTCGAAATTAGCCTTGTCGCGAAGGATGCGCTTCAATGCCCAGTCAAAGCTGACGAATGTTCTTTCTTTCATAATGTCGTTCATTTTGCGGACAAAGATAGGAAAACTATCCGAAACTTACAAACATTTCGGCAACTTTTTTTCCTTCACTATTATTTCTGAGTTGTTATGCCATAGCGTATAATCGGCCATTTCGGTCATCGTCGCTAAAATACAAATACAATCTTCTTCAAATCACTTTGCTTTTCATAATACTTTCAATTCATTACTCATAGAATATAAAACAGTTGTGCTTCAATTTATGTTTTATGTCTTTTGCGGTTGCAAATTTTTCGCTCCCCAAAGCACGCATTTAACCCGAAATAATTCGCCCTACCTGCCAGACGAAAAAAAACGGAAGCCGACTGACTTCCGTTTCTTTTTTTTCTTCTTTTAAAAAGATCCATGGCCTAGCCTAGTACACAAAAAGAAACCTTTTGTTTATTCTTTTCTTCTGCACACTTTTTACGCCATCTTGTTCATATCATCGTTGACGCCAGGCATGTAGCCGAAGTCGCGGTCGTATGGGTCGGGGCTGCCAGCCAGGATCTGTGAGTGTCCTTTCAGTTCGTATACCTTCATCGAAGGCTTCTCATATTGTTTCTTCATAATTGTGTCCTCCTTTCCTTATTTAATGATAACCTTCTTTCCATTATTGATATACAGTCCCTTCTTTGTGGCATGTCTCACAGAGGGACAGTTCCCGTGTGACAGCAGTCAAGGGGACAGATTGATCTTTTTGAAATCAACAACCTTCTGATCTTTAGATAAAAATAAAGAGAAAAGCGATTGATTGTTATGTTATCTGGTAGATTTTCTCTATCTTTGCACCCAGATGATATAATTCGAAGAATATGATAAAACGATGAATAAGAGTATACTTAGAATATGAAGCAAAAATACATCCAAGAATGCACAAACTGCGGTAATGTCGTAGTTGGAAGAGAGAAGCGAGGACTTATCAGAGATGCCTTGCATGGCGGACCTGGGACTGCTGTGGAGTTTATTCCTGTTGGTGGGAAACTGATATGGAAGGCTTCGAAGGAAATCGTCTTGCGCCTCTTGCGAACTGATATGGAGAAGTGGGGCGATGAACTGGAGAAGTGGATATACAAGGATATCCAGGTTGAATACGAATGCCCCAAGTGCGGAAAAGCATGGACTGAGACGCACCCTCTGAGTGAATCGGATTATAAACAGATGATAGCCGACTACGTTACAAAGGTGAAGGATTTGGCTACGCTGAACAAGTCAGAAACCAAGAAGCCGAATATAAGCAAACGTACGATGGTTATGAAGCAACAGGAATCAATCGGAATGGCTATGAGGTTACAAATACCTTTCAAGGAACTGGAGGCATTTGTGATGAAGAAGTACAACCAGGAGGTTCAGTTGGGGTTTGTCGATGAGAAAACTATGAGTGTCACAAAGAAGGTGGTGATCAAGGATGCGACCATCAACATTTCTGTTGATCAGGTGGCAGGAAATGATATCTCATTGTCATATCAGGCGGGCTTTGGCATCGAGTGGATTATCAAAGGTGCGCTGATATGGTTTAAGGAAACAATCAAGGACTTTGTCGAGGAGCTGGAGGACAACAAGCTGCTGATTCACTTAGACCAGATTGACCAAATAGAAGGCATGCTGGATAAAATAGAGCTGTTAGATATCACCTTCGACGAAGTGAATGTAAACGTGGCATTTAAAGTGTGATAATTGATAAAAACTTCTCAATTATTTGGACCTATACAAAGAATACTCTATCTTTGCAACCAAGATGAATAAGAGGGTATTAGATAGTATTCGCAAATCACTGGTGCAGGTATTGCCACCAAATGCAACAGCAAGACTTTATGGGTCATCACAAGCCCGTGGAGATGCGCATCGTGGCTCTGACTGAGATATTTTGATCGTTATGGATAAGGATAAGTTACTGCCAGATGACTATTACACAATTACATATCCTCTTACAAAATTAGGTTGGGAGCTTGGCGCTGAGACCAATCCTATCATGTACACTAAGAAAGAATGGGAGCAAAGTAAAATCACTCCTTTCTATCATAATGTAGAACAAGACGCTATTGTATTATAATGGCACTGAACGACGAAGAAAGAATTGCCACATGAAGAAGACCAATAGGCCCCCCAAAGGCCTGTTTGACTAAGTTTAGGACCAAGGTTATTAATCTCACGTTTCAGCACTCCCGCCCCCGTGTGTCCTCTCTTGCCCCGCGCAAGCAAACGATTGCGCGGTGTAACATAAAGTTTTTATGATAATCAGCGAGATTGCAGGATTTTTGTCGTATCTTTGCACTGACAATAAACAACCCTAAAAAAACAATTATGAGGAAAATCCTGTCTTTCATCTGTCTGGTTCTTCTACTGGCAGCCTGCAAACCCGGCAAAGAAGTGAAGAACGAAGTGTTTAACCTGCCTGCCGTCGAGGATATTGCCATGTATCAGGTGAATCCTCGCGTCTTCGCCCCTGAGAAGTCGCTGAATGCCGTTGCAGCACGCATTGACTCTATACGCGAACTGGGCGTCAACATGATGTGGGTAATGCCCATTTACCCCATTGGTGTCGAGAAGGGTAAGAACTCCCCTTACTGCATCAGTGACTACAAGGCCATCGCGCCAGAATTCGGTACTATTGATGATTTCAAGAACCTCACCAGGATATGTCACGATCATGGTATGGGTATTATCCTGGACTGGGTGGCCAACCATACGGCGTGGGATCATCCCTGGATCAAAGAGCACCCCGAATGGTACACCCGTGACGAGAAGGCTGACACGATTATTTGTCCGCAGCCCTGGAACTGGGAGGATGTGGCCGACCTCAATTATGACAACAAGGACATGCGCGAGGCCATGATCGATGCCATGAAGTTCTGGATTGTCGAGATAGGCATCGACGGTTTCCGTTGCGACGTGGCCGACGGTGTGCCTGCTGATTTTTGGAAGGATGCTATCGACCAGCTGAGAGCTGCCGCTGGAGAGCGCAAGATCGTGATGCTGGCAGAGGGTAAGAACGTAGACAACTTCACCATTGGAGGCTTTGACATGAACTACGGCTGGGACTATAAGGACGAACTGGTGAAAGTGTGGAAGGGTGCTCCTGCTTCCGACCTGATCAAGGCCGACAAAGCAGAATACGACAGTCTGCCCGCTGGTAAGGTCAAGATGCGTTTCACCACCAACCACGATCACGCCACAGAGGCGGCTCCCTGCGTGGAGTTCACCAATGAACGTGGGGCGATGGCTGCTTACGTCGCCTCCATCTTCCCTCATGGAGGTGCGCTTATCTATGGCTCACAGGAAGTGGAATACCCTGATCCCATCAACTTCTTCAAGTATGTCGCCGTAGACTGGACTGCCAACCCCAACATCTATAAAGAATATAAGGAGCTTATCAGTCTCTATAACGAATATCCATCCCTCCGCAAAGGACAGATGAAGGCTTATGAGGATCCTGATGTCTTTATATTCGAGAAATCTGATGGTGAAGAGCGTTTCCTCATTCTTGTCAATGTGCGCAACGGACAGAAGACTGCCAACATCCCAAAAGAATGGGTGGACCATCAGACAAAAGATGAAATGACGGATCAAGATATCACGCTGAAGGAAACCATGGCCCTTGAGCCCTACCAATATCTGATTATGAAATTCTAAACAATCAGGGACAGGTTTTTGATTCGTTATTTCTCATAAACAATCAGGGACAGGTTTTTGATTCGTAAATTCTCAGAATCAAAAACCTGTCCCATGATCTTTAGAGGCTTCTGTCTGGTAGTCATAGTTACAGTAGTCATAGAGGGGGACAGTATGCCCGTTCCCGCGACTATATTCTTACAGAGTCACAAACACTCTCCAACTACCATCTTTTTCTCCACGTTCAACGTACTTCTTCAGAATCAGCTGGTCGAGCAGTTTTTGAATGGCAGCAATACTGATGCCTGTCACTTCTTTCATATCTGCCAGCATAAGCGTTGGCCGTGTACGCATCGCATTAAGGATTATAGGATAGTGCGCATGGAGAAATCTCTCGATTTCTAGCGTCCTGTCAGTAGCTTTGAACTCAGAAGAATCCTCAATGAGTCTATACTCAGGGCCTGTCCCATGACTATCGATCTGTATTACAAAATCGCTGCAGTCTTGATTCTTTTCTCTAAAGTGTCCTTGATGTATGCATTGATGGTTAATCCTGCCTGGCGGGCTAACATCGCTATCTGTCGATGAACAGATGGTGTCAGACGTACATTGAGGACTCCCGTATAACTCTTATCAGGCTCAATACCTTCATCATCGCAATAAGCCAAATAATCGTCGACAGCCTCGTGAAAGGCTTCAGTGAGTTCTTTCACACTTTCACCCTCAAAATTTACCAAACCATTGATGCCTTCAATCTTACCGAAAAACACCTGATCTTTCTCGCTATAGGCTACAGAGCCCAAATAGCCTTTATAAGTCATTGTATTCATAATCAATCCTCTTCTTTTATAAAACCTGCTTCTTTCAAATCTTCAAACACCTGTTTCATGGCATAGTCCTTTACGATATTGCCAGGATGCGGCTGATGGAGCATAATGGGGCGCTTGTTACCATTCTTGAATATCAGTCGTGATCCTGAGGTATTCCCCTTATTGCTCTTTTCGTAACCATATCCTTCCAGTAATCGTTGCATCTCATCGAAAGTGAAATCCGATGGCATCTTTAGGAAACGGTTTCTTAATTTTTCTTTTGTGCCCATTTGTAACTGGAATTTGGATGCAAATGTAACTATTATCTAGTTACTATCCAAATTATTTCATAACTATTTTCATTATTTCCTTGCTTTTTGCAATAAAAGACCACTTATTCACGTGAGTATAATAAAAATAGAACATGAAACAAAAATACATCCAAGAATGTACTAACTGCGGTAATGTCGTAGTGGGTAGAGAGAAGCGAGGATTTATCAGAGATGCCTTGCATAGCGGACCTGGGACTGCTGTGGAGTTTATTCCTGTTGGTGGGAAACTGATCCGGAAGGCTTTGGCATCAAGTGGATTATCAAAGGTGCGCTGATATGGTTTAAGGAATCAATCAAGGACTTTGTAGAGGAGCTGGAGGACAACAAGCTCATCCCTGAAGGCTGGCTCTTGGATATTGCATCCACATCTTGGAAAATTGATCCTCGGGACAGGATGTCACTCTGATGGCTTGTTGCAAAGACTGCATAGGGAATATTAGTGTAAGACCATTGGAACATGAGTAAATGTCTGTATTGCTATCATGAATTGGAAGAAGGTCAGGTGGATTTTCATCCCAGCCCCTGCCGATACTGAGGAAATGGCGATGAGCTTTTCTGTGGGAGGTGAAAAAAGTGGATTTGATCGCAATACTTTCATGACAGCTTTCGTTGAAAGCGGTATTTCTATTGCCAGATCAGAGAAGATGACAGAAAAAATGAAGACATACCTTCCTAAATGGAAAGAACTTATCAGCCAATCATTTCTGCCAGAGAAGATGAAGGTGGAATATTGCAGGTTACTTGACAAAAGGAATAGCGCTTTGGATGATGCCAGATATATTTCCTGATTTCCTTTATATATAGAATTCTGACGAGTCTACCAGGCCTGCTCGCAGAGCATATTTGATCACCTCGTGAGCCGTGTTGACACCCAGTTTACGGAAGATGTTCTTACGATGCGTGGTGATGGTGTGAACACTTGAGAAACGCTCGTTGGCAATCTCCTTGGTGGTCTTACCCTGGGCAATGGCCCTAACGATTTCCGTTTCTGTCTCAGTGAGGATGCTAGGCTGGTTCTCTTCTTCCTGCTGGTGGTTGATAATCACCTCCAACGCCCGCTGGCTGATGTGCCGGTTATGACGGCTGACAGCATCGAGGGCATCGCGGACATCCTTCAATGGACCATCCTTGAAAACGATGCTGAACTGGTGGGAAGCATAGACCACACGACGCAGGAACTGAGGGGTGAGCTCGTCGCTGATGAGGATCCACTCCGACAAGGCAAAACGCTCAGCAACAATCAAGAGCTGATCTTCATCAGCAAAGTCGAACAGCGTATAGTCGAGTAGCACGACAGCACTCTCGTGCTCCTTCAACAATTGAACGAGTCCAACCTTATCGCTTGCTCTGAAGATGTCGTTCTCGCCCTTCAAACGGATCAGACTCTCTAGCGCGAACCGCGTCAGTTCCTGATTATCGGCTAAGATATACTTTCCCATGTCGTTTAGTTTCTTGGTGCAAAGTTACGAACTAATTTTAATTTATTTACTACGAATTTCGCGAATTTCACGAATTTTGACTGCGCATGACAATAATTCGTGAAATTCGTGAAATTCGTAGTCCCCTTTTAAATCTTGTCGAAAGCCTGCGACAGGTCGTCAATGATGTCATCGATGTGCTCTGTGCCGATGCTCAGACGGATGGTCGAGGGCGTGATGTGCTGCTCAGCCAGTTCCTCAGGCGAAAGCTGTGAGTGAGTGGTGGTATAAGGATGGATCACCAGACTCTTCACATCAGCCACATTGGCCAACAGCGAGAATATCTGCAAAGCATCGATGAACTTCCAGGCTTCTTCCTGTCCTCCTTTTATTTCGAACGTGAAGATAGAGGCACCACCGTTGGGGAAGTATTTCTGATAGAGCTGATGGTCATGATGGCTCTCAAGGGCAGGATGGTTCACCTTGGCCACCTTTGGATGACTGGCGAGGAAATCAACCACCTTCAAGGCATTCTCGACATGACGCTCCACACGCAGACTCAAAGTCTCGACACCCTGCAAGAGGATGAACGCGTTGAAAGGCGAGATGGCAGCACCTGTATCGCGCAGGATCACGGCACGGATGCGGGTCACATAAGCCGCAGCACCTACAGCATCAGCAAACACGATGCCGTGATAAGAGGGATCGGGCTTGGCGAGTGTGGGGAATTTGTCAGGGTTGGCCTTCCAGTCAAACTTGCCTCCATCAACGATGACACCACCGAGGCTTGAACCATGACCACCCAGAAACTTCGTAGCCGAATGCACCACGATGTCTGCTCCATGCTCCAGTGGACGGATGAGATAAGGCGTACCGAAGGTGTTGTCGACGATAAACGGAATACCATGCTTGTGAGCTACTGCGGCCACACCCTCGAGGTCGAGTACATCAGAGTTGGGGTTGCCGAAAGTCTCGGCATATACTACTTTTGTGTTGGGTTGAATGGCGGCCTCGAGGGCTTCAAGGTCGTTCACGTTGATAATGGTATTGGTGATGCCTTGTGTCGCCAGCGTATGGGTAATCAGATTGTAAGAACCACCGTAGAGGTTATCGGCTGCTACAATATGGTCACCGGCTTGTGCTATATTCTGTAGGGCGTAGGTAATGGCGGCTGCACCAGAAGCCACAGCCAAACCTGCCACACCACCCTCGAGTGCTGCAACACGGTCCTCGAACACGCCCTGCGTGGAGTTGGTCAGACGACCATAGATATTACCTGCATCGCGGAGTCCGAAACGGTC
This sequence comes from Prevotella sp., assembly GCA_016285075.1. Classification (GTDB taxonomy): domain Bacteria; phylum Bacteroidota; class Bacteroidia; order Bacteroidales; family Bacteroidaceae; genus Prevotella. The sequence continues at coordinate 13,328 of JAEEQB010000071.1, forward strand.
GGCAGCGTGCTGAGAATTGTGGAACACATAGCTTGTGGTCTGATAGATAGGCACTGCGCGTGCATCGGTTGCGGGATCAGCCTGCTCCTGGCCAACATGAAGCTGTAATGTCTCAAAGCGGAAATTTTTCTTTGTACTCATAATCTTATCCTTTCTTTTTTTGTTTGTTAATATATTATTTTGTCTTGTTTCAAATTCTTTTATTTTGTCATTAACCAACAATTGGTTTGTTTGACGGTGCAAAGGTAAGAAGTTTAGAAATATCTACCAAATTTCTTGCATAATTCAGAAAATATACCTAATTTTGCAGAGTTAAAAGAAAATCCATCTAAATAGGACTCTCAAATGGTACCCTAACAGAATAAAACTCTAATAATATGGCAGAAATACTTGATGAAACAGACCTGCAGATACTAAAAACGCTGCAAAAAAACGCGAAATTAACCACAAAAGAGCTGGCTGACGCCGTTCATCTGACCCCTACACCCGTTTTCGAACGACAGAAGCGCCTGGAAAAGAAAGGTTATATAAAGAAGTATATTGCTGTGCTTGACCCTGAAAAACTTGGTCTGGGGCTACAGGTGTTCTGTAAGGTCAAGCTCAAACAGATCAACCACGAGATAGCCGATTCTTTTGTGCGTCGCATACAGCGCATTCCTGAAGTGACGGAATGCTACAACACTTCGGGCTCGTACGATTATCTGTTAAAGGTACGTGCAAGAGACATGAAACAGTATCAGGAATTTGTCATCAACAAACTGGGGGAAATAGAAAGCCTTGCCTCTATCGAGAGCACCTTCGTGATGAGCGAGGTAAAACAGAACTATGGTATTCACGTAGAGACAAATCTCTGAACACGAATAAGGGCTGACATCTGCTGGCCCTACAGGCCGATAATCACCTTATAGAGGCTGATTGTATGTAATCGCAAAAAAATCCCGCACCACTCACTGGGTACGGGATTTTTTCTATAAGGTGTGATTGGATTCGGTGGAATCTTATTCAGCCTTTGCCTCCTCGGCAGGAGCCTCAGCCTTTGCCTCCTCAGCAGCAGGAGCCTCAGCGGCAGGAGCAGCCTCAGCCTTAGCGCCAGAAGAACGGCGTGAACGACGGGTCTTCTTCTTTCCGCCATCCTTGGCCATCTCAGGATCGAAATCTACGAGTTCAATGAAGCAAATCTGAGCTGCGTCACCAATACGGTTGCCAAGCTTGATGATACGGGTATAGCCGCCGGGACGATCGCCCACTTTCTCTGCCACAGGACCAAAAAGTTCCTTGATGGCTTCCTTGTTCTGCAGATAGCTGAACACTACACGGCGTGAATTGGTAGAGTCGTCCTTAGCCTTCGTGATAAGAGGCTCGACGTACTTCTTGAGGGCCTTTGCCTTGGCCAGGGTCGTAGTGATTCTTTTGTGCATGATCAACGAAATGGCCTGGTTGGCAAGCAAGGCAGCGCGATGATCAGCAGTACGACCGAGATGGTTGAATTTCTTATTATGTCTCATTTTTACTTGTTTCTTTTAATGGGCAGATCCTAATTGCCTTTGACAATTATTCCTTGTCCAGTTTGTACTTTGAAATATCGGTTCCAAACGACAGATTCAGACTCTCGAGCAAATCATCAAGCTCAGTGAGCGATTTCTTACCGAAGTTACGGAACTTAAGGAGGTCAGTCTTGTTGAACTGCACCAGATCACCAAGCGTCTCAACATCGGCAGCCTTCAGACAGTTCAGAGCACGAACAGAGAGGTTCATGTCAACAAGCTTCGTCTTCAACAGCTGGCGCATATGCAGGATTTCCTCGTCAAACTCCTGATTACCCTCAACATCAGTGTTCTCAAGGGTAATCTTCTCATCAGAGAAGAGCATGAAGTGATAGATGAGTATCTTGGCTGCTTCCTTCAAAGCGTCCTTCGGGTGTATGGAACCGTCCGTCGTCACCTCCAGCACGAGTTTATCGTAGTCGGTCTTCTGCTCGACACGATAGGGCTCTACCGAGAACTTGACGTTACGGATGGGGGTATAGATGGAGTCGATTGCAATGACATTCACATCGGTGCAGAACTCGCGATTTTCATCAGCGGGAACATATCCGCGACCTTTGTTGATAGTCAAATCAATCTGCATCGTAGCCTTGGAATCTAAATGACAAATCACCAAATCGGGATTCAGCACCTCAAATCCAGTCAGATACTTGCCGATGTCACCGGCTTTGAATTCGGTAGAATTCTCGACGGTGATGGAGACTTTCTCGTTCTCGAATTCTTCCACTTGCTGCTTGAACCTCACTTGCTTAAGGTTCAGGATAATGTTGGTCACATCTTCCTTTACACCAGGTACAGATGAGAACTCATGCTCAACACCCGCAATGCGGATGGTGTTGATGGCATAGCCCTCGAGTGATGAAAGAAGAATGCGGCGAAGGGCATTGCCGACAGTTACGCCAAAGCCCGGTTCCAGCGGACGGAATTCGAACTTGCCGAACTTGTCGCTGCTTTCCAACATTACGACTTTATCAGGTTTTTGAAATGCTAATATCGCCATTAACTTAATGATTTTTAGTTTTTAGAGTACAACTCAACGATTAACTGCTCCTTAATGTTCTCAGGGATGTCGGCACGCTCGGGCATGTGCAGGAACTTGCCACCCTTAGCATTGTCGTCCCACTCAATCCAAGGGTACTTGCTATGGTTGAAACCTGCAAGTGCTGCCTCGATGACCTCGAGCGATTTTGACTTCTCGCGTACAGCAACAATCTGTCCAGGCTTCACAGAGTAAGACGGGATGTTAACTACCTGACCATCAACAGTGATATGCTTGTGTCCAACGAGCTGACGAGCAGCAGCGCGGGTGGGAGCAATACCAAGACGGAAGACAACGTTGTCGAGTCGGCTCTCCAGCAGCTGAAGCAAAACCTCACCGGTGATACCGTCAGCCTTGGCAGCCTTCTCAAACATGTTACGGAACTGGCGCTCCAGCACACCATAAGTGTACTTGGCCTTCTGCTTCTCTGCCAGCATGACTGCATACTCTGACTGCTTGCGGCGGCGGTTGTTGCCATGCTGTCCAGGAGGGAAGTTTCTCCTGGACAAAACTTTGTCCGGTCCGTAGATGGCTTCACCAAAACGGCGGGCAATTTTTGATTTCGGTCCAATATATCTTGCCATATTTCTTATAAAAATAAATTCGTTATTACGTTATTACGATAGATCGTTTATCGTTACTATTTATACACGACGACGCTTCGGGGGACGACAGCCATTGTGTGGCAGCGGCGTAACGTCAACAATCTCGATAACCTCAATACCGGCACCATGTACGGCACGGATAGCAGACTCGCGGCCATTACCGGGACCCTTCACATAAGCCTTCACCTTACGCAGACCCAGATCGAAAGCAACCTTTGCGCAGTCTTCAGCTGCCATCTGAGCAGCATACGGGGTATTCTTCTTAGAACCACGGAAACCCATCTTACCAGCAGAAGACCAGGAGATAGCCTGTCCTTCATCATTGGTCAGGGTAACGATGATATTGTTGAAAGAACTGTGTACATGCAACTGACCCATCGCGGTCACGCGCACGTTTCTCTTCTTAGAAGTAACTGTTTTCTTTGCCATAATTCTTAGACTTTTTTAATCCTCTAATTTTTTAATTTTAGAATTACTTCGTGGCCTTCTTCTTGTTAGCAACAGTCTTCTTCTTTCCTTTACGGGTACGAGCATTATTCTTTGTGCTCTGACCGCGAACCGGAAGACCGTGACGGTGACGTACACCACGATAGCAACCAATATCCATCAGTCGCTTGATATTCAACTGGATCTCACTACGGAGATCACCTTCCACTTTGAATTCAGCGCCGATAATTTCACGGATCTTGGCTGCCTGGTCGTCACTCCACTCATTGACCTTCAAGTCACGGCTGACACCTGCCTTATCCAATATCTTTGCTGAACTACTTCGACCTATACCATAGATATAAGTCAATGCGATTTCGCCACGCTTATTCTGGGGCAAATCTACTCCAACAATTCTTATTGCCATT
>JAEEQB010000072.1 GCA_016285075.1 Prevotella sp.
TCCTGGTCTCAGCGAGTTTTTCCAGGGCCGACTTCAGACTGACGAAATCCTCGCGGCTGTATCGCTGCGAGAATTCCTCCATTGAGTAGGTGTAGGCCACCTGTCCGTTATCGTTATGCCAGGAGAATTGGTTCGTCTTGATGTCGTAGGTCCAGATGTGTACCTGGCTGGTCTGCAGAATCAGCGCCAGCCGGTTGTTGCGCTTGATATTCTCGAGTCTTATCTTTCGGTCTTGGATACGGTAACTGATGACATAGACGACCATGAAGACGAGCAGCAGCAAACCGCCGCCCAGCAGATACCACATCCCTGTCGGTTCGTCCATATTCTGCCGCTCGGGATAGAACCACTTGTCCTGCAAGGGCTGTATCTTGTCGTTGGTATAGAGTCTGGTATAAGCCTCGTCGAGCTTGTCGAGCAGCTGCTGGTTGTTCGACATGAACTTATACTCACCGTGAGGCATGTTCACCGGCGTCAGCTCAAGGTCGTCGATATGATAGCGGTTTATCAGCCATTTCAGCGAAAGGGTATTCCACACAATCTGACCCTCGCCCTTGGCGCTGACCTCCTGAATGGCTTCGCTCATGTCCCCCACGGGAATAGCATTCTCACCCCACCCGTATTCCAGCATTAAGTGATAGACCAGTGAACTGTCGCAGACTATCACCTGGTGGTTGCTAAGGTCGCGGAAGCGCTTGATAACCACCCCCTTGTTCTTCGGCGTCACCACGCTTTGGGTGAAGAGCGTGACAGCATTCTTCGAGTATTTGCCGAACTCGTCGTGGAATCCTACGGCTAGTCCTAGCATCAAGTCCGATTTACCTTCCTTCAGGTCACAAAAGGCTTCCGACGACGGTTTCAACCTAATTTCGTAGGGAATGTCCAGTTCCTTCATGATGAGCCGAATCAGGTCGACGTTGAAGCCGTCGGGGTCGCCGTTGTCGTTCAGAAACGAGTAGGGCCACAAGTCCCATACGTCTTCATAAATCAACGGACTGTTCACTGAGAATACCCGTGTAGAGTCTGATTGGGCAAATGCTACTACCAATGAGAGATATACAGAGAGCAGTAACATCATTGCTCTCTTACACCATGACATTTCATCGCATGTGGGTTTACGCATATCGTACATTTGTTAGAAAAACACCTAAAACGCTGCAAAGATACGAAAAAAACAGCAAACACCGTCATCTTCTATATATTTTATCTGTCTTATCGTTTCAAATTCTATTTTTATTTGAAATTTTGCACCCCAATATGAGTTCAAGTAAATGGCGATACAGGTAACATACATACGGACAAGTCGGTTGTCAATGCGCATTGTGAAGAATGGCTATGTACATGTGTCGGCACCTATCGGAATGCCACGCGAGAAGATGATGGCATTCATTGACGAACACAAAGACTGGATTGTCCACGCAAGGAAGAAGACTTACAAAAGACAGAAAATGGACACAAAATGAAAGTTTTTAAGCCTAATTTTGGCCGTTTGTGCCATTATTGAGCCACTAAAAACGGCACTTTTGGGCATAAAAACGTGGTGTGCAAAAAAATATCATTTTGCACACCACGTTGGTTCTCAATGAGTTACAAGGAAATCACTATCCTAATACTCATCCTCGTTGAAAAGGAAGTCTTCCTTCGTTGGGTAATCCGGCCAGATGTCTTCGATGCTCTCATAGACATCGCCTTCATCTTCTATCTCTTGCAGGTTCTCGAGCACCTCAAGAGGGGCACCCGAACGAATGGCGTAATCTATCAGTTCGTCCTTGGTAGCAGGCCAGGGTGCGTCTTCCAGTTTTGATGCTAATTCCAGTGTCCAATACATAGTCGTCCTAAATTTAAGTTTTATAATCTTGTTTTTTGTATCTTCGGGAGCTGTCCCCCGTTTGCGGCCGCAAAAGTACACATTTATTTCTTATTTGCAAGCGTTTTCCCAGACAATTTCACTTAGGTCTATGTTAAATTTTATTATTTGAGGAAAACACACTGTTCTACCTCATGAAAAAGTCAGCTCATAGGCAATCAACAACAAGATATTATCATGGTGGGAAAAACGGTTTATCTTACTGTGGATGATGAACTATCTTAGTGAAGAAGATGTCGTTCGACCTGTACTGTTTTTGGTGACCCTTCGTCAATTTGGTTTTGAATGGTATTCGGAATTCTTGACAAATCGGAAATGGTCTGTTTTTTTATCCAGTTAACTCATTCGATTAATCGAGTTAACTCAAACGATCGATCAAGTTAACTCAAACGATCGATCGAGTTAACTCAAGTTTTTTGGGCAGTTATGCCACGTGACTATTTACTATATGACGAAATATTGACAAAGCTTCAACTCATATACCTTTCCTCCTTCCTCCCTGATCCTGACGCCACCATTGCTGATGTCATCATCTTCCAAGGGCGTTGCACTGGGCTTGCAGCTGTTGTCCCTTCAGGGCGCACTTGCGAAAGTCCGTACCTGGCAGGGATTTAGCCCGTACCTAAACGGGAGAAAGCCCGTACCTAAACGGGAGAAAGTCCGTACCTTCCGATTCCGCAGCGGGCGTGGAAATAATCAGCAGCGCCCGCTGCCAATATAGGCAGTGGGCGGAGAAATTATCGGCAGCGTTCGCTGCTTACCTATTTTTATACTGTTGGAGTGGTCTCTCGGATGGTATCGTGCCAGTTGCGGCCTTTCTTGTAGCGGTTCAGACGTGGATTGTCACCTGTACAGAGGCTGGCAAGTAAGAGAGAGAGACTCGACTCAAGCAGGAGAACGTCTGGTTTATTTACATGCGTTTTCCCAGACGACTTCACTCACGCCAGCATTATAATTTATGATTTTGGCCAAGACAAACAGATAGTCGCTCAAGCGGTTGACATATTGCTGTACTTCCGTACCCACCGTGGCAACTTCTGCCAAGGCAGCTATCCTACGTTCGGCACGGCGACAGACAGTGCGGCAGATGTGTGCCTGGCAAGCCGCAGGACAACCACCCGGAAGAATGAATCCCTGGCGCTCAGGCAATTGTTTCATCAGCAGATCGACGCGTTCCTCCAGCCGTTCCACTTCTTCTTCGGGCACTCGTGCTGATGGATAAAGCGGAGTCTGGCTTTGGTCAGTAGCCAGATGAGTACAGACATTGAACAGTATATTCTGAACTCGGACAACCATTTGCCTTTCCTCACCCTCTTCCATCATGGATACAAGCATCCCTAACTGGGCACTCAATTCGTCAACGGTGCCATAGGCCTCCAGACGGATGTCGCTTTTCTTGATTCTCACGCCACCTACGAGGCTGGTCTCGCCCTTGTCGCCCGTACGGGTGTAAACCCTTGTTATTTTCATAGCCTTATTGTTTCAGAAGTTAATAATATAGTTATGTTTTTCCCTTTTGGTGTCAAAGAACACAATACCGCAATAGTACAGATCGAACATCACCCGTGAACGCTTATCATCGATGATCTGCTGCCAGAACTGGTGGCAACGCCACAAATCTTTTACTATAAGAATGCCACGTTCATCCATACAGCCCATAGACTCCCTGATGCGCCTATCTTCATCGGCTGCGAGCACCATCAAATCAGCCTTATTACCATCAGTCTGTATCGAGGCATGCTGACATCCTGCCTGTACATAGGGGCAGAGTTCACTGCTGCATACCACATGGGCAGGCTGGCGCCAGTTTGCCACACGGAAACACAGACGTCCTGTTTTTCTTGTCAGCCAGTCATCGTCCACGCCAATGGAGTCATACTGGTAATAAGGCCAATGCTCGTTGACGACATATCGGACAAACCAATAGTCGTTAGGCGACTGTATGCCGAATCCACGGCAGTTACCTATGCGCCTCAACCATATCCACCAACGCTCCAGTTGATTCATAGTGAGTACAAAGGTAGTAAATTGTGATGAAAAACAAAGAGTAAGAAGTGATAAAATTTGTGAAATATGTCGACATTTCTCGCATTACCTTTTCCACTTCACTCTACTTTTCGTACCTTTGTCGTGTTAATTCACCAAATTACTTAGAAACAAAAACGAAGGACAACAAAAAGGAAATGAAGAAATTTTTACTGACTGCAATGGTTTGCATACTGGCCCTCCCTATGGCCACGGCACAACAGAGGCAAAATCCCATGAGGGAAAAGTCGCCTGCTTTTTTCAAGACCACCGAGGCTCGCCGCATAGGCGACCAGATACTGCTCTACCAGCGTGTTACCGGCGGTTGGCCTAAGAACATCGACATGAGCCGTCCGCTCACTGAAGAGGAACGCGCTCAGGTGATGGCCGACAAAGACCGGAAAGACGATTCCACCACCGACAACAATGCCACTACCCTGCAGATGAACTTTCTGGCCCGTCTTTTCCAGGCCACTGGCGACTCACGTTACAGCGACGCCTTCCGCCGCGCCGTTGACTATCTGCTCAGTGGTCAGTACGAAAGCGGAGGATGGCCTCAGTTCTGGCCCAAGATGCGTGACTACCAGATACACATCACCTATAACGACAATGCCATGGTGAACACGATGATCCTTCTTCGTGAGATAGCGCAGCAGCAGGAACCTTTTGGCGGTCAGCTCACCGACGAACAGACACGCCAACGCTCTATGGAGGCATTCAACAAAGGTGTGGAGTGTATGCTCAGGACACAGATAGTCTATAACGGAGAGCTCACTGTGTGGTGCCAGCAGCACGACCGCGAGACTTTCCTGCCGGCTAAAGCCCGTGCCTACGAGCTCCCTTCGTTCTGCTCCCAGGAGAGCGCAGGAATCACCGGTCTGCTCATGTCGCTGCCCAATCCTGATGAACGAGTGAAGAAAGCCGTCCACGCAGCCATGGCCTGGTTCGACAAATATAAAATCATGGGACTCCGCATCAAACGCACCGGTAAGAAGGGAGACCCCAATGCCAACGTGGAACTGGTGAGCGACCCTGCTGCCAAGCCCATCTGGGGACGCTTCTACGACCTGACGAATTGCGAGCCCTATGTCTGTGACCGTGATGGTATTCCCCGCAAGCACCTGGAGGAGATAGGAGTGGAACGGCGTACGGGCTATTCATGGTATGGCAGCGAACCCGCCAAGCTGTATCCCGTCTATGAAAGGTGGGCATCGCGCTACGACCCTGACCACAAGATCAACATCAGCCTGAACACACCATCGACATCAGGCGCTTCTCCATCTAGGTGAATCTACGGATATGGGGTTCATCATATGTCGACAGCTTCACAGGCTATGTCTGCTGATTCTTTTGCTGGGGCTTAGCTTTCAGGCATATGCTCAGCAGAGGCATTCAGACGGGACTGATGACGTTCTCGAGTACATGCCCTACGCATCGGTCTTTGCACTGAAGGCTTGCCGAATAACGTCAAAGGACGACTGGACGAAGCTGGCCGCGACAACAGCAGCGTCGTGGGTGGCCTCTGCCGGTACCGCATACTTGCTGAAACACAGTATCAAAGAGACCAGGCCGGACGGAACTGATCAGAAATCGTTTCCATCAGGGCATGCATGCATCGCCTTTGCCGGTGCCACCATCCTGCACAAGGAGTTCAGCCAGGTCTCTCCCTGGATATCAGTGACAGGCTATGGCGTAGCCACGTTTGTAGCTGTTGACAGGGTACTCAAAGACCGCCATCACTGGTATGATGTCGTTGCCGGTGCTGGCATTGGGTTGGCTGCGAGCGAAGCTACATGGTGGCTTTCAAGGAAAGTGCTAAAGAGCAGCAACGACCAGGTATTGATAGGTTTTAGCGGCAACACGCTGGATCTTGCCGTAACATTCTGACTGGAACAAAAAAAGGTGAAATGGCGACTTTGACCACCGTAAAAGGGAGTTCCACTAGGAAAAGAAAAGAAAAAACAAATTTTCCCTTTGCTATTCGCTCGTTTTTTCGTACCTTTGCCGCGCAAATAAAAAACGTACATTAATAAATAGTAAATTATGTATCCACGTATGACCGCTGCCGAGGCTGCAGCACTGATCAAGAATGGTGATCATATCGCCATGAGTGGCTTCACACCCGCCGGTGTGGCCAAAGCCACTACGAAGGAGTTAGCAAAATTAGCTATTGCCGAGCACGAGGCTGGACGCGAGTTCAAGGTAGCTATCTTCACGGGTGCCTCTACAGGACAGAGCACCGACGGTGACCTGGCTAATGCACAGGCTATCCTCTATCGTGCACCCTACACCACCAATCCCGACTTCCGCAAGCATGTGAACATGGGTGAGATTCCCTACAACGACCTGCACCTGAGCCACATGGCACAGGAGCTGCGCTACGGATTCTATGGTGATGTGGACTGGGCCATCCTCGAGGTGTGCGACATCGAGGAGGTTGGCGAGGACTATCACGTCTACCTCACAGCTGCAGGTGGCATCTCGCCTACCGCTGCCCGATTGGCCAAGAAGGTGATTCTGGAACTGAACTCGTTCCACAGCCCCGATGCCAAGTATATCCACGATGTCTATGAGCCGCTTGATCCTCCTTACCGCAAGCCCATCCCCATCTTCAGTGTCTCAGACCGCATTGGTGTACCCTACGTTTCCATTCCCAAGTCCAAGGTGGTGGGAGTTGTGGAGTGTAACATTCCCGATGAGGCCCGTGCCTTCAAGGACAATGACCCTGTGACCGACAAGATAGGCTTCCTGACAGCAGAGTTCCTGGTTGACGAGCTCCACAAAGGACGCATTCCCAAGGAGTTCCTGCCGCTGCAGAGCGGTGTGGGAAGCACTGCCAATGCCATCCTCGGCGCATTAGGCGAGGACAAGCATGTGCCCGATTTCAACATCTATACAGAGGTCATTCAGAATGCTGTTATCGACATGATGCTCACAGGTCGTGTGAAAGACGCTTCGGCATGCTCGCTCACCGTTTCCAATGAGTGCCTGATGCAAGTTTACGACAACATGGACTATATGAAGCACCACCTGACACTGCGTCAGAGCGAAATCTCCAACCATCCTGCCGTTATCCGTCGTCTGGGTGTCATTGCCATCAACACAGCCATCGAGGTCGATATCTATGGCAATGCCAATTCCACCCATATCAGCGGCACAAAGATGATGAATGGCATCGGCGGCTCTGGCGACTTCATCCGCAATGCCTACCTCAGCATCTTCACCTGTCCCTCTGTGGCTAAGGGAGGACTTATCTCTTCGGTGGTGCCCTTCGTCACCCACCAGGACTCCTCCGAGCACGATGTCAACATCATCGTCACCGAGCAAGGTGTTGCCGACCTGCGTGGCAAGAGCCCCATGCAGCGTGCACAGACCATTATCGAAAACTGTGCCCACCCCGACTACAAACAGCTGCTGTGGGATTACCTGAAGCTGGGTACCGGCGGCCACACCCGCCACTGTCTCACCGCTGCCTTCGCCATGCACGACACGCTGGCTCGCAAGGGTGACATGAGACTCACCGACTTCTCGGAATATGTGAAAGCATAAAGTAGGTCGCGCGAACTGCAACAAAGCATCAACAAAAGTAGGTCGCCATGTCGACCTGCTTCTGACCCTATACAAGGAAATCCCCGCCGGAAACGACGGGGATTCTTTTTCTTTTCTTCTTCGGGGGGTATTGACCAAAGTTTCCCACCCTTATGGCTGTGATGACTACTATGGCTATTCTATCACCAACACCGTTATAGAATAAGGTGACAACGTTATGGGGAACTGCTTGCCCACCTTCTGAACGGATTCCTGCGGAACAATGTTGCGCGGATTGTCGATGGAGTTGGTATCCTCAGGACGTGCCGATTTCAATTCAATCTTCTTGGCTTTCGACTTCACCTTCTTAATGCCATCCAGTTTGATGGTAAGCTTCTGTGCATCGCCAACGGCATTCACCAGCTTCAAATAGGTCTTACCCGTCTTGGCGTCGGTAGTAGCCGTATAGAACACGGCATTTGCCTCGTCATTCCGATCCAGCTTCTGCTTGGGAATGCCGGTGGCTTCCACCGGAACAATACGGTTGCCAAGATACTGCGAGAACATCACCTGTGCCCAGTAAGACGGTGATCCATAAGAGTTCAGCACATCATAGCCAATCAGGTCGCTTGCCCACTGCATGGCACCGGGTTCCACATTGACAAACAGCGGAGCATAACACGACATGATGCAGATGTCGGAATTGCGTTCCATACAGGTCATCCATGCTGCATCGCCCAGCGCCGCATTCATGTTTGTAGTGGGAGAGCCTTCACGGGTAGCCCATTCTCCACAGAAAATCTTCGGTCCCTTGCGGTCGTATCTGTCATACTGGAAAGCATTGCGGTACATGTCCTGGGCATTGCGATAGTAGTGCTCGTCAATCACATCCACTTCAGGACGAGGAATGGCTTTCGACTTCAAGGCATCATAGCCTATAGTCGAAATAATCTGCAGCTGAGGGTAGCGTGCCTTGATAGCGTCGTAGAACATCTTGAAACGGTTAGGGTAGCTGCCACTGCGGTCAAAGAAGTCCTCATTGCCAATCTCCACATAGTGAAGAGGGAACGGCTGCGGATGGCCATCCCGGGCACGGACAGCTCCCCACTTGGTAGATGCATCGCCCATGATGTATTCTATTTCGTCTAACGCGTCCTGGATGAACGGCTGTATGTATTCACCGTCCAGATGATCACCGCTCAACACATAGCCAGCAAAGACACCCACCACAGGCTCACCCCCTGTATCCTCGGCCCACTGGCAGAACTCCAGCAGCCCCAGTCCGTCGGTGGAACGATACCCCCATGGGCTCTGATGGCCCGGACGCTCATCGGGATTGCCGATGGTCTGCTTCCAGTCGAAGCGGTTGGCGAAGTTATTGCCTTCCAGATAGTTGCCACCGGGGAACCGCAGGAACTTTGGACGCATCTCGGCCATCATCTCCATCAAGTCAATGCGCAACCCGTTTTTACGGTTCTTGAAACTGGGCGCAAACAGCGTCACCCTTGTCAGTTCGATGCTGCCGGCTTCGTCGGCCATGATAAAGAGCCGTGCGTCCTTCGTCTCAGCCTGAGTGGCTGATGTTGTCAGCCGCAGGTCGAAACGTTTCCACTCGCTACTGAAACCGCTTATTTTCTGCTCGGCATAAGTGGTAGTTCCGTCGGCACTCTTCAAGGCAAACGTCAGCGACTTTACAGGAGCAAGAGTCATTCCCTGCCCTTGGTTCCCTGCACGTTGCCTTTCATTATTCACTGCAGCTGGCTGCCTCACATAGACGGCTCCCTGGAAGGCTGTATTCTTACGGACAGGGAACCCCCAATAACCCTCACTGACGATTCCGAGACCCGGCTGTTCGAAATTCACCACCAGCGAGGTAGGATTAGCATCGTTGATTCCGCCCTGGCGGTTCTGGCGCACCCGAACTTTCAGCGTATCGGTAAGCTGCCACCTGTCGGGACGCACCGTCAACCGAGGAGCATTAGGGTTGGGACGTCCTCCGCGGCGTCCTCCTCTGGGATTGAACATGTCGGCGAACGACGGATTGGGAACCAGCTGCGTATAGAGCCCACCCTCGTATGAATAGTTGATTTCCTCGGTCATCAGTCCATAAAGCATCGGACTGACCTCTGTTTCTGCCTTGTCCAGGCGAAGTGTCAACTGTTGCGCTTGGAGCATCAAGGCATTCGTGCTCAGCGCGGCAATGATCAGCAATAATCTTTTCATACTTCTTTTTAGTTAATTGTTTTAGTTTGTGAATAATATCCTTGTGGCCTGCCATGCCAGCAATGACGTTTCTTGGTGCAAATTTAGCACTATTTTTGCAATCAGCAACCTTTTCACTCGTATATTTAAATGTATTTAGGCAAATTAACGGTGACAATGCACAGAGTCTCGGAATGATTTCGTATCTTTGCCAACAAAACGTAAAACAATCACTACATAGCAAATGAAGAGACTGATTCTTTCCCTGACATTAACCACCTGTGTGCTGGCCACTGCCATGTCCCAGCAGACAGCTACCATACGCATCGATTCACAAACACGCTACCAGCACATCACGGGGTTTGGCGGCTTTGTCTGCTCACCACAGTTCCAGTACAACCACATGTCGTCCGCAGACATCAAGAAAGTGTGGGGGGCGGGCAGCACCGTGGGTTGCAATATCATGCGGCTCTATATTCCTATAGGCCGTAATGCCTGGAGCCAGTCATTGCAGACAGCCAAGACAGCCAAGCAGATGGGACTGATTGTCTTTGCCTCGCCATGGGGACAACCGAAAGAATGGAAAACCAACAATTCTAGCGATGCCAAGACCAACGATGGCAAGGAAGGCAGGCTGAAACGTGAAAACTGGGCTGACTATGCGCAATATCTGGAAGACTATGTGCAGTATTTACGCAATAATGGCGTTGAACTGGATGCCATCTCCATCCAGAACGAGCCCGACTGGCCAGCACAATATGCCGGATGCCTCTGGTCGGCTTCCGAGATAGCCGAGTTTGTGAAGACCTATGGTCCCCAAATTAGCTGCAAGGTCATGGCTCCTGAGACACTGGCTGTCAGCGACAGCTACGCAAATGCGCTGAACAAGGCCGACGTGCTGCCAGGCTTCGACATCTATGGAGGCCACCAGTACGGCGGCATACAGTCAGCCTATAAGAACCTTGCCAAGAAAGGGAAGGAACTATGGATGACAGAGTACCTCATCAACTGGAACGAGAACCAACCGACAAACCGCAATTTTGACTTCGCGCAAGATTTCTTCAACTTCTTCCGTGCCATCAACACCTGCATGCTGGGCGACTTCAACGCCTGGATACACTATGCAGCCAAACGCTTCTACGGAATGCTAGGCGACGGACAGATGGGCACCACCAACGGCACAGTCACCAAACGTGGATACATCATGGCCCATTTCGCCCGCTTCGTGACAGGCATGACCCGCATCGGCTCATCGTTCGGCGACTCAGGTCTGGAGGGTTCCGCCTATCTTTCCGTGACAGGCGACACGGTCGTTGCCGTGATGGCCAATGCTACAGACCATGCACTCAGCCTGACCATTGACCTGCCGTTCTATACACAGGCAGGCAAGCTCTACACCACGACAAAGTCGAAAAGCATGACTTCAACCAATGTGGCGCCTGAGACCGAGACCTGCCGCCCTAAGGCTGCAATAGCAGCACAAAGTGTCAGCACCGTCATCTTTGTGCGCAGCCGCGACCGCCAGCCTTCAAACATGAAAGGCAGTGCAGTACGCTTCGACCGTATTGATGACATGAAAACCACAAAGACCGCCTTCGGAACGGGCTACCAGCTCAGCGGGAAGACGAAAACCTTCGATGTATCGAATCCGCTGATATCGTCACGCACCAACCTGAGCAGCGGTTACCTGCAGCTGGACAACCGTTTCACCCAGCTCGTCATGCAAATCAAGAAGGTTACCACTACGGGCAACCTCACGGCAGGATCAACGACGCTTACCTATGTCAATGCAAAGGGAGCCTTGGCAAAGCACGACTATGGTCGCATAGACCTGAGCCGTGCCGAGAACTTCAGCCTGGCATTCGACCTCTCCCCCCAGACATTGGCCGATGGTTGCCAGGGATTGGTCTCGCTGACCTGCGACAACAGCTATTCCCACCTCACCATTACCTTTGGCGACGTGTTCTTGAACACAGGAAAGAGCTACCTGTACAGTGCCAGGCTGAGCGGCGACTATGTGGCCGACGACAGCTACCTGCAGGAATACATGGAGGACGAAGCCTGTACCAGCCTTGACCTGACTACCTGCACCAATCTTCCCACAGAGCTGACGTGGCTCGCCGGTACCAATCGAGTGGCCTGGCTGCCTGAGTCCTGTTCTGCCGAAGGGGCCAACCTCATCAGTGGTGGCAGTTGCCAGGAGTTGATACTTACCACAGAGGGAGGACCGTTCCGTCCCGACCGCTCCTTCGATGCAAAGAGCATTTCGCTCTCCACGGCCATTGACGGCTGTCGGCTCATGGTGTTCCCCTTCAGTGCTGTCATTCCTGAAGGGGCAAAAGCCTATGTCGTAGGCGATGACCTCAGCCTGACGCTCATGCGTTCCATTCCTGCCCACGCACCTGTTCTCATTCAGGCAGAGGGGTTGGTGACCTTCACCGGGAAAGGCGAAGTCGGCTACGCTGCCAGTCCTGCCTCATCTGTGTTTCATGGCACATATACCCCCATCCCGCTCTTTGCTGGTGACTATGTACTGTCGAAAGAAGGCGGCCAGTGGGGCCTGCGCCGGTTAGAGTCGCCCGCAGAGCTCCATCCCTTTGGAGCATACGCACGGCTGTCATCAACCGACGCATTTATCCCGTTCAACAGCGATGCAGTAGGCATCAC
This sequence comes from Prevotella sp., assembly GCA_016285075.1. Taxonomy (GTDB): domain Bacteria; phylum Bacteroidota; class Bacteroidia; order Bacteroidales; family Bacteroidaceae; genus Prevotella. The sequence goes on from JAEEQB010000072.1 coordinate 12,290, forward strand.
GACCTTCACAGGCAATGTCACTCCCGAGGCGGCATGTCTCTACGACCTGCAAGGACGCCGCGTCGCTGGAAACGCAAAGCCCGGACTGTATATTCAGCAAGGCAGACTGAGGGTGAAGTTCTGAGAGCGGAGGGTTTTCAGGCAAAGCACCTACCTATACCGCCAGACAGCCTCCAAAAAGACATGAGCTTCTCTACCTTATGAAAGGACGTAACCCCCTTACGCTGAAAGCATCGTCGCCCAGCAGCCGCAATCACAGGGCCGTGATTCTGGCTTGCCCGACAGCGAGACCAGTCACCATGATTCGCGTAAAAAAACAAACAGAATATATATGAAGAAAGTAACGTTTTCCTTATGGTGTGTCTTGTTTCTGTTCACGCCAGTTGCTGCACAACATTATCAAGTGCCCGTTTCCGAAGAACACGAGCAGATGCTGACGGGCAAGTATCAACCTACCTGGGAGTCGCTCGAGAACCACCAGACGCCGGAGTGGTTCCGCAATGCCAAGTTCGGCATCTGGGCACACTGGGGACCTCAGTGCGTGGAAGGCTCAGGCGACTGGATGGCACGCTCGCTCTATATGGAAGGCAGCCGTGAGTACAAATACCACGTCGAGCACTACGGCCACCCGTCGGAGTTCGGTTTCAAGGATGTGCTGCCGCTGTTCAAGGCCGAGCGATGGAATCCCGACAAGCTGGTGGAGCGCTACAAACGCTGTGGGGCACAGTACTTCTTCGTGCTTGGTAATCATCACGACAACTACGACCTCTGGGACTCCAAGTACCAGCCGTGGAACTCCAAGAACATCGGTCCTGAAAAGGACATCCTCGACCTATGGGCAAAGGCTGCCAAGAAGCACGGGCTGCCGCTGGGCATCTCGTTCCATGCCGATCATGCATGGACATGGTATGAACCATCCCAGCGCTACGACCTGAAGGGGCCCAAGGCTGGGGTGTGGTACGACGGCAACCTGACCAAGGCCGACGGCAAGGGCAAATGGTGGGATGGCTACGACCCCCAGCAGCTGTACCAACAGCAACACCCCATGAGCCAAGGCTCCTGGGACAACGGGCGCATTCACTCGCAGTGGGGATGGGGCGCAGGAGCCTGTCCGCCGTCAAGGGAATTTGTCACCAACTTCTACGACAGGACACTTGATGCCATCAACCGCTACAACCCCGACCTCGTCTACTTCGATGTGACGGTGCTCCCCTTCTACCCCATCAGCGACTGCGGTCTTCGCATTGCCACACACCTTTACAACAAGAACCCGCGAGCAGTGGTCTTCGGCAAGATTCTTGACGAACGTCAGCGCCGCGCCCTCACCTGGGACGTGGAACGCGGAGCACCCAACGAGATCATCCCCGAGCCCTGGCAGACATGCAACTGCATAGGCGGCTGGCACTACAATACCGACATCTACGAGCGCAACGGCTATAAAAGCGCTGCCACAGTGGTCAGGCAGCTCGTCGACATTGTCTCGAAAAACGGCAACCTGCTGCTGTCCGTCCCCTTGCGTGCCGACGGCACCTACGACGAAAAGGAGGCAAAGGTGCTCGACGAACTGGAGGCATGGATGAAGGTCAACGGCGAGAGCATCTTCGGCACCCGTCCCTGGAAGACCTTCGGCGAAGGCCCCGTGGCCGAGAAAGACATCAAGATCAATGCCCAGGGATTCAACGACGGGCAGTTTGCCGCTATGGACAGCCGCGACATCCGTTTCAACCAGACCGCGAAACACCTCTATGTCACTGCCATGGGATGGCCGGAGGACGGTCAACTCACCATCAGGTCGCTGGCCAAGGGTGGCCGTCTCTTCGGCAAGCGCATCACCAGTGTCTGGCTCTTAGGCTACGGCAAGGTGAAGGCGCAGCAGACGTCCGATGGCCTCGTCGTCAAGCTACCTGCGCCCACTAACGGCATTGCTCCTGTGCTCAGGATTACGAAGTAGGTGGTTCAGTGGGCAGTCAACTGTGATTTGCCTTCGTTGTTTACTCAAGTTTTCCACCCTATGAAAGGATGTAATCCACTGACGCTGAAAGCGTCACCGCCAAAGACTCGAACTTGTTCGCTTGGCTTGCCCAAGAACCGTAGGTCGGAACGACCTGCGGAGAGAAAGGGAATGCAAGCATCGACCCCGATGGGGTCGCCCAGCATTAGAGAATTTCTCTTTTAGCAGTTTAGTAGAATGATTGGGAACTTTAGAAGAAACGGCAAGCCATTTCCGTTTCAGTCCGCAGAGTTCCAGTCGCTTGCGACGGGTAATTCCAAACAATTCTCTTTTTTGCAATAATAATTCTCTAATTACCTCCCTTACCGTCAGTGGGTCTTCGACAAATCTCTCAAATTCTTGATAAATAATAACGATACAGGGCTTCATAGTTTCTACGCTTCGCTGCGAAACCACGAAGCCCTGTATCGCTATTTAAACGTAAACACGAAGTCGCAGAGCGTGCAGAGCGACTGCTCCTTGGTATCAGACTTGAAGACGAAGTAGATGGCATGCTTGCCGGCCAGACCGTTCTCCTTGGCCTTGTCGGATATTCCCACGGCACAGTCCCAAGGCGTCTTCTCCATGCCGGCCTTCAGTTCCAGCTGGCCTATCTTCCTGCCGCCTTGCGACACCCACGGCCGATCCATCATGATCTCGATGGTTCCGTCGATGCCTTCGGGTATGAGCCGCAGCACCAGCATCAGGTTCTTCCCGTCGGCCAGCCGCTCGGCGTCGAAGTTGAAGTACTTATAGCCCACAATTGAGCCGTCGGTATTGTTGACCACGGGGTTGGTATTGTAGCGCAGGTCGTAGGGCGCATCGTATTTCGCCGTCGAGGCCAGCGCCTGCTCTTTGGTCATGCCTTCCTCGCCCCCGTAGGCAGCACCTACATACGAGCCATAGAATGTGTTCTCCGGCCACTGGTGGGTGGCAGGCCTGGGACCGGTGTACCAGCAGGCTATGCCTGCCGAATGTCGCTCAAAGGGGTCAAGACCGTCCAGGGCGAAGCCGCAGGAGTTGTATTCACCCTCGCTGATCACCACCTTGCCACCCTTGCCTTCCTCAACACTCACGTCGATGGGAGCCACCATGGCCTGACGGGCATATTCGTCGGTGCCCGTCTGGCGGTGATAGAACACATACCACTGTCCGTTGATCTCGCAGATGCTGCCGTGCGTATTGCCGTCGGGCGTGGCCGAGGCAATGACACGCCCCTGCTCGTCCTTTTCGCGCGCCCTGCCATCGATGATCGTGCCTCCATAGGTCCACGGTCCCAGCGGGGCGTCACTGTAGGCATAAGCCAGCGTATAGTTGGACGAGGGCAGTCCGAACTCGCCGTCCTCGGTGAAGCGGCTGTATATGAACACATACTTGTCCTTGATCTTGCGGATGCTCGATGCCTCAAAGAATCTGAACTGCCCCGGCTGGTAGCGCCCCGATACCATATCCTCGACTATCGTTGTGCCAGGCTTCACGGTAGCCATTGTCTCAGGGTCAAACTCTGCTGCATAAGAACGCTCGAAGCCCCAGTAGCCGTACACACGGCCGTCATCGTCGACAAACACGGCGGGGTCGAACTGCAGCACCCCGTCCACCTGATTAGGATTGTCCTTGCTCCAGTTGCACACCTTGAAGGGACCGTCGGGACGCGCACTCTTGGCAATGAGCCCGTTGCGGAAACCCGTCTGGTCGTTGGGAAACAGATAGTAGGTCTTGCTACCGTCGGCACCCGTCACCAGCGTCACGTCGGGGGCAAAGAGCACGTCGGCAGTGCCTGCCGAGTCGAAGGGCTCGCCATTGGCGTTCCTGTCGACAACAAGGGCCACCCCGTCGTATCGCCAACGGTTCAGACTGTCCACCGGTGCCGACCACACCACCTGGTCGCGGCCGCAGTAGGCAGTAATCAGGTCATCGTGCGAGCCGTAGACGTAGACACGGTACTTCCCCGGGGTGTCAGGATCTTCAAACACGTAGGGCTCACCGTCGGGAATGTGCTCCCATAGGGGCATATAAGGGTTGCCTACTGTGACGAGTTCGTCCTTTACGGTCACTGATGTCTGGGGGGAACAGCCTGCCGACACCACCGCAAGACAGGATGCTGACAACAGAATGGATGAATACTTTTTCATAATCCGAACGTTTAGGTTTTTTACGCCACAAATTTATATAAAATTTTTGAGATTATAAGCCAGTTTAGATAAAAATGTGAACAAATTGCCCCGAAAAGTTAGAAATCAAGGCTCACATACGCTCAATCCTATTCTTTTCCGTGCTCTAAGTCAC
>JAEEQB010000073.1 GCA_016285075.1 Prevotella sp.
ATGGCAACGGAGATGCGGGCGAAGCCTGATTGCGGGCATCCATCAGGAGCCGTTCGCCATTGGCGAGCAGAAACTCATCGAAAGTCATGGGGTACATATACATCGAATGAATTCTGCCCACACCGAATGTAGGAATGTCATCCAGCACAAACTCCAATAGCGAACCTGCTGCAATGACATGCAGCTCGGGCATGTCTTCCTTGAAGTATCTCAGAGACATAATGGCCTCTTGGCAATCCTGAATCTCGTCGATAAACAAGAGCGTCTGTCCGGGAATAATGGGCGTACCATGCATGGCAGCAATCTGAGGCACGATACGCTTCACGTCGAGGTTATGCTGGAACAGAACCTTATAGTCAGACTGCTTCTCCAAATTGATTTCGACGAAGTATTTGAATTGTTCACCCAAATGCCTGACGGCTGTAGATTTCCCTACCTGTCGGGCACCTCGAAGCAACACGGGTTTATGAGTGGTACGTGTTGCCCACTCACTAAGATACTGATCTATGATTCGTTCGTAATACATCTGCGACAATTTTGCTGCAAAGATATGAAAAAGAAATAATCCAAACAAATAATTTGGCAAAAATCGAAAAAATCCAAATAAATAAATCGGCAAAAATCGAAAAAATCCAAAGAAATATGCCCAAGGATATCAGACTAATTGGACACATTGCAACTTTTCGCAATGTTTTTGGGATGATTTTTTTGAATCATAGTTATGCTGTTATTAAAAAAAAACACTATCTTTACTCATTATTTAATCAGATAAATACTTTTCTATTTCACCAAAAGTAGTATCTAAGAAAGTATGATCTATCAGCACATATGGCTTTAGGTTCTGGTATTTTTCAGCTAAATGATGATGATATTTGAGATGAAAAGCGAGTCTCAAGTCATCCTTACTTTCTTCCATTTCAATCTGCTTGGCTTCACTTCCTTTGATTGTTCTTACTCTAGTTATCTCATAGACATCGCGAATGCCTTTTCCTTTGAAATAAGGAATGAAGAAGTGCAAGTTATGTAGGGCAATAGATGTGGGGAACGAAGGGCCTGTATAGTAAAGGTCTGCATTACCTTCTTCAAATTTCTTAAGGTAGTTTTTTCGGCTACTTTCTCTTACCATACCAATAAGCACTCTGTCACCTACTTCAATAAAGGTTCCCTTCTGAGGTATAACCTTTGCAATAGTAGCAGCAGACTTCATGTCAATCAGTTCTTTTACGAAATACTCCAACAGTTTTCGATTCTCCACATCATTGGGTCTTAGCGGGAAAGCTCCAATATTCACTTCGTTGAGCGACAGTTGGAATTTAGCTTTTGCCACTTCAATAGGATCACCGTTACCAGGAAAAAGGATATAGCCGCCAATAACTTCTTTTTTTAATGCAGTATTGCCCTCTTTATTATCCTTATAGTAGATTGCATCACGATATCTGTGCATCTGATTGATGGCATCATCGGGAGGCGTATCAACACCTGCATCCGTTCTGTTATCGATACGGTATTTGGCGTCAAATAGATATGTCATCTTCATACCTTTCTCGATGTCATCCTTTGTTAGTTGCAGAACGATGTCTGGCTTTTGTGCTACAGTTGGTACCACAAGGTGTTCCATGCTGATAGAGTCATTTTCTTTATCAGTATGCTTCGGATTATATACAAGTTCTGCCAACTCCACACCATCCTTTCTAAATAGGATTCGAGAATGTTCCCCTTTGCCAAGCTCCCATGTAAATACCCCGTTCATTTCCATACGGTTGCGATGGTCTATATCTACATCAAACCCCAATTGCTCTTTGACGATATGGCTTACCTCGATGAAGCACCAAATCTCATAGAGCGTAGCAATATCCTTCGATTGCAGTCTGTACATACCGTCGTTCAGCGAATAGGCTCTTCTCAACAATTGCCAGGTTCTATACACCTGACTATAGCCCGTCGCCCTTTGCAGCACTAGGCTTTCTTGAGTCAGTCCTTTGAATCGGCCAACAGTTCTGAAGAACGGATTACGCTGCAGATGTTTCAGCGTCTTTTCCACTTCATCCATTTCCTGTTTCAAGGTTTCAGAGGTATTCTTAATGGCCTCAATGCGCTTCTTCAGCGTTTCATACTTGGCTGTTATCTGTCCTAGAGCATATTTCAGAAAACGATTCTCCTGTGTGTCATTCGACTGCACATGCTCCTCCACACGATAAAGATGAGCCTGCTCACGTCTGTGCTCAGCCAGTTCGTTCTCGATATTTGTCGGCACCCGTTTCAGCTTGTCTGCTCTTATATAAACTTCATATCCACGCAATCTACGCCGAGGACGTTCAATAATGCCACGACAAGCCTTCACAAACTTCTCCTGTTCACCAGCAAAGATGCTCCACCATATCAGTTCAGGTGTTTCTCCTTTAGTGTCAGGAGAAAAACCATGAAATGTACGCTTCATGTAATCGAGCGACAACATACGGTATTCAGCCTCGATGTCCTCGATAATCTTCTTCCAATGTTCATGGTAATTCAGCTTTGTGCTCAGTACTTCATAATTCAATTTGAAATGCCGTTGCTCCTTACCTATATTATAAACTAATTGGAGTTCGCCCCTTCCAATCTCATTGCCATAGTTGATGAAGCCAGCCAGCGTATGACCTCTGAAACTGAAACGATCATTATCTGATTGTAACATTGAACCAAACTGCGCCTTGCTGACATGTGACCCAAACTCTACCCAAACTGGATATTCAACATTATCAAAGAACACAGCCTGAGCCTGCATTCCGTTCTCGATAGGTTCATCATTAAGTGTTGCTGACTTAACACCATCAGTCCACGTGTAAGTAGTAAGCAGATTCTCGCTGCCTACATTCCTTACTGCCTTTCCCCAAATGGTTTCATACTTCGAGCACTCCACAAACATCGTGAAGTCCTCATGTTGTATTGTCAGCAACTCCATAATCTATTCCTTATTTCTAACGAGAAACACAGGGAGTTTATAACCTACAAAATGGCGGGATGAACCTTTAAAAGTATAGGCAATTCTATCATCTTTGACTATTCTCAAATCATAAATCATCGTAGGTGCTTTATTATCATTGTCAATATCACCCTTTAGCCAAAACATATTATGTTCCTCTTCACAACCTTCTCCTAAATCACGAATATAATAACCAGCAGGAGCTCGTACATAGCCAATTCTTCCACCACTTAGACCTATTATGTTCTCTTTATCAAATACACAGTATTTCTGTACTTCTTCCCACTGTTCTTTGGTTGGAATCGGGAGATTCTGTGCTTCTAGAAAACTCAATCTGTTTTGCCTATATCCATAATCGCAATAGTATAAGTAGGTTTTAGACCAAAGAGTGCCACTGGGCAAGCCCAAATCCACGTATTGCACGCCATCGATATTAATTGGATTGCCGGAATCCAATTGGCCATGCTCATATCCTTTCAGATATGCCTCTTTAATCATCTTGCCTATTTCTGCAGTTTTTTGCTTCGCAAATTTTACTGCCATTTCTTCTTTTGTCATCGTATATGATGTTTAGCTCCAGAAACTGGTATACCCACTACTAAGTCTTTTTTGCATCTCATCGAGTTTCTTCAGCGAGACAGAGTTCTCAATCGAGAATTGTTCACCAAGTTGCTCCTTTATTACTTTCGCAAGTCGTTCTAACAAATTGCCAATTTTGTCGGCATCGCCCTCAATACGTGATAGAATCTTCATATTAGTAATCTCATCCAAAGCGCGATTGATAACGTAATCTTCCGTTTCTCCATCTTGTTTGTATGGAAGGTTGTTTACTACATAAAGCATGGCTTCATTCCTGGTACGGTACGCAATCTTGAATGGTGTGCCTTCCAATTCCTTATTTATCGCTTCAAGATAGACTATCACCTTATCACAAACAGGCTGATATGCGTTATATACATCAACGCCTTCAACAGCAGTACCTATCAACTCTGTTTCACCAAGTTTACCTATCCGCTCATATCGTTCTGACAAGCCTCCCCTTAAGTCTACCTCGTTCATTTCTATCGTCATAGCTCTATCGAGAACTTTACGAGAGAATGAAAAAGTCGTCTCATCCATGTTGACTGTACCAACAACGATAAGGTTTTGGGGAATACTGATGCCTTCAGTCAAGAACTTTTTCTTGGTATCTTCATCTTGGGTCAGTTGTATGATGAGTGGATAATACCAGTCTTCATCACTTTTCTCCAAGATTGGGTCTGTTATAACTTTTCCTTCCTTACTTTTCCTTGACTCCACTACACTAAGATATTCTGCAAAATATTGTTCTACTGGAGCAAGATTCATTTCGTCCAAGCAAAGAAAATAAGGGACATTGGGTTCTTCCCAGGCTTTAGCAACAAATTTCAAAAAAACACCAGCCACGAAAACTGGAGTTCCACTAACACGACTCACATAACCAATTAATTCGCTTGAATCATGCCAGTTAGGCTTCACCTGAACCATCTCAAAGTTTCTTGGTTTCTGAGCCTGGTATTCCTCGGTCCATTCCTCCCAACAAGCACGAGCCAACTCACGAACTATGCGGCTCTTGCCTGTGCCAGAAATACCTGCTAACAATAAAAACGGTTTGGATCTGATAGCGGTAATATAAGGACGAAATATAGAATTTGATAGAAGAATATTGTCTATATCTTTCTTATATTCTTTGTCCGGATCATAAGAGTTGTCTTCTGCTTCAATAAGTTCTAGCCATGCATTGCGGCGTTCTGAAGAGTTCGTATACTCAACTGATTTATTTTTGTCGACTATAATAGCAGACATATATAATTCATCTTGGTTGTAAACCTCAATGTTATATATAAACCAACACGACTCTACTTCTAATCCCAAGACTTTTCGCGCATGACGAATAAACTCTGCGTTTGAATATTGCTCTGAGCCATATTTATATGCATTTTTATCAGAATACTTGATACTCTTTCTCCCTGAGTGACTATCAGAATCCTCTTTTATAAGAACCATAACAAAAGGATAATCAACTCGGATGCCATTTATATAGACTTTTTTAAAAAGAGAAGCAATCTGACATTCATCAAGTTCTGATGCTTGAAATACACGCCCACCTTTCCCTAATGGCAGACTTACTCTATCCATTGGTACAGAGCAATATATCATACCTATTAGTATTATCTCTGCTCCTGGATATGTGAATTTATAAGCTGGCTTTGATTGCCCCAAGGCAGTTCCCCATGACGGGGTACCCGTACCTACATTAAGATATGTACCAAACGCGAAAGAACCTAAATCTAAATTCATAATACCTGACTAAATATATGGTTCAACAATATTCCTACCAGATTAACATCCCAACCATTACCTGCTCTTGTTGATAATTGGGAATATGACTGTCCTGCATAATTTAATTCGCCATCTTCAAATCCCATAAATCTAAATTGTTCATCGACAGACATTTTCCTTACAATTTCCAAACCATCTTCTTTTGGAACTTCAATAACACGTAAACTATTATGTTCTGGCTGAGTAATAGTGATACTTAATGCATTAGTTTTTATTTTTTTGTTGTAAACATCAAAGCACAAAGGTTCTTCAACCACAAAGGAATCTATGTGATGTTTTTCTTTAAGATGAGCTATTTGTGCCTGAGAAAGATATAGATATGAAGGCGCGTTTGCGTCTAGGAAATCTCCAAATCTTTTAGTTAATTTAATTTTGGGTGGAACAATAGTGAAACCTTCTGGGACCCCACCTAACATTGCAAACATCCATATTCTTTCGCGATTCTGGGGGATTCCATAATCACATGAATTAAGGACAGCATATTGTAGTTCTCCATAGCCTAATTCTTGTAATATTTCTTTTATGCGATTTCTTGTGGGTTCAAATTTCTTGGCTGTAAAGCCTTTTACATTTTCAAGCAACAAGTATTTTGGACGTTTCTCTTTCAAAATCCTCATTATTTCGTAGAACAGCGTACCTCTACCATATCTGTCATCTTCTCCCATCTGCATTCCTGCAGAAGAGAATGGTTGACAAGGAAAACCACCAGTAAACATATCGAAATCTGGCAGTTCTTTTGGGTTAATCTTTGTTATATCACCCCAGTTCTTTATGCTAGGAAAATTTACTTCAAGCAATTTGCTAGCAAACGGGTTGAACTCAGACATACCAATTACCTGATAGTTCAATCCTGAGCGTTTTAATCCAAATGATGCTCCACCATATCCAGCAAAACCTTCAAATACTCTTATAACCTCATGTTGAGGCAATTTGTGATATTTCTTCTTTGACATGAAAAAGCCCTCTCTTCGTTTTCGGAAAGGGGGCGTGGGAGAAAGATGTGTTCAACCAAGGCTTACGACGGCCCACATCAGACAACGATCTAACTGTCCACGCCCTTATGAGCGCAAACATCCAGCTGCTTGTCCGACTGATGTGTTTCCTGAGGTCGTAATTCTGGTTAATCAGCCAATCAAGGATGTCAAAGACGCAATGTTTCCTTTACTTCATTTCGTTTTGTTAGTCTCTCAAGTAGTGGTTCTTAGCCATCACAATTAAGAGGTGTTCGCATACACCCAAAGCGAACAGGTTCAACTACATGTGATAGCTACATAAGAAAAACGTGGGTGTTTGCATCTGCCTGTTTGTCGTTCGAGGCCTACCACAGCCTATGAGGAAAACAGACAGAGAAACACCCACGCTGGAGTATATAGGTACACCGTAAAGTGTGCGTTGAGGATACCCGATCCTCGCAGCACACTACGGAGCCTGATATACACACCCCGATGAGTTACCCCTGCAATGTTCTTGTCCTCAGTTCGATTGTGGTAGTTTCGAAACGACCAAAAACAAAGCGTCAGTAACGCCTTTCAATATGTAGTGCTCCACCTAGTGGCTCCATCCTCCTCAGAGGACTTCACGGCCACAAAAGGCAGAAAGATTTGACAAAATAGTGCAAGCGAGAGCAGAGCCAAACTTGTTTGAACTATGCCTTGTGGTGCACTTCTTCGTCATTTTGATGCAAAGGTACGAAATAAAGATGAATAATGTGAAAAAGAATCCAAAATTATAAGTTTCTTTTAGAAATAAACGTATTCATGTTGTTATTAAGTCTATCTTCGTCCATATAAGGCAAGCTAATCCATTTCCTATTTGCTAAGGCTGAAATTCTAAAAAGCACCTACATACCTACATGGTTTATGTTTATAGTATTGGAAATAAGCAATTTAACTAACAATTCCACCTACATAAAAACTACATATTAACTACATATAACTACATATAATCTATATACTATCTACATATAACCACACGCAATGTCACTAAAATTGCTTGGATTGTTTTGAATGATTGCTTGAACCCAGGTCATAGACTGCTTGAAGAGAAACGCTCCTTCTGTCGCCGAAACTTCCATTCATGAAATGCCAGACAAAACAGCTACTTCCAATAGTTTTAATGGGCTCTGGCACAATGAAAGATACTACTACGCAACTATTCAGGACAGGAGAGGCCAATAAATTCTCTAGAGATTTTCATAGCACAAAGGGGGCTTTCGATTGCCGAACAGGCTTCAAAGCGTCAAATTCTCTAGAGAAAATAGTACTTGCATTAAGGATAAGATAACATGAATGCCTGTTGCTATTTGAACGAAATGGGGTTAAACTATTTGCTTTCAGCCTGCTTGATGTATGTAGTTGCTGTGTAGGAAACTTGTAGTTATATATAGGAGATATGTAGTTATATGTAGATGATATGTAGTTAATATGTAGGTCAGTAATCAAGATAATCTATTAATATTGAGCAAGATACATCAATAGTATGTAGTTATGTAGGTAAAAACGAAAAAATGCAATCAAAAAAAAGTAAATCTGATTGGGTCTTACAAATTGAATCATTTCTCTAATTACCTCCCTTACGGTCAGTGGGTCTTCGACAAATCTCTCTAATTCTTGATTGACATAAACACACCTCGAAATGTAATCCTATTCATCTTTCGCATGTGCGCCATGACGGCCTCTACTGCTGTCGCGGCGAGGGTGCAGGCACCCCTGGCTCTTGGACAAGCCCAGCGAACAAGTTCGAGTCCTGAGAGAAGACGCTCTTTGACAAGTTTTTGATAGATTTATTTGGAAGTATCGGGAAAAGTAATTATCTTTGCAACGATTATTAAACAATATGCGATTATGACTGTACGTGAAATGAAGAATGATATGGTTCACATGATCAATCAGATGGATGAATCCAGCGAAGAGAAGGTGAAAGACATGTGGCTATATGTTAGGCAGATAGTAAAGCCAGCGGAAGAAGAAGAAGAAGAAGTATTGACTCCTGATCAAAAGAGACGCTTGAAGTTGGTAGACAAATTATGCGGTGCTTTTTCTGCTTGCCAGACGGTTGACTTCAAGAAGGACAAGGAAGAATATTTGTTAGAGAAGTATGGGCAATAAGCTGACAGTATTTATCGACACAAACGTTTTCCTTGATTTCATAGAGAGGAGACCAGTTGGGGTGAAGGAAGCTCACGCCATTTTTAGATTGGCAGCAAATCGATGTGTTGATATGCAAGTTTCTGATTTGTCTATAGCCAATATAAAATACAGTTCGAGGAAAGCCATACCTCTACAAGATTTCTATAAGATAATGAAACTTAGTAGAGAGTTTTATTCTATTGTTCCCGTTGGCGAACAAGCGGTTGACAGGGCATTAGCCATCGAAGCCAAAGACTTTGAAGATGCTCTACAATTTTTTGCTGCCGAGCAGGCTGGGGCACAAGTCATCGTGACACGCAACGTCAAGGACTTCGTGTTTGCAGATACTATTGAGGTGTTGGAACCACACGACTTCCTTTCCAAATATTTCCCCGAAGAACTTTAGTCATTGAGTGCCACAACCAAAACGATAAGGTTATGGCAACAACACAGAAATATTTCCCACGGAAGCCGGTCGCGTGCCTCACTTCCTTTGGAACTGCAAGATGCGCTTTGGTAAGACCTTTACCACTTACCAACTGGCACGGCGTATGGGGTGGAAGCGCGTGCTGGTGCTGACATTCAAGCTTGCGGTAGCTCATGCCTGGGAAGAGGACTTGATGACGCATGTGGACTTTGACCGAGGCAGTAATAAGGGGGAATGATGGCTTCGCCGAACTTACTTTCACTCGTAAATGAAAAGAAAAATGCGTTTTCCTTTGGCATTTCACTCGTTTATTCGTAATTTTGCCATCAAAAGATGGAGAAATTACTTCGTCTCGGCAAAAAAAGAAACGAGTTTCTTTGTTTTGCCCTCGACTTTTCGTAATTTTGCAAACTGAAAGAAACAACTAAAGACATATTTTGAATCATGATAAAAACCTATTTAATCAGCGTAGTTGCTATGATGCTGGCGGTAGTTTCAGCCAGCGCAGAACCCATTACACGTGAACAGGCCCAGAAGAAGGCTGAAGCCTTTCTGCTGAGGCAGAAGAAAAGCGCCAGACGGCTGACGCCAGTAAACAACGCCCGCATGCTGTCCCCCGGACGCCGCCAGGCTCCGTCGAACGGCATGAACGAATACTATGTGTTTGACAAAGGCACGAACGAGGGATTCATCATCGTGTCGGGTGACGACCAGACAGAGCCCATCCTGGGCTATTGCGACGAGGGTGCGTTCAGCTACGACCAGATGCCGCCCGCCATGCAGGAGTGGCTCGACGGCTATGCACGCCAGATAGCAGCCATTCAGCAGGGTGCCCGCGCCAGCAGGGTGCCCCCCACCCACCCCAAGGTGGAACAGATGATGAGCAGCAAGTGGAGCCAGGGTTCGCCCTACAACGACCTGTGTCCGTTGGACGCCGGCAGGCGTTCGGTGACAGGCTGCGTGGCAACGGCCATGGCGCAGATTCTGTACTACCAGCGCGAGAAGTCGGTCACGGAGACCACTGCTGCCATTCCGGGCTACTCGACATGGACCAAGAACATCAGCGTGCCCGGCATTGAGGCAGGGGCTCCTCTGGACTGGGACAACATGAAAGACACCTACAGCTCGGCCTCCGACCTGCAGAAGAAGGCCGTGGCCCAGCTGATGCTGTACTGCGGCGTTGCAGCCAAGATGGACTACACCAACTCCTCGTCGGGTGCTCAGTCGCACGATGCCTACGAGGCATTCGCCAAATACTTCGGCTATGGCAAGTCGGTGAGGTATGTAGACTACACGACGGTGACCAGCGACGACGAGTGGGACCGAATAGTCTACGCCGAGATGCAGGCCGGACGCCCTGTCTACGTGAGCGGTGCCAATTCCGACGTGGGCCACGCCTTCGTTGCCGACGGCTACGACGGCAACCTGCACTACCACATCAACTGGGGATGGGGCGGACAGAGCGACGGCTACTACTACCTGACCAATCTGACGCCTGGAGACGGACAGGGCATCGGCGGCAGTGCGGACGGCTACAACGGCTGGAAACAGATTATCGTGGGCATAGAGCCCGAGAACTACGGCGAGAAAGCCATGACTTTCAGCGACACCAACGTCAGGAGAATCTGTCTGGAGAAATGGGATGCCAACGGCGACGGCAAGATCACCTATAACGAAGCAGCTGCCGTGACCTCCATCGACGACGCCTTCACCGGCAAGATGATCAAGACATTCCCCGAGCTGTACTATTTCACCTCGCTCACCGAGATCAGTGCCCATGCCTTTGACGGCTGCTCACAGCTAGCTTCCATACGACTGCCCAAGGGGGTGAAGAAGATTGGCGATGGTGCCTTCAAGGACTGCGCCAAGCTGCCGCAGCTCAACCTGCCCACCGGCATCAGCGAGATAGGAAGCGCAGCCTTCGATGGTTGCAAGGCACTGACTGCCATCGAGTTGACTGACGGCATCAAAGCAATAGAAGACTATACTTTCCGCAACTGCGCTGCCATTACTTCCATCAACCTGCCTGTCAATGTAGGGAAGATGGGACTGGAGGCGTTTGCCGGATGCACGAAGCTTGCCAGTTTCACCGTGAACACCTATCAGCCCGAGCGCATAGCCATGTCGGCCGACGTGTTCGGAAAGACAAACCTGAGCCTTGCCACGCTGCACGTGATGCAAGGTACAAAAGACTTTTACATGACAACCGACCAGTGGAAGGACTTCGGCAACATTGTTCAGACCCGCGACATCTCGGGCGGCAAGTTTGCCGGACTTGAGTCGGACAAGACCTACTACCTCTACCATCTGGGTACCGGCCGCTACCTGACACGCGGCGAGGCCTACAAGACGCAGGCCGTAGTAGGCACAGAGCCCATGCGGTTTACGATGACACACCCATCGAACAAAGCGGCAAACATTTACTACATCACTTCGCCCGACACCGGCAACGAAGGGAAATACCTGTTCCGCACATCGAACGATGGCAACGTGGGCAAGGGCGTGAACGCCACCTTCGTCGACGGCAAGAGCCTCACCGACGCTGCCTACTGGAGCGTGGAGCAGGCCGACGAGGGGACATACATCATCCAGAAGCCTACCGCCTCGAACAACGAGAAGCACCTGTGGCTGGGCGTACAGACCGACCACGAGAGCAATGCCGCATCGCCCACCTATGGCGTGTACTGGGACGTGAGCGAGGACAACCTGGACAACTGCAAGTGGAAGCTGGTGCCTTACGACGAGCAGGGCGCCCAGTCGTTTGCCGAGGCCGAGACGCTGGCCAAGCTGCTTGCCACAGCCAAGAAACGCGACCTGATAGTGACCGACGAACAGGCTGTATACGACAATCTGGACAGCTCGATAGAAGAGCTGCAAGCCGCACAGAGCCTGCTGCGCAAGAAACTGAAGTTCATGGAGTTCCGCCACCAGGAGGTGCGCGAGAAATGCATTGCCTACTTCGACTCCGACACCGACGGCGAACTGAGCTACAAGGAGGCCTCGGAGGTGGCGGATTTCGGATGGCTGTTCAACTTCATGAACTCCACATCGCTGGTGCAGGTCGACGAATTGCAGTATTTCACCAACGCTCAGGCCATACAGGGCAACTTCATGCAGGGGTGCACCAACCTTGAGACGGTTGTCATACCGAAAGGAATAGAGAAGATCTATTACTACGCCTTCAAAGGCTGCAAGAAGCTGGCTGCCATCAACATACCCGAGAATGTGAACCTGATTGGCGAGGATGCCTTTGAGGGATGTACAGCACTTCGCACCATAACGGTGATGGTGGTTGACCCGGCCAGCATCGAGCTGGGCAGCAACGTGTTTGGCAACGTGCCACTGGACAAGTGTACGCTCAAGGTGCCCTACGGTACCAAGGAGCTCTACGAGAAGACTCCTGTGTGGAAGGACTTCGGACAGATAGTCGAGGTGCGGGGCCATGTGCAACCCAAGCGGTCGCCCGTCACGGCAGATGTCCAAGGCTATGTGATGAACCTCTCCACCCGCAAGTATGTCACCATGGGTGAAGCCTACGGCACGCAGTCGGTAGTGGCCCTCAAGGGCAAGCAGTACCAGTTCAAGCGCACGAGCACTATGGCTGAAGGGGTCTACTACCTCAGCGAGTCCAACGGCAATATCGTCTTCCGCACCAGCACCGACACCAAGGTGGGCAGTGGCGTGAAGTCCTGCTTCGGCGACGGCACCTTGTCGGCAAAGGCCTACTGGAAACTCACCGACGTTGGCAGCAACATCTACACCCTGCAGGTGCCCGAGAACGATGCCACCCACGTGGCCGACGAGTACCTGGGTGTAGAGGAATCGCACGAGAGCAGCGCTGCCAGTCCCACCTACGGGCTCTATTGGGACGTGAAGGGCAGCGGCACGCTGTGGGCCTTTGTCACCGCCGAGGACATGGAGGCTGCCAAGCAGTCGAACGCCCTGACCGACGAGCTGGAAGGGCTTCTGGCCAGGGCCAGGCAGAGCGACATCGACGTGAAGGCCGAACAGGATGTCTACGACAACATAGAGAGCACCCAGGAGGACATGCAGCAGGCCATCGCGGCGGTACGTGACAAGCTGCACTACATCACCTTCAGCGACAACAGGGTGCGCAACGTGTGCCTGCTGAACTGGGACACCGACGGCGACGGAGAACTGAGCCGTGAGGAAGCGGCTGCCGTGAAGACCATTGGCGAGGCGTTCAGCGGCAATACCTCCATCAAGAACTTTGACGAGCTGCGTTACTTCACCTCTATCACCGAACTGCCGAAAAACGCCTTCCGCAATGCCGCGTCGCTGCACAACATCACCCTGCCCGCCAGCATAGCCAGCATAGGCGACTATGCCTTCTCGGGATGCAGCATGCTGAAATATATCGTGATGCTGGGCGAACAGCACTTCATACCCATGGGTATCTATGGCATTCCCGGCAACAGCACGCTCTTCGTGCCTGCCGCCATGGTTCCTGCCTACCAGGACGACAAAGACTGGACAGCCAAGTGCCGTGTGATGGAATATACAGGAAAGCCGGCGGTAACCGCAGAAGCCTCAAGGCAGTACGGACGCATGGCGGCATCGATCAACGTGCTGGTGGAAGGTGCTCCGATAGAAGGTGAGGCCGAGTGCGTCTGCGAGGCTGTGAACGACCGTATGCTGCCGGTAGGCACCTACCCCATCACCATCCTGCAAGGCACCATCACCACGCCGGGAGTCGTGCTGAAAGAGGGAGTGTTCACCATCACGCCTGCCCCGCTCACCGTCACCGCCCAAAGCTATACCCGGCAACAGGGACAGCCCAACCCGGAATTCGAGGTGACCTACAAGGGATTCCGTAACGGCGAGAAAGAAGGCGTGGTGACGGTGAAACCCACCGTAAGCTGCGAAGCCGACGAGACGAGCCCAGCAGGGACCTATGATATTGTGGTAAGCGGTGCCGAAGCCCCGAACTATACCATCACCTACGTTTCTGGAGTGCTTACCGTAGAAGCCGACCCCACAGGCATCAGCACCGTATCTGCCGACAGGGAAAACGCTCCGCTGTACGACCTGCAGGGACGCCGCGTAACAAAAACGAAGCGCGGAATCTATATCCGTGGAAACAGGAAGACGGTAAAACGTTAAGAACGACATAGGTTATCAAAGAAAATGAGCGAAGAAATTTGTTTTTTCGCTCATTTATTTGTACCTTTGCAGCCTGTAATTAATAAGGTACAAGAAAAAATGAAAGCAAACGAGCCGGCAGAAACGGCTAAGAAGCAGACAGCCATACTGCTGCTGCATTGCCCGGACCAACAGGGCATCATTACAGAAGTGACCCGATTCATCACCGACAACAAAGGGAACATCGTCTACCTGGACCAGTATGTGGACAAGCAGGACGGCATGTTCTTCATGCGCATAGAATGGGAACTCGACGGCTTCCTCATTCCACGCGACAAGATCTACGAATATATCACCACGCTCTATGCCCAGCGCTACAAGATGAAGTTCTCGCTCTATTACAGCGACAAGCGCCCCAGGATGGCCATCTTCGTGTCGAAGATGAGCCATTGCCTGTACGACCTGCTGGCACGGTGGAAGGCCGGCGAGTTTGCCTGCGAGATACCCTGCATCGTGTCCAACCACGAAGACCTGCGCTATGTGGCAGAGCAGTTCGGCATTCCCTACTATGTGTGGAGCATCAAGAAAGACCACTCCAACAAAGCCGAGGTGGAACAGGCAGAGCTGGAACTGCTGAGAAAAGAAGACATCTCGTTCATTGTGCTGGCACGCTATATGCAGATCATCTCCGACGAGATGATAGCAGAGTACCCGCACCACATCATCAACATCCACCACTCGTTCCTGCCGGCCTTTGTGGGCGCGAAGCCCTATCATCAGGCATGGGAGCGCGGCGTGAAGATTATCGGTGCCACCAGCCACTATGTGACGGCAGAACTGGACGCCGGCCCCATCATTGAGCAAGAGGTGACCCGCGTAAGCCACAAGGACACGCCCGAGAGCCTGGTGCTGAAAGGCAAAGACCTGGAGAAGATTGTGCTGAGCCACGCCGTGCAGAAACACATAGAACGCAAGATACTGACGTATAAGAACAAAACGATTATCTTCTCATGAACGTAGCAATAGTAAAATACAACGCAGGAAACATCTACTCGGTGGTGAACGCCCTGAGACGGATGGGCATAGAGCCGATGCTGACAGACGATGCTGAGGAACTGGCAAAGGCCGACCGTGTGCTGTTTCCTGGACAAGGAGAGGCTCGCGGAGCCATGGAGTATCTGAAAGCCCGCCGGCTGGACGAGGTCATCCGCTCATTACGCCAGCCGGTGCTCGGCATCTGCGTAGGCCAGCAGCTGCTGTGCAAGCACTCGGAGGAAGGCGACGTGGACTGTATCGGCGTATTCGATGCAGAGGTGAAGCGTTTCCAGCCGAAGAAGCATGAGGACAAGGTACCCTGCATGGGGTGGAACAACTTGCGTTGCAAAGCCGGTGAGAAGCTGTTCGAAGGACTGGGCGACGAGCCGTATGTGTACTTCGTTCATTCCTACTACGTGCCCCTTTGCGAAGAGACGGCTGCTGCGGCCGAATACATACTCCCCTACTCTGCCGCCATGCACAAGGACAATTTCTACGCCTGCCAGTTCCACCCGGAAAAGAGCGGCAAGGTGGGCGAACAGATCCTAAGGAATTTCATGGAGATGGGATTAAAGTGACGAAATAACGAAACGACAAAATAACGAAATAACGAAATAACGAAACGACGTAATAACGAAACGACGTAATAACGATATAACGTTATAACGTCATAACGAAGCAACGAAAAAAAAGAAATGATAGAACTGATACCCGCCATAGACATTATCAACGGGCAATGCGTACGGCTGACGAAAGGCGACTACGACCAGAAGACCGTCTACAGCAACTCCCCTGCTGAAGTAGCA
>JAEEQB010000003.1 GCA_016285075.1 Prevotella sp.
ACACGATTGGCATCCTAGACTTTGTGTTCGATGAGGACAAGGATGACGAGGAATACTATCACCATGTAGTGAAGCTGATGGATGTGGAAAAGAAAACAGTATTTTACGATAACCTGACCTACATCTATTTGGAGATGCCCAAGTTCAAGAAGACAGAGGATGAGCTGGAAACGCTCTTCGACAAGTGGCTCTATGCCTTGAAGAACCTGCCCCGTCTGTTGGAGCGGCCAAAGGCCTTGCAAGAACGCATCTTCAAGAAGTTCTTCGACGTGGCAGAGACGGCCAATCTATCAAAGGAAGAGTACGCCAAATACTGGGAGAGTGAGAAGGTCTACTACGATATGGACGGAGCCTTCCGTACTGCTACCAGCAAAGGTTTTGAGCGGGGAATGACTAAAGGATTGGCTAAAGGCCGGGCGGAAGGCAGAACGGAGGGCATAGAAGAAAACAAACGTGAGAATGCCCGCCGCATGAGAGCAGACGGTATGCCGGACGAACTGATAGCAAAATATACGGGTCTTACTTTGGAACAGATAAAAGTTCTTTGAATAACAGACATCATGCTTGTTGGGTACGTCATACCTTGAATGTTCTTATGTGAGTCTACGTTTTCCTTCTGTGTCAGTTTCAAAGGCTCTTCCTCATTTTAGTGAATGGAAATCGGAATTCCTGATCGGAAACGTCCCTCGAAAGAAGGTATGATTGACTCCGACACCGCCATCTTATCAATGGCATACGTGGTGCGGGCATGATATAATTTGTCAAGAGCCTGCCCATTGTCAAGGATGGAACACTGCAAGTTTTCTTTAATGAAACACCTGCCGGCAATGAGATGACCACAGCTCAGGTTGCTACTGCCAAGAGAAAAGGTTGGAATGTGTTGATGAGAAAAGACTATACCTGGGTGGACTATCCCGGTGAGGCTGGCGCTATCGACGAAAACATATTAGGCGACATCAACGGCGATGGCGAAGTGGATGTCACCGACGTGGTGGAGCTAATAGACATGGTGTTGAGCGGAACGTAGTTGGCCTAGGCAATAATCGAAAAGGCTGCGCATCATCATTGGTGCACAGCCTTTTTATCTATACCTCTTTTCTATTAGAAGTCCATGTGATCCAGGGCATCACTGAAGTCCTTCGGCTCATGATTCTCAGCGGAATCGAGGAAATCCTCACTGCGGAGCGAAGCAGCCAGTTTGTCGCCTAAGTCTGAGTTCTGGTGCTCAGGACGCTGGCGACGGTCTCCGCGTTCAGGACGCTGGCGACGGTCACCACGTTCGCCACGCTCAGGACGCTCACCACGCTCAGGGCGTTGACGGCGCTCACCACGCTCGCCGCGCTCAGGACGCTCACCACGCTCAGGACGCTCGCCACGCTCACGGCGGGCAGGACGCTCACGCTCCACATAGCCTTCGGGCTTCGGAATGAGCACACGGTGTGAGAGCTTGTACTTGCCGGTCTTCGGGTCAATCTCCAGGAGCTTCACCTGAATATGGTCTCCCTCCTTGATACCAGCCTCCTCGACAGTCTCCAGTCGCTTCCAGTCAATCTCGGAGATATGGAGCAGACCATCCTTACCTGGCATGATTTCAACAAAGCATCCATAAGGCATGATGCTCTGTACGACACCGTCGTAGACTTCACCCACCTCGGGAATGGCCACGATGGCACGGATCTTGGCAATGGCAGCGTCGATGCTCGTCTTGTCGGGACCGCTGACCTGTACCTTGCCCACACCGTCTTCCTCGTCAATGGTGATTGTGGCACCTGTGTCTTCTTGCATCTGCTGGATAATCTTTCCGCCCGGGCCAATAACGGCACCGATGAACTCCTTGGGAATCTCAAAGGCTTCGATGCGGGGAACCTGAGGCTTCAGTTCGGGACGTGGCTCGCTGATAGTGTCGGTGATGCATTTCAGGATATGCTCACGACCAACCTTGGCCTGCATGAGTGCCTTCTCGAGGATATCGAACGACAGTCCGTCGCATTTGATATCCATCTGCGTTGCTGTCAGACCGTCACGGGTACCGGTGGTCTTGAAGTCCATATCGCCCAGATGATCCTCGTCGCCCAGGATGTCGCTCAGCACGGCATACTTGTCTTCACCGGGGTTCTTGATCAGACCCATGGCAATGCCGCTGACGGGTTTCTTCATGGGTACACCTGCATCCATCAGGGCCAGGGTGCCAGCACAGACGGTAGCCATGGAGCTTGAGCCGTTGGACTCCAGGATCTGGCTCACCACACGCACTGTGTAGGGGAAGTCCTCGGGAATCTGTCCCTTCAGACCGCGCCATGCCAGGTGTCCATGACCAATCTCACGGCGGCCTACGCCACGCTGGGCCTTGGCCTCACCCGTACAGAACGGTGGGAAGTTATAGTGCAGGAGGAAACGCATGTAGCTCTTGTCGAGCACATCGTCCACCAGCTTCTCATCGAGTTTCGTGCCGAGTGTTACGGTTGTCAGGCTCTGTGTCTCACCACGGGTGAAGATGCTGCTTCCGTGAGGCATGGGCAGCGGGCTTACCTCGCACCAGATGGGACGTATATCCGTTGTCTTACGACCGTCCAGGCGTATACCCTCGTCCAGGATGCAGCGGCGCATGGCATCGCGCTCCACATCATGGTAGTAGCGCTCCATCATGGCCTCGTATTCTTCGTCAGAGATCTCGCCCTTGGCATCGTCGGCAAGTTCTGCACGCTCAGCAAAGAACTTCTCCTTGAAGTCTGTGAGAATCTTCTCAAAGGCTTCTGCACGCTCCTGCTTTTCCAGTGCCTGCTTCGTGACATCGTAGGCAGGCTGGTAAAGCTCCTTGTTCATACGCTCACGCAGCTGCTCGTCGTTCACTTCGTGGTCGTACTCGCGCTTTACATCCTTGCCGAGCTCCTTGCTCAGCTCTGTCTGCAATTCGCACATGGGCTTGATGGCGTCCATGGCGGCTTTCAGAGCTCCGAGCAGATCCTGCTCTGACACTTCGTTCATCTCGCCTTCCACCATCATGATGTTCTCGGCCGAGGCGCCTACCATGATGTCCATATCGGCCTCCTTCATCTGCTCGAAGGTGGGATTGATCACATACTCGCCGTTCACACGTGCCACGCGCACTTCACTGATTGGGCACTCGAAGGGGATATCCGAGCAGGCCAGAGCTGCCGAGGCGGCAAAGCCGGCCAGTGCATCGGGCTGGTCAACGCCGTCAGCCGAGAAGAGCATGACGTTGACGAATACTTCTGCGTGATAGTTACTGGGGAAGAGTGGACGGAGAACGCGGTCCACCAGTCGCGATGTGAGGATTTCGTTGTCCGAGGCTTTGCCTTCGCGCTTAGTGAATCCGCCAGGGAAACGTCCTGCAGCGGCATATTGTTCACGATAGTCTACCTGCAAAGGCATGAAATCTGTTCCGGGAACTGCATCTTTTGCGGCACAAACAGTGGCCAGAAGCACGGTGTTATTCATGCGAAGCATGACAGAACCGTCGGTTTGTTTTGCCACTTTCCCGGTTTCAATGGTGATGGTCCTTCCATCAGCCAATTGAAGGGTCTTTGTAATTACGTTCATCTTGAATTAAAACATCTAAAAAATAAAAAAAAGAGCGCCCTTTGCGCTCGCAAAGTCATTTTGCGGCGCAAAGTTACGCATTAATAAATGATTTAACGAATAAACACCGTATATTTTTTTGTTTTTTATGATTTCTCTTGGAATTGTTACGTTATTCAAGTTCAGCTTAAATGGTTCATTTCCGTAATTTCTTGAATTCCTTGATAGCAGCCGCCATATCGTCAAGGAAATCTTTGCTGGTGTGCAGCCGGGCATAGCAAGCGGCAGCAAGCATACGTGATGCATCGACGTCGCTCTGCCAGTGGAATCCTCCTATCACACGGCTCTGTCCCCATTCGTAACCAAGTTTAAACAATTCATTCTGCGCATCTGGGTTGATTTCACAAAGCAGTAAGGCCATGCCCCAGCCACGAACCGTATGGCCTGAAGGATAAGACCCATTGGCACTCAGGTCCGCCTCTGCTTCGGGCATCAACGTCGATTCATTGAAATAAATAAAGGGCCGTTTGCGCATAAAGCTTTCCTTCGGCTTGGTTGCACTCATCCTGATTGTCAGAACCGCCTTGTTGACAACTTTATAGATGGCAGGGGTATTCTGTTCGGATATCTCCATGCCGAACACTCCGCTGAACTCTTTCACCATGTCAGGCACTTTGTATACTGCTTCGCGGATAGCCTTCCTGGCACGCAGTGAGTCACGCCGCTGCTCCTTACCCCAGTAGTACTGAGATATGTCATACATAAACTGCGAGGATCCAGGGGTGGGTGGACTAGGAAGCCATATAACTCCATTGGGAACTTCATCGGCTGTGAAATACAATGGGATGTCTGACTGCTGGCCATACACCATCCCATACGACAGCATCAAGAATAGCATCATTGTCAAAACAGACTTCTTCATAATCATATATTTATAGTTTAATGGTGCAAATTTACATAATATTTCCGAGATTATAAGCCCGTCAAGATAAAAATGTAAATAAAATGCCCTGAAAAGTTAGGAATCAAGGCCTCCATACGCCCATTCCTATCCATTTCCATGCTCAAAATAGTCACATGGTGTGAATGAGGTGACGATGGAGCGTGCGGCTGTCTACTGGCTACCAGCTTGGCGTGTGCTTGGGCTGATAGTCTGTCTGAACAAAGGAAGAATGATGATAGAGCTTGCCTTTCTCGCAGTGAGGAGGCCGGTAAAAGGGGGTGAACCCCGTACCTGACAGGTGTTGACCCCGTACCTGAGCGGGAGGAAGGCCGTACCAAACAAGGATTTACCCCGTACCTAAACGGGAGGAAGGCCGTACCTTCCGATTCCGCAGCGGGCGGGGAAATAATCAGCAGCGGCCGCTGCCACTATTGGCAGCGGCCGGGGAAATTGTCGGCAGCGTTCGCTGCTTACCAGTTTTTATACTGTGTGAGTGGTCTCTCGGATGGTATAGTGCCAAGTGCGGCCTTCCTTGTAGCGGTTCAGACGTGGATTGTCGCCTGTACAGAGGCTGTCGAGATAGGCTTGGGCCGTCTTGTATTTCAGGCCGCTGACCCATTGGAAAGCCTTGATGGTGATATATCCGTGTCGTACGCTCCTGCGCAATGCCTCGTCCATTGCCTTGGGGTCGTGCATCTGGCTGTTGCCTACGCTGCCCTGCTTTCTACGGAAACCGTCGTGGCTACAGTCGGCATCCTTCACGAACTGCTTGGCAGGGATGAACCCAATACCGCCGTAGATCACGTCGCGTCCCAGCACCTTCTCGGGGTCGGTATGCTCGCCAACGAGTTTCAACTTGGGGGCAAACGAGCCGAAGGGTGTCTCTACGCGATAGCCTTTACTCAGCCACATGGTGGTGACCTCCTCCAATAAGCTGAAGAGGTGTTTCATCTCGCCTTGGGTGGTGTGGCGGTATTTGGCACAGAACTCGTCAATGTCGTCAAGGTCGTACTTGCGCTCTATGACGGGCTCTGCGTAGAGCAGTGGCTTACCGTCCTCACCCTTTGTGGGGCGCGGCTGTAGTTCAAAAAGTATTCCGTCCGTCTTACGTGGCATAACATTCTATTTTAAAAACGACTGCAAATTTACAAAAAATATGATAAAACGAGAAGTTTTTGAAGACAAAAAGAGCTGATTCCCACAATAAATAGCAACTTTTCAAGTTTTATATAGGAATGAAGATTATTGGAATTGGCAAGAACTATGCCTTGCACAATCAGGAGATGGAGGGTGAAGCTTACAAACCAAAGGCACCCGTTGTCTTCTTAAAACCCGACTCTGCACTGCAAAAGCCGGGGAAACCTTTTTTCGTACCTGACGACTTAGGCCGGATAGACTACGAGACAGAACTGGTGATACGCATAAGCCGCCTGGGAAAGAACATCGCTGAGCGTTTTGCCTACCGCTACTACGATGCAGTAACCGTGGGACTGGACTTTACGGCCCGCGACCTACAGCAGCAGGCCAAGGAGGCAGGACTGCCTTGGACCATCAGTAAAGGATTCGACGGCTCGGCAGTGATAGGGGAGTGGGTGGAACCCAGCAGCAGAATGCTGTTCCACTTGGAGAAAAACGGTGTGAAGGTGCAGGAGGGGTGTTCTGACGATATGCTTTACCGAATAGACGAGCTGATAAGCTATGTGTCGCATTTTTTCACCATGAAGACTGGCGACCTGATCTTCACAGGCACTCCGGCTGGCGTGGGTCCTGTGAGCATAGGCGACCATCTGACTGGATGGATAGATACCAACGGAGTGTCCAGACAGGTGTTGGACGTCCGGTGCAAGTGACGATTAAGAATTGAGAATTGGGATATGAGGAAACTGAAGGATTGTGCATTAAGTGGTAAGTGGCAGCTGAGAATACTGCTGCTCACCTCTTTCCTTATCCTTCCGACTTTCTCGTTCCTTATTCCTCCTTTTTCCCATCTTCTTCCTCAGTCCTCCCTCAAGGCTCAGACATTCTATAACCTCACGGCTGACGAGGTGCGGGTAGACTCCGTGTTGCCGCTTTTTACCTATCAGCAGGCTTTGGGCAGTCATTATTCCGACTCCATCTATACCATCAGCCTGGAATATCCGGAATTCATTGATATGCAGGAGGCCGACATTCTGCGTTATCAGCAGATTGCAGGTGCCGAGCTGCCGCCGGCCATGCCTGTGGTGAATCAATATATTGGTGTGTCACGCCGCCAAGGCACGCTCTATGCTTCGTTCTGTCCCATCGTCTTCCGGGACGGGAAATATCAGAAGTTAGTGAGTTTCATGGTGAAGACTTATCAGACACCCCAATCAGCCAATGCCTCTGCTCGTGGCCTTTCCCGCAGCCGTAACTATTCCCCTTCCTTCAGCAATCACTCTGTCCTTGCCTCTGGCCGATGGGTGAAAATACTTGTGCCGGAGACGGGTGTCTATGAACTATCCACCTCCCTGATTCGTCAGGCTGGCTTTAGCGACAAAAGCAAGGTGAAGGTCTTTGGCTATGGTGGTGCCTGGCAGCCCGAGCAGCTCACTGCCGACTACCTTGCCGAGACAGATGACCTGAAGGAAGTTCCCACCTGTAATGTTGACGGACGGCGCCTTTTCTACGCCGTAGGTCCTGTGGGCTGGAGCAGCAACACGGCAACGTCCCGCACACGCAACCCTTACAGCGACTATGGCTACTACTTCCTGACGGAGGACGGAGAGATGCCGCAGACGGTAGACAGTGCCGCGTTTGTAGGCAGTTTCTATCCCTCGGCCAATGACTATCACACTCTCTACGAGGTGGATGACTACTCCTGGTTTCACGGGGGACGTAACCTCTACGAGAGTACACTCTTCCAGGTAGGACGTGACCGCACTTTCTCGCTGAAGGCCTCATCGGCAACCGGCAAGCTGACAGTGGTGATGAGCTATGACGCCACCTTCCAAGCCACCGTTGCCGTGAACGGCAAGGAGGCTGGAACCATGGAGGTGAAGGTCTCGTCGTCGGCTTCTACGCTGCCCGAAGGCCGGGACAGCTACAGTGCTGCTGCGGTGAAGACGTGGACTTTCAGCATGGACAACCTGGAAGCCGACAATACGGTGACCATCCGGCAGACGTCCGGGGGAAGCATGAGACTGGACTATATTCAGCTCTGCTCTACACAGCCTGCTCCGCTGCCCAGCCTGAGTACGGCTACGCTGCCTGTGCCAGAGATTGTAGGGCAGATAACAAACCAGGACCACCATTCCGATCCTCAGGCCGATATGGTGATCATCATACCTACGAGCCAGCAGATGCTGGCCCAGGCACAGCGTCTGGCCGAGATGCACAAGGAACAGGACGGGCTGCGGGTGAACATTGTTCCTGCCGACGAGCTGTATAATGAGTTTTCCAGCGGCACACCCGATGCCAATGCCTATCGCCGCTACATGAAGATGCTCTATGACCGTGCCGAGAGTGAGGCCGACATGCCTCGTTACTTGCTGCTCATGGGCGATGGTGCATGGGATAACCGCATGGTGTCCACGGCCTGGCGCAACTACGATCCCGATGAGTTTCTGCTCTGCTACGAAAGCGACAATTCCTTCTCCGAGACCGACTGCTATGTATCCGACGACTACTTCTGTATGCTCGACGACGGCGAAGGTGGACGGCTCTTGGGAAGCGACCGTGCCGATGTGGCCGTAGGCCGGTTCCCGGTGCGTACGGCTGCTGAGGCAAAAGTGATGGTGGACAAGGCCATAAGCTATCGCTCTGGTGCTTATGCCGGTTCCTGGCAGAACACTCTCTGCTTCATGGCTGACGACGGAAACAACAATATGCACATGGCCGACATGGATACATCTGTTGTACGCCGCGTGGTGAACTTCTATCCTGACTACAATATCCAGAAGATCTATTGGGATGCATATATACGTAGTTCGTCGGCCACAGGATTCAGTTATCCCGATGTGACGAGGCTCATCAAGCAGCAGATGCAGAGCGGAGCGCTCGTCATGAACTACATGGGTCACGGTGCTCCTTACTGTCTTTCCCATGAGCAGGTGGTCAAGCTCAGCGACTTTGCTGCCCAGTCGTCTATGGGAATGCCCCTTTGGGTGACAGCCTCCTGCGACATCATGCCTTTTGACGGGCAGGAAGAGAATATCGGCGAGACCTCGGTGCTCAACAGCCACGGTGGAGCCATCGCCTTCTTTGGTACCACCCGCACTGTATACGCACACTACAACCGCTACATGAACAAAGCTTTCATGACTCATGTGTTAGGACGGACCGACGGTGTGCGCAACAGCATTGGCGAAGCTGTCAGACTGGCCAAGAACGAACTCATCAGCAGCGGCAGCGACCTCAGTGCCAACAAATTACAGTACACCCTCCTAGGCGACCCTGCCTTGACGCTTGCAGCACCTACTTTGAGCATGGTTGTTGACAGCATCAACGGCCTTCCGCTGAACACCACTAATACGCCCGTCACCCTTCCCGCCGGAAAGACCGTCACCGTGAGCGGACATATTGACGGTAATACCGATTTCAACGGTGTGGCCACAGCCACTGTTCGCGACGTCAAGCAGACCATCACCTGCAAGATGAACGACGATACTGCTCTCTCGACCTTCTCTTTCAAGGACCGTCCGAGCACTCTATACACAGGCAGCGACAGTGTGCGTCAGGGACGTTTCCGCTTTGTCTTTGCACTGCCGAAGGACATCTCCTACAGCGATGCTACAGGACTCATCAATCTCTTTGCCGTCAATACTGGCAAGGACCTTACTGCCCATGGACGCAGCGAGGACTTCAATATGACTGCCGATACTCTGACTTCTGACAATAGCATCGGCCCCAGCATCTATTGCTACCTGAACAGTCCGTCGTTCACCAATGGCGACCGCGTGAATGCCACACCCTACTTCTATGCAGAGCTGAACGATAAGGACGGTATCAATGCTTCGGGCAGCGGCATAGGACACAACCTGGAACTGATAGTTGACGGTTTGCTCTCGCGTACCTATTATCTTAATGATTATTTCCAGTACGACTTCGGCGACTATCGCAGCGGCCATGTGGGCTTTACACTGCCTGAACTGGGCGAGGGACAGCACAGACTGCTGTTCCGTGCCTGGGACATGCTCAACAACTCGTCCACCTCCGAACTGAATTTCACCGTCAGCAAGCAGCTTTCTCCAGGACTGGTGAGCGTGAGCTGTACGGACAATCCTGCCAAGACACATACCACCTTCCTCATAACCCACGACCGCGCCGGAGCTGAGATCAACGTGGAACTCGACATCTTCGACACTTCTGGGCGACAGTTGTGGAAGCACCGGGAGTCGGGCGTCTCAACCAACAGTACCTATACCGTTGACTGGGATCTCACTACCGACGGAGGCCACCGGCTGCAGACTGGAGTGTACCTCTATCGTGTACGTATCTCAACAGAAGGCAGCGGATATGCTTCGAAAAGCAAGAAACTGATCATTATGAAAAGGTGAAAAAGGTGGAAAAGTGAAAACTGAGAAAAAGAAATGATAACAACAAAGAAGATATGAAAAGAGTTATTGATATTATGAAGTCGAGAGGTGCGGTGATAAGTTTTTCACTTTTTCACCTTCTCACCTTTTCATCTGTAACCGCAGGAGCGGATGACAAGCTGACCACCTACAATCCTGTGGAGCATGCTGTCATTTCGCAGACCATTGCCCCCGATGCCCGATCAGCCGGTATGGGCGACGTAGGTGCTGCCACCGACCCCGATGTCAACTCGCAGTATTGGAATCCCGCCAAGTATCCCTTCTGCATCAGCCGTGCAGGTGTGGCACTGAACTACACCCCGTGGCTGCGTCAATTGGTGAACGATATCGACCTGGCTTACCTTGCCGGTTACTATCGTATCGGCGACTATTCCGCCATCAGCGGTTCGTTGCGATACTTCTCCCTGGGCGAAGTGTATACCAGCGAGGGCGAGGACATGACGGTGAAACCCTACGAGATGTCGCTCGACGCCGCCTATTCGCTCATGCTCAGCGAGAACTTCTCCATAGCTGCTGCCATCCGCTGGATCTACAGCGACCTGCGCTACGACTACAGCGAGGACTCCAAGCCTGCATCAGCCTTTGCCGCCGACTTGTCCATGTACTACAACAACTACCTTATGCTCGGCAGCCGCGAGTGCCAATTAGGTCTGGGAATGAATGTGTCGAACATCGGTTCCAAGATATCGTTCTATGGCGATGAGGAAGCCCAGTTCATACCAGCCAACCTGCGTCTGGGAGCTTCGCTCATGGTACCAGTCGACGAATACAACCGCTTCACCATCACCGCCGATGCCAACAAGCTGCTCGTGCCCACCGTACCTCGTCAGGAGGAAGGCGAGACCAACAGCGACTATCAGGATCGCGTGCGCCGCGAATACAGCGATGTCGGTAGCATCAAAGGTATGTTCCAGAGTTTCAGCGATGCCCCTGGCGGCTTCAAGGAGGAAATGGAGGAAGTTCAGTGGAGCTTGGGTGCAGAGTACATCTATAACGACAAGTTCTCGCTCCGTGCCGGCTATCACCACCAGGCAGAGTCGAAGGGTAATCTGAAGTATTTCACCGTTGGCGGCGGTTTCCGCATGAATGTCTTCTCGCTCGATGTTGGTTACGTCATCTCCACTGCCAAGAGCAATCCCTTGGATCAGACACTCCGCTTCACCTTGGCTTTCGACATGGACGGCATCAAGGACCTGTTCAGGAAATAACGTCCGTTTTAACACTTTTTACGCCATTGACGTGCAAGGAATGCCTTCCTTGGTCGTTTCACAGACAGAAAAGTATCAAAGAAACGATTATTTAAAAAGGCATAACAATGAAAAGGAATGCATTCTTTATAGGATGGGCAGCCGCAGGTCTGCTGATGACGGGGTGTTCAACAGCCGATGGCTACCGTGAAAGTGAGAGATTCCCCTATTATGACGAAGCTCTTAATGCAGCAGATCCTGAACCTACGTCCCCAAGTGGTGACAAGTTTGAAGATTTCAAGGACAACCCCTTTGTAACGACATCTGATCACCCCATCTCGACGTTCGCTGTCGATGCCGACGGTGCATCGTATGGCTTTGTGCGGCGTTCTCTGACCTCTGGTTATGACATCAATCCCTCGAGTGTTCGCATCGAGGAGTTCCTCAACTATTTCACGTTCGACTATCCCTCACCCACTGACGGCGAGACTGTAGCCATTAATGCCGAGGTGGGCCACTGCCCATGGAACCAGGAACACCTGCTGCTGCGTCTGGGTATCAAGGGCAAGGAGCTGACGTCACAGGAAACGCCCCGCGCTAACTTCGTGTTCCTCGTCGATGTATCGGGCTCGATGTATAGCAGCGACAAGTTGGATCTGCTGAAGAAGGGACTGACGGAATTGCTTGATCAGCTGAACCCTGATGACCGCATCTCCATCGTGACCTATTCTGGCGAAGTGAGAAAACTGTTAGAATCAACATCCGTCCGCAAGGCCGATGACATCAAGAAAGCCATCAGTAAGCTGAGCGCCGACGGCTGCACTGCTGGTGGTGAAGCACTGAAGATGGCTTACGAAGAGGCGCTGGCCAACTACGACCCCAATTGCAACAACCGTGTCATCATGGGCACTGATGGCGACTTCAACGTGGGTGTCACCAATACCAGCGCCCTGGTCGAGATGGTAGAAAGCTACGCCCGCAAGGGTATCTACATGACCTGCCTTGGTTTCGGCATGGGTAATCTGAACGATGCCATGATGGAGAAAATCAGTAATGCCGGTAACGGCACCTATCACTACATCGACAGTGAGAACGAGATGATGAAAGTGTTTGTGCATGAGCGCAGCCAGTTCAACAGTGTGGCCAACGATGCCAAGTGCCAGATAACCTTCCAGCCCGCATACATCAAAGAATACAGGCTCATAGGCTACGAGAACCGCGTCTTGGCAAACGAGGACTTTGAAAACGACAAGAAAGACGCAGGCGAGATTGGCGCAGGACAGACCATCACAGCCCTTTACGAGCTGGTGCCCTCTCCCGACATCTGGAACAAGAATCTGGTGGTGGGAGACGACCCCATTGCCACCTTCGACTTCAGGTATAAAAAGTCACTCTCCGACAACAGCATACCTCTGAAGGTCATCGTCAACAGAGACGCAATCTGGCATTCACCGTCCTCAGAATTCCACTTTGCCGCTGGCGTAGCAGCCTTCGGCATGATCCTGCGCGACTCACCCTATAAAGGAAATGCCACCCTCGACATGGCAAAGGAACTGGCCACCAAGGGGCTTAACTACGATGTCTATGGCTATCGGGCCGAACTGCTGAAGCTCATGGATAAAAGCTATAGCCTGCGTAGCTACGTAGCTCCATAAAAGTTATAGTCTGCGAGCTACGTAGCACCATGATTCTCACGAGGCTACGTAGGCTTAATTCAGTCCAAGCAGGCCTTCGGGCAGATTGATGCTAATGGTACGGCTTTTCTGGTCGATGGCGGTAATAAGGTCATCGGAGGCGGGAATCAATGTTCCGTCCTCCAGCTCAAAGAGCAGATTGATGGTAGTATCGTCGATGGACGCAATGCGGCCTATGTGCTTCCCGTTTCTGGCATCTACCAGCTGAAAGCCTACGAGCATGCCAAGTGACAGTTCTCCCTCTTCATCATCGGCCAGCCGGCGAGGGAAGTAGACATCGCAGCCTGTGAGCTCGCGCGCCCGTTCCTGGGTATTAATATCCTCGAACTTCACAATGGCAGTGCTGTCGCTCTTGAAACGGTACTCCTCCAAGAAAAATGGTACGAGGATGCCGTCCACAGAGAGAACCAGGTAGTCTGCATCCACACGGTCGAACACATCATCGTCGAACATGAAGGACAATTCTCCCTTCACGCCGTGAGTCTTACCTATCTTACCTATCTTGTAAACTTCCTCGTCTCGTATCATGATTCCGGTTTTTCACTTCTCGCTTCTTGTGATACTGGCGCCCAACGCATTCAGTCGGGTCTCGATATGCTCATAACCGCGGTCTATCTGCTCAATATTGTCAATGCGACTGATGCCTTTGGCACTCATGGCGGCAATCAGCAAGGCAATGCCGGCACGGATGTCAGGGCTCGACATCCGTCCTCCCCTCAGTGTAATCTTCCTGTCATGTCCTACCACAACAGCACGATGTGGATCGCAAAGTATAATCTGTGCTCCCATGTCTATCAGTTTGTCTACGAAGAACAGACGGCTCTCGAACATCTTCTGGTGGAACAGTACTGAGCCACGTGCCTGGGTTGCAACGACAATGAGTACTGACAGCAGGTCGGGTGTAAGACCTGGCCAGGGAGCATCCGCCAGGGTCATGATGGTTCCGTCGATGAACGACTGTATCTCGTAATGGCGCTGGCGGGGAATCAAGAGGTCGTCGCCTTCCACTTTGATTTTCACACCCAGCCTGCGGAAAGCCTCAGGGATGATGCCGAGGTCTTTCACCGAGACGTTCCTGATGCGGATGCCATCGCCGCACATTGCCGCCATGCCGATGAACGATCCCACCTCTATCATATCGGGAAGGATGCGATGTTCGGTTCCATGCAGCTGGTCTACGCCAACAATGGTCAGCAGGTTGGAGCCTATGCCGCTGATGTTGGCTCCCATATTGTTGAGTAGATGGCATAGCTGCTGAATGTAAGGCTCGCAAGCAGCATTGTAGATGGTGGTGATGCCCTTGGCAAAGACAGCAGTCATGACGATGTTGGCTGTTCCGGTAACAGAAGCCTCGTCAAGCAGCATATAGGTTCCTTTCAGCTGTTTCGCAGCTATCTCATAGACGTTTCTCCCCTCTATGTGGTTGAATTTGGCACCCAGTTTCTCGAAGCCCAGGAAGTGAGTGTCCAGACGCCGGCGTCCTATCTTGTCGCCTCCGGGTTTTGTGATGATGGCTTTTCCCATTCTGGCCAACAGCGGACCTATCATCAGCACGCTGCCTCGCAATGCTGCACACTTCTGTACGAACTCATCGCTTTCCAGATAGTCCAAGTTCAGCTCCTTGGCTTGGAAAGTGTAAGTGTTCTCCTTCTTTGATACTTTTACCCCAATATCCTTGAGGAGTTGTATCAGGTTGTTCACATCGCGAATATCAGGAATGTTGTGTATAGTCACTTCCTCACTGGTCAGCAGTGAGGCACAAATCACCTGCAGAGCCTCGTTCTTGGCTCCCTGCGGTGTAATCTCGCCACTCAGCAAGTGACCACCTTCTATGAAAAACGATGCCATAGGCAGCCTGTTTTGTTGATTTACCTCTTTCGCTTCTTGCCTTTCGCTTCGTCGTTGACAGCGCTCACCCTTTCAAACTTGAACGAGTTGAGATCCAGCTGGATGATACCGTCGGTGAGGCGTGCCAGGTCATCAGCCACCTTCTCGTCGTCCATCGAACCATGTCCCCACGTTATCAAGTCGCGCTTCATCTGGTTTGCCGTGTACCTGGCCAGCGTGTCGCGTTCCTGACCTTCCGGCATGGTTTTCAGCTTCTCTGTCAGTTCCATGATCAGCTTGCCATAGTGGCGCAGCTTCATCTGGCGCTGTGGCAGGGGGATAGGAGCCGGTTTCGTGTGTATCTTCTCAGCACCAGACACATCGCAGGGCCAGTCAATGTCCAGCTGCTTGTGACTCATCAGGTAGAGATGATCCCACAGTGTCTGTACGTAATCGCCGCTTTCATGTATCTGAGGGACTTTCGTCTCCATCATCCTGACAATGCTGAATGCACAATGCAGACGCTCGTTCCTGTCGGGCAAGCTCACCGCATAGTCTATCATCTTCTGGATCTCCCTTCCATATTCAGGCATCAGCAGCTTTTCGCGCTCGGTGTTGTAGTCTAATCCTTTTATTTCCATCTATCTCTTATCTTTACGTGTTTAATAGTTTTTTGGGCATCTTTGCCACGAAATCCTTCAAGTAATAAGGAACGAAGTAGGCCACGTCCTCCGTCTGGTTGTTCATCAGTCGGCGTTCTGCCAATGGCTGCATCCATTTTGCCAGTGGCACGATGTTCTCTATCAGCCGGGCATTGGGATGTCCGATGGTCTCCATGCATTTGGCAGCGCCGTTGCCAAAAAAGTAAACGGGCTGCTTGTCCAGATAGTCCTTGTAGGTCTCTGCTGTCACCACGTCAGCCTGCACCTTGCGTACAGGTTTCAGCGCACGGTCGTAGATACCGGCATATACTTCCATTCGGCGCGCATCAATCATAGGACAGAGCAAGGCATTCTCCTCGACCAGCTCTCTCAGCAGCACGGGCACACAGAGCAGTTCCAACGTAGGTACAGCCAGCAACTTCAGCCCTCGAGCATAGCAGATGCCCTTTGCCATTGACACACCGATACGCAGACCCGTGTAGCTGCCTGGTCCCTGGCTCACGCTGACGGCGTCGAAGGGGATGGCATGATTATCGGTAAACGACAATGCCTCGTCTACAAACGTCCCTAATTTCTCAGCATGATGACCTGATGCGTCGTGCTGCTCGAAGATGACGTGGCTATCTTCGCTTACAGCCACCGAACACACGTCGGTACTGGTTTCTATATGCAAAATACAAGCCATAACTTATTGTCGTATTTCTATGAATGTGCAAAGTTACGAAAAGTCGCGAGCAATACAAAAGATTTTCACCTTTTTTCACCTTTTCACCATTTCTCCTTTTCACTTTTTTTCGTACCTTTGCACCCATCACCTAAAACCTGACAATATGAATCAGTCACTGATCGATGAGAAATATATGCGGCGTTGCCTTCAACTGGCCGCCTGTGGGCAGCAGAATGCCAAGCCCAATCCCATGGTGGGAGCTGTGATTGTTGACCCTCTCAGCAACAGGATTATCGGCGAAGGCTACCATGTTCGCTACGGCGAAGGTCATGCCGAGGTCAATGCCTATGCCTCCGTCCGTCATGAGGACGAGCCGTTGCTGCGTAACAGCACGGTCTATGTCAGCCTCGAGCCATGCAGCCACTATGGCAAGACTCCCCCCTGTGCCGATCTCATCATCCGCAAGGGTGTCCGCCGTGTCGTAGTGGGCTGTGAGGATGAATTTGCCCAGGTGCGCGGCCGTGGCATCAGGAAACTGCGTGAAGCAGGTATTGAAGTGACAGTAGGTGTTTTGGAGGACGAGTGTCGCGAACTGAACCGTCGCTTCTTTACTTTCCATCGCCACGGGCGGCCCTACATCATCCTGAAGTGGGCTCAGACGGCCAACGGATACATAGACAATAAACACCAGCCCATGATGATTTCGACACCTTTCACCCAGATGCTCGCTCACAAGCTGAGGGCTGATGAAGATGCCATCCTTGTGGGGCGTGTCACTGATGATCGTGACCACCCGCAACTGAACGTGCGCCATTGGGTGGGTTCAGACCCCAAGCGGCTGGTGATTGACCACGACCATCCGGTCAACTTAGAGAGTCTCTACCACCACGGTGTACAGTCGCTGATTGTTGAAGGCGGTACCCGTACAATCCAGTCATTCCTTGTACAGGACCTGTGGGATGAGATCCGTGTTGAAACCAACAGCCGCCTCACGGCTCCCGGCGGCACCAGAGCTCCTCAGTTACCAGCCAACTGCACTGCCGTGAGCAGCCTGCTATGGGATTCCAATCTGATTGTCACCTACCGCCGTACACATAAAGAGAACTATACATGACGAGAAACAGTTTCCTTTCCTTGTTCCTGTTGATGGCTATTGCTGTCTATCCTGGTCCGCCAAGGAACCGGCCTACGGTAATCATGGCAGAGCGCGACGGTTTCATCCTGAAAAAGTCAAACGACAGCCTCTACTGGTTGAACGACTGGAAGATACCTTATCCTGTGTATCAGTTCCAGACGGGTGACGTCGATGGCGATGGCAGCATGGATGCAATGGTCGGCGTGGTGAAATCCACACGGTTCTATCCGCAGAAGGCACGGAGGCTGTTTATCTTCAAGCAGGTCATTGGAAGCAACCCCTCGTCGGTCCCGTTGTCAGGGAAAGACAATCACAAGAAGGCACGTCCCCTGTGGTTGGGTTCGAAGTTAGGCGGCATTCTTGAGGACTTTCGTTTCAAGAATGGCAAGTTGCGTGCCTTGGAATCAACCACCGACTCTCTGTATGTGGTGTCAGACTATGTCTGGGGCGGCTTCGGCATGAGTTTCGAGCGCCATTTGATAAAAGGAACAGACAAAGAAACAGCAATAAAAATCTTTAGCCAATGAAGAAGCAATTGTTTTTTACAGTGATGGCGGCAGGTCTGCTCATGGCCTGTTCGCAGAAGCAGGCTGTAGTGACGGTTCCAGTCACACAGATTGACGTGGAAAAGCTGCACGACAGCATTGACTACGACATGGACATCAGCGGTCTCTCACTGGCCGATGTGCGTACGCTGCTCCATGCTCCCGATGCTCAGCGTGGACTGCCTTTCAGGGATTCCTACATCAGGGGTCTCTACCTCACTACTA
Source organism: Prevotella sp. (assembly GCA_016285075.1). Taxonomy (GTDB): domain Bacteria; phylum Bacteroidota; class Bacteroidia; order Bacteroidales; family Bacteroidaceae; genus Prevotella. The sequence continues at coordinate 17,981 of JAEEQB010000003.1, forward strand.
CCTGGTACGACTCGCTGATGTATGAGTTTGATGAGCACCTGCCCTGGGAACAGTACAAGCAGAAAGGCGATGAATCGTTCTACGACTTCTACCAGCGCATGATCACCGATGTCGATGTGATGAAATACACCGAGCAGGAAAAGCAGTTCATTCAGCGCCTGAAAGCCCGTGAAGAGGAATTGCGTCAGCAGAACTTCAAAACCGAAGAGGGCCTGCGGGTGAATATGCTGAACCTCACCAATCCCCAGGAACTGAAGGACTTTGACCAACAGCTGTTCCAGCAGTTGGGGCAGGACGGCTTTGCCATCGTCCCTGGAAGCTATGACCAGCTGTTCCATCTCTACGAGAAGAACGACTATCAGGAGTTTCCCAACTTTGTGACCACCGACCTCTTCCTGCAGCTCTATCATCTCTATTTCGACTGCATGCTGCGCGAACTGGAGGAGACCCATCTGTTGCAACTGATGACCGACTTCTCTCACGACATGTATGAAGCCATGAACCGCATGGAAGCAGGGGCTGGCGACGATGAGCTGGCAACCCATTTGGCCCGTCACAATGCAGCCTTCTTTGACGTGGCTTACTGCCTCTTCACGGGAAAACATCTCGGCACACCCGCTCAGCTGGCTCTTGCCGAGCCCGAAGTAGAGCATGCGCTGAAAGCAGAGAACGACTTCAGCCAGTTCATGAAAGACTATGAGAAGGTGATGTTCGGCTATAGCCTGTTTCGTCCACGTGGCCACTATTCGCGTTCCGAGACCCTGAAGAGCTATTTCAGAGGCATGATGTGGCTGCAGTCTGCCAGCTTCGGCATGGATCATGAAGAAGAGGTGAAGGAAGCTGTGGTCATGGCCTATGCCCTGAAGAACGATCCTTCCCTGCTGAAGAAATACGAACGGCTCAACAAGTTCATTACCTTCCTCATGGGACAACCCGACAACCTGAGCCTGCCACAGGTGCTTGCCGAGGTAGAGAAGACCAGCATGCCGATGGCGGAACTACTGAACGACCCACAAGCCATGGGCACAATAAAAGCCACGCTGGAAGAGATTGGTAATCAGCAGACACGCATACGTCCCGCTTTCGAACGTACGAGCCACAACAAGATCTGTGTGATGCCCCAGCGCTATCAACCCGATGCCGAAGTGCTGCTGAAGATGGTGGATTACGACAACAATCCCACGAAGCGTGCCACGCCCAAGGGTCTCGACTTCTTCGCTGCCATGGGAGTGTCGGCTGCCGAGCAGATACTGATGAAAGAGAAGACCGAATGGAAAGACTTCGGTTCCCAGCTGAAACAGATGAAGGTGCGAATGGGCGAGATTGACTGGAACGAGACCATTGCCACCCGGTGGATGAATGCGCTGAAGCTGATGTCCGAAGGCCAGGATAACCAGGCACAGCTGCCCTATTTCATGCTGAACCCCGAATGGTCCAAGAAAGACCTGAACGCCGCATTGGCTTCGTGGGCAGAGCTGAAGCACGACGCCATCCTCTACGCCAAGCAGCCCATGGGTGCCGAGTGCGGTGGCGGCGGTCCTCCTGAGCCGGTGGTGAAGGGTTACGTGGAGCCGAATGTGAAGTTCTGGAAAAAGGCCATAGAGCTGCTCGACCATACCTACAAACTGCTGGAGGACGAGAACATGCTGACAGACAAGACCAATCAGGCCACCAACCGCATGAAGGAAGAAGCCGAGATGCTGCTGCGTTTCAGCGAGAAAGAACTCGCCGGACAGGAGCTTACCGACGAGGAATATGGTCAGATAGAGTACATCGGTTCTACGTTCGAGAACATCAGCCTTGACCTCGTACGTCAGGAAGACCAGTATCTCTCAGGCTGGGACGATGTAGAAGGTGCCGACCGCAAGGTGGCGCTGGTGGCTGACGTCTATACTGCCAATGCCGACAATAACCCTGAGAAATCCATCCTCTATGAGGCAGTGGGCTGTGGCGACGAGATATACGTCGTGGTAGAGCTGGGCGGTTACCTGTATCTCACACGAGGTGCTGTGCTAAGTTATCGTGAGTTCATACAACCCTCAGACATGCCACGTCTCACCGACGAGGAATGGCAGCAGCAGTTGGAGGGTCATCCGCGCAAGGGAGTGCCCGAGTGGATGCAACGCATCATCGTACCGCTGCAGAAAGAGCCCGAGGTGAATGAGGAATATTTCTATAGCTCTGGCTGTTAGCCTGCTGCTGAGTGTGAGTGTGCCTGTGCGTGGCGCCGACACCTTGGATATCGTCATGACTGGCGACATCCTGCTCGACCGCGGGGTGCGCCAGTCCATAGAACGCTACGGAGCCGACCATCTGTTTTCAGAGGGCGTCGACTCCGTTTTCCGTTCTGCCCAGGTGGTCGTTGCCAATTTGGAATGCCCAGCCACGAAGATCCATGCGCCGCAGTTCAAGCGGTTCATCTTCAGGGCAGAACCCGAATGGCTGGCAACGCTGAAACAGCATGGCATCACCCATCTGAATCTGGCCAACAATCACTCCATAGACCAAGGACGCGACGGTCTGATGGACACCAAGCAGAACATCATGGCAGCAGGGATGATGCCCTTTGGCGCAGGACGCAACATGCACGAAGCCTCACAACCCGTCCTCCTTGCCGACCAGCCACGCAAGGTGTGGCTCCTACCCTCGCTGCGGCTGGGACTCGAGAACTATGCCTATCTTACCGACAAACCCTGCGTCAGCCAGGAGCCCATGGACTCGCTGCTGCAGCGGGTGTTTCACCTGCGCCAGCACGACTCCACCGCCGTCATCATCGTCACCCTGCACTGGGGAGGCGAACATACGCTGCAACCCGTTGCGCTGCAGCGTCATGAAGCCCACATGCTCATACGCGCCGGAGCCGACGTGATAGTAGGACATCATACCCACACACTACAGACCATCGAGGATTTCCAAGGCCATAGAATCTATTATAGCATAGGCAACTTCATCTTCGACCAGCAGAAACCACTCAATACCCGTGCCTGCATGGTGAAATTGCGTATCACTCCTGGAGACATGTCCGTAGAAACCATTCCGGTGAACATCAAGCGGTGTGTTCCGGAAATCGTCAATTGACGGTCATACCACGAACAGTCCCTTTATCACAAACCAGATCACGGGGACGAGCAAGGCGGGGAGAAGGTTCAGCGTCTTGCAGTCCTTCAGGTTCAGCAGCGACAGACCGCTGCCAGTAATCATCAGCCCTCCCACGATGAGCAGTTCTGCCATCAATGCGTCGCTTATTGCCTGGCTCGACACCTGAGCCGTCACGTAGAAGAGTCCTTGCCACAGGAACAGCACGGGGGCAGCGAGAATCATGCCGAAGCCATAGGTAGACGCAAAAATGGTGGAACTGACAAAGTCGAGCGTAGCATTCGTAAACAGGAAGGTATGGTCGCCTTTGAGGGCTGAGATCACAGGCCCTAACATCGACAAAGGTCCGATGCAGTAGAGCAGGATGGCTGTAGCCAATCCGTCAGCCAGGCTCTTGCCGTTGGCGGCCTTGGAGCGTTTGTCTATAAGCCGGTGGAAGCGCCCGTCCACATCAAGACGGGTCCCCACGATGCTGCCGATGGCCAGCGACACAATGAACAGCACAGGATACTGGCTCTTGGGCAAGTGCGTGATGGTGGCATTTAGTCCAATAGCCAGTGATGCCAGTCCCAGTGCATCGTATAGTCCTACCTTGTATTTGTCCTTGATACCACGGCTGAGTACGGTTCCTACGATGGTTCCCACGATGATGGCTGCGGTATTTACAATAGTTCCTGTCATGTGTTGAAAATCTGGAGAAACAGCATGAATCCCTTGGGCTTCGATTGGTCCGAAAACGAGGCGCAGCCCGTCCTCATGCGCTTTTGCGTGCAAAGTTAGTGATTATTTCTGAAAAACGGCGAACAATCGGTTGTTTTTTCCACATTATAATGAGTTATTACTCAGATTCTCCAGAAAAGGAATGAACCCACTGACGCTGAAATCGTCACCGCTCAGGACTCAAACTTGTTCGCTTGGCTTGCCCAAGAACCGTAGGTCGGAACGACCTGCGGATAGGACGGAAACGCAAACATCGCCCCCGTGGGGTCGCCCAGCATGCTGATGGGACACCCCTTTAGGGTACGTCCCCGTGTCACCCTAACTAACTATGAATTATGAACTATGAACTATGAATTATGAACTATGAATTATGAACTATGAATTATGAACTATGAACTAATAAAAGTGTGCAAGCGTCTTTCCGCGGTGTCGGCATGGCGCGGCAAACGCGCTGAAACCTTAAAAAAACAAAAATCTTACCTATATAATAATGTATATGGGAAAGATTTTCTTACTTTTGCCGCCCGAAACGTGTGGAACCGCCTTTGAACGGAGGTTCCCGATATTGGATTTTAATCAAATAAACACTGAGCAATCATGCAGAAGAATCTGGTAATTGTTGAGTCGCCTGCCAAGGCAAAGACCATTGAGAAGTTCCTGGGCAAGGACTTCAAGGTGATGTCGAGCTACGGCCATATCCGCGACCTGAAGAAAAAAGAACTGAGTATAGACGAAACGACGCTGGAGCCTGAATACGAAATACCCGACGAGAAGAAGAAGCTGGTGACTGAACTGAAGACGCAGGCCAAGAAAGCCGAGAAGGTGTGGCTGGCATCCGATGAGGACCGCGAGGGAGAGGCCATTTCCTGGCATCTGTGCGAGGTGCTGGGGCTTGACGAGGAGAAGACCAGCCGCATAGTGTTCCACGAGATCACGAAGCCCGCCATTCTTGAAGCCATTGAGCATCCGCGTCACCTTGACATGAACCTTGTGAACGCCCAGCAGGCTCGCCGTGTGCTGGACCGCCTGGTGGGATTCAAGCTCTCGCCGGTGTTGTGGCGCAAGGTGAAGCCCGCACTCTCTGCCGGTCGTGTGCAGAGTGTGGCCGTGAGGCTGATAGTGGAGCGTGAGCGCGACATCCAGGCGTTCCAGTCGGAGGCATTCTACAGTGTGAGCGGAGTGTTTGCCGTGCAGAATGCCGACGGCTCGCAGAGCGAGGTGAAGGCCCAGCTGAGCACCAGGCTGAAAGACCAGAAGGAGGTGTACGCTTTTCTGGAGCAATGCAAGAACGCCGCCTTTGTGGTGGACAGCGTGCAGAAGAAGCCTCTGAAGCGCACACCGGCACCTCCCTTCACCACGAGCACCCTGCAGCAGGAGGCTGCCCGCAAGCTGGGATTCACGGTGAGCCAGACCATGATGGTGGCGCAGCACCTCTATGAGAACGGTCTCATCACCTACATGCGTACCGACTCGGTGAACCTTTCGGGGCTGTGTATCAATGCGTCGAAGGAAGAGATTGCCAGCCTCTACGGCGAGCAGTACAGCAAACCGCGCCAATATCACACCAGCTCGAAAGGGGCGCAGGAGGCTCACGAGGCCATCCGTCCCACCTATATGAACCAGGCTGCCATTGAGGGAACGGCACAGGAGCGGAAACTCTACGAACTTATCTGGAAGCGCACGATAGCATCGCAGATGGCCGATGCCGAGTTGGAGAAGACCACCGTGGACATCAAGGTGACCACCGACGTGAACGAGCAGACCAACGCGCCGCTGCCCATGTTCACGGCGCAGGGCGAGGTGGTGAGATTCGACGGCTTCCTGAAGGTCTACCGTGAATCGACCGACGATGACGACCAGCTTGAGAAGCAGCGCGTTGGCGACGACATCGCCGCCAACGAGCCGGGGCACATGCTGCCGCCGCTGAAGGAGGGCGAGACGCTGACACGCCGCCAGATACTGGCAACGGAACGGTTTACGCAGGGGCCGCAGCGATATACCGAGGCCTCGCTGGTTCACAAGCTGGAGGAGCTGGGCATAGGACGCCCGTCGACCTACGCTCCCACGATATCGACCATCCAGCAGCGTGAATATGTGCAGAAGGGCGACAAGAAAGGCGAGGAGCGCAGCTTCACCATCATCTCGCTGAAAGGCAAGCTTGTATCCGAGAAGGAGCGCAAGGAGGTGGTGGGCAACGAGAAGGGAAAGCTGCTGCCCACGGACATAGGCATGGTGGTGAACGACTACCTCATGAAGAATTTCCCGAACATCATGGACTATAACTTCACCGCCAAGGTGGAGCAGGACTTTGACAGGATAGCCGAAGGCGACGAGACCTGGAAGAAAATGCTGAAATCGTTTGACAAGGGCTTTGAGCCGACGGTGGACAAGGCCATGAACACTCGCACGGAGCACAAGGTGGGCGAGCGTGTACTGGGTCAGGACCCCCGGAGCCACCGTCCGGTGTCGGTCAAAATAGGCCGCTTCGGTCCTGTGGTGCAGATAGGCTCTGCCGACGACAAGGAGAAGCCGCTGTTTGCCCAGCTGCCAAAGAACATGAGCATGGAGACCATTACGCTGGACGAGGCCATGGAGCTGTTCAAGCTGCCCCGCCAGGTGGGTGAGTACGAGGGGCTGCCCGTCACCATCGGCGCAGGCCGCTTCGGCCCCTACGTGCTGCATGACAAGAAATACACATCGCTGCCCAAGGACGCCGACCCGATGTCGATCACCCTGGAGGAGTGCATCCAGCTGATAGAGGGACACCGCAAGGAGGAGGCCGACAAGCACCTCCGCGTGTTTGTGGAAGACGACAAGCTGGAGGTCATCAACGGCCGCTACGGTCCCTATCTGGCCTACGACGGCAAGAACTACCGTCTGCCCAAGAGCATGCACGAGCGTGCCAAGGAGCTGAGCTACGACGAGTGCATGGCCATCATCAACAAGGGTTAAGGATCAGTGCTGGCAGCGATTATGAAAAGAATCATCCTGATAGGCTACATGGGCGCGGGCAAGACCACCATAGGCAAAGCCCTTGCCAAGGAGCTGGGCATCCAGTTCTACGACCTTGACTGGTATATCGAGACACGTATGCGCAAGAAGGTGTCGCAGATCTTTGAAGAGCGTGGCGAAGAGGGCTTCCGCCAGATAGAGCATAACATGCTGCACGAGGTGGCCGAGTTTGAGGACGTGGTGCTGAGTTGCGGCGGGGGCACGCCCTGTTTCTTCGACAACATAGACTATATGAACCGGCAGGGGCAGGTGGTCTACCTGGACTGCTCGCCCGAGGTGCTCTACGACCACCTGCTCATGGGCAAGGCTGACCGTCCGCTGCTGAAAGGGAAAAGCCCCGAGGAGCTGATAGTCTTCATACGCGAGCAGCTGGAGAAACGGGAGCCGTTCTACAAGAAGGCGCGCTACCATCTGGACGTGTCGCTGATGGACAACTACGAGAAGATCAAGAACACCGTAGAGAAACTACGTACGACAATAGAGGCATGACAAAAAAATAGATTCCCCGAAAACTGAAAACCTTTTGCAGAAATGAAGAAATGGACAATTGACGACGCCCGGGAGCTGTACAATATCAACGGCTGGGGCACAAGCTACTTCGGCATCAACGAGGCCGGCAACGTGTATGTTACTCCCTGCAAGGACTCCACGCAGATAGACCTGCGCGAGGTGATGGACGAGCTGCAGCTGCGCGACGTGACGGCTCCCGTGCTGCTGCGCTTCCCCGACATCCTCGACAACCGCATCGAGAAGACGTGGAGCTGTTTCAAGAAAGCCTCGAAGGAATATGACTACAAGGGCGAGAACTATGTGGTCTACCCCATCAAGGTGAACCAGATGCAGCCCGTGGTGGAGGAGATCATCTCGCACGGACGCAAGTTCAACCTGGGGCTTGAGGCCGGTTCGAAGCCCGAGCTGCACGCCGTCATCGCCATGCAGTGCCAGAGCGACAGCATCATCGTGTGCAACGGCTACAAGGACCAGAACTACATTGAGCTTGCCCTGCTGGCACAGAAGATGGGGAAGAAGATATTCATCGTGGTGGAGAAGATGAACGAGCTGGAGATTATTGCGCGTGTGGCGAAGAAGCTCAACGTGCGTCCCAACATCGGCATCCGCATCAAGCTGGCCAGCAGCGGCAGCGGCAAGTGGGAGGAAAGCGGCGGCGACGCCTCGAAGTTCGGCCTTACCAGCGCGCAGCTGCTGGAAGCCCTGGAGATGCTCGACAGGAAGGACATGCGCGACTGTCTGCGGCTGATCCACTTCCACATAGGCTCGCAGATCACGAAGATTCGCCGTATACAGACAGCGCTGCGCGAGGCGTCGCAGTTCTATGTGCAGCTGCACAAAATGGGCTACAACGTGGACTTCGTCGACTGCGGCGGCGGTCTGGGCGTGGACTATGACGGCACCCGCTCGCCGTCGAGCGAGAGCTCGGTGAACTACAGCATCCAGGAGTATGTCAACGACTGTATCTACACCTTTGTCGATGCTGCCAACAAGAACGGCATTCCTCACCCCAACCTGATTACTGAGAGCGGACGCTCGTTGGCCGCCCACCACTCGGTGCTGGTGATCAACGTGCTCGAGACGGCGTCGCTGCCGGAGATGCCCGAGGAGTTCGAGCCCGACGAGAACAGCCATCAGCTGGTGAAGGACCTCTACGAGATATGGGACAACCTCACGCCGCGTAACGTGCTGGAAGACTGGCACGACGCAGAGCAGATACGCGAAGAGGTGCTCGACCTCTTTTCGCACGGCATCGTCGACCTGAAGACCCGGGCAGAGATAGAGGCGATGTACTGGAGCGTGTGCCACGAGATCCATGCGCTGGCCAAGAGCCTGAAGCACGTGCCGGAAGAGCTGATGAAGATTGACAAGCTGCTGGCCGACAAGTACTTCTGCAACTTCTCGCTGTTCCAGAGCCTCAGCGACTCGTGGGCCATTGACCAGGTCTTTCCCATCATGCCCATACAAAGGCTCAACGAGCGCCCCACCCGTAACGCCACGCTGCAGGACATTACCTGTGACAGCGACGGCAAGATAGCCAATTTCACCACGAACCGCCATAACTCTCACTCGCTGCCTGTGCACACGCTGAGGAAGAACGAAGACTACTATATGGGAGTGTTCCTGGTGGGTGCCTATCAGGAGATTCTCGGTGACATGCACAACCTGTTCGGCGACACCACTGCCGTCCATATTTCTGTTACCGACGAGGGCTACCACATTGACCAGATCATTGACGGTGAGACCGTGGAGGAGGTTCTTGAATATGTGCAGTACAACCCGAAGAAGCTGGTACGCCAGCTCGAAATATGGGTGACCAAGAGCGTGAAACAGGGTAAGATCTCCCTGGAGGAGGGCAAGGAGTTCCTCTCTACCTACAGAAGCGGACTTTACGGATATACCTATTTGGAGTAAAAACAATTCAAAAGAATGAGGAAGGTAATAGGAGGACTGCTGGCAGCGATTCTAGTAGGCAGTTGCAGTCAGCAAAACAATCAGTGGGCAACGAAGGCTCCTATCCGTGTGAAGACAGAGCTGGTGTCGGCCGAAGAAGAGGTGAACGGCCAGACGTACGTGGGCATTGTCGAGGAACATGAAGCCACAGCCGTGAGCTTCACGGGCATGGGCGTAGTGAAGCGCATGATGGTCAGCGAAGGACAGGCCGTGAGCCGCGGACAGCTGATAGCCGAAATGGACGATACGCAGGCTCGCAACATGCTGGTCAGCGCGGAGGCATCGATGACGCAAGCCAACGATGCGCTGCAGCGCTATCAGATGCTACACGACAACGGCTCGCTGCCGGAGATACAGTGGGTGGAGATACAGAGCAAGGTGGCTCAGGCCAAGTCACAGCTGGAGATGGCCAGGAAGAACCTTGCCGACTGCAGGCTGGTGGCTCCTGTCGGCGGCATCGTAGGGAAAAAGCTGATCGGTGCCGGTGAGACTGCACTGCCCTCGCAGGCCGTGGTCAGCATCCTTGACATCAGCACGGTAGAGGTGAAGGTATCCATTCCCGAGGCAGAGATAGGATACGTCAACACGCATACACCTTCCACCATCACGGTCGACGCCATTGGCCAGTATTTCAACGGAGGCCGGATAGAGAAAGGTGTGGTGGCCGATGCGCTGACACATACTTATGACGTACGCATACACGTGGCCAACACCCATCGCCGTCTGCTGCCAGGCATGGTGGCAAGCGTGCGATTCAGTACGCAGGGAACTGGGCAGCAGGCATTGAACCTGCCTGTGACCGCCGTGCGGAAGAATACAGACGGAACTCTCTTTGTCTGGACTATAGACAAGGACTCTGCAGCCCACCGCACAGCCGTTACCATAGGTCAGACCCTTGGCAACAGGGTGGAGATAGTCTCCGGGCTGAGCGAGAATCAGCGTGTGGTCACAGAAGGCTACCAAAAGCTGAGCGAAGGAACGGAAGTGGTCTTTTAACTGACAAAGGAGAACAATGGAAACGAAGATGTCGTGGCTTAAATGGCCCTTGGAGCACTATCCCATATCGCTGCTCATTGTTGCCATCTTGTTTGTATTGGGCATTTACGGAATGTATATCATGCCCAAGGACGAGTTCCCGGCTTTCACCGTCCGCCAAGGAGTGGTGATAGCAGCCTATCCTGGCGCCACGTCTGAGGAGATAGAGCAGCAGGTGGCCAAGCCGTTGGAACGCTACCTCTTCACGTTCGGTGAGGTGAACCGTGCCAAGACCTCCACCACCTCGCAGAACGGCATGTGCATAGTCATGGTACGGCTGAACGACGAGGTGAACAACAAGGACGAGGTGTGGAGCAAAATCAAGCACGGACTGAACCTGTTCAAATCGTCGCTGCCCAGCGGCGTGATGGCCTTGGTGGCCAATGATGATTTCGGAAACACTTCGGCTCTGCTCATAGCGATAGAAAGCCCCAAGCGCAGCTACCGCGAGCTGCAGAGCTATACCGACCAGCTGTCGGATCATCTGCGGCGCATTCCCTCCGTGGCCAACGTACGTGTCTACGGCGAACAGAAAGAGCAGATATCGCTGTATGTGGACCGTATGCGCCTGCAGGCCTACGGTATAGGACAGCAGATGCTCTTCTCGCGTCTGCAGGCTCAGGGTATCACTACGATGAGCGGCAGTGTGAGCGATGATGACCAGCAGATACCGATACATATTGAGGAGACCGGAAACAGCGAAGAGGAGATAGCCAACCAGATCATCTTCAGCGACCCCGTGACAGGCAAGATGGCGCGGGTGCGGGATGTGGCCCGGGTGGTGCGCGAATATGACAGTGAGGAGAGCTATATAGAGCAGGACGGCCATCCCTGTATGCTGCTCTCGCTTGAGATGACTCCCGGCAATAACATCGTGCTCTATGGCGAGGCTGTAGACAAGGTGCTGAATGAGTTCCGCCAGAATGTGCTGCCCGAGGACGTCACCATCACCCGCATAGCCGACCAGCCGAAAGTGGTGGGTTCAAGCGTGCGTGATTTCCTGCGCGACCTGCTGATATCGATGGTGATCATCATCCTGGTGATGATGGTGCTGTTCCCCTTGCGTTCTGCCATCGTGGCAGCCATTACCATACCGCTGAGCACATTCGTCTCGGTGGCTATCATGTATATGATGGGCATCGAGCTGAACATCGTCACCTTGGCGGCTCTGATCGTTGTGCTGGGAATGGTGGTGGACAACGCCATTGTGGTGATAGACGGCTATTTGGAATACCTCGGCAAGGGCTTTGCTCCCAAGGAGGCGGCCATTACCTCGGCCAAGCAGTATTTCATGCCGATGATGCTGGCCACACTCTGCATCTGCGTCATCTTCTATCCGCTGCTGGTGACAATGACAGGAGCATTCCACGATGCGCTGGAGGACTTTCCCGTCACCATCACCATCAACCTCATGGTGTCGCTCTTCCTTGCAGTAACGGTGATACCTTTCCTGGAAGTGCTCATCATCAAGCCCGAGAAGCTGAATACAGACAAGCCCAACCCCATTACCCAATGGGTGCAGAACGCTTATAACAGAGTGCTGGAGTTTACCTTCCGTCATCCCTGGGCCACCATCATGGGAGGAATTGTCCTGGTGCTGCTTTCGACAGTGATTGTTCCGGCACTGAAGGTCAGACAGTTCCCATTTGCCGACCGCGACCAGTTTGCCGTAGAGATTTTCATGCCCGAAGGCAAAGGCATTGCCGAGACGCGTCTGATAGCCGACTCGTTGCGTAACGTACTGCAAAAGGACAGCGACGTGAAATGCATCACCAGCTTCGTGGGCTGTTCATCGCCGCGCTTCATGGTGTGCTATGCGCCGCAGATGGCAGGTCGCAACTATGCGCAGTTCATTGTCAACACCACTTCGCACGATGCCACCTTGAAGCTGCTGGCGCAGTATCAGCCTCAGTGGAGCGAAGCTTTCCCTGATGCCTACGTACGGTTCAAACGGCTGGACTATCTGGAAGTGCCCGAGTTGGAATATCGCTTCTATGGTGAGAACCTCGATTCGCTGCACATAGCCGCCGAGCGTCTGATGGAACATATGCGTAGGATGTCCGAACTGGAGTGGGTACACACCGATTTCCTGCAACCCTTCCCGCTGATCAACGTAGAACTCGATCCCGTGGCGTCGGCACAGCTGGGCATCACACGAACCACTGCCGCCCTCGCCCTCAGTGCCACTACCAATGACCTGCGTGTCGGACAGATATGGGATGGCGACTATGAGCTGCCCATCATTGTGAAGGATGATGCCGACATGACCTTCTCGGACGTGGAGAATCTGGGTGTGGTTACTCCTATGGCGATGCTCTCTGCGGGTGCAGGCGGGACAAATACCACCGTGCCGTTACGTCAGATAGCCAGTGTCAGACCCAAATGGAGCGAGAGCCGAATCATGCACCGAGGCGGTGAACGTTGTATCACCGTCACGGCACAGTTTGCCAACGGCGTCTATGCCGCTCCTGTGGAGTCGCGTATAGCGGATATCATGCAGCATGAGATAGACCTGCCTCAGGGGGTAAGGTCCGAAGTGGGCGGAGAGATAGAATACAACGGCGAGGCCATGCCTCAGATATTCGGTGGCGTGGCTATTGCGATGGTCATCATTTTCTTCTTCCTGCTGTTCAACTTCAAGAAGTTCGGCATTACCACCGTCTGTATCGCAGCCCTGGGGCTGATGATACCTGGGGCGCTGATAGGTCTCGGACTCATGGGACGCACGCTCGGACTCACTTCCATCATGGGAGTGATTACGCTGATGGGAATGATCATGCGTAACGAGATCCTTATCTTTGAACACGCCATCAGCCTTATCAAACAATATGTCAGAGAACATGGCGACTGGACAAAAGACCGCGAAGCCTACAACAAGGCTGTACGCCAGGCAGCCTTTGAGGCAGGCAAGCGCCGAATGGTTCCCATCTTCCTGACTACAGCCACTACCGCCGTAGGTGTTGTACCTATGATCATAGCAGGCTCATCGTTCTGGATGCCTGTGGGGGTGACCATCTTTGCAGGAGGAATAGGCTCGCTCCTGCTCGTTGTCACCATGCTCCCTGTCATCTATTGGAAAGTGAATACGAAATAGAGCCGCTACCCTTTCAGAGCGTCACGCCTTCAGCGTCTGATGACCAAGGCAGTAATAAGCGTGGGAAACTTTAATTAACTGACTTCAACAGCATGATATGAAACGAAAGATAATCATTGCACTCTTTACATTATCCTGTATGACTTTGTCGGCACAGGAAACCACCCCCACCTCTGCGAGTAGGGTGGGGCAGGGGAAGGTTTTGTCTTTGCAGCAGCTCAAGGATTCTGCTCTCAACAACAATATCGCCATCCGTACAGCCCGATTTGACATGGAAGCAGCCCGTCACCAGCGCCAGGAGGCCTTTACCAAGTATTTCCCGAACATCAGCGGCACTGGTCTGTGGTTCAATGCCAATAAGGGAATGGCACAGATGGATGTCAACCCGTCAGAGTTCATCCCCTCTTCGTTAGCCGCCATGCTTTCCCAACAGCTTCCTCCCGAGGTGCTGTCATCCATGGCCAACCCCACAAGCATCTCCATGATGAAAAACGGAACCATCGGCTCGCTCATGGCGATGCAGCCTATCTTCGCAGGTGGGCAGATCATCAATGGAAACAAATTAGCCAGATTGGGCGAAGACGTCAGCAGGCTGCAGCTGCGACGCTCAGAGAACGAGGTGGAGAAAACCACCGAGCAGTACTACTGGCAGCTGGTGACGCTGCAGGAGAAAATGAAGACGATAAAGGCCGTTGAGACCTTTCTCAGCGATATTTACAAGGATGTGGACGTGGCTGTTCGTGCAGGAGTAGCCCTTCCTAACGACCGGCTCCAGGTGCAGCTCCGACAGAACGATGTGGCCAGCCAGAAACTGAAACTTCAGAACGGCATCTTCCTGATGAAACAGCTGCTGCGGCAATATGCCAACCTCGGCTCCGACTTTGAGATTGCCGCTCTTTCCATGGAATCGCAAGAATTGCCGATAGGGAAGGATGAGTCGGGAGTAAGACTTGTCCCGGAATACCAGCTGCTCGACAAGCAGGTGGAAGCAACTGGCCTCCAGCACAAGATAGCCATCGGTCAGCAGCTTCCCTCCGTGGCTGTAGGTGCAGGATACAACTATCATAACCTGTTCGACAAAGACCGTACCTTCGGCATGATCTTTGCCACCGTCAGCATTCCCATTTCCGACTGGTGGGGAGGCTCCCATTCCATCAAACGCAAGAAAATAGAGCATCAGAAGGCAAAGGAGCAGTTGGAAGACACCGAACAGCTGTTGCTCATCAGAATGCAGAACGCGTGGAACAGTGTGCAGGAGACCTACCAGCAACTGCAGCTGGCCCAGAAAGGCATTGAGCAAGCAGAAGAAAACCTGCGGCTGAACCGGAACTACTATCAGGCAGGCACATCAAGAATGTCCGACCTGCTTGAAGCCCAGCTGCTCTACCAGCAAGCATGCGACAAGCGTACCGATACTTTTGCAGAATACCAGAACAAACGACTGGAATACCGACAGGCCGTTGGCCAGTAACGGAACACACAAGGGATGCTACGAATACTCGACATCTTAGAAGACACGATGGTGGACGGACCCGGTTTCCGTACTTCTATCTATTGTGCAGGCTGTGACCACGCCTGCCCGGGCTGCCATAATCCGCAGTCATGGGACTTCGGCAGCGGACGCGAGATGAGTGTGGACGAGATTATGCGGATTATCGTGGCCGACCCCTACGCCAATGTCACTTTCACCGGAGGCGATCCCATGTATCAGGCAGCCGGCTTTGCAGAATTAGCACACGAGATTCACAGTCGCACCAGTAAGGACATCTGGTGTTACACTGGTTTCCGTTTTGAGCAACTCATCCATGAAGACCAGCGACGCCTGTTGTCCGAGATAGAGGTCTTGGTAGACGGTCCCTTCGTTCAGATGCTGCGCGATGAAGACCTCCGTTTCCGTGGCTCGTCCAACCAGCGCATCATCGATGTTCCTGCTTCTCTCTATTCAGGTCAGGTGATACTGTGGAAAGATG
The DNA here is from genome assembly GCA_016285075.1 of Prevotella sp. Taxonomy (GTDB): domain Bacteria; phylum Bacteroidota; class Bacteroidia; order Bacteroidales; family Bacteroidaceae; genus Prevotella. The sequence continues at coordinate 33,371 of JAEEQB010000003.1, forward strand.
AAATGTAAGCAAAAAGCCCTGTTTCCTTAGCAAAACGAATGCCATCAAAGCCTCTTCAGTCTGCCACCTAAGCCCCTTCAGTCTGCCATCTGCCAAGAAAAAAGGTGCGATGCAACGAGTACAAAAACATGTGAAACATATCTTGCAGATTATTTTCTGTTTTTGTTTTGTTCTTCGCATGACTTTTCGTAACTTTGCGCTCAGAAAGCGCGAAGTAGCACCGTCTCGGCAAACAGGAAACGAGTTTCTTTGATTTGCTCTCGACCATTCGTTGCTCAGGCTTCGCAATGATCGGAATCGTATAACAATAACTAAAATAGAAATGAAAAGAAGTGTTTTTCTGATGGCATTCGCGCTGATGGCATTGGCTATGAGCGCTCAGCAACACAAATTATGGTACAGTCAGCCCGCTTCCCATTGGCTGGAAGCACTGCCTATAGGCAACAGCGCCTTGGGGGCGATGGTCTATGGCGGTACCGACGTTGAGGAGATTCAGCTCAATGAGGAGACTTTCTGGAGTGGTCAGCCCCACGACAACAATTCCAAGAAGTCGTTGGCCGTGCTGCCGGAGGTGCGCAGCCTGATCTTCCAGGGCAAGGAGGGGGAGGCCACCAAGCTCATCGACCAGAATTTCGTACCAGGACCTCATGGCATGCGTTTCCTGCCCCTTGGCAGCATGAAGCTGCAGCTGGGTCATAAGGACGTCACCAACTATCGACGCGAGTTAAACCTTGGCAATGCTCTTGCCACCACATCCTATCAATGCGGCGGGGCAAGGTATGAACGCTCGGTCTTTGCCTCACAGGCCGACAATGTGATCATTGTCCGACTGACTTCCTCAAAGAAGGGTTCGCTGTCGTTCGACCTCCATTTCAGCACCCAGCTGCAGTCAAAGGTCTTTACCGTGTCTGAGCATGAAGGGATCAACGGTTCTGTCTATGAGTTGGCAGCCGTTGTCGAGGGCGTGGAGCAAGAAGGCATCAAGGCTGGTCTGAAAGCCGAGTGCCGCATGTTGCTGGAGGCTGACGGCAAGCTGCAGCGCGGGGTCGACAAGCTGAGTGTGGCCAGTGCCACCACCGCTACCATCTATGTCACCGCTGCCACCAATTTCGTGAACTATCACGACATCGGCGGCAATCCTGTGAAGAAGAACAACGAGACTCTGGCCAGCATTTATGGAAAACCTTACAAACAGCTGCTGAACGACCATCTCAAGAAGTATCAGGAACAATACAACCGCGTACAGCTGGCACTGCCGAAGTCGGGCAATTCCTCGCTGGAAACCGACAAGCGTCTGGCAGCATTCGAGAAAGATGCAACCGACCTCGACATGGTGTCGCTGATGATGCAGTACGGACGTTACCTGCTCATCTCCTCGTCACAGCCGGGAGGACAGCCTGCCAACCTGCAGGGAGTATGGAACGACAAGATGAACGCCCCATGGGACTCAAAATACACGATAAACATCAATGCCGAGATGAACTACTGGCCTGCTCTCATCGGCAATCTTGCCGAGACGCAGCAGCCGCTGTTCTCCATGATCCGTGATCTGAGTGAGACGGGTGCCAATACCGCCAAGACCATGTACGGCTGCCGCGGATGGGTGGCTCATCACAATACCGACCTATGGCGCATCGCGGGGCCTGTTGATGGAACGCCCTGGGGCATGTTCCCAACAGGCGGCTCATGGCTTACCACCCACATCTGGCAGCACTACCTGTTCACTGGCGACAAGCAGTTCCTTGCCGACTACTATCCTGTGCTTAAGGGAGCAGCAGAATTCCTGCTGGACTATATGCAGGTGTATCCCGCCAAGGGCGAGGTGAAAGCTGCTGCCGGATGGCTGATGACGGTTCCTACCGTTTCGCCAGAGCACGGTCCACGCGGAAAGAACACCAATGTCACCGCTGGTTCTACGATGGACAACCAGATAGTCTTCGACGTGCTGAGCCAGACGCTGCAGGCCGCCAAGGTGCTGGGCAAGGACAGCCTCTTTGCCGAGAACCTGAAGTTCCAGTTGTCAAACCTCCCACCCATGCAGATCGGACGTTACGGACAGCTGCAGGAGTGGCTCATCGATGCCGATGACCCCAAGGACGAGCATCGCCACATCTCTCATCTTTATGGGCTCTATCCCTCCAACCAGATATCCCCCTACAGTCATCCTGACCTGTTCACGGCTGCCGCCAACACGCTGAAGCAGCGTGGTGACATGGCTACAGGTTGGAGCCTGGGGTGGAAGACCAACTTCTGGGCTCGGATGCTTGACGGCAACCATGCTTTTCAGATTATCAAGAACATGCTGAATCTGCTTCCTGACGACAGGAAGATGCGTGAGTATCCCAAAGGCCGTACCTATCCTAACCTGTTCGATGCCCATCCCCCATTCCAGATTGACGGCAACTTCGGCGTTTCGGCAGGCATATGCGAGATGCTCTTGCAAAGCCACGACGGAGCCGTACACCTGTTGCCCGCTCTCCCCGATGAGTGGAAGAACGGCGAGATGAAGGGTTTACAGGCACGTGGTGGCTTCACCGTCAATATCGCGTGGAAAGAGGGACGCCCCGTCAGCGCCTCTGTGCGTTCCAACATCGGCGGTACGCTGCGCCTGCGCTCCTACTGGCCGTTGAGCGGCAAGGGAGTGAAGGAAGCTTCCGGTTCCTGTCCTAATCCGCTCTTTGCCCCTGCTGACATTCAGCAGCCATTGCGCTCTGCTGAATTGAAGCAACTGGAACTGCTGCCCCTTAAGAGAAGCTATGAATACGATATAGATACGCAGGCTGGCGACATCATCACACTGAAATTCTAAAAAACACGTAGAAGATATGAGAAAGTTATTATTTGCAGGAGCCTGGCTGACAGCCTGTCTGACAGCAGTGGCACAGGAGAACGTGAAGATAGAGTTCTTCACCCCAAGTATTGTACACGTTGTAAAGGGAACGCCTACCAAAACTTTTGTGGTGACTGCCAAGCCCGATGACGTAACCGTGAAACAGAACGGGAAGACCTGGCAGAGCAGAGAACTCACTGTAAAGCAAGACGCTCAGGGTAATCTGACCTTCCTAACGTCGAAGGGCAAGGTGCTGCTGAGAGAGAAAAGCTGTGATGTCGGCGGTGCTCGCCAAACTTTCATACTTGACAAGGACGAGGCCGTCTATGGCCTTGGCACCATTCAGAACGGCAAGATGAACCGTCGCGGCGAGAAGAAGCGCATGGAGCAGTCGAACCTCGAGGACTTCCAGAACGTGCTCCAGAGCATCAAAGGCTGGGGACTCTATTGGGAGAACTACTCACCCACACTCTTTGAGGACAATGCCCAGGGAATGACCTTCGATGCTGAAGCCGGTGAGGGCATTGACTACTACTTCATGTACGGCGGTAGTACCGATGGCGTCATTGCACAGATGCGTCACCTCTCGGGCGACGTACCGATGTTTCCTATGTGGACTTTCGGCTATTGGCAATCAAAAGAGCGCTACAAGACTGCCCGTGAGACAGAATCCATTGTCGACAAGTACCGCCAGCTGCAGGTTCCGCTCGATGGTATCATCCAAGACTGGCAGTACTGGGGAAGTAATTACCTGTGGAATGCTATGGATTTCCTGGCAGAGGATTTCAGCAACGGCAAGCAAATGATTCAGAACGTCCATCAGAAGCACGCCCACTTCATGATCAGCATCTGGGCAAGCTTCGGACCGCAGACACAGCAGTTCCGTGACCTCAACGAGAAGGGACTCCTGCTGCCCATTGAGACATGGCCGCAGAGTGGTATTTCCCACATCTGGCCTCCCAACATGAAATACCCTTCTGGCGTGAAGGTCTATGATGCCTTCAGTCCTGTAGCACGCGACATCTACTGGAAATACCTGAAGACGCTCTATGATTACGGGACCGATGCTTGGTGGATGGATTCTACCGACCCCGACTTCTTCAACCCGAAGGAGAGCGACTATGCTCATCCAGTCACAGGCGGCACATGGCGCTCGCTGCGCAATGCCTTCCCCCTGGAAACCGTACGGGGTATCTATCAGTCACAACGAAAGGACGACAAGGGCAAGCGTATCTTCATCATGACCCGCTCTTCCTTTGCCGGACAGCAGCACTACGGGTCTAACATGTGGAGCGGCGATGTCAACTCGTCGTGGGACATGCTGCGCAAGCAGGTGCCTGCAGGACTGAGCTTCTCGCTCACGGGTAATCCCAATTTCAATACCGACATAGGCGGTTTCTTCTGTGGCTCTTACAACACTAGGGGCGGCGGTTCTGCTCCCAAGAACCCGCAGTTCCAAGAACTCTACGTGCGTTGGATGCAATACGGTCTGTTCTGTCCCGTCTTCCGTAGCCATGGTGCAGATGCTCCACGCGAAATATGGCAATTCGGCGAGAAGGGCCAGCCCGTCTACGACATTATCGAGAAAATGATACGCCTGCGCTATCGATTTATACCTTATCTATATAGTACTGCGTGGCAGGTGACCTCCAACAACGACAGCTATATGCGTCCGTTGTTTGCCGACTTCGCCAATGACAAGAAGGTGTGGAATATGACCGACGAGTTCCTCTTCGGCCACAGCATCCTGGCAGCACCCATCGTCGACCCGCAGTACACAGAGGAAAAGATTATCCGTACCAATGAGATGACGGGATGGAACCGCCAGAATGTCAAGGAAGACAGTCAGCAAAACGGTCAGGATCTCTCGTTCACTGGCGTCAGGCAAACCACAAAGTATCTGCCTAAAGGTACCGATTGGTACTATTTCTGGACAGGACAGCGCTACAAGGGCGGTCAGAATGTCACCCTTTCTACCACCCTGCAAGACGTGCCAATGTTTGTCCGTGCAGGTAGCATCCTGCCCCTTGGCCCAGAGATGCAGTATGTAGGTGAGAAAGCCTGGGACAACCTCGAACTGCGTGTGTACCCAGGTGCGAACGGTACTTTCACCCTCTACGAGGACGAAGGCGACAACTACAACTACGAGAAGGGCGTCTACAGCACCATCACCATCAAGTGGAACGACAAGGGCCGCTCTCTGACCATTGGCAAGCGCCAAGGTGAATATCCTGGTATGCTGAAGAGCCGCCAGTTCACCATCGTCCTGCCCGACGGCGCCACACAAACCATTACCTATGACGGAACAGAGAAAATCATCAACCTTTAAGATTTCATCGAAGATAAAGAGAAGTTATGAAGAAGATTGTTTTAGCATTAAGCATTTTAGCGTTTAGCGTTAGCGCATGGGCCGATGATTACCAGACTCTCAAGACGGAGCCCATCAAGAATCCCATGCTGTGGGCTGACGTGCCCGACCCCGACGTTATCCGTGTGGGCGACACCTTCTATTTGGTCAGTACCACCATGCATCTCATGCCAGGCGCTCCCGTCATGGCATCAAAAGACCTGAAAAACTGGAAGACCGTAGGCTATATCTTCAACCGTCTGACAGATTCGCCGAAATACGACCTCTCCTTCTCACTGCCGCTTGACAAGCAGGAGGGACAGAAGAACGTGGGCACTGTCTACGGACGTGGACAGTGGGCGACTTCGCTGAAATACCATAGCGGCAGGTTCTGGGCGCTTCTGGCTCCCAACGAGGTAGGCTCAATGGGTGATACCTATATCTTTACTGCCGAAAAGGCCGAAGGTCCGTGGACCATCCACTCACGTCTGCGCCATTTCCACGATGCCACGCTGTTCTTCGATGACGATGGCACACCTTACGTATTCTTTGGCACCGGTGAGATGTGCCAGCTGTCGCGCGACCTGAAGAGCGTGGTCGAGGGAAGCTTGCGTCACTACTTCCAGCGCGAGGAGGACGAGCGCGGACTGCTGGAGGGCACACGTGTCATCAAGCACAACGGCTATTACTATGCCTTGCTCATCTCGCATGTCTATGCACCCGGACGCCATCGTCGTGAGGTGTGCTACCGCACGAAGGATCTGAAAGGGAAATGGGAGAAGCAGGTCATGCTGGAGAGCGACTTCGGCGGGTTCTCCTATTTGGCACAAGGTACCATTGTCGACACCGAGGACGGTGACTGGTATGGTATTATGTTCCAGGATCGTGGAGGCGTAGGACGAGTGCTGACACTGTCGCCTTGTCGTTGGATTGACGGCTGGCCTATGCTGGGCGATGAGAACGGAAAGGTGCCTGCAGTGATGCGTCCCTACAAAAGCGGTCAGCCCGAGACCAGCATCGTATGTTCCGATGACTTCTCCTCATCAGAACTCGGTTTGCACTGGCAGTGGAACCACAACCCCGTTGACAACGCCTGGAGCCTCGCGGAACGTCCGGGATTCCTCCGTCTGAAAACAAGTCGTGTAGTTCCCAATCTCTACTTGGCTCCCAACACCCTGACACAGCGCATGGAAGGACCTACGTGCAGCGGTATCATCTGCATGGACTTCTCTCACATGAAGGACGGCGACTGTGCCGGTTTCTCAGCCTTCAACGGAGACTCCGGCGTGCTTACCCTGAAGAAGGTTGGCAAGGCTGTTTCACTTGAGATGAGCGAACAGAATGTCTCACTCACCAATCGCGAGAAGGCTGTCAGCAAGGTCGATGAGAAGGTGGTCAAGAGCATCGCACTCAGCAAGCTCTTTCCCAAGGCCAAGCAGATATGGCTACGCATTGACGGTGACTTCCGCCCCGGACAGCGTGGAGGTAATGATGCTGCCAATTTCTTCTTCAGTGTAGATGGAGAGAAATGGGAACAGATAGGCACAGAGAACTACCGCATGATTTTCGACTACCGCCGTTTCTTCATGGGCAGTAAGTTCGCTATCTTCAACTACGCAACAAAGAAAGCAGGGGGATATGTCGATATCGATGCCTTCAACTACCAGCGCAACGACCAGTAACTCAAGTTATCGACTTCACCTTTAAGAGCTGCTTGGCCACTGCGACGGCAGAATTGGCATTGTCGCTATAGCCGTCGGCACCAATCTCATCGGCAAAGCCCTGCGTGACAGGAGCTCCGCCCACCATCACCTTCACCTGGTGACGAATACCGGCATCCTCAAGTGCCTGAATGACTTCCTTCATATAACCCATCGTGGTAGTAAGGAGTGCCGACATGCAGAGGATGTCGGGTTTGTTTTGCCTGATGGCTTCTATGAACTTATCGGCAGACACGTCTATCCCGATGTTCACCACCTCGAAGCCACACCCTTCGAGCATCGAAGCCACGAGGTTCTTGCCGATATCGTGCAAGTCGCCCTTCACAGTACCTATCACCACCTTGCCTAACGACGTGGAAGCAGTGCCGGCAAGCAGGGGCTTCAGCAGTTCAAGGGCGGCTTTCATGGCACGGCCTGCCATTAGCAGCTGAGGCACAAAGGCTTTTCCGTCCTGGAACTGGCGTCCTACTTCTCCCATGGCACGGACCATCTGCCCGTTGATCAGATCCTGCGGCGCTATACCGTTGGCAATGCCCTCCTTCGTGGTTGCGACAGCTTCATCGCTCTTTCCATCGACAATGGCCTGGAAGAGACGTTCCGCAGGATTGATGGGACTGGCAGAAGGGCTTATGGCACTGGCGGCATGTTTTTTTTCAGGATAAGGTACGGTTACGCCTGTAGTGTCATGGAAGACAGGAACCACCCCTTGACTCTCTTGGGGATTCAGCGGCGAGAGGAACAGCCCTGTGACAGGCTCAATGGCTTTTGCCATCATCCGGATATGAGCATCGGTAGTACCGCAACATCCGCCAAGGATATTCAGATGGTGGTTCTCGAGAAGTGGCCAGAGGTCTGCCACCAGGCTTTCAGGTGATTTGTGATATCGTCCATTGGCATCGGGCAGACCTGCATTAGGATAGAGACTCAGTCTCAAACCCGATGAAGCCAATTGGTACAGAAGCGGCATCATCTGAGGCACATCCGTCACACAGTTGATACCGACGGAATAGGGCCGGGCTTTCAAGGAAGAGAGTTGTTCTATGAACTCCGTGATGCTCTGTCCCAGCATATTGTGGCCGTCGGGAGTGGAAACAGAGAAACTGAGCATTACGGGTAACGAGGGAGCAACCTCATTGGCAGCCTCAAGGGCAATCTCGGCATTGTGAATGTCGAAGATGGTCTCGATAAGCAGGATATCCACGCCCGCATCGGCCAACGCCTGAATCTGTTCCTTGTAGGCCTCGTGGAGCAATTGCTCATCGAGCGGCTCTCCGCTGGTGGCCACGGAGGTGGTACGACTGGTAGGACCAATGCTCCCTGCCACGAAACGGGGCTTCTCAGGATTCCTGGCAGTATAGTCATCGGCACACTCGCGGGCCAGACGCGCTGCAGCGAGATTGATATCGCGGCAATAATCAGCAAGACCGTAATCTCCCATGGAAATGCGTTGGGCATTGAAAGTGTTGGTTTCGATGATGTCTGAACCAGCCTCAAGATATTTGCGATGGATAGTGCGGATGATGAACGGCGCAGTGAGCGAGAGCACATCGTTGCAGCCCTTCAGCGCGGAAGGATGTTGGGCAAACTGACAACCGCGATAGTCCTCTTCGCGCAGACAGTACTGCTGGATCATCGTGCCCATAGCACCATCGAGCAGGAGGACGCGGTGGGTGGGGAAAGCAGGAGTGGCAAGGGGTGCAGAATGTTCCACCCTTCGGATGATTTCTTCTACCTCACGGTCTGCTTCGTCCTTGATATCTGCTGGATGCAGGTTGCGGGCTGTCTGGAAATCATCCACGATCTTCATGGCCTGCTCTACCTCATGCTCGTTGTGGAAGTCCATTTCTATATGCACACCATCGCCACCGATGGAATCCAGCAGGGGACGCAACTCGTCAAGTGTCACCCAGCACGCCATGACGCTCTTGCCACCAGCGAGGATCTTCCTGTAGAGGTCATACCATTTGGACGAACCTCCCTGAGGCTCTCCCACGCCGGGTGTCCATTGGACGGCATTCAGCTCTTTTATCTCGAGCAAGGCATCGAGATGGTGCATAGCTCCCACGCCGTCGAGATGGTAGAGGGTATAGTCTATCTTCTGGCACTGCTCACGGATGAACGGTTGGACAAAGCGGCGATAGTCGTCTACACTGATCATTGTGGAGATGTCGCTCTGCAGCTTCGACATCTTGCCCGGTGCCCACGATGAGAAATAACAGAAAGCCATCTCATCGCCTTCACGTATGATGTCATAAAGCTCGTTGAACACATGGAAGTAGATATCGTTGATCTGCTGCATCTGATGCTCCAAGACCTCTGGCTGCATCACGGTATCAAGCAGCACCTTGTCAGTGCCTTTGATAGCCGCAAGGACATCGAGACCCTCCATCAGATCGGGCATTCCCACATAATAATGGCCCTGGGCTTTCCGCTTACAGGCCTGCAGCAGTTGTTTGTGTAGCTGATAATTGGGATGGTTGGGTTCGAACACAATATCATCTGTATAGTGGGGGTCAGGATGAATCCAGATGGTATCCTCGCCACCCTCGAACACTCCGCCCAGAATAGCTGCCAGTGATCCAGGGCCCAGCTGTGTATTGGCCACAGGCAACATATCGGCCATCAGGCAGGAGTGTGCCACATACCAGTCTAGATACTCAGCACGCCACTCAGGGTCGAACCATCTTTGGTTCAGGTCTTGATAGGGTTTGGGCGCAGGAATGTCTGCATGGGGCTTTACACCTTCCTGGAAGTGTTCCCACATATTCAAGATGATTCCCTTGTGGTTCCACCAGTCTATATATCGTTTCTTGGTCTCTTCAAGATTCGGTTTCCAAGTATTCATCTTCTTCATGAACTATGATATGAGCTGACTGACGGCACGACGCCATTCTGCATAAAGCGTGGCATTCTCGGGCGACAGCTGTGGTTGGTACACTTGTGTCACCTTACGGAAGATGGTCACCTCGTCGAACTGCCTCCAGATGCCCCGTGCGAAACCGTTCATGACAACAGCACCGAGGGCTGAGGCATCATCCACCTCTGTACAGACGACAGGAGTTTCCAGCAGGTCTGCTTGGAACTGCATGAGGAAGCGGTTCTTCGTAGGACCGCCATCGGCGCAGATCTCACGGAGAGAACCGCCTGTGGCACGGGCCATCACATCGACCAGGTCTTTTATCTGATAGGCAATGCTCTCCAAGGCTGCCCGAAGGAAATGAGATTTTGTCGTGGCAAAGGTAAGACCGAAGACAGCGCCCTTAACGCCGCTCTTCCACCAAGGAGCACCAAGCCCTGAGAAGGCAGGTACGATGTATACTCCGCCGTTGTCGGCAACACTTGTGGCCAGCGTTTCCATCTCCGACGGATGACCTACAAGCTGTAGCTGGTCTGCTATCCATTTCAAGGTAGCGCCTGTACTATAGATATTCCCCTCATAGCCGTACCACGTTCTGCCGAAGGCCGAGAATCCCACGGAGGTGACAAGTCCTTCGGGTGCCGGCAGGGGCTGTTCGCCAATATTAACCATGACGCTGGAACCTGTTCCATAGGTCACTTTGCCTGAGCCCTTCTCAAAACACATCTGCCCGACCAGTGCACCGTGGGAATCGCCCAAGACTCCGGCTATCTTTATGGGTGACTCGAAGATGTCCTCGACAGTGGTCTCGCCATAGACAGCATCACAGGGTCTCACCTCAGGCATCATGGTGCGCGGGATATCGAAAAGCCGCAGCAGATCTTCGTCCCATTGCAGGGTGTGGATATTGAAGAGCATGGTGCGCGAGGCGTTGGTGGTATCGGTGGCGTGTACCTGGCCGTTTGTCAGTTTCCATATCAGCCAAGTGTCTATAGTGCCCATCAGCAGGTTACCTTGCGCAGCCTCCTCGCGGGCTCCTTCTGTCTGGTCGAGTAACCATTTCACACCTGAGGCAGAGAAATTGGGATCAATCAGCAGTCCGCTCTTCTCCATCACCATCTCTGTCTTTCCCTCGGCACGAAGCTGCTGACAGAGGGCTGCACCTCGTGTGTCCTGCCACACCATGGCGCGGGCTATGGGTTTGCCGGTCTGTTTGCTCCATACTACAGCTGTCTCACGCTGATTGGTAATGGCGAGACTGTAACTGGCTGATTCTCTCTTTGTGAAATTCACGAGATAAGCAATGGCTTTCACCATGTTCCGGTATATTTCTTCAGCATCATGCTCTACCCACCCTGTCTGCGGATAGTATTGGTGATGATCTACGCTGGTACGTGCTACAATATGGCACTGCTCGTCAAACAGCAGGGCTTTCGTTGACGAGGTGCTCTGGTCTATGGCTATGATGTAATCCATAATAGTTCAGAGTTCAAAGTTCATAATTCATAGTTCTTGCCTTGCAAGCGACCAAAAGTCGAGCGCATAGTTGAGAGTTCAGGGTTGAGAATTGATTAACCCAAGAACTGCTTTGACGATACCTTCAGCATCGAGACCGTAATGGTGGAATATTTCCGCGTTGGTACCGTGTACCACGTTCTCATCAGGAATTCCGAGTAAACGTACAGGGACGGGATGCTCACTGATCGTCTCCAACACCATGGCGCCAAGGCCGCCAAAACGGCTGTGTTCTTCTACGGTGACTATGCGTCCTGTTTCACTGGCAGCCTTACGGATAGCCTCTTCGTCAAATGGTTTCAGCCACGAGCAGTCGAGCACCCGTGCAGAGATACCCTGCTGCTGCAACTGCAGACCTGCCTGCCAGGCGTGGTAAACGGTCTCTCCGGTGGCGACAATCGTCACGTCGCTTCCGTCAAGGACGGTGATGGCTTTGCCCACCTCAAATGCGAAGTCATCGTTCTCATAGACATCGGGCACGGCAGCACGTCCCACACGGACATAGCATGGTTTTTGGAAATCAACGAGTAACTTCACCAACTTTTTCGTAACGCGCCAGTCAGAGGGCAGACAGACGGTCATGCCAGGGAAAGTGCGGAGCACAGCAATGTCGTGAAGCGAATGATGAGTGGCTCCAAGTGCTCCGTACGCCACACCACCCGAAACGCCAAGGATCGTGACGGGGTTCTCGGAATAGGCCAGGTCCACTTTCACCTGTTCCAGGCTTCGCGCCACGTAGAAGCAGGCAGGACCGCAGCAGAACACTTTCTTTCCGGAATGTGCCAGTCCGGCAGAAATGCCCACGGCATCCTGCTCGGCAATGCCGCATTCCACGAACTGTTCCGGTAGCGCATTTGCATAGTCGCCTAAAGTGACTGAACCACGTGCGTCTGTCGTTACGGCTATAATATCCTTGTCCTCACGTGCTAACTCCAACAACGTGTCAGTAAACTGTTTTCTACAAGCTATCATACTTTTATGTTTATTGTAAACTCTTGATCCGGTTTTCTATTTCTGCCACAGCAGCCTTACACTGCTCCTCATTGAGAACGCCATGATGCCATTTGGCAATGCCCTCCATGAAACTCACACCCTTGCCCTTTGTGGTCTCCGAGATGATTAGGTGTGGCTTCTTGTTGGTATAGTCTATCGTATGGAAGGTCTTCACGATGTCTTCCATCGAGTCTCCATTCATGCTGACGACATCCCATCCGAAGGCACCCCATCGCTCAGCGATGCTGTCGATAGGCATCACATTCTCCGTGTCACCACTGATCTGCAGGTGGTTGCGGTCGATGATGGCAACGAGATTGTCCAACTGGTATTTGTGGCCAGCCATCGCAGCCTCATAGATGGAGCCTTCTCCCTGCTCGCCATCGCCCATCAACACATAGGTCCTCCATGCCTTCTTGTCCATCTTCGCTGCAATCGCCATACCAATGCCAATGCTCAGCCCATGGCCCAAGGCTCCGCTGTTCACCTCTATGCCGGGCACCTCAATAGTTGGATGCCCGCTGAGTATGCTGCCATACTGCCCGAGGGTGTCCAGCACTTCAGGCTTCAGAAATCCTTTGGCCTCTAAAGTGACATACAACGCCTCCACACAGTGTCCCTTCGAAAGCACGAAGCGGTCACGATCTGCAGCCTTCGGGTTAGCAGAGTCCAGATTCTTCATGACGCTGAAATAAAGGGCTGTCATCACGTTCAGGCATGACAGATCGCCGCCAATGTGACCGGCCTTGGCGGCATAAACTACTTCTACGAGTCGTTTTCTGTTCTTCTCTGCTATCAGAGTCAATTCTTTGTTTGTCATATTTCTGTTTTATGTATTTTTCTGTTTCGGAAGTTATCGAAGTTAACGAAGTTCTTTTGCAAGCAAAGTCTCTCCTTTGTCACCGAGCAATCTCTTCGTTTGGCATCATGTCGCAATACTTGCAAAGAATTTCATGGAATCTATCCTATTCTTCAATGCCCGCCATGTTATAAGTGTTCCCGTTTCTGTGAATCAGCAGTCGACCATGATCCATCCATTTCCTATTGGACGAGTGATGGCGGATGGTAAGCGGAGAACAGATACCGCTCGTCTCACCCTTCTGGAAGAGCGTGATGATGAGGCAGCACTGCTTGGCTCCGAGTGTGAAGGAGAAATGTCCCCCTGCCGGTACTGAAGAAGCATCAAGGGTGTGCGACACATAGGTCATATTGCCGCTACTGTCCTTGGCAGGAAAAACATAGTCGGTACTGCCGAAGGTCGTGCCGTTGAAACGGCTGATGTAGGCATCAGCGTCATAGTTGTCGTAACCGTAGAATTTCACTTTTTCCACCTTCATGCCCGCAGGTAACTGAATAGTATACTCAACGTTAGCAGAATACTTCACGGTGTTCGACTTTCCTGTGGCATATCCTTTTCCACTTGCATTCGAGACCGACACCCCGCCATCAAATAGATAGGTGGTCGTAGGGTCGCTGGTGGTATAGGTGGATACCGACAGGTCCGTTGTGGTATATCCCTCTGCCTCGTCCAGTGACTCCAATCGCTGCTTCCAGGAGGGGTACTCTGATTTGATGACGTTAAGCGGCCAGCTGCCCATGAACTGGTAGCTGGTGCGACGCTCGGCGTTGAGCGATGTCAGTACGGGACATCCCTTCCAATCGGTGGTATCTGGAGTATCTTCAAAGCTATACATGAACCGGTAGAAAAGATGTGCCAGATTGTTGTCATAAATGGCAAAGATAGGCTGGTAGGCTCTGTCGGGTTGATAGGATTTCGTGGCAATCTCGTATTCAGTATAGGTATAGGTCTTGCCACCTGTGGAATAGGAGCGCGACTTGCCTCGGTTCCTCAGCTTGTTGAAGAATGCTTTGTAGGTCTTTTCAGCACAGGCACCTCCCAGCTGTATGAAACGTCCCCAGACAGCGCTGCCTTCCTTGTCAATGACGTGGCGGTCTTTCTCGCCTTTGGCATTGGTGAAGTCTTCCACCGCCTTATTAGGAATCTTGTGCGCATCAAGCCACGCCACAGCGGTATGAATGGTCTGCTGTAACTCCTTCGAAGGCTTCTCAATCGTCATCAGATAAGACAGCAGGCTGGCCGACTCGCTGCCACTGATGGAAGGCAGCTCATGGGGGCGTCCCTCTGCAGGCAGGAAAGTCGTTGTGTCGTGCTGGGCGCACCACGCGGCAGGTGTGCCGTTATCGTCCACCTGACACTTGATAATCACTTCTATTGCCCTCTGTACGGCCTGCATGCAATGCTGGCGGGTGGCTTCATCGGTCATATCAGCAAAGTCCCCCTTGCCGGAACCAATCTCCTGCAGCAGGCGCATCACATTGGTCATCAGGTCATCGTTGAACGTGATATAGTCCTGATAGCTGCCATTGCCCGACAGTGGCCAGTACTGAGACCACCCTCCGCAGCCCTTCTCCGACTTGAAGATCATGTTCAAGGCTTTTAGGAAAGAAGTCCTGTATTTCTCCACCTTCGTCTTTTGCCAAACCTTTGCCAGGAAGCGCATCTCCATCGTCGTAGCACCGTTGTCCAGACAGGAGTGTTCGCTGCGTGCATTGTAGAGTGCTTTCTTCTCGTTCTCTGTCAGCTTATGCAGTTGGTCGTTCTTCATCCAACCGCCGTTAGTCTTCTGCACATACAGCACTACGTCGGCTATCTGCTGCGCCTCGGCACTGCCATACCATGCAGCTTCCATTCTCCCCGAACAGATGTCGCTCCACTTCATCGACGAAGCATCAGCGGCCATCATAGTGATTAAGATCCCCCAAAGGAGGAAAAGCGTTAACAGAGTCTTCTTCATTAGTTCAGTCGCCCTTTGGCTTCAAGTGTATCGTAATTGTTCTCCGGGTTGTGCCAGTCCACCTTCACATTGGTAGGAATGGCATTGATATACTTCTCGATGTTCGTGTATCCGTCGCCATTGCAGTCCTTTACAGCATCCGAAGGATCATTGGGATTCAGACCGTTTGCCTTCTCCCATGCGTCAGGCATACCATCGCTGTCAGTATCCACATAGGGCTTCCAGTCGCCATACTCCGGATATCCGCCCATCTGACGCGGGTCAGTAATAATGCCCTGCTTGTAGGAGTCGTTCCCTAGACGGCGGTATTTGAAGAAACCCTCCTCGTTCATCGATTTCTTGTGCAGTCCCCACATGTCGCCATAGGGATTGTTCTTCACCTTCTTCTCATAGTCCTCCACAAAGTAGGCCTTTCCTGTCCTAACCTCTTCACAGATGCGGCTGTCCACAATGTCGCGGCAGGGCACTGTAGCACCGGCATGCGTGAGCACCCAGTCAAAGGCAGCCTTCGTTTCCATAATGGTGATGGGCGCCATTGTGAACGGCTCGTCCGAACGCATCAGCGCCAGTTCCGTCTCGTCTATGTCACCGTCCTTGTCGGCTATCTGTATGCCACCTTTCCAGTTGTCTTTCGTAATCTCAGGATAGCCCTCCATGATGTTGCCGCTGGCATAGACACGACCGTACTGCTTGAAGGGGAACAGCCCCTGTGAGCGGCTTTCGCTTTTCACAATACGATGGCCTACGGCTGTTGTTTTCGGTGTCAGAGGGCCGGGCTTGTAATAGTTGTTGATGAAGTTCGACATAGTGGAGTACTCGCCGCCATCGGCTGTGCGGTGCACCCAGTTGTAGACAATATTGTTGATGAAGTTGAACACGCCACCCCAGCCTATGGAAGGATTGCGCCCCGTGTTGTCTGCCCACAAGTTACGCATGAAGGTCGTGTTCTCGCCACCGATAGTAGAACCGAAGGAGTGATTCCACGTGTCAAGGGCCTTTGCCGAGATGGTATTCTGGATGGTCACATTCACCGTGGGCGACTTGCGTTTCTCCTTACCGTCCTTCAGGTCGAACATGTGGCGGTAGAATGAGATATTCTCGTCCAATCCCCATTCACACGAACAGTGGTCAATCATGATGTTACCAACAGGGTTCCCGCCGAAAGAATCCTCTCGGTGCCAGACAAGGGTCTCGCCACGGCGGAAACGCATATGCCTCACAATGACGTCATGGGTGTCCACTTGGAACGATTCGCCTGCAATGATCACACCGCTTCCCGGTGCTGTCTGTCCTGCTATGGTAATATATGGTGCGCGGACATTAATGGGGGACTTCAGGCGGATAATGCCCGAAACGTTGAACACCACGATCCTTGCGCCACCTTGTTCACAGGCCCAGCGGAACGACCCCGGGCCGTCATCATTGAGATTGGTTACGGTAAGCACCTTGCCGCCACGGCCGCCGAATGTATACATGCCGCCACCCTCAGCTCCAGGGAATGCAGGAATCTTGGCTTGCCGCAGGTCATAGGGTCGCGAAGCCCAGGGCACATAAGGCCTGCCCTCCTTGGCCTCTTTCACCACAACGGGGAAGGCTGCCTCCCACGCCGAGTCACTGTGCGCCTTCCATTGGCTCTCCAGTTTGTTAATCAGTTTAGTTGCCTCATCCGTCAGTTGCGGATACTGTGCACGTGTTGCCGTTGCTGTCAGTAGCAACGTAATGGCGATTGCCGGTATTTTCTTCTTCATTGTACTAAAATAAAAACGCGTTTTCTTTTGACTCTTGATAGTAGACTCTTTATACTAAAGACCACAAGAAAATCTGATTGTACTCATCGGACTGACAGATAATTACAAAAAACAGTCCGAAAAGTGGCTAAGCGATTGTTTTCGCACACAAATGATTGATTTATGTCAAGAATGATGGTATAGTGTACACTTTTTCCATAGAATTTTTTGGAAGATTGATTAAACCTTCGTACCTTTGCATCGTCAAAAAGATACAAGGCCGCAAGTGATGCGGATGAAGAAGATCTTTGAGACACAATAAAATAGATTGTTTTAGGTTAGTAGTAATATTTATAGTTTTAGGTTTTTAGTTATTGGTAATAGAAAGTTTTCAACTGCGGATAACAGGTGGCCGTCGTGAGACATCCATTTAAACTTTCGAATTTTTAGTCCTATTGGGCTGAAAATTTCTTTTAAGAGAAAAAGGATTTTTAGTTAAACATAGGCTTGTTTCCGCTGTTACTCGCGAGAGTGGCAGCGGAACTTTGTTTCAGGCAATCGCTTCAGAAACACGAATACAGATAATCATCATTGAGCAGAAACAGTTTCCCGCCTGCAACCCCTATTCCGCGGATAGGTACCGTCATCTGTATTTCCGGCACACCTTGCGGAGACACCAGCCACACATCCTGACTTAGACTATTGGGTGAATAGATGCACATACGGTCGCCCACCACACAAAGAGGCCAGTAAAGCGAATGGGAAGGGTAGCTGTCAGAAATCCTCAGTTCCTTGTCTACCATAAAGATATCGCCACGTTCCGTCATCACAGGAAAGAAGGTACCGTCCGAGGCTATCACATCAAACATATTCTTCATATTAAAATATGTATATACAGGTTGCGTGATAATACTCCTTAACAGGCGATGCTTCTTCACATCCCATGGTGATACTGTGACCGTGGAATCGTCAAGCTCATGCTTATAGGCCAGACCGTCATCAAAAAGCATGAAGGCACCGTCAGGGCTGAGCACGACATCCTCCACTATATCTTTCTTCAAACTCAGCATGTTCATGAAATGGCAAGCACCCGTGCGCTTGTCAAAGGCAGCAATAAACGGACGTCCCATCTTTGTGAGCTGCCGCCCGTTCTTCATGCCAAAGCCCAGATTGAACATGTAAAGAGTACTGTCGTTACAGACCAGCCGGGAGAATGCCGAGGTCTTCGATGGGAACTCATAGCTCCAAACCGTTTTCATGGAAGGATTAAGGCAGGCCACCCGTTCACGGTCAGCAAAGAAATAGAGCGAGTCGTCCAGCACCACATTGGAATGGAGTTGGTTGATCACATTCGGGCCTACAGCCCCCACCGGATAGACGGCTGTACCCGTTGCCAACGTACCGGCTACGGCAGCACCCGTCATGACCAGCCCCTGCAGCAGGACACCCTTCACATCAGTAACGCCCGTCTTGGCATCGTAGGCACAGACCTCCCCAGTACGGATATTCAGGCGGTTCAGATTGTCTGCAACAATTATCCAGTGGACAGAGTCCTCGCGTATCACTTGGTTCCATCCCCAGTTCTTGTCGTGTGGCATGCTGGTAGTCCACAGCAGTTGTCCCGTTGTCATGTCATAGCCTCTCAACTTACTGGAGCGGGGACCAGCATAGCCAAGGACCACATGGGTCGAGTCGTCAAACTGAACAGGGAAGAACTTTCCCTGCCATCGCACCTCACCTGTCTGCGCATCTAACATAACAAACTTATTCCCCTTAGAAATGGCCACTCCTCCCTTGGTGCAATATACCGATGAATTGCCGTAATTAAACGGGTAAGTCCATAGTAGTTTGGAATCCTTGATACTGAATGCTCCAATCTCACCTTTGAACTGCAGCCATTTCCCGCTTTTGGTGGTCTCGCGGAACTTCAGCAGCAAATAGTCAAGATCCGATGAAAGAATTGCACCTTCTATGCGGCGTCCGAAAGACTGACGCTCTGCCATGACCGCCGTGCTGTCTAAGGTAAGGCCCACAGTAACACTGTCCATATTCTCTGCATGGGATGACAGACACTGTAATAGCAATATTGACAAGAACAATAGATTCTTAAAAATCATCTTCATTTACAATTAATAGTGATTACTTCATGCAAAAGTACAAAGTTTTGTGCATACTTATTCAAACACCTCAAACATTTCAGTTTTTTTAATACAGGTCTCTCTTTGCATCGGACATTTTGCTTGATTGAATGAAACTCCTGCGACCTCACCTTTACCATCTTTCAGCTTTTGCGAGTTCCACGCTCACTATGCCCGCACACGTCTATACCACTCTAGCGGCATAATACGTCATGCCATCTTTAGCATGATTCAGATGCATTTGAAGCATCATCTGCCTACTCTTCGCAAGACAATGACATCTAATGGAATCGGAAGTGCATATACCAGCTACTTTTCGCTTAATACCAAGCCGCTTGCCAGAGCCTGACACCATTATTCTCCATGCAGTCAAGGGAATAATATAGTGGTTTCAAGAAGGTTAACCTCACTGAAATGATAAAACTGCCGAAGTCAAGAAATAACATGACAACCAAGGATTGTACTATACCTTCCTAAAAGCAACAACGAGACCTGTGCAGTTAGAAAATGAAAAGAAAAACCATTTTTCCTTTTGCATTTCGCTCGCTTATTCGTACCTTTGCAGCTAACTTTTCGGCTGGCCGAAAGCAGGGATGTTTTTATAACACCTTGCAAAGGTTAGTTATATAAAAGAGTGAAGTATAACTAAAACAAATCTGACGATGAAAACGAAGATAACATGGGTGGTCACTGCCGTTGCAACTGTGCTGCTGAGTCTGCCAGCACAGGCACGGGAGTACAGACTATGGTATGACCGTCCCGCTGCAACTTGGACGCAGGCTCTGCCTATAGGTAACGGCGTGATGGGCGGCATGGTGTTCGGTACGCCTGCAGTGGAACATATCCAGTTGAACGAGGAGACTATCTGGGCAGGACAGCCCAATCAAGTGTTGAATCCCGATGCCAAGGAGTACCTGCCGAAAGTGCGACAGCTCATCTTCGATGGCAAGTACGAGGAAGCACAGCAACTGGCCAATGAGAAGGTGATGCCCATGGGGGCTGGTCAGAATATGGGTATGCCTTTTCAGCCTTTTGGAGAGCTTTTCATTGCCATGCCAGGCCACACGGCCTATACTCGCTATGAACGGATGCTGGACCTGGAACATGCAAGGAGCGTAGTGCGCTATATGGTGGATGGGGTGCAATATGAACGTGAGACTTTGGCTCCCTTGGGCAGCGAGGTCATTGCTGTTCACCTGACGGCTTCTAAGCCCGGCAGGATATCATTTACCGCCTCCATGACTACGCCCCACAGTGATGTGCTCACAGGGAGTCTGACTCCCGGTAACTACTCCTACCTCCACGGTGTCAGTGCCAAGCATGAAAACCTGAAAGGCAAGGTGAGATTCATGGGGCTGCTGACGGCACAGGCCAAAGGCGGACACGTGAGCCAGGCCGACGGGCAGGTGTCGGTGACAGATGCAGACGAGGCAACTCTCTACGTCACCGTAGGCACGAACGTTGTCAGCTATAAGGACATCACTGGCGACGAGGAATCACAGGCACGCCAACGTCTTGAGCAGGCAACAGCTCTTGGATATGACGCATTGAAGTCGCGCCACGAACAGCTCTATCAGAAGTACTATGCCCGTGTGAGCCTTGACCTGGGCGAAGATCTTTATCCCCGTGTGCCCACTTCTGAGCGCATCAGCCGCTTTAAGACCCATCCCGACAACTACCTCATAGCTACTTACTTTCAATTCGGGCGCTACCTGCTCATCTGTTCCTCTCAGCCCGGCAACATGAACCCTGCCAACCTGCAGGGACTATGGAACGAGAAAATGTTTCCCTCGTGGGACTCGAAATACACCACGAACATCAATCTGGAGATGAACTACTGGCCTTCGGAGGTCTGCAACCTCACCGAGCTGAACGGCCCATTGTTCAAGCTCATCCGTGAGGTCAGCGAGAAAGGCAGAGAGACGGCGCGCGACATGTACGGTGCTGACGGATGGGTATTGCACCACAATACAGACCAGTGGCGCATTACTGGTCCCGTGGACCGTTCGCCGACAGGATTGTGGCCTATGGGCTCGGCTTGGCTCTGCCGTCACCTGTGGGAGCACTGGCTCTATACGCGTGACGTGGCTTTCCTTCGCGAGTGTTTCCCCATGATGCTTGATGCCGCCCGGTTCTATTCACAGATCCTCGTCAGACATCCTACGAAGGACTGGCTCGTCATCTGTCCGGGAGAGTCTCCCGAGCATGGTGGAAAGGGACGCCCTTCGCCGCTTGATGCAGGAGTGACAATGGATAACCAGCTGCTGACGGAACTCTACAACAATGTGCTGGAAGCTGCAAAGATATTGGGGGTATCGGACCCTCTGCTTCCGATGGTCCATGACCAGCTCTCTCAGCTTGCTCCCATGCAGATAGGCCGCTGGGGACAACTGCAGGAGTGGCTCGATGATTTGGACGATCCGAAGGATGACCATCGTCACTTCTCCCACCTCTACGGGCTCTTCCCATCGAACCAGATTTCGCCTTACCGCACACCCGAACTGTTCTGTGCTGCCCGTACTTCGCTGGAGGCTCGCGGTGACGTCAGTACGGGATGGAGTATGGGGTGGAAGGTCTGTGCCTGGGCGCGGCTTCTCGACGGGGAACATGCCTACAAGCTCATTCAGGACCAGTTGACGCTGACTGCCGACACTTTCCTCATCTTTGGTACCACCAAGCAGAAGGGCGGTACGTATCCTAATATGTTTGATGCTCATCCACCGTTCCAGATTGACGGCAACTTCGGATGTACCGCCGGCATAGCCGAGATGCTGCTTCAAAGTCACGACGGTTTTGTCTATCTGCTGCCTGCCTTGCCCAGTGCCTGGAAGAATGGCAGCATCAGAGGCCTCATGGCACGTGGCGGCTTCGAGGTAGATATGACGTGGAAGGATGGGAGGCTCTCGCAGGCTGTCATCCGCTCCAACCATGGTGGCATTTGCCGTCTGCGCACCCTCTGGCCTGTGTCAGCACGTGGACTGAAGAAGGCCAAAGGCGAAAACCCTAACTCTGCATGTGTGGTAACCCCTACCCCGGCACCGGTCATCAGTCCTGAAACTGCGCCTGCCAAGCCTGTCCTTCGCAAGACTTTCCTCTACGACCTGCCGACAGTGGCTGGCGGTGAGTACTTGGTTAGAATTGAGAATTGACAATTGGGAGAGGGGAAAATATAAGGGGATGGAAACTTTTTCGCCTTTCACGATTCGGGTTTCACTTTTTTTCTGTACCTTTGCGGACAGAAACAGACATTAAAATAAGATTTTGCAGATATGACAACAATTATTGGTATTGTAGCATTGGTAGTAGTCGCCCTGGTGGGGTGGGCTATAGCTGTATTGAAGGACAAGGGTTTTCAGTACACCAACAACGAAGAAGAGCAGGCTGTATTGGACAAGAACCAACAGCAGCTGGAACAGAACGGCTATGATGAGCTTGGTATCAAGGATGTCATCCGCACCATTGCTACCACTGGTTACAGCGCTGTATAGTCATTCTTGCTGAATGACGTTATACGGCCGTAGGAACCGATGCTGTGAACTTTCTTACGGCCTGGCTGATGCTGTGCAGTCCGAAAAGCTCTGCACGTACGCGGGAAAGGGGAATCCACAGACTGTCGGCGGCGTCATCGGCAGCATGTGCCTCTGACCCTGCCTCTACATGCACTTCATAGAACATGTCGAGGGTATGTATCTCCATTCCCGAATACATATAGAGGTTAGGAATTGAGAAAAGATATACCACGGCAGGCACCTCTAGCCCTGTCTCTTCACGTATTTCCCGTATGATGCCTTCCTCACCCGTCTCGTCCATGTCGACGAAGCCGCCAGGCAGGTCAAGTGTGCCTTTGGCAGGCTCCTTGCCGCGACGAACCACGAGCAGTTCCTCGCCAGAACCGTCAATGGCAGGACGAAGTATGAAGGCTGCGGTGGCCGAAGAGGGGTTGGCGTAATAGGTGAAGCCGCAGTCGCTGCACTGCTTGCTCTTCACATTGTGTTCTGCCCAGTGGCTGCTACCGCACACTGGGCAGAAACGGAAACGTTCTAAAGGGTGGCTCATTCTCACCAGTTGTCTGTGCGGAAGGGGAAGAGCGGGAGATTGGCTCCGTTCTTCACGTTTCCGATTTGGAAATTGCGGAAGCAATAGCGTACTGCCACAGGATTCTTGACCTCAGGGCTGTTGATGACGATGGCTTCGTCCCAATAACCGCCTCCAGGTTGCCAGAAATGCTGAGCCTTGGCAGGGTGGAACACTTTGTCCTCGCCGGCTATCTCGAAGCCCTGAATCATTTCGAAAGGAGCATCGGCATGATAGTTGTCCTGCAGATGTATATAGATGGCATCGCCCTTGATGGCCATGTCTTTGTATGACGAGCTCTTGTAGAGCACCTGTTCAAAGCCATAGTCGCGGTTCAGTGCTGTATAAGCCAGACGTTCACCCACCTGTCGTTTCTGAGCAGGATGAATCTGTGTGGTCTCATAGGGATAGACCAAATCATTGGTGCATACCAGCGAGCTGTTGGGGATGATCTGTGAGGCACGGAACTGCTGTTCGCGTATCAGCGAGCCGTTTGTTCCGTTGACATCATCGTAGTGATAAGGGGCTATCTCTACGAAATAGAAAGGTATTTCCCCCAGCCCGAACTGTGAACGCCACTGCTCTACCAGCAGTTTCAACCGTTCAGAGTACTGATTACCGGGATCTCCGATGTTGGAGCAGCCCTGATAAAACAGAATACCTTTAACGGTGAAGTTGAGGATGGGATTGAACGTGCCGTTGCCCCAAAGCAGTCCGCGCAGATAGTCCTGATCAGGTTTGAAGGCCACAATGCCGGCAGTGTCTGTAGGCTCGTTGGTGTACTTCTGGAGGTTCTCCTTTGTCAGCCAGCTTTCCACACGGCTGCCACCCTTGTTGGCCTCAATGATTCCAATGGGGATGTCCAGGGCACTGTGCACAGTACGGGCAAAGAAATAGCCAGTGGCAGAGAACTCGCTCACCGTCTGTGGAGAACACTCACGCCACTCGCACTGGGCATCGTCCTGAGGTTCCATACGCATGATGCTGGGAATTTTTACTGAGCGCACACCTTTGTGGTTCTTGGCATCAATCACTACCTGGTTGTAGTCTTCTACAGGGCAGCCCCAGAAACCCTTCACAGGCATTTCCATGTTTGACTGTCCGGCACAGACCCATACCTCGCCGCTAACAACATTCTTGATGCTGACACTTCCCTCGCCGTCATCGAATGTCAGCGACAGCGGGGTGTAGGATGCCTTCGGTGTCAGGACCTTTACCAGCCACCGCCCGTCCTTATCGGCTTTCGCGGTGACGGCCTGACCCCATGAAGGGGTGACTGTCACTGTGGCCTTGGGCTTGGCCCATCCCCAGAGGCGCGCCTCTGTCTGCTGTTGTAACACCATGTTGTCGCCAACCAAGTGGGGCAACCTTACTTTTGCCTGTGAACCTGCCACCATGAGGGTCAGCAGGACGGCTGTTAATAGTCTGTGCTTATTCATTGTTGTTTTCGGTTTTTGAAAAGGCTGCAGCCTCGGCTTCGGCTATGATTTCCTCGCGGCTTTTCTCCTGAGGATTGGCAGTGATGTCTGACAAGTCGAAATCGTCGGTTTCTATTTCTTCCAGCGCCGCTTCGGCCGTGTTCTTCCGGCGCGGCTGTTCTTTCTTGACGCGTTCTTCCGGTTTGTTCTCCTTTGAGTTGGCAATGATAAAGTCTTCGGCCTGGCCTCCCTCGGATATGTTGGGAACAGCCATAGAAGGTTCTTCCTCCATTTTGGTGCGATCAGACTTTGCTGCAAAGATGGCATCGATGAACTGCGGTTCGCGTTTGAGGCGCTTCAGTGTAGCCTCTGACGCCAACTGCTGGGCTTCTTTCTTTGAGAAACCTTCACCCTGTTCTCCATCTACACCTTCTAGCATCACGCAGTAGCGGAACACTGGCGAGCCTGTTTCTTTGTCCTTGCCCTGTCTCACCATCTTGTATTCCAGTTTTACCCGGTTACGCTGGCTCCACTCCAGCAGCTTGGACTTGAAGTTCACCTCCTTGAAGGCCACCTTGTCAATATTGATCATCTTGGTCAGGATCCGTTTCTCCATGAAGCGCATGACGGCATTATAGCCTTGGTCAAGATAGATGGCCCCGACAAGTGCCTCAAAGGCGTTGCCAGCCATATAGCTGTTGTGAGAATTAGACTGTCCAGAAGAGAGAATGAGTCGTGTGAGCCCCATTTCCTCTGCCAACTTGCCAAGGGTGTCGCGTGAGACTAGCTTCGAGCGGGTATTGGTGAGGAAGCCCTCGCGCTTACCGCTGAAGTGTCGGTAAACAATGTAGCCAACGGATGCATCGAGCATGGCATCGCCTAAGAATTCCAGCCGTTCATTGTTCAGCGGCTTTCCCTTTTCGTTGCGCCGTCCTACGCTCTTGTGGCTCAGTGCCAGCTTGTAATGGGAAATGTCGTGCGGATAAAAGCCCATCATCTCGTAGAGGGAGGTACGGAGTTCCTTTTCGTCCTGGAATGGAAGCCGTAGGCGGTCTATGATATTTCTGAGATTCATAAGCATTTCTTAAGGCAGGAATAAAGGGTTGAGAGCAAACAAATTGCTGCCGCCATCCCCCATCTGCTGAAAGTACGGCGGCAGCAAATTGTAGATTTACTCTTCACTCTTTACATTAAACATATTTCTTGAACACAACGCATGCATTGTGTCCGCCAAAGCCGAACGTATTGCTCAGGGCGGCACGTACGGTGCGCTTCTGTGCCTTGTTGAAAGTGAAATTCAAGTTATAGTCTATCTCTGGGTCATCGTCACCCTCCTCATGGTTAATGGTGGGTGGAACGGCATCGTTCTTGACGGCCAAAACGGTAACCATAGCCTCGATGGCACCAGCAGCACCAAGCAGGTGACCTGTCATTGACTTCGTGCTTGAGATGTTCAACTTGAATGCAGCATCGCCAAACACATCCTTGATGGCCTTGGCCTCGGAGATGTCACCCACATGGGTTGATGTGCCGTGCACATTGATGTAGTCAATGTCCTCAGGATTCATCTCTGCATCTTCCAATGCGCTCTGCATCACCAGCTTTGCACCCAGGCCCTCAGGATGAGAGGCTGTGATGTGATAGGCATCGGCACTCATGCCGGCACCCACCATCTCTGCATAGATCTTGGCACCACGAGCCTTGGCATGCTCAAGCTCCTCTAGGATAAGACAGCCGGCACCTTCTGCCATGACGAATCCGTCACGGCTGGCACTGAAGGGACGGCTGGCCTTCTCGGGCTCGTCATTGCGTGTGGAGAGAGCCTTCATGGCGTTGAACCCGCCAACGCCACAGGCACAAATGGCTGCCTCGGCACCACCTGCCAGGATGGCATTGGCCTTACCCAGACGGATAAGGTTGAAGGCATCGGCCAGTGCGTTCGAGGACGATGCACAGGCACTTGCTGTGATATAGTTGGGACCGTGGAATCCATACATGATGGAAATCTGTCCTGCTGCTATGTCAGCAATCATCTTTGGTATGAAGAAGGGGTTGAACTTCGGACCGTCGGCAATATGCTGACCATAGTAACTCACTTCATCCTCGAAGGTTTTGATGCCACCGATACCTACTCCGTAGACAACACCGATGCGGTTCTTGTCAACTTGCTCCAGGTCCATCTGGCTGTCCTCCACTGCCTGTTTGGCTGCAATAAGTGCCAGCTGCGTGTATCGGTCCATCTTGCGAGCCTCTTTGCGGTCGAGGTAATCATTCACATTTAGGTTCTTTACCTCGCATGCAAACTGGGTTTTGAACAAGGAGGCATCGAAGCTTGTAATAGGTGCTGCACCGCTTACTCCGTTGAGAAGGTTCTTCCACATCTCATCAGGAGTATTCCCGACAGGAGTAACGGCTCCCAGACCAGTTACAACAACTCTTTTCAGTTCCATATTTCTATGATTAAAGGAATAGTAAGAAAAAAAGAGTGAAAAACTTGCTACCGCTCACCAAAGTGAAATACAAGGCGGCAGCAAATTTTTCACTCTTCACTCTTACTTTTTACTTTATTTTGCGTTCTCCTCAATATAGGTAATAGCATCGGCAACGGTGCCAATCTTCTCAGCCTTATCATCGGGGATAGAGATACCAAATTCCTTCTCAAACTCCATGATCAGCTCAACGGTATCGAGTGAATCTGCACCTAAATCGTTTGTGAAACTTGCTTCGGGCTTTACTTCAGCCTCGTCAACACCAAGCTTGTCTACGATAATTGCCTTTACTTTGCTTTCAATTTCTGACATAATTCTAATACTTTTAAAATGTTAATAATTGATGATTCATTATCTTGAAAATAGCTGTCTGAACGAACGATTTCGATAGCCGACAGCCCATCTTTTCGCCTTAGCGGGTGCAAAGTAACACATTTTCTTTCACTTACGCAAATATTTTGAAGAAAAACTCACTTTCTTTTGCACAAAGTAGGGGTGATTGTGCAAAAAAACCACCCTCTTTGGGTGTAAACGCTACAACAATTATGCAAATTATACTGAAAATATCTGCTTTTAGTTGCACATTTCGAAAAGATTCTGTAGTTTTGCAGTTCGAAAGAATAATATTATCATAGAATCAACAAAATGTCATTTACTGAACAAGCAAACAAAATCTTCATTCAGGCCATCAAAGACTATCACCTGACTGACAATGTCGACACGCCTATTCACAATCCATACGATCGTGATTCTATCGAATATCAACTTTATCTGAAGTGCTGGATTGACACTGTTCAGTGGCATTATGAAGACATTATCCGTGATCCTCACATTGACCCTGTGGAGGCACTTGCGCTGAAACGTCGCATAGACCACTCCAATCAGGACCGAACTGACTTGGTAGAGGAAATAGACTCTTACTTCCGCCAGTACTATAGCAACGTTACTCCGCTACCCGATGCAAGGCTTAACACCGAGAGCCCTGCATGGGCGGTAGACCGTCTGTCCATTCTGGCGCTGAAGATCTATCACATGCAGGAACAGGTAGATCGTGAAGATGCTTCTGAGGAACATCGTCAGAAATGCCGTATGAAACTCAATGTACTGCTTGAGCAGCAGGTAGACCTCTCTACTGCCATAGACCAGCTGTTAGATGACATTGAGCAGGGCAGGAAGTACATGAAAGTGTACAGGCAGATGAAGATGTATAATGACCCCGCCACCAATCCTGTTCTTTACAAGAAATAGAAAAGGCTGAACGTTAAAGGGAATTAGAAGATGAGGAAGGAGCATGTACTGATTATCCGCTTCTCGGCGATGGGAGACGTGGCCATGATGGTGCCTGTGGTCTATAGTGTTGCCACCCAGTACCCACAAGTGCGTTTCACCGTGCTGAGTCGTCCCTTTGCCCGTCCTCTCTTTGCAGACCTGGCACCCAATGTTGACTTTATGGCTGCCGACCTGAATGACGAGTATCATGGGGTGAAAGGCCTCAACAGTCTCTATAGGCGTCTAGTAGCCAAGCAGTTCACCAAGGTGGCCGACCTTCACAACGTTCTCCGCTCTGAATACCTTCGAATGCGCTTTAACCTCGGACGCTACCGCGTTGAGCATGTCAACAAGCATCGCCACGACAAGCGGGCTCTTATTTCTAATAATAATAAGGTACGCGAACCATTGCCTACAGTCTTCCAGAACTATTCCGAAGTCCTGGCACGTCTTGGATACCCCTTCACTCCCAACTTCCACTCTATTTTTCCTGAAGAGAAAGGTAACCTGAACTTACTTCCCGCCTCTATAGGTCCTAAAAAGAACTTTGAACAGTGGATAGGCGTTGCCCCTATGGCAGCTCACAAAGGAAAGGTCTATCCGCTCCATTCCATGAGGCAGGTCGTAGAGCAGCTATCGCAGAAATATCCCAAGGCCCGTTTCTTCTTCTTCGGACGCGGAAGGAAAGAGACTCAGCTCTTCGCCGAATGGTGCCGTACTCTGCCACGCTGCCTCGACACCAGTCTGCAGTTAGAGAACCTCCATCAGGAACTTATCCTCATGAGTCATTTGGACGTAATGATTTCCATGGATTCAGCCAACATGCACTTAGCCTCGCTCACGGCCACGCCCGTGGTGAGCATCTGGGGGGCTACCCATCCCTATGCCGGCTTCATGGGATATAACCAACCACAGGAGAATGCCATTCAAGCCGATCACCTTGACTGCCGTCCCTGTAGCGTCTACGGCAATCGTCCCTGTCATAGAGGCGACTATGCCTGTCTCTGCTCCATTCCCCCTGACCGCATCGTCAGACGGGTAGAAGAAATCATCAGTCATCATTAGTTTATTTTTATTAACCTCTTAACACTTTATCAGTTTATGGAAAAGTATGTATGCAATGTATGCGGTTACGTATACGACCCTGAAGTAGGCGATCCCGATAGCGGCATCGCAGCAGGCACCGCCTTTGAAGACATTCCTGAAGACTGGGTTTGTCCCATTTGCGGAGTAGGCAAGGAAGACTTCTCACTTGAATCATGATTACCCAAGACCAGCTGAAAGACATTCTCGATCGCGCCGACAAACTACGCCACTACCTGAAGATCGATGAGAAACAGATGGAGTGGGAGGAAGAGGATCTGCGTACCCAGGCACCCGACTTCTGGGAAGACCCCAAGCGCGCCGAGGAACAGATGAAGAAGGTGAAGGAAATCAAGCGGTGGCTCGACGGTTATAAGGATGTACGCACCTTAGCCGACGAGCTGCAGCTGGCATTTGATTTCTACAAGGACGAAATGGTGACAGAGCAGGAGGTAGATGATGACTACCAGCGTGCACTGGCTGCCATTGAGGATCTGGAACTGAAAAACATGCTTCGCCAGAAGGAAGACCCTATGGACTGTGTGCTCAAGATCAATTCCGGTGCCGGAGGTACGGAAAGCCAGGATTGGGCACAGATGCTTATGCGCATGTATCAGCGCTGGGCAGAGGCTCACGGACACAAGGTTACCATCTCCAATCTGCAGGACGGCGACGAGGCTGGTATCAAGAGTGTCACCATGGAGATAGAAGGAGGCGAATATGCTTATGGCTACCTGAAGAGCGAGAATGGTGTCCACCGCTTGGTTCGTGTCAGTCCCTTCAATGCCCAGGGTAAGCGGATGACCAGCTTTGCTTCTGTATTCGTCACACCACTCGTCGACGATACTATCGAAGTCTACGTTGACCCCGCCAAGCTCTCTTGGGACACCTTCCGCAGCAGTGGAGCAGGTGGACAGAATGTCAATAAAGTGGAGTCGGGCGTACGGTTACGCTATTGGTATACCGATCCTGACACAGGCGAGGAAGAAGAGATACTGATTGAGAACACTGAGACCCGCGATCAACCCAAGAACAAGGCAAAAGCGCTGCTGCTGCTCAAGTCGCAGCTTTATGACCGTGCCATGAAAAAACGGCTTGAGGCCCAGGCAAAGATCGAAGCAGGCAAGAAAAAGATAGAGTGGGGGTCGCAGATACGCTCCTATGTCTTCGATGACAAGCGGGTAAAAGACCATCGTACCAACTACCAGACCTCCGACGTTGACGGCGTGATGAACGGTAAGCTCGATGGTTTTATCAAGGCCTACCTCATGGAGTTCCCCGTTGCTGACAATGAATCATAAACATTATAATCAATTAAAATCATTAAAGCTATGGCAAATAAAGAACCAAAAATGAATGCGAAGCAGAAAGCTTACGCACAGAAACAGGAGAAAGAGGGACGCAAGGTTGTTAACTGGATCTTCGGAGGTCTCATTCTCCTGGCCCTCATCTATGTCTGCTGGACGTTCTACATGATGTCATAAGAACTTTCCGGCAATCAATTCTGACCTATGGCAACAGAGATCGAAAGGAAATTCCTGGTCAAGGATGACAGCTATAAAAGGCTGGCCTATGCATCCGACCACATTCTTCAAGGTTACATCTGCAGTGGCCATGGACGGACTGTTCGTGTCCGTAGCCGTGGCCACTGCGCTTTCCTTACCATCAAGGGACCTTCCGAAGACGGTGGACTGTCACGTTATGAGTTTGAAAAGGAAATCAGCCCTGATGAAGCCCGGAACCTTTTCCGGATTTGTGAGCCAGGGACCATTGAGAAGACCCGGTATCTGGTGAAGAGCGGAAGACATACATTTGAAGTAGACGAGTTCCATGGCGATAACCAGGGACTGGTCATGGCCGAAGTGGAGCTCTCTGCTCCTGACGAGCCTTATGAAAAACCTCTCTTCATAGGGCTGGAGGTGACGGGTGATCGCCGCTACTACAATTCATACCTCAGCCATCATCCCTACAAGGAATGGCCCGATGAAGACAAAGACCGATGATGGCTGCAAGGGTGACCCCCGTGGTATTTGCCAGGAAGTCGAGCCATTCGCCGCTGCGGGTAGAAGTGCAGTAGGTCTGTAGCAGTTCTAAGAGCCCGCTCATGAGACTGGGCATCAGCCATGCCCAAAGCATCAGGCGGCGGTAGTTGGGCTTGGAGTGGCTGCGATGGTACTCTATCCATAGCACAAGACATGACCCGCCATACATGACCAGATGGGTCCATTTATCAATAAAGGCTACATTGTCTAACGGCGTCTCTGGAAAGAAAGGGGTAAGCGAGAGCACCCATACGCAGACAAAACAGAGGATGGATAAGGGGTACTTTCTTATATAATGCTTAAGAAAAGTACCAAATTGCTGCATATTTTTCATTTTTACTTTCTTTTTTGGTGCAAAAGTAGAAAAAAATAACTACTTTTGCAAAGGATTTATGAGAAAAGTGCATATGGCTAAACTGGAAAGAGCAAGTTTTAGTAGTAAACTTGGTGTTATCCTGGCTACGGCAGGTTCAGCCGTGGGCTTGGGTAATGTGTGGCGCTTCCCCTATATGACCGGAGAAAACGGTGGTGCCGTATTTATACTGATTTATGTGTTGTGCGTGCTGCTGCTGGGTATTCCCTGCATGATTAGCGAATTTATCATCGGGCGCCATGCACAGGCCAACACTGCACGTGCCTTCCGCAAGATGTCGGGAGGTTCTGCATGGTCGGTGATAGGATATATGGGGGTGCTGACGGGTTTTCTGATTACAGGTTATTACGCTGTGGTTTCGGGCTGGTGCCTGCAGTACATCTGGGCATCCTTGATAGGTCACATGCAAGGAACGCCCGAATATTTCCAGCATTATTTTGAAACGTTCTCAAGCGACCCTGTACGGCCGGTCTTCTGGACGGGTATCATCTTGCTCATCACCTTTCTTATTGTGGGGCATGGCGTACGCGATGGTATCGAACGGGCATCGAAGATACTTATGCCTACACTGTTCATACTGCTTGTTGTCATTGTCGTGGCGGCTTGCATGCTGCCAGGCGCAAAGGAGGGCATCAAGTTCTTGTTCCAGCCAGACTTCAGCATGATCAATAGCAGGGTATTCCTGTCGGCATTAGGGCAGTCGTTCTATTCGCTCTCCATTGCCATGGGATGCCTGTGTACCTTTGCCAGCTATTTTTCGAAGAGTACGAACCTCACGAAGTCTGCTATCCAGATAGGTGTGATAGACTGCTTTGTTGCCATCCTGGCGGGGCTGATGATTTTTCCTGCAGCCTTCTCTGTAGGCGTAAGTCCTGATTCGGGACCTTCACTCATTTTCATCACCCTGCCCAATGTGTTCCAGCAGGCATTCGGACAATGGCCTGCCCTGGGCTATTTGGTGTCGCTGCTGTTCTATGCGCTGCTGTCGTTGGCGGCACTGACGTCGCTCATCTCGCTACATGAGGTGTCTACGGCCTTTTTCCAGGAAGAGATGGTTATCACGCGCAGGAAAGCGGCAGTCATTGTGACGATATCCACCACTATCATAGGTGCCATCTGCTCTCTGTCCTTGGGAGCCACAGGGGCTTTAACCTTCTTCGGCAGCACGCTGTTCGACTGGTTCGACTTCGTCACGGGACAGATATTCTTGCCAGTAGTAGGCTTCCTGACCTGTATCTTCATCGGATGGTTTGTTCCCCACCGCATAGTTCATGACGAGTTCACCAACAGGGGAACGCTGCGGGGACGTTTCTTCCACCTTTATCTGTTTCTGGTGAAATATGTCTGCCCCATCTGCATCCTTTTCATCTTCCTGCACCAACTAGGCCTTTTATAAAGACAAATAGTAATGAGTGAACGCGGAAACTTCGCATCAAGAATAGGAATTATCCTAGCTACAGCAGGCTCTGCCGTGGGGCTGGGCAATATCTGGCGTTTCCCTTATATGACAGGCGAGAATGGCGGTGCTGCTTTCATCTTGGTCTATTTTGGCTGTGTGCTGTTGCTGGGTATTCCTGGTATGGTGAGCGAGTTTATCGTAGGACGCCACTCTCAGTCCAACTCTGCTCGTGCCTATGCCAGGATCAGTGGGAAGCGAGGTTGGGGAGCCATAGGAATCCTGGGTATTGTCACCTCAGTCATCATCCTTGGTTTCTATGCTGTTGTTGCCGGCTGGTGCCTGCAGTACTTTGGCGTTTCCGTTATGGGTACGCTTAGTGGCGATGCCGATGCCGTGCAGAAGTATTTCCAGACGTTTTCCTCACACCCGGTGAAACCGGCCTTCCTGGGTATCGTGTTCATCGTGATCACCCACTTCATTATTGTCCGTGGCGTGCAAGAGGGCATTGAAAGGGCATCAAAGTTGCTCATGCCTTTGCTGTTGCTGCTGCTCGTCATCATTGTCATTGCTTCTTGTTCGTTGCCAGGTGCCTACAAAGGCATAGAGTTCCTGCTGAAGCCCGACTTTTCGAAACTGACAAGCCAGGTGCTGCTTGAAGGTCTAGGACAGGCCTTCTTCTCATTGTCGCTCGGCACGGCCTGCCTCTGTACCTATGCCAGTTATTTCTCACGTCATACGCCCCTGTTGAAGTCTGCCGTCCAGATAGCGCTCATGGACAGCGGCATAGCCATTCTGGCAGGACTGATGATTTTTCCTGCAGCCTTCTCCGTGGGTGTACAGCCCGACTCCGGTCCGTCGCTGATCTTCATCACCCTTCCCAATGTGTTTCAGCAGGCATTTGGTTCAACGCCATTCATAGGGCAACTGGTGAGCATCCTGTTCTATGCTTTACTGGTCTTTGCAGCCCTCACCTCTACCATCTCCATGCACGAGATCGGTACCGCCTTCTTCCACGAAGAGCTGGGACTGCGGCGCGGATGGGCAGCATGGATACTGACGATAGTGTGCAGCGTCATCTGCGTTTTCTGTTCCCTTTCGGTAGGTGCGCGACCAGACATCAGTGTGATGGGCTTGCCGCTTATGGATTTCTGTGACAAGCTCACCGCACAGGTGATGCTGCCCATGGGGGCACTGCTGACCAGTATTCTTTTGGGATGGTTCGTACCTAAACGGCTGGTGAAAGATGAGTTTACCAATTGGGGAACTACTGCCCGTTCTGTATTTGACGTCTATCTGTTTTCGGTGAGATACGTGGTGCCCTTCTGCATCCTGCTCATCCTGGCTCACCAGTTCGGAATAATCTGACACTATCGCATCCTGCTGTTTACCGGCACTGAACCTCGTTTCTGATTCTCTGACGGGTATGGAGACAATGGGGCGATGATACCGTCGAAGCTGATGGGATCGCGGTACATTGATCTTACGCTGATGTGTGCTTCCCCTGTGTCATATACATCTATAAGATAATGGTATTTGTCTTCCTGCGTCTTTACATCCACCATCAACTGCGTTCTGCCGGCCTTGGGATGATCCTCGTTATATTGCAGAATGGGTTCCTCGAAATTCAGTCCTATAGACGGAGAAACGATTGGTGATTGATGCACTTGCCCCAGGTATGGCAAATAGCTGCGTAGTGTGTCGCCTCGCAGTTCAAGGAAGAAGTCGGGTGTTACCATCTTCGCACCATAACGCATGGTGTTCATCGACCTGATGTCAATATGCAGCTGCCTGGAGGCAACAGCTTCGTTTACAACCTGCCGCATCTGTGCCCGCTGCTCGGCACGCTCCTGCTGTGTGGCGCATCCGACCATCATCAGCAAGGCTATGATTCCAATGATTGACCTTTTCCGTTTCATAACTGTCCTGCTTCTACCATGAGGATGATGCGTTCTGTGAGGCGGTCTGCTCCTTCTGCATCATATCCTTTCTTCAGAGAGGCGCCAAACATCCAAGCGAAGGCTTGCCAGAAGCCAGAGCGAACGGGCCCGAGGAAAGCCTGCATGGCTTCAAAAGCAGTAGAGTTGCATTCACGGTCCACCAACTTGATGAGCAGTTTGCCCTGAGAGTAGGTGAGTTTCTTCATGCGAGGCTTGTAGGTTCTCAGCACCTCCTGCTCCACACGTTTCATGTGAGCATCCTTGGCTTTCTTGTCGGGTAGCGTCTCCAGTATTTCTGCAGTCTCCATGAGCAGCATACGTGCTTCCTTGGCTATAGGAAGGGTCTTCTTCACGTTGTTCACCAGCCTCATGTAGGCCTGTTTTTGCCGTTGGCTCTTGAAGGTGATTTCCGGATAGACGTAGACATAGTTGTACTCTACATACTGTATGCTGTCACCATGATCCAGCACCTTGCTCACCTTCACCATCGGTACCAGTGAGGGCACACTGTCGTTGTCGGCCTCCTTGGCCGGCTTCTCCTGTGCATTGGCGCTGACGCAAAAACCAATGACAAATGTCAAACCTATCAGCAGACTCCTAAACTTCATACTTATCATTACAGGTTGCAAAAGTACGCAGTTTTTTTCTTTCCCCTCTGCATTGCAATGTTAAAAAACCGTATCAGCGCAAAATTATTGCCCAAATGCGACCTATTCCATGCTCACAAGGGTACAGAACCCTTGTGAGCACAATTTCAATTTTCCCCTAATTCCGAGATTCAACTTCCGCAAGTGCGCCCCGAAGGGGCAGCAGCTCTAAGCCCAGGGCAACGCCTGATTATTTCTTTCATAACAATCTGTGTTTTGTGCCTCTGTCAAAGACGCTGAAGGCGTATCCCCTCAGGACTCGAACTTGTTCGCTTGGCTTGCCAAGAACCGAGGGGTGTGTGCATCCTTGGAGTTCCTCCATTCTTGCCATAGCTGGCAACGACTGGTCTTTCGCTTCGTTTGGCGGTAAATACCCGCGAATGGATTTCAACCAGTTAGGTTTGTGTCATATCCGACACACACAAAAAAGGAAGCCGATGGCTTCCTTTTTTCATTCAATTGTTGGGGTCATAGACCACAGAGGCGTTTGGTATGTTGTCCTGGGTGAAGTAAATGACGTTCATGGTGGCTGAGCTTTCTACAGGATAGGCTGCTCATCCTTCTTGTCGTCATCGTCGGAGCAGGCTGTGAAACTCATGCTGAGGCTCAGCGTCAGTGCAGCCATCAGCATCCATTGCAAGGCATTCTTTTTCATATTCATCTGTTTTTAATTTGTTCCTGTGCTGCAAAAGTAGCGTTTTTTCTTGAATATTCCAAACAATTACCACTTTTTGTATCGTGAAATGCGACATGCCGGTTTTCTTGCGACAATAATGAGTGAAAGGATTGCTCGCTGTCGCAGATTTCACTTTTCATTTCGCTCAAACATGATGCACGCCAATATAGTGGAACAAGGAACGCATATGATCACGGGAACGGTTCCTATTAAAAAATCATGGGAACCGTTCCCGTGATCTGAGTTATCTCAGGAGGGGCAAAAGAGTGAAAAGGTGAAGAAGTGAAAAAGTGAAGGAATGAAGAGCCAATTCACCTTGCCACTCTCGTTTATCCGCTTACGTTCTCTCTGCTGTTTACATCCCTTGTGAACCGAAGAGAGAACGGGAGTGAACGAGGTTCAGTGCCTAAGCGGATTCGCATAAGATACTATTTGGAATAAACGGGGTCTGCCAAACAGTATGATTCCATGTCACGGCTGGTTTGTTAACTCAAGTTTCCCACCTTTTTAATTATCAAGAATTAGAGAATTTCCACTTAGCAGTTTAGTGGAATTATTGGGAATTTGAGAAGAAATGGCAAACCATTTCCGTTTCAGTCCGCAGAGTTCCAGTCGCTTGCGACGGGTAATTCCAAGCAATTCTTTTTTTTGCAATAACGATACAGGGTTTATAGTTTCTACGCTTCGCTGCGAAACCACGGAGCCCTGTATCGTTATTTTTATTTAAAACTGTAGTTTTTCTACCTTGTTGTGCGTCTAATAAGCAAAAGAAGGTGTAACTTTGCAGCATGAAAGCCGCGAAGTTGCTTACGCTTGGCAAATTGAGCATGCTCATTTGCTTTCGCTTAATCGCATCTTTGCACACCCAATTGAACAACTAATTAACCAATTTCAATTATGAAGCTAAAGAATCTCTTTTTGACTTTTCTGCTGACTGTTGTCGGCACGACAAGTATGACGGCACAAATGCAAATGCCGCCCATTCCCATTGACCCCGCGGTGCGTATTGGAAAGCTCGACAACGGGCTTACTTATTACATACGCCACAATAACTGGCCGGAGCAGCGAGCCGAGTTCTACATCGCGCAGAAGGTGGGTTCCATTCAGGAGGATGACAACCAGCGCGGATTGGCACATTTCCTGGAGCACATGGCCTTCAACGGCTCGAAGCATTTCAAGGGCAACGAGCTGCTGCGTTGGTGCGAAAGCATCGGCGTGAAGTTCGGCACCGACCTCAATGCCTATACTTCAATAGACCAGACTGTTTATAATATAAGTAATGTACCCACGACGCGCGAGTCAATTGTCGACTCCTGTCTCATGATTCTCTGGGACTGGGCCGACGGTCTGCTTCTGGAACAGGAAGAGATAGAGAAGGAACGTGGAGTGATTCATGAGGAGTGGCGTCTGCGTACTTCGGCACAAATGCGTATGATTGAGCGCGACCTTCCCAAGCTCTATCCCGGCTCGAAGTACGGCTATCGTATGCCTATAGGCCTGATGGAGATTATCGACAATTTTGAGCGTCCTTTCCTGCAGCAGTACTACGAGAAGTGGTATCGTCCCGACAACCAGGGCATTATTGTTGTTGGCGACGTGGATGTTGACTTGGTTGAGCAGAAGATCAAGACCATGTTCAGCCAGATTGCCAAGCCAGGTCCCGATGCAGCGAAGCTGGAACGGGTGGACGTGCCCGACAATGCGAAGCCTATCGTTGTCATAGACAAGGACAAAGAGGAGCAGTACAATATTGTGCAGGTGATGTTCAAACATGAGGCTATTCCCGATTCTTCCAAGGGCTCATGGGAATATGTGGTGGCCCAGTATCTGAAGAACACAGCACTTGGAATGCTCAATAGCCGTCTGGGGGAGATTGCCCAGCAGCCCGACTGCCCGTTCCTGCAGGCTCAGGTGGAAGACGGCACCTACTTGATGTCGAAGACTGTTGATGCCTTTAACATGGCTATTGTGCCCAAGGACGGCATGATGAACGAAGCCGTCAAAACTGTTTTCTCCGAAGCACGCCGTGCCGCGGAGTTCGGCTTTACGCAGACGGAGTATGGGCGTTCGAAAGCCAATACGCTGAGTGCGCTTGATAAGCAATATTCCAACAAGGATAAGCGCTACAATTCTCAGTTTGTCAATCAGTATGTGCAGCACTTCCTCAGCAACGAGCCTATTCCTTCTATCGACGACAGCTACCAGATCATGAAACAGTTGGTGCCCGCCATTCCTATGGAAGCAGTCAACATGGTGATGGCTGAGCTGATGCCCAAGAACGACTCTAACCTCGTCATCCTTAACTTCAACCAGGAGAAAGACGATGCCGTCTATCCCACCGAGGAAGGGCTCTTAGGGGCCATCCGTGATGCACGTGCCCAGGCCCTGACTGCTTGGGTAGACAATGTGAAGGACGAGCCCCTCATGACTACCCTCCCCAAGAAAGGCACTATCAAGAGCGAGGTGAAGAACGAGAAGTTCGGTTACTCTGAGCTGACGCTCTCCAACGGCGTGAAGGTGATACTCAAGCAGACCGACCTGAAGAAGGATCAGGTTCTGCTTACGGGTGAGGGATGGGGCGGAAATGCCCTCTATGGTTTGGAAGACTATGCCAACATGCAGATGTTCGGCGATGTGGTGGAGGCCAGTGGTCTGGCAGGCTTCTCTCACACCGAGCTGATCAAGGCTCTGGCTGGAAAGGTGGCTGGTGCCACCCTCTCCATGAGCACCCAGCGTACCAATGTCAACGGCTCGTCCACGCCCAATGATGTGGAGACCATGATGCAGTTGGTTTACCTTTACATGACAGGCAACATCAAGAAGGACCAGCAGTCGTACGACCAGATGATGAAGACCGCCGAGATTTCCTTGAAGAACCGTCTGTTGCAGCCTGAGGCTGTGTTCAGCGACTCGCTCAATGCCACCATCAGCTGCCATAACCCACGTTTCCGCAATATCGATGTCAGCGACCTCAAAGACGTCAACTACGACCGCATCCTGCAGATGGCCAAGGAACGCACTGCCAATGCTGCCGCCTTCACCTTCACCATCATCGGCAACTACAACGATTCCATCATCCGTCCCCTTATTGAGCAGTACATCGCTTCGCTGCCTGCTCAGAAAACAATTGAGAAGGGTAAGGATGTTTCCACCGACTATAAGGGGCGTGTGGTGAACAGTTTCCGGCACAAGGCTGAGACACCTAAGTCCATTGCCGTGCTCCACTGGTACAGCAAGCAGCTGCCCTATAACCTTAAGAACAGCATTCTGGCACAGGCAGCTGGACAAGTGCTGCAGATGGTTTATCTGAAAGAGATTCGCGAGGAGGCAAGTGCTGCCTATACTGTCAATGCCCAGGCAGGCATCAGCCGTGATGACTTCGGCGATGAGACCAGTATCTTTGCGTACTGCCCCATGAAGCCTGAGAAGGCCGATACCGCCATTGCCATCATGCGACGTGCCGTCCAAGACATGGCCACCGGCAAATGCGATGCCGACATGTTGGCTAAGGTGAAAGAGTACATGCTGAAGAACCACGCCGACCAATTGAAGCAGAATGGCTACTGGAGTGGACGCATCCGTACATGGCGCATGTGGAACCTTGATTTCCATACCGATTACGAGAAGACCGTAGAGGCCATCACACCGGCTAGCGTCAGCAATTTCGTAGCCGAAGTGCTCAAGTCGGGCAATGAGGCTGAAATCGTCATGCTGCCAGCAGAGTAGAACCAAAACGAAGCGAGCCGCCCCGGCATCCCGGTGGCGGCTCTTTTTTTT
Organism: Prevotella sp.; assembly: GCA_016285075.1. Taxonomy (GTDB): domain Bacteria; phylum Bacteroidota; class Bacteroidia; order Bacteroidales; family Bacteroidaceae; genus Prevotella. The sequence continues at coordinate 73,499 of JAEEQB010000003.1, forward strand.
GTGCTTCTGCGTTAGTATGTTATGAAAAATTTGAGAGAATTGAAACTTCACAGTTTCATTTTGCTTTGAATTAAAATGTGTTTTTAATAAACAAGATTATAATTATTTAGAGAAAGCATAGAAATCTTTTTTTTTGTCAGTAGGTAGGAGCTAGTGTTGCTGGTTCCTGTTTCAGCGAGTCTGTCAGGTTCTCTGCCTGCATGGGCTGTAAATCGTCGGTAGAGTCCATCTGCTGCTGGTGATATCTTGCATACTCCGCCTTCGGGTCGTCATAGCCACGGTCCCACGGGGCCTGGGCAGCGTTGCCGAGTGTGAGTATGATGGCCACAATGGCAGCGGCCTTGAACAGTGGTATCAGCCGTTGGGTAAAACTGATGGTCTTGGCTTTCACCGTCAAGGTCTTGGGCTCCTGTGTCTCTTTTCCTATCATCTCGAGCATACGGGCATCAAAGTCCTCGGAAAGCATTTCCATCTGGCGATCCGTCTGCTCCATAGCAAATAAGGCTGCTACCGACTCCATGCCGGCCGGCAACTCCTCCTGACTGAAGAAGATCCTCAGAATCTCCTCTTCCTGCAGAGTGGTCTGCCCCTCAAAGTAGCGTTCTACCAGTTGCTCGATAAACTTATAGTCCATATTTCTCTGTTTGAATGAATTTCTGTTTAATTGTCTGGCGCGCACGGAAGATATTCACCTTCACCTGTTCCTCGCTGATGCCGAGGACCTGCGCAATTTCCTTGTAGCTCTTGCCCTCCATGTCACGCAGCTGCATAACACTTCGCTGCTTTTCAGGCAGGCTGTCTATCAGGCGTCTTACCAGTTGGATGCGGTCTTGCTGTACTGTATGTTCCTCAGGATTGGCAGAATGGCTTTGATCAACCTGTTCATAGCCCCCCTCGCTCAGCGAAAGGTTCTGATTACCCATACGTTTCAACTTGTCGAGAGCCAGATTCCGGCAAATAGTCAGGCAGAAGGATTCTATCGATTCTATCTGCTGCCAGTTATCACGGCGGTTCCAGACCTTCATCATCGTTTCCTGCACAACATCTTCCGCCTCCGCACGATTGAGAGTGATGCGAAGGGCCAGCCTGTAGAGTTCGTTCTTCAGTGGCAAGATGTCGCCAGCAAAAGTGATTAATTTCATCCTCTCTATATAGGTAAGACGATTAACAAACGGAAAAGTTACAGGAAAAGCGATTTTTTTTTCTTATGCTTTTATTACCGTTCCGCTCTGGTCGTCCAAAGCCGTGGCCAGTGTGATGATTACACGCTTCACGCCGGCCTCGATGGAAGCCAGCGCATTCTCGATTTTTGGCAGCATGCCGCCGCTGATAGTGCCGTCGGCCTTGTAGCGTTCAAAGTCCTCACGGGTAATTAGGGGTATTACGCTATTGTCATCATCGGGGTTGCGTAGTACGCCGCTTTTCTCAAATGAGTAAATCAGCGTCACATCGTATAGTTCTGACAAGGCTTTTGCGGTCTCGGCAGCCATCGTGTCGGCATTGGTGTTCAGGATATGTCCTTCACCGTCGTGTGTCAGCGGAGCAATCACAGGCACCAGTCCCATCTCTATCATGCGGGCCAGCTTTTTGCCGTCAGCCTGTTTCACATCACCTACGAATCCATAGTCTATGCCGTTCTTCAACGGCCGTTTTGCAGAACGTATGACATTGGCATCGGCACCCGTCAGTCCTATGGCATCGACACCAAGAGCCTGCAAGCAGGCAACGATATGCTTGTTTACCAAGCCTCCATAGACCATGGTTACCACTTCCAGCATTGCTGCATCGGTGATGCGTCGCCCTTCAATCATTTTTGTCTCAATGCCCAGGCGCTCAGCAGTCTTGGTAGCCCTGCGCCCACCGCCGTGTACAAGGACCTTTGCACCTTCAATCGCCTTGAAGGCAGAAAGGAGCTTGTTCAGCTGAGCCTCGTCCTCAACCACAGCACCGCCCACCTTCACGATGGTCAGTTTCTCTTTTGCTTCTCTCATTTTTTCCAATTCTATACTATTTGATGGTTTGCAAAGTTACAACAAAGAATTGAAACAACCAAAACTTTTTCAAAAAAAGCAGATAAGTATTTCAAAATGCGCTAGTGAGCCCCTTCAGGGCGTTTACAGCATCGAAAACATCCTATAGTTATTACCGCGCCGTGCTGACATTGCGGAAAGACGCCCTGAAGGGACCCCAGCCGTAAGTCCAGGGCCGCCCTGGGCTGGTAGCTTTTGGCTTTTCAGACCGTTTTTTTACTTGCGAAAGTCGAGTAAGTATCTTTAGTCCCCTTTAGAAAGAGGACTCAGTAAGTATTTGCTTGTCAGAGAATGAGGTCGCGGGCAAACTGATAGATAATAATGCCTGCAGTGACGCTGACATTCATAGAATGCTTTGTACCTAGCTGTGGAATTTCCAGGCAGCCGTGACATGCATCAACCACTTCCTGATGGACCCCCATCACCTCATTGCCCAGTACCACTGCATAGCGTTGCCCGGGTTCCGCATGGAATGAGGGCAATTTGGTAGAGTGTTCTACCTGCTCCACTGCATAGACGGTATAGCCCTGCTGACGTAGTTGCCGTACAGCCTCAAGGGCGGTGGACACGTAATGCCAGCTGACGCTGTCCTCAGCTCCAAGGGCAGTCTTATGGATTTCTGCGTGGGGTGGAGTGGACGTGATGCCGCAGAGGAGCACCTGCTCCACTCGGAAAGCATCGCTGGTACGTAGGACACTGCCGACATTATACATAGAACGCACATCGTCAAGCACCACGACAAGGGGTAGTTTCTCAGCCTCGCGGAATTCCTCGAGGCTGAGGCGTTTCATTTCTATGGTGCGTATCTTCCGCGGCATAAAACGGTGTGGCAGATTCTCAAGGGTGAAGAATTTTCCGATAGTCCTCTGGAGTGTCAAGCAGCTGTTGTGCTTTCAGGAGCACCTTGTCGGTAGAGAGACTGGCCTCAATGGCACCCGCCTGATAATAATAAGCGGTAAGGATATTAAGTTCGAGCATCTGCTGGATGGTGTCGCGATGTTTGTCAAGGTCGTGTGCCACGTTGTGATTCATACGCTTCTCGAGTTCGTCAAAGGCACTTTTGGCTTCATCGTAGTAGCCCTCGAACTTGGCAGTCTTAACGAGTTCTGCCAGTTGTTTCTTACTGACGGGGTCGTAGCTGAATCCCTTGTCAATTACCTGTTGACGGAAGTTTCTCCAGTCGGCTTCGCTAAGATGGAAATCACGTGGCGAAGGTATGCTGGGATGTCGGGCAATGTAGTCGCAGGCATAGTCAAACATCACCTCAGTGGAGTCGAGTCCGCTTCCTGAGAGGTAATAGGCAATATTGGGCATGGTATCGTTTTGGGCTATGAGGTCGGGTTGTATACCGCCGCCATCGCGTACCTCACGCCCTCCGGCTGTATGAAACACACGTGTGAGCGAGTCGGGGATGTGCTGTGTGACTGCTGCCCCTCCTCCTTGCCTGTAGTCTATAGCCTGTATACAGCGGCCGCTGGGAATGTAATAACGGCTGGTGGTAATCTTGGCATTGGCATTATAAGGCAAGTCGATGGGCACTTGTACGAGTCCCTTTCCATAGGTACGTGAGCCGATGATAACTGCGCGGTCAAGGTCTTGTAGTGCGCCGCTGACGATTTCACTGGCAGAGGCTGTCTCGCCATTGACCAGGACGGCAACGGGCAGCAGTGTGTCGAGAGGTTCGACGGTGGTCTTATAGTCACGAGAGGCTTCTTTGATCTTCCCCTTGTTGGTGACGACGGTGATGCCTCGTGGCACAAAGAGGTTGACAAGGCTTACTGCCTCAGCCTCACTGCCGCCTCCATTGTTACGCAGGTCTAGCACCAGTGAGGTCATGCCCTGGTTCTTCAGGTCAATCAGCACGCGCCGCACTTCCTGGGCGCAACCCTCGGTGAACTGAGAGAGAATGACGTAGCCAGTCTTGGCGTTGTCAAGCAGTCCATAATAGGGAATAGTGGGGGTATACTGTATTTGTCTGCGGGTAATCTTCATCTTCATCTCCTTGCCGGTGCTGGGACGGCGGACTTTCAGGAGGAATGTAGTGCCGGCGTCGCCGCGAAGGCGTTCGCTCACATACTTGGTGTCTTTGCCGGTCATGATGGAGTCGTCTATGCTGACGATGATGTCGCCTTTCCTAAGTCCGGCTTCCTGTGCGGGAGTGCCGCTGTAGGGCTCATCGATGACGGTGGTCTTCTGCTTCATGTGATAACGTATGAGAGCACCAATGCCGGCATATTTTCCCGTAATGAACGACCTAAGGTCTTTCTGCTCAGCATAGTATTCGGTGTAGGGGTCGAGCGAGCGCAGCATGCCGTTGATGCCCGCCGTAATGGCGTGCTGGGCGTTGATGGTGTCGACATAGAACAGATCGAGGTTCTTATACAGTTGATTGAAGATGTCCAGGTTCTTGGCCACCTCCATGTTGTGGTTCTTACCTTTCTGGGCAAAGCCGGTAAGGGGGATTGCCAGTATCAGCAGGAAAAATAGTTTTTTCATCTTCAGAATCATGTACTATAGGAAAATCGGGTACAAAAGTAATAAAAACGTATGAGAAAACCATATTATTTCTCAAAAAATGTTTCCCTTGGCATACAAACGGCCAATGTTTTGCTTCGGAACGTGTTGAACGACAGGTAGTCGAGTCCTCCGTAGGGCGGATGGTCGCCCCAGGAGTTTTTCATGATGAAATAGAGTTGTCCCTCATCGTCATGCGCCAGCCCCACCACGGCCATGCTGTGTTCTTTACTTTCCCAGCATACTCCATGCCCCTGCCTCACCGCACGCTCAGTACGGCTGAGCAGGGTGTCCATGGGAACGTTGAGGAAACGTGCGTGAGTCCAGTTGTCTGGGACGTCGAGTTCTACCTCCTGGTAATAAGGATAACGTGCGCTGCTGGTCAGGGGCACATACTCGTCAGGGGCGCAGACGCTGCGTGCAAACTCCTGCATAGTATATTCCATGCCATACATGAATGTGAAGCGGGGTAGAGGGGTGTCAACAGTGGGCATGGCGTCATATTGGGTCACTCCATACTTATGTATCATCTCTATGAGGGTGATGCCCATGCCCCGGTGGCTCTTTGGGACATCCGGCTCCTGTTCAAGCATTTTCTCAACATAGGCAGCCGAGAGGTTCACCGAGTCGCCCTTCATGATATGCTCCGTTTCGATGGCGGCCAGCATGGCATACACCCAGCACGTCTGGGCTTTCCCTTGGTCTTTCACGGGTGTCATGGCGTTGAGCACATCCGTCACATAACGCTGAGGCTGCTGCGCGCAGCCTGTCAAGAGCATGAGAAACAAACAAGATGAAAAGACGATTGCCCCCAGCCATCCTGCTCCTTCAGCCCGTCTTCCGCTTCTCATCACTCAACGTTCCCTCTCAGTTCCAGCGCTTTGTTTTCTGCAGCCTCCATGAGTTCGCGTTCACCGGGTCCCTTGTCGTTCTGTCCGCAGAGATGCAGGATGCCATGGATAATAACGCGATGTAGCTCCTCATCGTATGACTTACCGAAAAGCTCGGCATTAGATCGTACGGTGTCAAGCGAAATGACGATGTCGCCATGGAGGACGTCGCCTTCACAGTAGTCGAAGGTGATGATGTCTGTATAATAGTCGTGGCCAAGGTATTCACGATTGACTTCCAGAATATGCTCGTCGTTACAGAACAAGTAGCCTACTTCGCCTACCCGCTTGCCGTAGGTAGAGGCTACCTGCCTAATCCACGCCGAAGTATTACGACGCTTGATATCTGGGAACTTCACTCCCTCAGTGCTATAGGTTATCACAAATGTTTTTTTCCGATTAACAGAGTTACAATTTATTTTGGCAGGAACCCGCTCATGTCATTTGGGCAGGAACTCGCTTACGTCCACACCGAAATGCTGCAATTCGCGTACCATCGTAGACGAGACGCTGCTCAAGTGGGGTTCGGCGAATAGCAGGATGGTCTCCACGCCTGCTATCTGCCGGTTAATGTCAGCCTGTTCCCGCTCATATTCGAAATCCTTGGTGGATCGAACGCCCTTCACAATGAAATGGGCATTTTCGGCACGTGCAAATTCGACAGCCAATCCGTGGAAAGGCTTCACCTCAATGGCAGGTACATTGGCATAAAGATTACGAATAACTTCCATGCGCTCCTCTGCGGGACGCATGGATGGCTTATGCACATTGTCGCCTACAACACCGATAACTAGTCTGTCGAACAAAGGTAATGACCGTTGGACAATGCTATCATGTCCAACGGTGAAAGGATCGAAACTGCCCACGAATATTCCTGTCTTCAACATAAAATAATTCGCGCGCATGCGCGTTTCAATTTATCTATACAAGGTTACTTCCCATGAGGGAAAGTCTCCTGCGATAACTCCTTGAAGAAGTCGTGTTCGAGTACGAGACTTAGCCGCTGCAGCAACCCTGTACTGATGTCTTTGCGGCTGAATACATTATAAATGTTAGTCCGCTCACAATTAATCTCTTTCGCCAACCAAGTGACGGGCTTGTGCTTCTCTTTCAGCACTTGCTTGATTCTTGTTCCAATGTGCATAGTTGTCGTTTTTGTACATATCTTTAAATTTCGGCACAAATTTAGCAAAAAAAAATGGTATTGGCAGCAGAAAAAGCGTAAAAGTGTTTATACACCGTTAATAATCATGACAAAATGTAACAATATTACAAAAATACATGACAGTATAAAGGCTTTTCTGGACTTTTTGTTAATTATCAAAGAGTGTAGGCTCCATGATATTGCCAGAATAGGGATTACGCCCAAAATGCCGATAAGCCAGTTCTGTCGCCATGCGTCCACGGGGTGTACGCTTGATGAAACCCTCCATGATGAGGAAGGGTTCATATACCTCTTCCACGGTGCCTCCGTCCTCGCCGATGGCAGTGGCTATGGTGGTAATGCCAACAGGTCCGCCACGGAACTTGTCAATGATGGTCAGCAGGATCTTGTTGTCAATTTCATCCAGTCCGTATTGGTCAATATTGAGTGCGGTCAATGCCACTTTCGTTATTTTCATGTCTATGCGTCCGTTGCCCTTCACCTGGGCAAAGTCGCGGACACGACGCAGCAGCGCATTGGCTATACGAGGCGTGCCGCGCGAACGTCGGGCTATCTCGAGCGAGGCGTCCTCTGTGATGGGAACTCCCAGGATAGTGCAGCTTCGTTCTATGATACGCTGCAGCGTCTCAGGCTCGTAGTACTCCAAGTGCATATTGATGCCAAATCGAGCACGCAGAGGGGCAGTGAGCAGCCCGCTGCGTGTAGTAGCACCCACCAGCGTAAACGGATTGAGGTCTATCTGTATGCTTCGTGCCGAGGGACCCTTGTCTATCATGATGTCTATCCGGTAGTCCTCCATCGCTGAGTAGAGATATTCCTCAACAACGGGCGACAATCGATGGATCTCGTCGATAAACAACACGTCGTTCTTCTCCAACGATGTCAGTATGCCTGCCAGGTCACCCGGTTTGTCAAGCACAGGGCCACTGGTAATCTTGAAACCTACGCCCAATTCATTGGCGATGATGTTCGACAGCGTGGTCTTACCTAGTCCCGGGGGACCGTGCAGCAGGGTGTGATCCAGCGGCTCCCCTCGATATTTTGCAGCTTCGACAAACACTTCAAGGTTCTCAACAATCTTCTGCTGCCCGCTGAAGTCACGGAAACTCAGTGGGCGCAGCGCATTCTCGAAGTCCTTCTCTGCTCCTCCGTAGCGCTCTTCGCGTATATCAAAATCTTCGTCCATCATAAAATCGACTGCAAATTTAGACAAAATTTCTGAGATTGTAAGCCAGTGGAGGTAAAAAAACAAATAAATTGCCCCGAAAAGTCAGAATTTAATGCCTCCTTGCGCTCAATCCTATCCAATTAAGTGCTCTAAGTCACAATTATCCTGATTGTTTGAGATTACAACTGGTATAAAGAGCAACATGGACTTTTCTGGGAAAAAGCACAGCTTTCCTTACTGCACTCACCACCACGAGCTGCATGGGGATTAGGACCGTTCTAAACAATCGCAGAAAAGAAAGAAGGCCTCCGCCCTGCGTGGATGGAGGTCTTTTTTTCTACTGATAGTCAAATGGACAATTACAAAGTGTATTTTTCATTGAAAAATGATGGTTGAATCAAAAATAATGGCTAACTTTGCGGTGAAAATGAAAACAACAAAGAACTTACTCTTGGCGGCTGCTGCCATAGCCTGGTCTGCAGCCGCCCAGGTGCAGGCCCAGACACCTGCTCCATGTGGGCCAGTACCCAGCGAGAATCAGCTGAGATGGCAGGATATGGAGATGTATGCGTTTATTCACTACTCCATGAACACCTATACCGACGAGGAATGGGGCTTCGGCAATGAGGACCTGGCGCTGTTCAATCCCTCAGACCTTGACTGCCGCCAGTGGGCGAGGGTCTGCAAGCAGGCCGGTATGAAGGGCATCATCTTCACTGCCAAGCACCACTGCGGATTCTGCATGTGGCCGAGTGCCTATACGGACTACTCCGTGAAGAACACCCCCTGGAAGAACGGCAAGGGAGACGTGGTGCGTGAGCTGGCAGACGCCTGCCGTGAGGAGGGACTGAAGTTCGCCGTCTATCTGTCGCCGTGGGACAGGAACCATGCTGAATACGGACGTCCGGAATATGTGACCTATTTCCGCAACCAGCTGCGCGAACTGCTGACACAGTACGGCGAGATATTCGAGGTGTGGTTCGACGGTGCCAACGGCGGCGACGGCTGGTATGGCGGTGCCAACGAGACGCGCCGCATCGATGGCAGGACCTACTACGGATGGGCAGAGACCTTTCGCATGATCCGGGAACTGCAGCCCAAGGCTGTCATCTGGAACGACGGCGGCGACCGCGGAGACCTGCGCTGGGTGGGCACCGAGGCAGGCAATGTGGGAGAGACTAACTGGAGCCTGATGCCGGGTAAGGGTGACACGCCCTGGCACATGCTGCACTACGGCGTGGAGACAGGCGATGTGTGGTGTCCCGGCGAGACGAACACCAGCATTCGCCCTGGATGGTTCTACCACGAGACAGAGAATAACCACGTGAAAAGCCTGTCGAAGCTGATGGATACCTATTACAAATCGGTGGGACGCAACTCAACGTTGCTGCTCAACTTCCCCGTGGCCCCCAACGGCCGCATCCACCCAAACGACAGCCTGCGTGGCATCGCTTTCAAGAAAATGATCGACGAAGTGTTCAAGGAAAACCTCGCCATGTCCACGGCTACTTCATCACGAGGCGAGAAGGGAGAGTCCTGTTTTATCCTTGACATCAAAGAGGGGGCTTCCTGCAACCGTTTCGTGGCAGAGGAGGACATCCGTTACGGCCAGCGCGTGAAAAAATTCTCGCTCGAGGCTCTCGTCGACGGGCAATGGCTGCCGCTGAAGGATGAGCTGGCTGAGCAGGGTGATGGCCTGACCACTATAGGCCACCGCCGCATTGTCTGTTTTCCAACGGTCAAGGCTACGAAACTGCGCTTCACCGTCACAGACACCAGGGCAGCGAGCCGACAGGGACAGAACGGTATGGGTAACGCTCCTGCCGGGCATGAGCAGGCTGGTACGGAGGAAGGATGTGAACCTGTGATCAAGAAGCTGGGCGTTTATCTGGCTCCTGAGCTCACTGCGGATATCCCTGACAGCGGCGAGAAAAAATCCTCCAGCCTGCACATCTTCTTCAGCAGCCCGCGGCAGATGATGATCGATTGGGACAAAGAACAGACCATCACCTCGTTCCGCTACCTGCCACCGCAAGACTCGAAGGAAGGCACCATCACACACTACACCCTCTGGGCATCGTCTGACTGGAGCAAATGGACGAAGCTGGCAACAGGCGAATTCTCGAACATCGTGAACAATCCCATCTGGCAGACCATCAGGTTCCAGCCCGTCAAGGCCCGCATCCTCAAGCTCGATGCAGACAGGCTGTGGACAGGTGGCGAACCCCACACCATTAACCATAAAGGGAGTAACCGCATGGGCTACGGCGATATTGAAGTAGTCACAGAACAATAAAGAGGCTCGACTTCGGAGATCATGGGGGTTGTTCGAAGTGAATTCACTGAATTCATTCAAAAACCCCATGATCCTTCTGTCCCCATGATCATCGGTATATTTGCAAAATCGGTGCAAAGAATCCACAATTTTTCCAAATAACATGAAGAATGGCAAGGAAAAAGTGGGCAATACCGATTATTATTTGTACTTTTGCACCCGATTTTGGAAAAATGACGATGAAAGAGAAAAGACAAATAGCCATTCTCGGCTCTACCGGCAGCATAGGGACTCAGGCGCTGCAGGTGATTGCCGAGCATAGTGAACTCTATGAGGTCTACTGCCTTACGGCCAACAACAAGGTGGAGCTGCTTGCCAAGCAGGCGCATCAGTTCAAACCCGCCGCTGTGGTCATTGCCAACGAACAGCGCTATGACGAGCTGAGGGCACTGATGAGCGACCTGCCCGATGTGAAAGTATATGCCGGTGCTCAGGCGCTGAACGAGATTGTCGAGGCAGGACCGATTGACATGGTGCTCACCGCCATGGTGGGTTTTGCAGGACTGAATCCCACCATCCACGCCATCAAGGCCGGCAAGGCCATTGCATTGGCCAACAAGGAGACGCTGGTGGTGGCAGGCGAGCTGATTCTGCAGTTGGCTCAGCAGTATCACACGCCCATACTGCCTGTGGACAGCGAACATTCCGCCATCTTCCAGAGCCTGGTGGGCGAAGACGAGAACCCTATAGAAAAGATTCTGCTCACCGCCAGCGGCGGCCCCTTCCGTCTGAAGACGATGGAGGAGATAGCCCATGTGACGAAGGCCGATGCACTGAGGCATCCTACCTGGGACATGGGAGCGAAGATAACCATCGACTCTGCATCGATGATGAACAAGGGTTTCGAGGTGATCGAGGCGAAGTGGCTCTTCGGTGTGGATGCCAGACAGATTCAAGTGCTGGTCCATCCGCAGAGCATCGTCCACAGCGCCGTGGAGTTCCAGGACGGCTCGGTGAAGGCCCAGCTGGGCGTGCCCGACATGAGGCTGCCCATACAATATGCCTTCTCCTTCCCTCGCAGGCTGCCTTTGAGCGGCGACAAGCTGGATCTGCTGAAGGCACAGCATCTGGAGTTCTTCGAACCGGACCTGAAGAAGTTCCGCTGTCTGGCACTGGCCTTCGAGGCCATAGACCGTGGCGGCAACATGCCGTGTATTGTCAATGCTGCCAACGAGATAGTGAACCGTGGCTTCTTGGACGACAAGTGCGGTTTCCTGCAAATGGGTGACATCATTGCCGAGACCATGCAGCGAGCTACCTTCGACAAGAATCCCACTTACGAGACTTACATAGCGAGCGATGCCGAGGCACGGCGCATTGCAACAGAGTTGATGAAAAATTGAGAATTGGAAAAAACTGGCAATTGATGATTCTTTGCGGGAAAGGAGCTGTCTGAGGCCTGGCAAAGAGTTAAAGGATTAAAACGTATATGGAAGTATTTCTAATAAGACTATTACAATTCATGCTGGCCATTGGCCTGCTGGTGCTGCTACATGAGGGCGGGCACTTCTTCTTTGCCAAGTTGTTTGGCGTACGTGTGGAAAAGTTCTACCTGTTCTTCGATCCCAGTATATGGAAATGGGATGGCAGTCTGTTTAAGTTCAAGCCCAAGAACAGCGATACGCAGTACGGCGTGGGCTGGCTACCTTTAGGCGGTTACTGCAAGATAGCAGGAATGATAGACGAAAGCTTCGACACGGAGCAGATGAAACAGCCCGAACAGCCGTGGGAGTTCCGTTCGAAACCTGCCTGGCAGCGGCTGCTGATCATGATTGGCGGCGTGCTGGTGAATTTCCTGCTGGCACTGTTCATCTATTCGATGATCCTGTTCCACTGGGGCGACACCTACATTCCCGTGAAGGACATGACCATGGGTATGAAGTTCAACCAGGAGGCAAAGGCACTGGGATTCCAGGACGGCGACATCCTTTTGGGTACCGACAAGGGGACGTTCAAGGATTTCTCTGCCGATTTGTATCGTGACTTGTCTGAAGCCACGCGTGCAGACATCATCCGTAACGGCAAGCAGATGAGCATCAGCCTCCCCGGCGACTTGAATCTGCTGGGCATGCTGCAGAGCGAGCCCCGTTTTGTCAGTCCGCTGCTGCCTGCCGAGGTGGACAGCGTGATGCCTGGATCGCCTGCGGAAAAGGCGGGGCTGGACAAGGGCTGCAAGATCCTGGCCATCAATGGTCACGATGTTGACTCCTACAATGAGTTCACCGACCAGATAGCGCGGCTGCGCGATGTGCTCACCACTGCCACCACCACTGCCGACAGCATGAAGGTGCGCCAGGTGACGATAGCCTACCAACGGAAGGATGCCACGTGCGACACTACGGATGTCACGCTCAATGCCGACCTCACACTGGGCTTCTTTGCCAAGAGCCTGGCAGGGCTTTACAAACCCTACACCCGTGAATACGGGTTCTTCGAGAGCATCCCTGCAGGTGTCAAGTACGGATGGAACGTGCTGGCAGGCTACGTAGGCGACATGAAGTACGTATTCACCGCCGACGGAGCCAAGTCATTAGGCGGCTTCGGTGCCATAGGCAGCCTCTTCCCGCCCATGTGGGACTGGTATCTGTTCTGGAAGATGACAGCCTTCCTCTCCATCATCCTCGCTTTCATGAACATCCTGCCCATACCCGCCCTCGACGGTGGACATGTGTTGTTCCTCGCCTACGAGATGATTACCCGCCGCAAACCCTCAGAGACCTTCATGATCCGTGCCGAGTACGTGGGCTTCGGCATCCTGATACTGCTGATGGTAGTCGCTAATCTCAACGATATACTGCGCTGGCTGGGATATCTCTGATTCCGAAAGTATCACATCACATTCCGATGAGTGAACGGAACTGCTGAAGGCCTTGATGATTATTGTCAAGGCCTTCTGCTTCTTCCAGATACCTCATGGCGTGTTGCGTGTCGCCCATGCCGTAGAAGCCTAATGCCAGCATGAACTTACAGTGGATAAGGTTCTTGGTGTCAAGGCTCTCGTTCCAGATGAGCAGGTCGGGCAGCGACACGGCGAAGTAGTCCATGGTCTGCTTCTCGAACACATGCTGCTTGCCATAGTTGATCAGGCGGTAGAAACGTCCGTTGGCTGCGTCGTCGAGTCCCAGCTTCCGCAGGGCCAGTCCTTGATAGAATATCTTTTCAGGCTTGGCATCGTTGTAATACATGGCGGCGGCAGGTTCCTGCGGTCCCTTTGTGGCTTCATTCCAACATATTGCAGCCTGTTCTTTCTGTCCGAGGCAGTCGTAGGCAACCCCTAGCAGATAGTAGAAATCGTTCTCTTGGGCACCATATAGCTTTCCCTCGCCGAGATGAGGCGGATAGTCCAGACACTGTCTAAGCAGCAGGATGGCTTTATTCAGCGCATCACATGCGGTTTTCCTGTCTTCCTCGGTGTTTCCCGTCGTCTTGGATGCCTCTGAGAGTAAGCGCTTTGCTATCTCCACCCGGCTTATCTGATACTGGGCACTTACCTTGCCTTCGCCACCTTCCCACGGATGGAAACGGTGTACATCGAGTTTCTGCATGGCTTCCTCATACTGGCCTAGCTGGTTCAGCAGCGTAATCTCTTCCAGGACAAGGTCATCGCGCTGCTGGATCAACTGCTGATACTGCCGCAGGAAGGCAAGCCTTTCATCATGAGGCCGATGCAGACGCTTGTAGAGTTGGTCGAGTTCCATGAGCACACGGCTGTCAGTATCGTCAAGACGGAAAGCACGCTCCATACACTCCAGGGCTTTCTCTTTCTGCTGCTTTTTGTTGAAATAGCCGAGGGCAAGGTTACGCCATACCGTCGGGAATGCAGGGCCAAGATCTGCAGACTGCTCCCAGTAACCGATAGCAACGTCATACTGACGCTTGTCGTAATAGAGACAGCCCAGATAGTAGGGAGCCTTGGCACCCTTGGGGTTCAAGATGACGGCACTGCCGAGTGCCAGGATATCTTCCAGACGGTTCGGGAAACAGCAGTAACTGTCGGTCTGTTCCGCCTGCCCGTAAAGGGCCCTTGCCTCATCGGACAGCCCTTGGCACTGTTTGAAATATCCTAAATAATAATAGGTAAGTGGCGATTGGTTCTTCAGATCGTCGGCAACGGTGGTGATGGTCAGTACCTGCTCAGCCTCGTTCCACAGTCCTGCCTGGGCATAGTCGAGCGCCAGTTCGTGGTAGTTGTACACGTTGCCGTGCATCATCTCCATCAGCTGCCTGAGTATCCCGTCGTCCTTTGTCAGGAGATACTTCTCGAAGATGATGCCGTAGTTGAAGCGGTCGAGCCCGAGAGACTCGTCTATGAACTGCAGCCGTTCGTTCAGTTCCTTCGAAGACCCCATCTGCAGACCGCCCTTCTGTCTGCCGTCCTGTAGCAGTCTCAATACGGCTGACTTCAGTGCACGGGCCTTATGGTTGCAGCTGTTGAAGACAAGGCAGCGGTTCAACTCGTCCAGGGCATCGTCATAGCGGGCTTGCAAGACACTGATACATGCCGCCTCGAAATAACCGGCATCTGCCCATGCTTTGTTCCACGTAGACTTCCAAAACAGTTCGTAGGCTTCTGTCAGTTCTGCGTTCTTGTCTTGGAAGCGACCAAAGGTCGAGTTCAGAGTGCATGGTTCATTGTGAGTCAGGCCTTGGTATTTCAAGGTGAGCGCCAGGTTGAAGAGAGGCTCACCGTCGTAGGGATTGGGATTACGTTTCTGCCATATCTTTACGGCTTTTCTCAGATAAGTCCCTGCCTTGTCGAAACATCCGCGGCGCAGATACCACAGTCCGGTCTGATTCAGGCATCGTACGTCGTTGGGGTCGCGTCTCAGGGCTTCCTCGTAATAGTCGAGGGCGTTCCAAGTGGCATGCCTGTACTGCTCCAGGTGCAGTCCTGTGAGATAGAGCTGGTCGTTGGTCTTGGTGTCTTGCGGGGAAAACGCTGCCTCGGCAGCATCGGGTATGGGACGAATCTCGTCGTCCTCGGCACGCCATGTCAAGAGGGGTGAGCGGTGAGGGGTGAGGGGTGAGAGGATGGTAAACAGCAGCTCTTCCATCTTGGCGTCTTTCACATCGACGGTCTGCTCGAAGACTTCCTCAGGCGAGAGCGTCACCGTCTCGTCGTAATAGGTCTCACCATCCTTGTTACACAGTTTCACCTGCACCGTTTGCTTCGACGTGGCCAGCACCTTGAAGGTGACCATCCTCCCTTCTCCAATGGGGGAGGGGGCGGGGGTGAGGCTTTCTATATTCATCACAAAGTCCTTTGAGGCCTGCTTCACGATACCTATTTCGCGATAGGGCATGAAGTACTGCACGAACTGTTTCTCCTCGTAGGGCATCAGCCAGGTAAAGTCGGGCTGATTCTCGGTATAGACACCCGCCATCAGTTCGATGTAGGGGCGGAAGCCTGTGCGGATGGTTCCCACAGGTATATGTTCGGATGGGGTGGCATTGTCGGTGAGATTGCGGTCCCAGGCACGTCCGAAGTCGCCGTTGCCCCATGTCCACTGCTTCTTTCCCGGAGAAAAATGATGGGATGCCACATGCAGCATGCCGCCGTGGGTGTCGTTTTCGTAGCCACCTTCAAAGTCGTATTTTGAGTTGACAGCCATATAGCTCGTCGGCACGTAGATGTTCTTGTAGTTCGAGATGTCCACGCCTGCCGAGTAGTCCATCTTATAATAGGTACCTGTAGCTATGGGGAAACTCGATACCGCCCGCTTGCCATGATCGAACACGGCATTCACGTCGGGTGGGAACACGCTTTGGTAGTCATCGTTCACCTCCACGGCAGGATTGGCCCACCACAGGAAGGTCTGCGGCAGACTGGTGCGGTTGCTCACGCGGCCTTGTATCTCGAGGTATGCACAGCCGGGGCGCAGCGTGAAACCTGCCATTCCCTTTTGGTGGAACATACGTTCCATCTCGTTGACCCACACCGTCACGGAACCGTCCTCGTTCTCCACAATGGTAGAGTCCACGGGCATGTACGTGCTCGGACGGTGATGCTGCGGCCAGTTGAACTCAATGCCACCCGATATCCAGGGCCCCATCAGTCCCACTAGTGCAGGCTTGATGACATGGTTGTAGTAGACGAAGTGGCGCTGATGGATCTTGTCGTAGGCCATCTGGATGCGTCCGCCCAGTTCCGGCAGCACCATCACCTTGATATACTCGTTCTCCATGAAGACGGCGTTCCACTCCTTGTCCACTTTCTCGTCGCTGATGGATTCAATGACAGGATAGGGATAGACCACACCGCTGCTGCCCTGGTACACTCGTTTCTCCAGGAACATCGGGTTCTTCTCAGGCTGTCCCACCTCGTAGGTAGGAATCGTCACGATTTCTCTCCAAGCTTTTATCATAGTCGTTGATTCTGTTTCCTTTTGTTTTGGCAATAATGACGCAAAGCGTTGTCACTTCAGCACCTTCCTACTGCCTTTACCAGGTACGTGTTTGATATACACGCCGTGTCCGGGTGTTGTGGTGCGGCGTCCCTGCAGGTCGTACAGGGTCTCTGCCGGGTCTTCTGCATCGTCATTTGCCCTGATGCCGGTGGTGGTATAGCCTGCTGATGAAAGGTACAGCTGTCCCAGGATGCAGTCTGCCCACTCTTCATCGGCGGTGTAGAGGGCTACTACATAGTCACCCTGCTCGGTGATATCGAAGTCGAAGGTCTGCTGATTGATGAATCCGAAGGCGTTTGACGCATTGTTGCCAATGTTCACTTTGGGCGTGTAGGTGTGGGCAGCTACGCTCTCGCCGCCGGTACGTTTCTCTATGCACAGCTCCACCGGCGAGAAAGCGGGTCTGTTCCAGTTGCATATCTTGTAGCGCAGCGTGTAGTGTCCAGGCCACAAGGTAAGTGTGCAGTCCGTGCCTGCCATGCCGTATTTTGCCCAGCCCTGACGTTTCTTACCGTTCATGTTACGGAAATACAACCCATAGTCCAGCCCGCGCTGTGAACCCGTGAACTGCAAGATGCGGCACCCCTGCGAGAAACCGTTGCTGTAGCCGGTCCTTTTCTCGCTGCTGTCATACGTTGTCCACCCCGCAGGCACGCAGCCGGCATCGTTGAAGCCGGTAGAGAGCGTTGCTGCCTGGGGCGGTGCCGAGAAGTTCAGCTCCACGGTGGCAGTGCTTGTCTCGCCGTCGTTGTCGGTGGCTACGGCCTTCAGTGTGTGCTTGCCAGCCTGGGCGCCCGTCAACGTAGCCTTGTAAGGCTTTGCCGTACAGGTGGCTATGAGGGTGCTGCCATCGAAGAATTCCACCTTCTCCACCGTTCCGTTCGGGTCATCGGCATTGGCGGTGATGGCAATGTCGGGGAAAACGGCCTGATCCTTCGGAGCGAAGCAGGTATAGGTAAGCCCGCTGCCGGGAGAGGTGATGCTGACGTTGGGCGATGTCTTGTTCAGCGAATAGCGGCTGCAGAACCGCCAGATCTCATCGCCGGTCTTCACACCGTTGTCGTTTGATATCCAGTGACCCTTGCCGGCCATCTCCATCAGCACCACTTCCACTCCCTCATTGCCCGGCCCCCATACACGGCGGGTGATGTGTGCGGCATTGCGGTAGCGCTGGGTCACCTTGGCCGAGGTGGGACATCCGTTATGTCTAATCCATGCATTCAGCGCCCCTTGTACACCGCTGAACCCCACCACGTCGTCGCTGGTGCCGTGGGTGTGGATGATGGGCAGCGGACGTACGTTGCTGTTGGCGGTAGTGCCTCCCATGGGATAGCCGCTAATAGGGGCGAAGGCAGCAATCTTGTCGGGAATCCTGTTCATGGCGTGATAGGTGAACATGCCGCCCATGGAGAATCCTGACAGATAGACACGGTTACGGTCAATCTTGTACTGGGTCACCATCTTGTCGATGAGTGCGGTGATGAAGTTGATGTCGCGGCTGCCTGAGATGTCCCAGGCTTTGTCTATGCCGTTGGGAAAGACGGTCAGGAACTTGGCGGTATCGGCCACCGTCTCTATTTGAAGCATGTTCTTCTGATAGTCGGGATCCTGGTTCATTCCGTGGCAGGAGATGAGCAGCGGACGGTTCTCTCCCAGGTTCTTAGGGACGTAGAGGATATAACTGCGTTGAGTACCGTTGACGGTGATGTTGTCGGCCTTGCCGGGAAGCATGGCGGCAACAGCAAGTAGCACGAGGATAAGGTTTCGTTTCATCATGATTGGTTTTACGTTCATACGGATTTGTTTTCTATGAGCATGCAAAAGTAGGCTATTTGTCACAAACAGCCTTTCCTATCCGTTGCACACATCTTGGTAATTGTCTCAACGCTCCCTCAAATCGTGCCATATCTTGTTTCGCGAGAGATTACTTGCTCCTGATGATGGCAGCCCATCCGCCACCGGCAGCCAGATGCACCGGCAGCGTGGCAGAGGCGGTGACGGCCTGGCGGGTGAGGGTGTAGTCGGTAGCCTCCTTCTCTGCATTGACGCCGTCGGCAAAGACGGCAGCCTCGTAGTTGCCGCTGCCCAGGAACGTCAGTGGCAGCTGCAGGTCACGTGGTGTCCAGTTGGTCATACAGGCCACATACCACACACTGCCCTTGCGGCGGGCAATGGCGGTATACTCGCCCAGTGCTCCGTCCAAGGCCACTGTCTCGTCGAAGGTGGTGGGTATTTGTGCGATGAAATCGGTGGTTTCCTGTTCCTTTATGTATTTCGAGGGCGAATCGGCGAGCATCTGCAGCGGTGCCTCGAAGGTGACGTACATGGCCACCTGATGGGCGCGTGTGCCCTGGCTCATGGGGTGGTCATTGTTGCCGAAGAACTGCGAGCGCATGGCGTTCACCATGGCACCGGGCGTGTAGTCGAGTGGTCCGCAGAGCATACGCAGATAGGGGATGCTGACGTCATAGCGCGGCTGGTCGTGCACCGGACCTTTGTCGTTGCGAGGCTCCCACTTCGAGTTCTCCATGCCCTTCACACCTTCAAAGTTCACCACGTTGGGGAAGGCACGCTGCACCCCCGAAGGCTTCAGACCGTGATAGTCCACCAGCAGGTGGTGACGGGCAGCAGCCTCGGCAATGCGGTACGAGGAACGGATGACGGGCTGGTCGTCGCGGTCGAAGAAATCCACCTTGAATCCCTTCACGCCCATGTCGGCATAGTGCTTCATCACGGGTTCCAGGTCGGCGACGGTGGCATCAGGATTGTTGCCCACCATGTTGCGCCAGCTGCTCCACAGTATCACGCCCACACCCTTCTCCTGTCCGTGACTGACAATCCGGGGAATGTCGATCTCGGGGTTCAGCTGTTCCACCAGCGACTCCCGTCCGCTCCATCCTTCGTCAATGATGATATACTCCAGATGGTTCTTCGCTGCGAAGTCTATATAATAAAGGTAGGTATCGGTGTTCATGCCCGAACGGAAAGGAACGCCCGTGATGTTCGTATTGTTCCACCAGTCCCATGCCACCTTGCCGGGTCTTATCCACGAGGTGTCCTTCAGCCTGCATTCAGGAGCCAGCCGCTGTGCCATGTCGCAGTTCAGGAGGTCGGCATCGCGTTTTGTCACCACTACTGCACGCCATGGGAGAGCACACGGCTTCTCTATCTTTGCGATGAAATCGGCTCTTTTTGTCGGCGTATAGTTCAATCCGCCAAAGCCCAGCACGTCCTGCTCCAGGGGATAGGGTGCAAAGTCGGCCTTCAGTGTCTTTCCATTCTTCAGCAGCATCATGCCAGGATAGTTCTCCACGCCACAGTCCATGACAACCGCCTTCAGCCCGCCGTCCAGGCAGACGGCGAAGGGTGTGATGGCGAGGGAGTCGCTGAACATCTGCGACAGCGGCTGCTCGTCGTAATACGATTCAAACGAGAAGCTGTAGCGCTCGCCACCGCGCAGGTCGTTCACATAGGGAATGAACGCCTTCGGGTCGCCGGGGAAGGCAAACTCCGCCAGCTCTTTCTTCACGGTGAAGCGTTTGTTGTTGGTCAGCAGCCGGTAGGCGGCACCGTCGTTATACGCTCGTATCTCAATGGTGAAATGGCGGTTGGTATACAGCAGCAGGTAACGATAGCTGTCGCTCACCGTTTCTTTCTTATAGAAGCGGTTCTGAAAGCTGCCGTTGTGCTCACCGGGCTTGCACTTGCCCGCCAAGCCCAGGTCATTTGTGTCCTTGCCCTGCGACCACTCTATCCCGATGGCCGATGGCAGCAGCACCTGCTGGCCGTCGTACGTAATCTGCCACGTGACGGTCTCTGAGGCATTGACGGTGACCTTCAGCCGTCCGTCAGGCGAGGTGATGGATACTGGCAGCGACAAGGGTGCAGCATGAGTCAGCAAAATGGCAAAGAATGCGCAGGAAAGCGAAAAAAGTCTATTCTTCATAAGTTCACAATTCTAGTTCATAGTTCACAGTTCATAGTTCACAATTCATAGTTCATAGTTCATAGTTCACAGTTCATAGTTCATAGTTCACAATTCATAGTTCAAAGTTCTTAGTGCATAGTTCTTACAGGGATGGTTACGGTTTGCGTGAGTTTGCGCTGGTCGTCAATGACCCTCAGTGTCAGGCTGCCAGGGTCGTGTCCTGCCTGGACAATGACCACCAGCTGTCCGCTGAACAGTTTCATGGTGGGCAGGGTGAACGGTTCCAGCGAAGTGGCATCGCCGTTGCAGGCAGCTCGGAACGTGCCTGCACCCTCGACCTCGAACCGCAGCTGGTCGGCAGCATCAGGGATGGACGTGCCGTCCTGGTCTTTCAGCGACACGGTGACGAAAGCCAGGTCTTCGCCATCGGCTGTCAGCGTGCCTTGTCCGTTCTGTGTCCATACGTCCAGCTGCAGACCCACGGGTGCCCCTGCCGTCCTGACAGTCTGCGACCCGCAGTCCTTGCCCGTCTCGTCGTATACCACCACCTTCAGCTCGCCTGGCTCATACTTCACATCGTTCCAGCGCAGGCGGTAGCGGTCCAGCCTTCCGGCAGGGTTCTTCCTGATGCGTCCCTGGCTCTTGCCGTTGACAAAGAGCTCTGCCTCGGGATAGTCCGTATAGCAGTATACCGGTGTCACCAGTCCGTTGCGGCCGCTGCTCTTCTTACGGCCTTTCTTTGCATCCTTCCCTGTTCCCCAGCTCCAGTGAGGCAGCAGGTGGATGGTGTGGTCGCGTTTCTGCCATTTCGACCGGTAGAGCCAGTAGCGGTCCTTGGGCAGTCCCGCCAGGTCACAGATGCCGAAATAGCTGCTGCGGCTGGGCCAGTATTCATCGTAGGGTGTAGGCTCACCCAGGTAGTCGAAGCCCGTCCACACAAACTCACCGACGACCCAGGGGTAGTCGTCCTGGCACACCCAGTCGTCGTCGGGGAGGTTCGACCACGAGCAGTACTCCACGTCGTAGCTCGAGCACTGTCCGTCGGCGTTCTTGGTGGCGGCAGGGTCGTAGTTGGGCGAGTAGGAAGCGAACCGCGAGTTGTCGGTCACCTCCACGGGGAACTTATACACGCCGCGGCTGCTCACCGTCGAGGCGGTCTCCGATCCTAGTAGGAATCCCTGCGGCAGCTGCTCTATGTTCTTCTTGTATTTCTGTACGCGGTAGTTGAATCCCGGCACGTCCATGGCCTGGGCGAAGCCGCTCTTCAGCGCAGCCTCCGCACGGTCCATGCCCTGCGTAACGGGACGCGAGGGGTCGAGCTGGTGGCACAGGCCCTGCAGACGGTTCACAATGTCCACTGCCTTCGCATCGCCCTGCTCAGGTATCTCGTTGCCGATGCTCCACATCACAATGCCCGGGTGGTTGCGGTGAGCTAGTACCAGATTCTCAATATCCTTGTCGCTCCACTCGCTGAAGAAACGCGCATAGCCGTTCTTGCATTTGGGATAGATCCACATGTCAAAGCTTTCGGCCATCACCATCATGCCCAGCGAGTCGCACACCTCCATCTGCATCTGCGAGGGCATGTTGTGAGCGGTGCGGATGGCGTCGCAGCCCATCTCCTTCATCGTCTGCACCTGGCGTATCAGTGCAGCCTTGTTCACGGCAGCCCCCAGGGGCCCCAGGTCGTGATGCAGGCAGACACCTTTCAGCTTCCGTGTCACGCCGTTCAGCTGGAAGCCTCCTTCCTTGGTGACGCTGACGGTGCGCACACCCACGTTTTCCACGGTTTCATCGACAGTGCGGCCGTTCTCCATGAGCTGCACGCGGAGCTTGTAAAGATAGGGTGACTCCGGCGACCACAGCTCGGGCTTCTCAATCTCCAGCGTGGTGCAGGTCTGTCCGTCCGGGTCCACATCGTTATGGGCAGCGGCCACGACATGCCCCTGTCGGTTGATAATCGACACCTCCACGGCACCGCCGCCCTGTGTCTTCGTCGACACCTCCACCTCGGCCTTGTCACCGCCTATGCTGAGCGTGCGGAAATAGGTCCTCCAGGGGTCAATGCGTGCCGCTCCCGTCAGCACCAGCTTCACCGGGCGGTAGAGACCGGCACCGGGATACCAGCGCGAGCTCTCCTCCACGTTCTTCAGGCTCACCTCCACCAGGTTGTCGCCGCCGTTCAGGTAGGGGGTGGCATCCACGCGGAAGGTGTTGTAGCCATAGGCCCAATAGCCCGCCTTCTTGCCGTTGACATAGACGGTGGGCTCGGCCATGGCACCGTCGAACACCAGTTCGGCATGCTTGTAGGCCGAGGGAACGCGGAAAGTGGTCTTGTAGCGGCCTTCGCCTATCCAGGGCAGTGCCCCCGAACGGCCGCTCTTCTCCGTAGCCTCCTTCTCGCCGTTCTGTTCGATGGCCACCACCTGCAGGTCCCATTTCTTGTCAAACGGTCCGCTGATGGCCCAGTCGTGGGGTATCTCCACCTGCTGCCACGACAGCCCGTCGCGCGAGAACTGCCAGCGCTTCAGGCTCATCTCCTTGCGCAGCCGTTTCTGTGCCTCCCTGTTGCCCTGTCGGGCGACCTCCTTCGCACCTCGGCCATTCAAGCGAGCTTGATGGCTCTCGGTTTGTTGTCGGTTGTCGCTCCACTCCTGCAGCCGGTCATATTCCTCCTTGGTGATGCGCAGGAACGATCCGTGCTGCGGACGGCTCACTCCCTGAATGTTACGTGGCGAATGGAAATTGCGCATGTATTTGTCTGCCAGGCACAGACGGTAGTTCTTCGGACGC
Source organism: Prevotella sp. (assembly GCA_016285075.1). GTDB lineage: Bacteria > Bacteroidota > Bacteroidia > Bacteroidales > Bacteroidaceae > Prevotella. The sequence continues at coordinate 96,729 of JAEEQB010000003.1, forward strand.
GACGAATACTCTATGTAGCCAATCACCCACGACGAGTCGCCTGCCAGCTGGAAGGCACTCACGCCCTCGCACTTCTTGTTGCCCTCGAAGTTCACGTAGTCGTCCTCCACCGGCAGGCTCCAAGGCCCCGTCAGCTCCTTGGCGGTGGCGGTATACAGCCCCGGCTTGCCACCCTCCTTCTTGATCATCAGGTGCCACTGCTGGTCGGCCTCCACCCAGTTGATGTCGGTGTCGATGGTGGCGTAGCCCCAGTCTATGAGCAGTCGCGGCTGCGTGATCCGGGTGAAGCTCTCGTCGGCATAGCTGTAGTAGATGCGGTCGTATGGCTCCTCGTTGCGGTTCCACATGGAATAGTAGACGAAGTAGCCGCCCTTCTTCCCGTCCGGCCACTGGTAGGTGGCATCCCACATGATCTGCGGAGCCCACACGCGGTTGATGGTCGACCAGTCCTTGTAGACGCTTGGCGACTCCGGGTCGCAGAAGATGGAGCGTCCCTTTCGGAAGTCGAAGCTGGTGGACTGCCAGTGTATGAGGTCGTCGCTACGTAGCAGCGCGATGGCATAGCTGTCCCATGTCTCTTTCTTGCCCAGTCGCTTGCGGCTGCCGTCGGTGGCCTCCATGTCGGTCACCGCCATCAGATAGCCGCTGCCGTCGTGCTTACGACACAGGTAGGCATCGCGTGAACGGCGTTCCACAGGTGCCATGACGGCATCGCTGAAGATGCTGTCACCCCCTATCAGGTCGTGGTAGTGGAAACCGTCACGGCTCAGTGCATAGGCAGTCCATGCCGGTCCACCGTCGTTCATGTGACAGAACAGGTAACCATAGTCTCCCTTTTGGAAATTGCCTGGCTGGGCTGTGCCCGTGAGCGGCAGCAGCACCCATGCCAAAGCCAGTAGCAGGATTCGTTGTCTCATAATCATAGCAGTAGTTAGTTGCACATTCGCTTCCAAATCACTAAAAACCGTCTGTCCGGTTTTTCAGCGGTTGGCGTAGCCTCGGTTTCAACGCTGCAAAGTTAAACAAAATTTCCGACATTCCAAGCCCTTTCTCAAAGAAATATGTTTTTCTTAACCCAACTTTGCCCCCATCCTTTTGAAATTCCTGCTGTCACACCGCTTTCCGCAGGCACGCTTCCCTCATGAGTGTACTCTGGCTGAATCAGGAGGAACAATGGCGCAGGAATCGTGCAAAATTCCGTTTGCAGGACATGGAAACGTAGCAGACAACCTTAATACATCATGCAGTAGTGCATGGATGTAAAAGACAGGAAATCAAGGCAGTACGAATTTCCGCGTCAATATTTCATTATACAAACCTTATTTTTCAGTTGTAATCGGTAGAAATTGATTATCTTTGCACAGTAAATGAGTAAAAAGAATCAGTAAAGCAATGAAAAAAGAATGCCTTTTACTTGCCGTTGCGGCCTTTTTGTCGGCTTGCCATCATGCCTCTGAACCAGCGCCAGCCCAGAAGCAAGGGCAGGACTTTGGAACCTACATCCGCGAACTCACTGCCGACACGTCCGTCGGCGTGGGTCGGTCGAAACGTCCCCCTGAGGAGCTGCGGCTGTTCCGTTCGTCAGCCGTCGACCATAAAATAGAAGAGGTACAGAGGTTGCTGGCCCCCAATCCCTATCTGGCTTGGATGCTGGGCAACTGTCTGCCCAACACTCTGGAGACAACTGTACACTATCGTCAAGTTGACGGCGACGACGACACCTTTGTCTATACCGGCGACATTGCGGCGATGTGGCTGCGCGACAGCGGTGCTCAGGTGTGGCCCTACGTGGAGTTTGCAGCCAGCGACCCCGAGCTGGCGAAGATGCTGCGGGGCGTCATCCTGCGTCAGTGGAAGTGCATCTGTCTCGACCCCTATGCCAACGCCTTCCTCGACGGCGACATGGAAAGCCAGTGGAAGAGCGACCAGACTGAGATGAAACCAGGTGTGCACGAGCGGAAATACGAGATTGATTCGTCGTGCTACCCTATTAGGCTGGCCTACCGTTACTGGAAAGCGACGGCCGACGGCAGCGTGTTCGGCAAGGAGTGGCTGACGGCCATCGACAACATCCTGGTGATGTTCCGCCGTCAACAGCACAAGGAGGGCGGAGGCAATGGCTACAGGTTCAAACGCACCACCGACCGTCAGTTCGACACCATGGGATGGGACGGCACCGGTCACCCTGCAAAGCCAGTGGGGCTGATAGCCTCGGCGTTCCGTCCCAGCGACGATGCCACCGTTTTCCCTTATCTTGTCCCGTCCAACTTCATGGCGGTGAGCTCGTTGCGCAAGGCAGCCGAGATACTGACCAATGTGAACCACGACCGGCAGCGGGCACAGAGCTGCCGGAAATTGGCCGACGAGGTGGAGCAAGCCTTACGGAAATATGCCGTTGTGGATCATCCTACATACGGCAAGATCTATGCCTACGAGGTCGATGGATACGGCAGCCATCTGCTCATGGACGATGCCAATGTGCCTTCGCTGCTGTCGATGGCCTATCTGGGTGATGTCCCCCTGAGCGACCCTGTCTACCAGAACACGCGTCGCTTTGTGTGGTCCACCGACAACCCAGCCTTCTTCCGTGGCAAGGCCGGCGAGGGGGTGGGCGGTCCTCACGTGGGGATGGACATGCCTTGGCCCATGTCGATCATGATGCTGGCTTTCACCAGTCAGGATGATGCGGAGATCAAGCACTGCATAGAGATGCTCATGTCGACCGACGCCGGTACAGGTTTCATCCACGAGTCGTTCCACAAGGACGACGCCCGCCACTACACGCGCTCATGGTTTGCATGGCAGAACTCTCTCTTCGGTGAGCTGATACTCAAGCTCATAGCCGATGGGAAGACCGACCTGCTCAACAGCTGCCGCCGCGACCATGACGCAGGAACCAAGAACAATCTAAAAACAAATAAACAATGATGATGCTAACAATGAAGAAAATGCTGCTGCCCCTGCTCGTGTTCACTGCAGGAGGCGGCTATGCGACGGCCGAGGAGATGAATTTCACTCTGTCGCTGAAACAGCCTGGCAACCCGGCAGTGAGTTATCCGTTGACCAAGAACGGCAGCAGCCTGACTGCGGCCACCGTCCTGCCGCTCACCATGACCTGCACCATGACTCCCGCCGAGAGCGACCAGCGGCTTGTGGTGAAACTGAAAGCCCACCAGCGCCTGTATTTCAATATAGGTGCCAGCATGGCCACGGACTGCCCGACGGACCATTGCGAACTCTATCTGCCCGGATTCTGGTATCATAAGAACCTTCGTTCGCCGCGCGAGGCTCCCTCGTTCCACACCTCAAAGAGCTGGGACTTCCGCGAAGACCGTCTCTCGTCACCGCTGACCGGTGTCTACGACAGCCGTACAGGGCGCACGCTCACCGTGATGCGCAGCCTGGACAAGCCTGCCGACGCACTCACCACCCACCAGGAGGGGGAAATCATTCTCGGCGGCCACACCTCTGTTGGCTACCTGGGATTCGACTGCAAAAGCGGTTTTGCCTCACTGACCTTCGGCTATCCGTGGCGAGAGACGCCCCGCCGCTACATCCGCAAACTCACACTCGCCCCTGCAGCAACCAGCTTTGCCAGGCTGGAGCCTGGCGAGGAGATCGAGCTCTCCTGGCTTATCCGCGAGAGTCGCGCCAGTGACTACGGCCAGTTTGTGACCGACACATGGAACTACTGTTTCGACCGCATCCACCCCGAGCCGATAGAACCGCTCTACACTCCCGGGCAGATGAAGGCCCAGCTGGCCAATTACTTCCGGCAGTCCTACGTCGACCGTTATGCGCTGAAGTATCACTCAGGCTCCAACCTGCGCTGCGACGACTGCCGTCCGTCCGACCATGTCACGCTGGGATTTGTAGGGCGGGTGCTGCTCAATGCGTTCAACTGCCTGGAATACGGTCACCTGACGGGCGACGCCCAGCTCACGGCCATGGGCGACGCCATCTTCCAAAGCTGGCTGCAGCATGGTCTCACTGCCCGCGGCTATTTCAAGGAGGACATGCGCATCAGCCAGGGGCTGCCTTCCGATGCCGACTGCGTCCACACCATCCGTCAGCAGTCCGAGGCCGTCTATGCCGTGCTTCACTATCTGAACTACGAGAAGCTCAACGGCCGGCGCCATCAGGACTGGGAACAGGCCATGCGCACCCTGCTCAACCAGATGCTGCTGCTGCAGCAGGCCGATGGCAGCTTCCCTCGCAAGTACCGCGACGACCACACCCCGACCGACGGCTCGGGCGGTTCAACACCCAGCGCCACACCCGCATTGATCATGGGCTATAAGTACTTTGGCGACAAGCGCTACCTGAAGTCAGCCCAGCGAACCGTTGACTACCTGGAGCAGAACATCATCGGCCCGAGCGACTATTTCTCATCCACGCTCGATGCCAACTGCGAGGACAAGGAGGCCGCCATCAGCGCCGTCACCGCCACCTACTATCTTGCCATGGCCACCGCCCCACGTCAGCGTCAGCACTATGTAGACCTGTGCCGCCAGGCGGCCAGCTTTGCCCTCTCGTGGTATTACCTTTGGGATGTGCCGTTTGCCCCGGGTCAGATGCTGGGCGAGCTGGGGTTCCGCAGCCGTGGGTGGGGTAACGTCTCGGTTGAGAACAACCACGTTGACGTGTTTGTGTTCGAGCTGCCCCACATCCTCTGCTGGCTGACGGAAACCACCGGCGAGCAGCGCTATCTTCAGGCAAGCCGTATTATGGAGACATCGCTCTGCCAGCTGCTGCCCGTCACCGGCCGCCTCTGCGGCATAGCTCTGCCTGGATTCTATCCCGAAGTGGTTCAGCACACTCATTGGGACTACGGCCGCAACGGCAAAGGGTTCTATAACGACATCTTCGCACCCGGATGGACCGTGGCCAGCCTGTGGGAGCTCTACTCCCCCCGACGCACCGCCGACTTCCTGCAGGGCAGCAGGGGTCAAGCACACCCCCGACACTCGGTGGATAACACGCCCTGAAGAATCAAGGAATCAAGGGTTCGAATCACGGGGACAGGTTTTTGGATGAATTCGGGGAATCAAGGGGACAGGTTTTTGGATGAAATCGGGGAGGAATCAAGGGGACAGGTTTTTGGATGAATTCCCCGAATTCATCCAAAAACCTGTCCCCTTGATTCCTTCTCTAATTCTCAAATTCTTGATAAAGAATGGGGAATCACGGGGCATATTCCCGTTATACAACAGGCGGACGAGAAAAATGTAACTTGCTGACTGTCAGCAGTAAGAGAATTGTATAAAGGAAAAACGGTTATACATTTCTTTATTTTTCTTCACTTGTGCCGGAAACGTCGTACCTTTGCACCACGATTGTCAACGCTCTCGACGGGAGCCGGACATATCAACTCTGATCAAATCATTATCCTAACTAAAAAAAACAAAACGACTGACATGAACAGACAACAATCAAATTCTTTCGGAGCCACGCTGCGACAACGGGCTGCAGCAGCCTTGGCGGCTGCGCTGATGCTGTGGCTGCCTGTGGCGGCAGGTGCTGAGGTTCAGCAGCGGGAAGGCGCGACCGAGGTGACCGGCATGGTGACCGACCAGCAGAAGGAGCCGCTGATGGGCGTGACCGTGAGCGTGGTGGGCGGCGAGCAACGTGCCATCACCGACGCCGACGGCTTGTTCCGCATCAGCGTGCCACAGAAAGGCACCGCAGAACTGGAGCTGAGCTACATAGGCTTCAAGCGCAAGACGGTGAAGGTGAACGGTGCACGGCTGCTGAACGTCATGATGGAAGAGGAACAGAACGAATTCACCGAGGTGGTGGTGACGGGATACACCAGTCAGAAGAAAGCCTCGATCATCGGGTCGATAGAGACCATCAGCCCTGCCGAACTGCAGTTCGGTTCCACACGCACCCTGTCGAACAACCTGGCAGGCAAGCTGAGCGGCGTGATAGGCATACAGCGGTCGGGCGAGCCGGGCTACGACGATTCCAACTTCTGGATAAGAGGCATCTCGACCTTCTCGGGCAGCAACAACCCGCTGATACTCATCGACGGCGTGGCACGCGACCTGAACAATGTGGACGTGGCCGAGATTGAGTCGTTCTCTATACTGAAGGATGCCTCGGCATCGGCTATGTATGGAGTGAGAGGTGCCAACGGCGTGATAGTGATCACTACGAAACGAGGCAAGATAGGTGCTCCACAGGTGAGGATGCACGTGGAGCACTCGGTGAACGAGCCCACCAAGCTGCCGCAGTTCCTGAACGCACCCGACTACATGGGGCTGCTCAACCAGCTGGCCGTCCAGGACGGCGTGGCACAGCCCTTCACCCAGCAGCAGATCGACCGTACGCGGACGGGCTATGACCCCGACCTCTACCCCGACATGGACTGGGTGGACGTCATCACCAAGGACTATGCCTACACCACCCGAGGCAACCTCGACATCAGCGGCGGCAGCGACTTCCTGCGCTACTCGATTGTCGCTTCCTATTTCAAGGAGACCGGCATACTGGAGCAGGACAAGAGCCTCATCTTCGACAACGCCACCAACAACCAGCAGTTCAACCTGCGTACCAACATAGACATGGACGTGACGCGTACCACCATGCTGCGCGTGAACATTGGCGGTTACCTGAACCGGTTCAAGAAACAGCGGTGCAACACCGACGGCGCCTTTGGCGAGGCTTTCCGCACACTGCCCTTCGTGCACCCCGCACGTTACAGCGACGGTGCCATACCCGTGATATCCAACCGTGCCAACCCCTGGCGTACTGTCACTCAGCAGGGCTACGACTTCATTACGTCGAGCAAGATACAGACCCTGTTCAGCGTGGAGCAGGACCTGAAGATGATCACCCCCGGACTCAAGGCAAAGGCTCTGTTCAGCTTCGACCGCTGGAACCGCAGCCGGCGCAGCCGCACAGCACGCCCCGCCACGGTGTTTCCCGCAACAGGACGCGACGAGGAGGGCAACCTCATCTACTCGCAGTTCGAGACTGGCGACGAGTCGATGGGCAGCGAGCAGGGCAATGAATACGGCAACACCAACGTGTATTTCGAGGCCGACATCCTGTACAGCCGACGTTTCGGCAAGACCGATGTGGACGCCATGCTGCTCTATAATCAGCAGGCCTACGACGACGGCAGCATACAGGACTACCGCAAGCAGGGCATTGCAGGACGACTGTCGGCCACCTACGACAACCGCTACGTGGCAGAGGTCAACTTCGGATACAACGGCTCGGAGAACTTTGCCAAAGGCAAACGCTTCGGACTGTTCCCTTCGTTGGCGGTGGGATGGCTCCTCAGTGAGGAACCCTTCATGGAGTCTATGAAGAACGTGTTCAGCAAAATCAAACTGAGGGCCAGCATAGGACAGGCGGGCGACGACAACATAGGAGGCCGGCGGTTTGCCTATCTCGGCACACTGTTCACCGACCAGGAGGGTTACACCTGGGGCACCAACGGCCAGCGGTCGTACCGGGGCATCACCGAGGGCGAGATAGGCGTGGACAACCTGACGTGGGAGACCGTCACCAAGCGCAACCTCGGCGTGGAGCTGGGGCTGTGGAACATGATCGACCTGAACTTCGACATCTTCCGCGAGAACCGCAAGGACATCTTCATGCAGCGCAGCATCATTCCCACACAGACGGGTTTCGTCACTTCGCCATGGGCCAACTTCGGCAAGGTGACCAACCGGGGCGTGGAGACCACGCTCAACTTCCACAAGCAGTGGAACAAAGAGTGGTTCACCTCGGCCTATGCCAACTTCACCTATGCCAAGAACCGCGTGGACGAGAAGGATGAACCCGAGGTGCTCAAGGGCACCCACCGCTCGCAGACCGGACGGTCGATGAACGAGCTGTGGGGACTGACGGCCGAACGGCTGTTCACTGCCGACGACTTCAATGCCGACGGCACGCTGAAGCAGGGCATCCCCTCGCAGGAGGGTGTGGGAGCCGTGACTCTCTATCCCGGCGACATCAAATATACCGACGTGAACGGCGACGGGGTGATCACCGAAGAGGACGAGGGTTTCATCGGAGGCACCGAGGACCCGCGTGTGGTCTATGGCTTCGGAGGCGTGGTCAGCTACAAGAACATTGACGTGAACTTCTTCTTCCAAGGCACAGGCGACATGTACCGCGTCATAGGAGGAGAACCCTACTTCCTGCCGGGTGGCGGCACAACAACCGAGGGCAACGCCTACGCACAGAACATAGGCGACCGTTGGACCACCGACAACCAGGATCCGTATGCCTTCTGGCCAAGACTGACCTACGGCCCCAACAAGAACAACTACCGGCGGTCAACATGGTGGAAGAAGGACATGAGCTTCCTGCGCTGCAAGACCATCGAGGTGGGCTATACCTTCCCCAAGCCGTGGTTCGAGCGCCTCTATGTGAAGAGCTGCAGGGTGTTTGTCAGCATGAACAACGCCTTCTGCCTCTCGTCATTCAAACTGTGGGATCCCGAACTGGGTACCAACGACGGACTGAAATACCCCATGAACCGCTCGCTGATGATAGGCATGGACGTGAACTTCTGATGGCGACACACAGCAGAAACGGCAACATACGATAAAAACTTAAAATAAGATGAACACAATGGACAATCATATAAAGAGAACAATGATGAAACCCCTATGGATCAGTGCTTTCGTGGGGCTGATGCCATGGGCAGCGGCAGGGACGGCCCTTACCTCCTGCAGCGACTATCTAGACAAGGAGCCCGACACCGAGCTTACCACCGAAATGGTGTTCGAGAACCGCGACAAGGTGTACTCCTGGCTGGGATATGTCTACAATATCATCCACACACCCGACAAGTGGGCACTCACCGCCGACGGCTACGAAGTGCTGGCCGACGACCTCACACCCTCTGCCCGATGGCAGCAGTGGGACTGGGGAGGAGTGATACCTAAGATACTGGGACAGTGGACCATCAACTCCACGTGGGGCGGCAACCTGTGGCATATGATGCCTCGGTACATACGCCATGGCTACATCTTCAACAACATGATCAAGGCCATGCCCGACCACGACCTGCCGCAAAGCGAGGTCGACAACATGAAAAACGAAGTGAGGTTCCTCTGTGCCTATGCATGGTGGCAGATGGCCGAGAACTACGGAGGCATACCCTTCAAGCCCGACTATATAGCCCCCACCGACTTCGACCTGGGCGACCTGATGGTGGGTCAGTCGAAGTTCGACGATGTGGTGGACTACTGCGACCGCGAGATGCTCGAGGCTGCCATGGCGCTGCCGCCGGTGTACGACGACCCGTCGAAATACGGGCGCGTCAACCGCATCATGGCGCTCACCGTCAGGTCGCGCATGCTGCTCTTTGCCGCCAGCCCGCTGGTGAACGGCAACACCTGGTATGCTGACTACGTGAACGACAAGGGCGAGCAGATATTCAGCCAGACCTATGACCCGGCGAAGTGGACGCGCGCCGTGGAGGCACTGAAGCTATGCATCGACGAGGCCCACAAGGCTGGCTATGCTCTCTACACCGAGCCGGGACCCAACGGAACCATCGACCCCTTCCTCTCGACCTACAACGTACACATCAAACGGTGGAGCGAAGGCAACCATGAAATAACGTTCCCCGTGACCAAGGGCAACAGCTACCGCGACACCTTCCTCAGGGTGGTCAGCGTGCGCGACTACGGCGGCGGCAACGGACTCGGCGTGTACCAGGGACTGGTGGATGCATTCTTCACCGCCAACGGACTGCCCATCACCGACCCCAACAGCGGATATGTCGAGACGGGATTCTCGAGAGCGGTGGAGGCGCGACCCGACGTCACCTCATGGGAATATGGCACCGGCAACCCCGGCGAGGTCACCGCGCGCGGCACTTATAACATGTACTGTAACCGCGAGCCGAGGTTCTACAATGCCGTGTCGTTCCACGGGGCGTGGCTGGCAGTGGCCAAAAGGAAGTACAGCTTCTTCAAGAACGGGCTGGACAATGTGCAGACCACCTCGCCCCACGATGCTCCGCAGAACGGATACCTGGCACGGAAAGGTCTGAACGTGCTCGACAACTATCTCACCGGAGCCATCACCGAGCGGCAAGGGTTCACCTACAGGCTGGCGTTCACCTATCTGGACTATGCCGAGGCGCTGAACGAGGCTGCCGACAACAGCGCAGCACGTGCCGAGGCGCTGGATTACCTGAACCGCATACGCCAACGGGCCGGTGTGCGTAGTTACACTTTCGACACAGTGGATCCCGGTGACCCGGAATACATTCAGATACAGAACTCACAGGAGGATGTGCGGCGTGTGGTGCGCATGGAGCGCCGTGTGGAGCTGTGCTGCGAGAACAATCGTTGGTATGACATCAGACGGTGGAAGGAGGCTGAGAACCTGCCCGAGATGTGCGGCGACGACTATGGCATGAACTTCCAGGGCTCAAACCAAGCTGAGTTCTTCCAGCGCACGGTGTTCCAAACCCGCGTGTGGAAACGGCAGTACTACTGGATGCCCATCTATATAGATGAATACGAGAAGAATCCCAACCTGCGCGAGGCGCCCTATTGGGTAATTGAAAACAACTGATAACACCATTGCTATGAAACAGCTTTCTATTGTTTACGGCCTGATGGCCATGGTCGCGATGCTCACATCGTGCAACGAAGACCCCGAATACTTCACACTGCCGGTGCGTGCCGACGAGATGCACATACGCTGCTCGGTCGATGAAATAGTACTGAACAAAGGAAAAGGCGGCGAGACTGCCGTCACCTTCTCGTGGGACAAGGCCACCAGCCCGCTGTCGGCAGGCGACGAGGTGACCTACAGTCTCTGCATCTATCCATCGGCCATGAAGGAACAGAAGTCGGCCTATATGGATGCAGGCACCCGGACGAGCTATGAGATGACGCACGACCAGCTGAACTCCATGGTGGCACGGTGGGCTCTGCCCGGACAGACGGTGAGACTGACGGCTCAGGTGGTGTGCCAAGTACATAACGAGACACGCTACGTGCGGCCAGAGGTGTCGACGGTCGAGTTCACTGCCATTGGCTATGAGAAATATCCCGCCTGCCTCTACATGGTGATGACCGACGCCGCCACGGGCGTCGTCACCACCCAGCGCATGGACCAGCGCCAGCTGGGCACCGGCATCTACGAGGCCTCGGTCAACCTGAAGCCCTGCTCCTATCACTTCGCCACCAGCGAGGAGGCTTATCCACTCTATGCCATGGCCACCAGCGGCAACCAGGAGCAGATGGAGTACGTCAACGAGGGGGCATACACCGACTTCGACAACAGTGTCAACGGCCGGCGCACCATCATTGTCGACACGAATCCCGAGTACAACGACTGCCGTGTGCTCGACATCGTGGCACTGCCTTCGCCAGGGGTTATCTGGATCTGCGGCAATGGCTGCTCGGTGGGATGGAACGCCAACAGCCCTGCCGGACACATGGACATGGTGGGAACGGCGCGTGAACCCTACTACTATGCCTGGACGGGCGACTTCGTTGAAGGCGGTGAGCTGAAGATTGGCTTGGGTGGCAGCTGGGGCGACAATTTCTTCTTCGCTCCCGAGACGAATGCTGACCCGCTGACCGACCACCGCCTCTCCATGTACAGGCTGCAGGATGCAGGAGGCGACGTGAAGTGGGTGCCCACAGTGAGCGGACGTTACACCTTCACCCTCTGTCTGCTGGCATCCGACCTCCACACCACGTTTGAACCAGCAGAATAGTGATGGAATCATGGGGACAGGGAATCACGGGGACAGGTTTTTGGATCTCTGGGGACAGGTTGTTTTTCCAAAAACAACCTGTCCCCAGAGATCCAAAAACCTGTCCCCGTGATTCCTAATGCGTTGTTTTAAATAATTCGTATAATTCGTAGTATTGAAATTATCCGCGTCAATCCGTTTAATGCGTTGTACAGAAAAGTATTGGAAGTATGAAAAAGAGTTTATTGTATATGATTTGTGGCGTTGGCCTGTTCGCCGCATCGGCGTGCGGGGCGAATGCTGCCGACGGTTACTACTCGAATCCGGTTATTGGCTACAGCCTGCCCGACCCGACGGTCATCAGGGCTGAGGACGGGTTCTTTTATGTCTATGCCACCGAGGATACGCACAATGTGCCTATCTACCGCTCGCGTAACCTTGTGGACTGGGTCTATGCCGGCACGGCGTTCAACGACAGGACGCGTCCCATGGACTTTGTGCCCAATGGCAGCATCTGGGCTCCCGACATCAACCTTGTCAACGGTCGATACGTGCTCTACTACTCGAAGTCGGAGTGGGGAAAGACCTGGGAGTGCGGCATCGGCGTGGCAGTGAGCGACCGCCCCAACGGCGGTTTCCACGATGCCCACAAGCTGTTTGTGTCGTCCGAGGTGAACATCGAGAACTGCATTGACCCGTTCTTCATCGAGGACGAGGGACGTAACTACCTGTTTTGGGGCTCGTTCCACGACATCTACGGCGTGGAGCTCAGTGCCGACGGGCTGTCCATACGCGAAGGCAGCGTTCCCCGGCGCATTGCCGGAGGCATGATAGAAGCCACGATGATAGTGAGGCACAACGGTTTCTACTACCTCATCGGGTCGGCAGGAACCTGTTGCGAGGGAGCACGCAGCACCTACCGGCTGGTGGTGGCGCGCTCAAGGAGCCTCTTCGGGCCCTATGTCGACCGCAATGGTCGCACTGCCCTTGACAATCATTTCTCGCCCCTGCTCGGCAAGAGCGCACGGGTGTACGGACCGGGGCACTGCTCGGAGTTTGTCACCGACGATGCCGGGCAGACGTGGGTGATGTACCATGGTTTCCAGGCCGACAATGTCGATGCCGGGCGGGTGGTCTTTCTCGACCGAGTGGTGTGGGGTGACGACGGATGGCCCTCCATCAGCGGCTCGCAGCCCTCTGTCCAGTCCGAGGCACCGCTGTTCGGCACCTCAGCAGGCATTGACGAGACTGGCGACGACAGCGGTTTCCTGTTCATGCCGACAGAACACCCCGACATGCTGCGCGTGGAGGCCTGCCACGACTTGCCGTTCTCTTGGCAGTTGGTCAGCATGAGTGGCGTCACCATGGCCAGGGGAAAGTCCTCACGTACCGCCATCATCGGCACGGGCATGGTGGCCTCTGGACATCCTTATCTGGTGAGGCTTAGCTACAGGGACGGAACAAAGGTGGGGAAGCTGCTGAAGCCCTGAGGAATCATGGGGACAGGTTTTTGGATCTCTGGAATCATGGGGACAGGTTTTTGGATCTCTCGGGGACAGGTTGTTTCTTGAAAAACAACCTGTCCCCGAGAGATCCAAAAACCTGTCCCCATGATTCCCTGTCTCCAGTGATTCCAATGGAAAAAAATCCCACCCCAATGTCGGGGTGGGATTCTCTTTATGTCGTGTTCAGTTGGAAGTAGACTGGGTGACGGGCTTGGTCGGCTCAGCCTGTTGGTTTTGGGTTGACGGGCTTGGACTGCTCAGGCGGAAGGTGATGGGGATGGTGTATTTCACTCGTACCGGCTCGCCGTTCTGCCTGCCAGACTTCCACTTGGGCATGAGGCTGATCACCCGCAGAGCCTCGGCATCGAGTTCCTCGCTGACACTTTTCAGCACCTTGGCACCACTGATCGAACCGTCTTTTTCGACTATGAACGATGCGATGACACGTCCCTGCGTGCCAGCTTTCTCGGCTGCCTCAGGATAGAGGACATTCGTGGACAGGAACCTCATCATCTCTGCCATGCCGCCAGGATACTCGGGCATTTGTTCCACTACGTCGAACACCTTAGGGCTGGACTCATCCTGTTGCGGATTCTTATCTGTCGCCGCAAAAGAGGCTATCGCCTTGCCGCCGCCATTGTTGACATATTGCTTGGTGTTGATGAAGATGATGCCGCCGGAGGTGTCGGCATTGAAATGCTTGGCGAATTGCTTCTTTGTTTCCTCGTTTTTCACAACACTCATGTTGTCAATGTCCTTCGGTTCGAGTGCCTTCATCTGTTCGGCAGTCGATACTTTGCCATCAATGACAATCAGCGGTTCCTTTTCGTTATCGTTAAGACGAGAGGCAACGCCGGCTATGGAATTGTCAGAGGCTTCGATGTTCTTGTCGGCAGCCTTATCGGCCTTCACCACAATAGTCTGGCTTCCCACTTTCACCTGACCGTCCTTGCGGCCTTTCTTCACCACTTTCTTCTGTGGCTTTTCAGGATTGTTGTATACGTAGTCGGTGACGGTTTCGGCGTTGAGTGCCAGTGCGGTGCCGACTATGGGCACGAGGGCGAGCAGCTTGAGCAGGCCCGTGCGGTTGGATTTTTGATGTAGCATCATGTTGATTCGGTTTTTGAGGGTACTGTGGCTGATGCCGTTGGCAATGGAGTACCCGCCAATGCTCGCGGCTTTCGAAATGAGCAGATATTGATATTGACGCGCATTGATGCCCAAAGAGAGTACCGCCGCGTCAGCCTCGTATTCATGGATGGTGCGCAGATCCTGGCGCAGCATCCACATAGCGGGGTTGAACCATTGCAGGGCGGTGAGAACGTCAACGAGGACCACGTCCCAGGAGTGTTTGAGGCGTATGTGTCCCCGTTCATGAGCGAGGATGGCAGCGTCTTGTTGCTGGTAGTCGCTGCGGTTCATCACTATGTAGTGCATCCAGCTGAAAGGCGGCAGTGCTGCGTTACCGGTCACGCAGATAATAGTGCCGTCGGGCTGCGGATGCTTCTCGCTTCGCTGAATCAGTAAGAGTACACGGAATATAGAAAAAATAGTGTGGCTTAGGCTGATGGCTACGCCTGCGAAGAACAGGACGCTCACCAAGGTCTGCCAGAGCGGTTTGTCTGGCTCTGCAACGGCTTGCAGCCCGTCAAAGGCTATGGAGCCTGTCTTCGGGCTGGCTGCCAGCACCACCGTCTGGTGCAGAGTGATGACACACAGCGGCAGCACAAACGAGGCCACAGCCGTCAACAGCAGTACCACGCGGTTCACGCGGTGGAATGTCTCCTGGCTCAGCAGCAGGCGGTAGAACATGTAGAACACCGCTATGAGCACTGCAACCTTCAAGTCGTATATCAGAAACTCCGTCATACTCTTTTGGGCTTTTTATTTTCCGTTCAGTCTGTTGTCGATTCTATCTTTTCTATCAGTTCTTTCAGCTCTTCCACAGAAATCTTCTCCTCCTTGACGAAAGACGAGACAGCACTTAGGTAGGAGTCGTTGAAGTAGTCCTTGATAATGCCTGTCAGGCTGGAACGCCCATATTCGGTCTCGGAAACCAGCGGGAAGTACTGATAGGACGTGCCAAACTGCTTGTGATCCAGAAATCCCTTCTTCTCCAGAATACGCACCAAGGTGGACAGGGTGTTGAAGTGGGGACGCGGTTCGTCATAATACTCCTGCAACTCGCGCACGAACATGGGGCCGTGCTGCCAGTAGAGATCCATGATTACTTTTTCCTTTGTGGTCAGTCGTTTCATTGTTCAAAAACGTTTTAGTTCTTATCATCATCAAGCGTCGAATATCAATATCTGCTGCAAAGTAACTAAAAATATTAGTTTCTAGCAACTAAATCGCTTAGTTTTTAATGATTATTAAGTAGTCAGTGCCTTTTTTCTTAGTTCTTCACACAGGTTTCAGAGAGCTTCGATATATTCGTAGAGTTTTTTATAGAACGGGTGCCGGGTCATGGTCTTGGCATCGCCCAGTATGATGAGTTTCATGCGGGCACGGGTCATGGCGACGTTCATGCGTCGGAGGTCGCGAAGAAAGCCTATCTGTCCTTCGTCGTTCGACCGGACCAGGGAAATGAGTATCACGTCGCGCTCCTGCCCCTGGAAGCCGTCCACGGTGTTCACGCTGATGAGGCTGCGGAAGGGCTTGAAGTACTCTTTCTTCTTCAGCTGCGAACGTAGGTATTGCACTTGGGCGCGGTAGGGCGAGATGATGCCCACGTCGATGCGCTCGTCCAAGATGCGCTGCTTGCCTATCTTCTCGAAGTAGTGCTGCAGAGCCATCAGCGTCAGCTCGGCCTCCGCGCGGTTGATGCGCCCGAACGACTCTCCCACGAATTCCTCCTGGAATAGTTTAGAGTTTTGAGTGTAGAGTTTAGAGTTGGCTGCCGCCATACCTTCACCTGCAGGGACGGCGGTAGCAACCTCTACACTCTCAGTTCCACACTCTGCATTAAATTGTGAAGTATCTATCCACGTCATGGGCACGTCCAGGTCGAGGATGCTGCGGAACTTCACCTCCGGCGCGCTCTCCACCTGATTGCCGTAGAACCAGTCGCTGCTGAAGCGCATGATCTCCTCGTTCATGCGATATTGCATCTTGAGCAACGTCACCACCTCGGGACGGTTCTCTACGATACGCTCCATCAGCGTCATTCCCAGACCCGCCTTCAGGGCGGCTATGCTTTTCACCGTGGGCGGCAACTGACAGTGGTCGCCCGCAAAGATCACACGCGAGCAGCGGCGTATGGGAATCCAGCAGGCTGCCTCCAAGGCCTGTGCCGCCTCGTCGATGAACAGCGTGGCGAACTTCTGACCGTCCAACAAGCGGTTGGCTGAACCCACCAGCGTGCAGGCTATGACACGTGCCTCGCCAAAGAGCTGGGCGTTGATGCGTATCTCCAATTCGTTGGCACGGTCTTTCAGCCGTTCCATCTTCTGGTGGTACTTCTCGTCACCGCGCTTGCGATGGGCACGCAACTCACGGATGGCCTTGCGGATGGCCCAGAGCAGCTCGTAGTCGGGATGGGCCTCGAAGCGTCGCTCGTAGGTGAACGACAGCATCTTGTCGTTCACACGTGTGGGGTTGCCTATACGTAGTACATTGATACCCCGGTCGACGAGCTTTTCCGATATCCAGTCCACCGCCATGTTGCTCTGTGCACAGACCAGCACCTGGTTCTCGCGCCGCAGCGTCTCGTAGATGGCCTCGACCAGCGTGGTGGTCTTGCCAGTGCCAGGAGGGCCGTGTACGATGGCTACATCCTTGGCGCGGAGCACCTGGTTCACGGCTTCCTCCTGGGTAGGGTTGAGATAGGGGAAGTGCAGCGGGGCAAACGAGAAGGTCTCCACCTTCATGCCGCCGCCCTGTTTTGCGTGAGAATAGAAGAGGTCGCGCAGATAGCCCAGCCGCCCTTTGGCGCGCATCACACGGTCCAAAGCCTGGAACATGGTACGGTAGCTGGTCTCGTCGAAGAACAGCTGTACGCCCACCTGCCCTGAACCCTGAATGTCAATGAGCTGGGCAGAGTCGGGCAGGCTCACCACCATGCGGTCGCCGTCGACGTAGCTTACTGTGGCGGTGAAAGGGAAATATCGCAGCTTGGATGGTTGTCGGGTGCTGCCGGTGGGGGCGGTGACGTCGGACTGGATGGTGAAGAACGCCACAGGACGACCAGGCTCGAAATTGTGTTCCACCTCCTCGTCGCATGTGCGGAACACCTCCACTACCAGTTGGTTCAGCGAATTGTAATAGTTCCTGCCTATCGTCACAGGCCACCACGCATCGCCACGCTTCATCTTCCGCAGTAGGCCCGTGTCCTCGGTCTGCTTGCGGAAGGACTCTTTCTCGGTTTCATACTCCAACTGGAGCAGGAGACGTTGCTGCTGTAGTGCCAAAACAGGCGTTGTAGTTTGTTCAGACTTCATTGATGTGTGCAAAGTTACGAAATAAATATGGAATAACGGTTGCGAATTATTAATTATTTCGTAACTTTGCAGCCAGAATGAAACAAATATTACTCATTAACGACGTTGTGGGCTACGGCAAAGTAGGTATGGGCGCCATGTTGCCCATACTGAGCTATCTGGGTATTCCCACGTACAGCCTGCCTACTGCCTTGGTGTCGAACACGCTCGACTACGGCAAGTTCAATATTCAGGACACTACGGACTATATCCGTGGAACGCTGCCGGTATGGAAAGAACTGGGGTTCAGCTTCGATGCCATCTGCACGGGGCTGATGTTCAGCGACGAGCAGGCCCGGCTGGTGGCAGGATATTGCCAGGAGCAGGGCAAGCGCGGTACCACTGTGTTTGTTGATCCAATCATGGGTGATGGCGGACGGCTCTACAACGGTGTGACGCAGAAGCAGGTCAAGCTGATGCGCGAAATGGTGAGCGTGGCACACTTGACATTTCCCAACTATACGGAAGCCTGCTATCTTACCGACACCCCCTTCCAGCAGGATGGTATCACTTGGCAAGAGGCCCGCGAGCTGTTGGCACGGTTGCGCGACATTGGCTGCCGCTCGGCTGTCATCACCAGTTGCAAGATTGACGGTGTACCCGCCGTCTGTGGTTACAACCACTTCACGGGTGAATACTTCCAGCTGGAATACGAAGAGATACCTGGGTTGTTCCACGGAACGGGAGATATCTTTTCGGCTGTGCTCATTGGTCACCTGCTCAACGGTGAGCCCCTGAAGCAGAGCACCCGCAAGGCCATGGACACCGTGTTCCGCATGATCGACCGCAACCGCGACCTCGATGACAAGAATCGAGGCATTCCCATTGAGAAATGCCTCGACCTCTTGTAATATTGGGTGTTGGGTGTTAGGTGTTGGCTGATAGTCATTCCACCAACACCTATCACCTAACACCTATCACCTAACACCCATCGCCTAACACCTATCACCTATCACCTAACACCCATCGCCCTGCTTCGTTGCCCTGACGAAGTAGACTATTAATATAATGTACGCGAGGAGGGCACAGACCTCGGAGAGCGGATTGGCCAGCCATGACTCGCTGACGGGGTTGAAACCGCCGAAACGCAGCAGGGCGCTCACCACTCCCATCAAGGCACCACCGGCAATGAAGCCGCTGGCTAAGAGCGTGCCTCGTTCTCCGCGTGCCTCATTCACCTTCTTGTCCTTCGACCGTGTGGTCACATACCAGTTCACGGCACCGCCGATGAGCAATGGCACGTTCAGCTCCAAAGGAATGAACATACCCAGGGCAAAGGCTAGGGCAGGCACTTTGCACAGCGTCAGCACGATGGCAATGGCAGCACCGATGGCATAGAGCAACCATGGTGCACCCACACCGTTCATCAGCGGGTCGATGACAGCGGCCATGGCGTTGGCCTGGGGTGCCGCCAGCTGACCCGACGCAAAGCCGTAGGTCTCGTTCAGCAGCATCATCACACCGCCCACGGTAGCTGCCGACACCAGCGTGCCCAGGAACTTCCAGGTCTCCTGCTTCCGCGGAGTGGTGCCCAGCCAGTAGCCTATCTTCAGATCGGTGATGAAGGCTCCCGCCATGGACAGTGCTGTGCACACCACGCCGCCCATGACCAGAGCAGCCACCATGCCGCTGGTGCCGCTGAGACCCACGCCCACCATCACCACCGAGGCCAGGATGAGCGTCATCAGCGTCATTCCGCTGACGGGATTGGAGCCGACAATGGCTATGGCATTGGCAGCCACGGTGGTGAACAGGAAGGCAATGACTGCCACCAGCACAATCGCCACCAAGGCTTGAAGCATGTTGCCGTCCATGACGCCCAGCCAGAAGAACAGGAACGTCAGCACGATGGTCACTATCGAGGCAATGGCTATGAAGCGGAACGGCAGGTCTTGGCTGGTACGCTGCAGCCCGGCAGTGGCCTCGCTGCCGCCCTTCATCTCCTTGGCTGCCAGGCCAACGGCTCCCTTGATGATGCTCCACGACTTGATGATTCCGATAATGCCAGCCATCGCTATGCCGCCGATGCCTATCGACTTGCCGTAGGATCTGAAGATCTGTTCGGGCGACATGTCACCTACCGCCGTGGTGATGGAAGGATCCCACTGGTTCAGTATGTCACCGCCAAAGAGCAGGGCCATGCCTGGCACGATGATCCACCATACCGACAGCGAACCCAGCGTAATGATCAGTGCGTATTTGAAACCGATGATATAGCCTAAGCCCAGGACAGCAGCTCCTGTATTGATCTTGAACACAAGCTTAGCATGGTCGGCCAGCTGCTCACCCCACGACACCACACGACTTGTGAAGTTCTCGTTCCACCAGCCGAAGGTGGCCACGATGAAGTCGTACAGACCGCCCACCAGACCGGCAATGAGCAGCGGCTTGGCCTGGTCACCACCCTTGGCACCTGAGACCAGTACCTGTGTGGTAGCCGTGGCCTCGGGGAAGGGATATTTGCCGTGCATGTCCGAAACAAAGTATTTACGGAACGGTATCAGGAACAGGATGCCGATGATGCCGCCAAGGAGTGAGGCAATGAATATCTTCAGGAACGATGCCGACATCTCAGGGTATTTGGCTTGCAGTATATAGATGGCAGGCAGCGTGAAGATGGCACCGGCCACCACGGCTCCGCTGCAGGCTCCGATGCTCTGGATGATGACGTTCTCGCCCAGTGCCTTGCTACGCTTGGCAGCCGTAGACACACCCACGGCAATAATGGCTATGGGGATGGCGGCCTCGAACACCTGGCCAACCTTCAGACCTAAGTAGGCGGCAGCCGCTGAAAAGAGCATGGCCATCATCACACCCCATGTCACCGACCATGCATTTACCTCGGGGTAGTGACCCTGGGGCGACATCATGGGTTCATACTTCTCTCCTTCGCCCAGCTCGCGGAAAGCATTCTCCGGCAATTGGGACTTGATTTCTAATTGTTCCATCCTTATTGTTATAGTATTTGTTTTCTGTTTCTCGATGATTATAGTCTATATGTGATTTCTGTTTCTCGATGATTATAGTCTCTTTGTGATTCCTGTTTCTTGATGATTATAGTCTATATGTGATTCCTGTTTCTTGTCACTGCTGTATCAATACACCTCCGATTCGTTCCAGTCCCTCCTTGAGCACGCTGCGCGGACATGCAATGTTCAGACGGATGTAACCCTTGCCTGTCTCGGGGCCATACATCGTACCGGGGTTCACCCGTACCCGACCTTGCGTGAGCAGGCGGTCACAGAGCTCCTCCACGGGAATGCCCATGGCCGACACATCGACCCACGGCAGGTAAGTGCCTTCAAGGCGGCAGACACGCCAGGAAGGTATATGTTCAGCCACATAGTCACAGAGCAGTTGATAGTTACACAATAGATATTTGTTCAGCTGGTCTATCCAGTCCTCGCTCTCGTTGTAGGCAGCCTGTAGCGCCACGATGCCGAACGGATTGACGTCGCACACCTCGTTGATGTTGATGGCACGGTCTATACGGCGGCGCCATGAGGGGTGCGGACAAATGATATTGGCAATCTGAAGCCCGGCGGTGTTGAAGTTCTTGGAGGGCGAGTTCATCACCACGCAGTCTTCAGTGATGGTTCCAAAGGGTACAAACGTGTAGCCTGGCATGACGAGTTCGCAGTGGATTTCATCGCTGGCCACCATTACACCGTGCTTTCTGCAGATATCGTTCATCTTCGTCAGCTCTTCGCGTGTCCAGACCCTTCCGCTTGGATTGTGAGGATTGCAGAGCAGGAAGAGCGTGGTCTTCTCGTCGGCGCATTTCAATTCGAAGTCGTTCCAGTCCACTTCGAAACTGTCACCCGAAACCTGCAAGGGACTCTCCAGCACCTCGCAGCCATTGTTTTTGATGCTGGAGAAGAAACAGTTGTAGGCAGGCGACAAGATCAGCACCTTCTCGCCAGGCATGGTGGAAGCCTTGATGACACAAGACATGGCTGGAACAACGGCTGTAGTGTAAAGTATAGACTGACGTTGAATAGACCACTGATGGCGGCGATGGAACCAGGAGATGACAGCTTCGTAATAGCTCTCCGGAACGATGTTATAGCCGAAAACACCATGTTCGGCACGTTTCCTCACCGCCTCTAAAATGGCAGGGGCTGCACGGAAGTCCATATCGGCCACCCACAAGGGAATAACCTCCTCAGGCGGAATCCTGCATCCCCCTTGGCAGGGAGCTTCCTCATCCCATTTTACGCAGCCAGTACCTCTGCGCTCAACTATTTCGTCAAAATCGTAAATCATCGTTCTTCCTTAATGTTTAACGTCAAAGCCTGGAATTGCCTTTCACTATTAGATTCTTCTACCAGTCAACTTTTGTTTCTCACCTCTATCACACAGTTGTTCGGCAGACGCACGTTCTCGTCTATGGTCACACTGCCGATGGAGTCGGCGACGATGTGTCCGCTTGTGGGGTTCTTGATGTTTTCAATATGCCCGCGGATGTCAGCTTCCACAGTAGAGTATTCAAACATGCGGTCGCACATCGGGTCGATGGTGCAGTTCTCCAATACAAGATTGTCCGTATAGCACAGCAACTGCTCGCCGGCCAGGTGGCAGTTCACCAATCGCACGTTCTTGGAGTGCCAGGCCAGATACTCCCCGTCGAGCACTGAGTCGTAGACGGTGATGTTCTCACACTCCCAGAACGAGTCCTTCGTCAGGATGTTGGCATGGTGTATCTCGACATTCTTGCAATATTGGAACACGTACTTCGAGTCGCTTTCCAGTCCATCCACGTAGATGTTCTGTGAAAACATGAAGGGATAGGTGCCGCCATGCAGTTTCACATTCCTGAGCGTCAGGCCGTCCACCTTCCAGAACGTCTCATCGGCATCGGTTATCTGCACATTCTCCAGTTCCACATTCTTCATCTCACGGAAGAATTTCGGAGCGTCAATGCGGCAGTTGCGCATCACCAGGTCGTTGGTATACCAGATGGCCGAACGGGAACCCAAAGCGAAGTAGCAGTCCTCGATCAAGGCTCCGTCCACATGCCACCATGGGTACTTGCCGTAGAATTTGCAGCCCTTTGCCTCCATCTGTTGGCACTGCTTGATTCCACTCTCACCATCGCTGATGGTTACATTCTCCAGCTTCAGGTCATGGGTAGCGAACAGTGGACGTTCACCTCCATAAGTCTTATCCTTAATGTGTTGCATTTCTCTTGTTGCTTTTCTTTGTCAGCTTTTTTGCTTTCGAGTGCAAAGTTACGAAAAGTCGAGAGCAAAACAAAGAAACTCATTTCTTTTTTTGCCGAGACAGAGTAATTTCGCCATCTTTTTGATGGCAAAGGGGATCATGGGGACAGGTTTTTGAATGAAACCATGGAATGGATTTCACTTCAAACAACCTGTCCCCAGTGATTCCTGCGAAGTCCTAGGTGGGAGTCGATTACAGAGGACAGAATACGGTCAAATTTGTCCAAAACGAAAAATATTCCGCCAAAAGCGCTGATTTTCTCAGATTTTTGTTGTATCTTTGCCATGTCATTGACGATTTTTGCTTGTCTTTATTTGCAGCACTAAGGTAAGTGAAAAATCTGACATGGCCAAATCCTGAGCCG
Source organism: Prevotella sp. (assembly GCA_016285075.1). Lineage (GTDB taxonomy): Bacteria > Bacteroidota > Bacteroidia > Bacteroidales > Bacteroidaceae > Prevotella. Next base: position 119,988 of record JAEEQB010000003.1, read on the forward strand.
CTCGGCTTTGCCGCTTGCCCCAGCAAGAACTTTTTGTTGCTCAGGTACTTATAAAGAAAGTTAAATTAAAGTGCTGCGGAATTTAGGTTACAGTTACAAGAAAAAGAGATAACTTTGCAGTAATAAAATCAACCTAAAATGAAGAAAGCCATCATCACCGCAATGTTTGTCCTCGTTGCTTTGGCAGGGCAGGCGCAGAAACAGGTCGTATGGGAAAACCCGTCGGCCTTTATGGGAGCAAGTAACTCAGAGTTTAAAATCACCAAAGTGGAACTGAAGCAGACGGAGACGGTGCTGCACATAGAGGCCCACTACAGGCCGGGCAATTGGATTCGCTTTGCCAAGGAGTCGTTCGTGCAGACACCCGACGGCACGAAGTATGGCATCACGGGTGGTGCGAAGACCGACGAAAAGGAGTCGGACCTGCAACTCGACTCGCTCTTCTGGATGCCTGAGAGCGGAAAGGCCAGCCTGGCACTCCACTTCAAGCCTGTGCCGATGGACACCAAGGAGATGGACTTCATGGAGGGCTATAACGACGGCGACTTCAAGTTCTGGAACATCTGCGACGCTAAGACCCAGCAGAAGGTCGTGATGCCTGACGACTGGAAAAATGTGCAGTATGCCAAGGATGAGACGCTGCCTGCCGCAAAGATTAATAAAGGTGTGGCCACCATCAAGGTGAAGATGCTGGGCTATAAGCCAGCCATGAAACTCCAGTTCTATGTGGGCGGCTTCACGCCACTGGGCTCTAAGGAACGTTTCCAGAAATTCTTCCCGTTTGCTGATGATGGCACCGTAAAGGTGGAAGTCCCCCTGTGGCTGACCCGCGAGGTGACGGTCGGTGTTCAGGGAATGGCCTTCCCTCAAATCATCATCGGACCAGGACAGGTGACAGAGATCTTGATGAAGGTCACCTCTGACAACAAGCCTTTTGTGGCTTTCAAGGGCTACATGGCTAAGACCAACATGGACCTGATCAACATCTACGACGAATTCGACTCCTTTGATGATGGCGATGAAACCTACCTGAAGGTTAAGGCGTGCAACACGAAGGAAGAGCGTCTGAGGTGCCTGCAGGACATCTTCGACCAACGAGTGGCTGCCATCAACAAGTTCAAATGCACCAAGGCTGCCAAGGACTTGATGTGTATGACGGCAGAAGAAGACTTCGTGAAATGGTCGCGCCAGTTTGAATTCCATTTCAGTCAATACGGCGTGGATGAAGGCGGAACGGTCTATATGACTCAGGAGAATATCTATGAGAAGATGCAGAAGAACAAGGACCTGCTGGCGCTTACCGACGAGGAACGTAATTACACATACAAGTATCTGAACGAACCGGCCTCGCCCTGTAGCCTGGCTTTCTGGCAGAGCGGTGCCTCCTATGACCTGAAAGCCAGGGAGAAGAATGCCTACAACGCAGACCTTCGTGCTTTGGCTTTCATTATGAGTACCGACCACAATGTCTTGATCGACTCTACGCTCAAGGGAATGGAGAATGAGGACTGCAAGGCCGTGTACCATGAGTATCAGGCCGAGCAGGAGCGTATCGCCCAGCAACTGGCTGGTCAGAAGAGCGTCTTCATTAAGAAGTACGATGACGTGGCCCCTGAAAACATCCTCCAGACCATCCTCGACCGTTACAAGGGCAAGGTGGTGCTCATCGACATCTGGGCCACTTGGTGCGGTCCCTGCAAGGCTGGTCACCAGGCGATGGCTCCCTGGAAGCAGGAACTCAAGGGCAAGAACATCCAGTTTGTCTATATCACCTCGCCGACCTCGCCACTGGCCACCTGGCAGGAGATGATCAAGGACATCGACGGCGACCACTACTACCTGACGAAGGAGCAGTACAGCTATATCCTGAAGCACTTCGAGTCGGAGGGCATCCCCACCTATGCCATCTACGACACCGAGGGTCAGCAGACCTTCAAGAATATCGGCTTCTCGAGCCTCGACATCTTTAAAAACGAAGTAGAGAAAGTACTGAAATGAAAAAGCTGTTTTCAATCATTCTGCTTGTCTTGTTCGTTTTAGCAGGGCAGACCCTGATGTGTATGATGACGTCATGTCAGAAGGATGATGTTGTTATTGATGAGCAAAAGCCGGAGCCAGAAATACCCGTTATTAAGTATTCCGAGTACGAAACGACGGACGATTACGTGGACTTCGGAGTCGGCAGTTTCATGATTGCCACCAAAAACTTAGGTGCCAAGCGGCCCGAGGACCATGCCATGGGACAGTATTTCATCAGCTACGATGATGAGAAAACAAATGGTCACGTTGACATCCTGATGCAGGTGTTTACCGTCGACCGCGCCTACGTTACAAAGGATGAGCTGAAGAAAATCAAGAAGGAGAACAAGATGAATATGACCTATCAGAACCTGCAGCAGTTTGAGCGCGGCCATAAGATTCTTGCTGTTCCTGCTGATCTCCAGAAGCGTATTAATGAAGTTGTGAAATAATGAAGCAAATAAGTCTATGGATGCTGGCCGCCATCCTGACCTGCGCGACAGTATGATATTGAAAAAAATTATTCCTGAATCGCTGCGCCACTGGAGCAGTCTGGCCATCATCATCACGAAAATCACGGGGACGGTTCTCCTGATTCACGTAAACAATAGAACAAGGAACTAAAACGTTTAATGACAAATGGCTTAAAATATGTACAAAGAAAGGAACCATATAAAGGTGTTCGTGTCATCAACGGTGTATGACTTTGAGTCACAGTTGGACATAGTATACTCTGCATTGGACGGCTATGGGTACGACGTGATGATGTCGCACAAGGGAACGATTCCACTCGACAGTAAGTTGAGCAATCTGGAGAACTGCCTAAAGGGAGTTGAGGGCTGTGATATTTTCCTTGGATTCGTCAGACCTCTGACTGGTACGGGCATCCTGAAACCTGGAGAGAAATCCATCACTGCGCAGGAGTTTGAGGTGGCTTTCAGGGTAAATATGCCACGGTTCGTGTTGGCAGACTATCGCGTTGTCTTTGCACGCCAGTTTACAAACCTAATGAAGATACCGACTGGTGACATACCCAACTCCGTAAAAAGAGAACAAAGTGACGGAAGCATCGTAGAGCGTCTCAATAGAGTGGTTCATGCAGAATGTATAGAGCTGTATAATGCTGCCATTCAGAATAATACACTACCCAAAAGCAGGAAGGGTAATTGGGTGCAAGAGTATAGGAATATGCAGGACGTGATGTTGCACGTGGAAGCACAGTTTAAGGATGTTGAACGTATAAAGCAATTGATAGGAAGTCATGAGTAACAATGGATTTATAGAGGCATTGCTCTCGCAGAAAGACGAGATCGCAAGGCTTAGACTGCTGGCAGGGTATAATGCTGAAACAGTCATGCGAATAGTGTGTGCCTTCCTGAATAACGACGGCGGATGGATTGTTATAGGTGCATCTGAGGATGGAGCGCGGACAGGCGTAGATGTTGAAACGGTTGTGGCTGATATTCAGCGAAATGCCGTTCAGCGAATCAAGCCCCTTCCTCTGGTGTATATTCATGCTGAGGATTATCAGGATGGCAAAGTGGTGCTGGTGACAGTGATGAAAGGAGGTCTGCCTCCCTATTCGTTTGATTCAAGTTATTACACAATGGTTGGCGACCAGGTAGTCAAACCAAATACCGACGAGCTGAACCTGTTGATTCGCCGCTCAATGTCTTCATCCTCATCTTGGGAGAAAAGCACTTGTCTTGACGCAGAATGGGAGGATCTGAATGTAAATCTCATGCACGAAGTGGTTAGTAAAGGATTGGGAAGAGGCCGATTAGACGAGCGTAACAACACTCCGGAAAAACTCCTTGGCAATCTGCAATTAGTCGATACCCCCAATGTAAAGAATGGAGCAATGGCTTTGTTTGGACAAGAGGCTCCCAGATTCCTTCCGCAGAGCAGGATGCGGATACAAGTGATGCTGGGAGGAAAAGCGGCAAGCCAATATGAAGATACAGTAGTGATGGAAGGAAATCTGCTGGAATTGTCGAAACGTGCAAGCGATTACTTCCTAAATCGACTGCCGATGGTCAGTGAATTCCACCATAAGGAATGGAACAGAAAAGATTACTCGGAATACCCACAGGATGTTTTGGACGAGGCTGTGACGAATGCCCTAATCCATCGGGACATGAGCGACACAACAGGTGAAGTCCTTGTATTCATCTATGCAGACAGAATAGAAATTATCAACCCAGGAACAATGCCAGAGAATCTTATAAAGAAAAAGAATGTGGTGCTTCCTCATGTGTCTACTCCAAGAAATCCGTTGATGGCAGAAATATTCTATGTCGATGGAAAAATGGAAAAGACAGGAAGAGGGTTGAAACTGATTCACGACCAGATGAATGACTTGAAGCGTAAATTGCCCGAATGGGAATGTCTGGACGGAAGAACGAAACTAACCATATATCGCACACCCAATGTCGTCAGGCTGAATGCCAGAGTCACTGAATATATAGCCACAAAGAAAGTAGGAGGCAGTTTCTCTAAGCAAGACTATTTGCAATATTGGAATTATAAGATTTCCGATCCGACAGCAAAAAACGACCTGCAACAGATGGTGAATGCAGGCCTCTGCCGGAAAGATGGTTCAGGTCCTGCTACAAGGTATGTAGTATTGGCTAACAATTAGCCGATATTTAGCCGATAAAATGTGTATTTCTTTGATTCTTAGCAGTTTGTTGCAAACTGGCAATTACAAATACTTATCCGATTATCAGCTGATTTTTGTGTCCGATAACAACTGAAGATATAGCAGGAACTGCCAAAAGGTACTCTGGGATCATGGAGACAGGGGATCATGGGGTTTTGAATGAAACCATGGAATGGATTTCACTTCAAACAACCTGTCCCCAGTGATTCTCCATTGTTGAGAATATGAAAAGAGCCGCTGTCCATCAAGGATAGCGGCTCTTATGAGAGTGGGGAACTTGTCCCGGGATGTGTCGTGTGATGTTGCGTGTTTACTTCAATCCGAGCTTCAGCTTCACCTGAGCGGTGACATCGGTAGAGAGGGTGGTGCTGATATAGGGGATGCCGGCACCCATCTCCATGATGTAGACATAGCCGCCAGCCTGGCCTACGGCCTTGATGGCATCGAGCACCTTGGTGGTGATACCGTTCATCTTCTCGGCAGAAGCCTTCTGCAGGGCCTGCTGGTTGTCCTGATAGCTCTGCTGTATCTTCTGGTACATCTCCTGCAGCTCCTGCTGCTTGCGCTGCTTGATGTTGTCGGGTGTGGTGGCAGCGAGCTTGTCGAACTCCTCGCTCTTCTTCTGCAGCTCGTCCTGCATGGACTTCAGATCGGCCTCGTACTGTGACTGGAGAGCATCGATCTCGCTCTTGGCTTTGGTGTAGTCAGGCATAGCCTGGATAATTTCCTGAGTGTTCACATGACCGAACTTGGCCTGTGCGTTGGCGGTGGTGAAACCGCAGATTGCGCAGATGGCGCAGATAATCAGTTTTTTCATTTCTTTCTTATTTGTTAATATTACGTTGTTTCGTTGTGACGTTGTTTCCACCCATCGTCACATGGATAAGACGATGTAGTGGGGTAAAGGTTTAATAGGTGCTGTATCCCAGTTTCTGCAGCACCTCGTTTGAGATGTCGATCTTGGGCGATCCGAAGAGTATGCCTGCATCGCTGGCACGGTCGAGCACGAGCTGGTAGCCTCGGAGGTCGGCAATGTCCTTGATGGCATTGTAGATTTCTTCCTGAATGGGTGTCATGAGCGAGGCGCGTTTCTTGAAGAGCTCGCCCTCGGGACCGAAGTACTTGCGTTTCAGGTCTGCAGCCTGTTTCTCTTTCTCGACGATGGCATCCTGTCGGGCTTTCTTCTGCTCGGCAGAGAGGAACACCACCTCGTTCTGATAGTTCTTGTAGAGTGTCTGGGCTTCAGTGGTGAGTGCATCGACCTCGGCCTGCCATTTCTTTGACACCTGGCTGAGCTGCTCGTTGGCGCGCTCGTAGGCGGGTATTTTCTTCAGCATGTAGTCCATATCGACCAGTGCAAACTTCTGCGCATGCAGCGACAGTGTGGTGGCAAATACCAAACCGGCTATTAATAACAGTTTCCTCATCATCATGTTAATTTTCCTATTATGAATTATCAATTATGAACTTTAAACTCTAAACTCTAAACTCTGAACTCTGAACTCTGAACTTTGAACTCCTGTAAACTATGAACTATGAACTATGAACTGTGAACTAGCTTAGAATTCCTGTCCGAGGACGAAGTGGAAGTTGCTGCCTCCACGGCTCCAGGAGCTGCCGTTGTAGACCTTGTCGAAGCCATAGGCCCAGTCTATACCCATGAGACCCACCATGGGGAGGAAGATGCGCACGCCGACGCCGGCAGAGCGTTTCACGTCGAAGGGGTTGAAGTCCTTCACTGTTGCCCAGGCATTACCGCCTTCGAGGAAGGTGAGTCCGTAGATGGTGGTGTTGCCCAGCATGAAGGGATAGCGCAGCTCGAGGGTGAATCGGTCGTAGGCACGTGCATTGGCCATGCGGTTGCCGGCGAGGTAGCCTGCTGAGTTGGAGATGGAACCGTTGTCGTAGCCGCGCATGGCGATGGTCTCTTCGGCATAGCTGTAGCTGTAGCCCGACATGCCATCACCGCCCACGTAGAAGGTCTCGAACGGCGAGAGCTTGTTGCCGTTGTAGGCACCGAGCAGTCCCAGTTCCACACGTGTCATGAGCACGAAGCACTTCTGGCTGTTGGTGAGTGCGGTATAGGTCTTTGACTTGAACTTCCACTTGTGGTACTCGATCCAGCGGTAGACATCCTGCAGCTCGTCCTGATAGCGTTCATAGTCGCTGTTGTAGGTCTGCGATGTGGCGAGCTTGGAGTAGTCCTTTCCGTCCCACAGCGACCAGGGCGGCGTGAGGGTGACGGAGAGTGCGAACTCTGAACCGCGACGCGGGTAGAGGGGGTTGTCGGTAGATGTACGCGAGAGGGTGATGCCCAGGTTGATGTTGTTACAGTTACCGTTGTTGATGTAGAAGTAAGTCCAGTCGCGCAGCATGTAACGGGTGTAGCCCAGGGTTGCTGAGAGCTGGAAGTAGTCGTCGGGCCAGCGCAGACGCTTACCCCATCCGATGGATGCTCCGAACATGCGGATGGTCTTGTCGTCGTCGAGCATGGACTCGTAGTTGTAGTAGTAGGGGTTGTAGGAGCCGTAGTATCCGCCGTAGCCATACATGCTGTAGAGGCTGTTGTAATAGCTATTGTTGCGGTAGGTGCTCGAGATGTCGGACTGCTTCGAGTAGAACAGTCCCACGTTGAAAGCGTTGGGTCGTTTGCCGCCGAACCAGTTGGTGCTGTAGCTCGTGGAGAGTGAGCTGTAGTAGGAGCCGTTGGACTGGAAGTTGATGCCCAGCTGCTCGCCGTCGCCGATGGGCATGATGCCTCGGTGCATCTTGTTCCTGCCGAAGAGGTTGCGCATGGAGAAGTTGTTGAGCTTCAGTCCTATGCGTCCGATGACACCTGTCTGTCCCCAGCCTAAGGAGAACTCCACCTGGTCGTTGGATTTCTGTGCGAGCATCCAGTTGATGTCTACGGTACCATCGTCTTGGTTAGGCTTGACGTCGGGTGATATCTGCTCGGCGTCGAAGAAGCCCATGGAGCCGATTTCGCGGTAGGAGCGCATGAGTGCGTCGCGATTGAAGAGGTCGCCGGGCTTGGTGCGCAGCTCACGTCGTACTACCTCCTCGTAGAGCCGGTCGTTGCCATAGATGCGTACGTGGCTCAGGCGTGCCTGCGGTCCTTCGGTGATGCGCATCTCGAGGTCGATGGAGTCGCCCACGATGTTCACTTCCACAGGGTCGATGTTGGAGAACACGTAGCCGTTGTTGTAATAGAAATAGTTGCCGATGGCGTCCTCGTCTTCCTTGAGGCGTTTGTTCAGCTGCTTCTGGTTGTAGACGTCACCCCTCTTCATGCCGAGAGCATTGTTGAGGTTGTCGCTGGTGACGACGGTATTGCCCACCCAGCGGATGTCGCGTAGGTAGTACTTCTGGCCTTCCTCTATCTTCACCAGTATGTTGACGTGCTTGTCGTCGGCATTCCACACGGAGTCCTCGATGATCATCATGTCGCGATAGCCCTTTTCATTGTATTTGTCAATGAGGGCTTGCTTGGCTTCCTTGTAGCGCTCGTCGGTGAACTTCTTGGCTTTGAAGAAGTTGCTGAGCTTTCCCGACTCGTGGATCTTGCCGAAGGCGCCCTTGCTGAACATGCCGCCCTTGAGTTTGTTGGACTTCAGCTGGGTATTGCCGTCGAAGATGATCTGACGCACCTTCATCTTGTCCTTCTTGTCGATGTCGACGTCGAGCACCACCTGGTTCTTCCCGGTGACATCGTCGCGGCGGATGATGTTGATCTCGGCATTCTTGTAGCCTTTCTCGTCGAAATAGCGTTTTGCGAGGATCTTGGCACGGTCGAGCATGTTGGGTGTGATCTGGCTGCCCTTCATCATGCCGAGCTTGGTCTCGAGGTCTTCGCGTTCTGACTTCTTCACGCCGAGGTAGTTGATTTCGGACACGCGTGGATGGAGTGCCAGTGTGATGCGCAGGTAGATCTTGGAGCCCACGATGGAGTCGGCCGAGATGGCTACTCGAGAGAAGAGTCCGTTCTTCCAGTAGCGTTTCACTGCCTCGGTAATGGCCTGGCCCGGAACCTCGATCTCCTGTCCCACCTCAAGGCCGGAGAGTCCTGTCAGCACATAGTCCTCGTAGCCGTCGACACCTTCCACGGCAATGCCGCCGATGGTGCAGGAGCGCGGTGTGCCGGCATAGGAGATGTCGGGATGGACTATCTTGTCCTGGGCAACGACGCTGAAAGGTAATAAGGCAAAGAGGTAAAGGGGCAATACCCGTTTTACCACACCTAACACCTTATTTATATATACAATGAAAGTCACTTTCTATTCTTACCTTTTTGTTTTTACCTTTTAACTTTTTCCCCTTTCACTATTCTTCTGCTTCCACCTGTGCCTCGGTCTTGCCGTAGCGGCGCTGGCGGTTCTGATAGCTTGCGATGGCCTGATGGAGTGCTTCCTCGTCGAAGTCGGGCCAATAGGTGTCGCAGAAATAGAACTCGGAATAGGCGCACTGCCACAGTAGGTAGTTACTGATGCGCAGCTCTCCGCCGGTGCGGATGAGCAGGTCGGGGTCGGGCATGAAGTTGGTGCAGAGATGCTGCGAGATGGTGTCCTCGGTGATGTCCTCGGCACGGATGCCCCCCGTCCCCAAGTTCTTAATAATGTTGTTGGGCAGCTTCATATCGTTGACCTCGGTCACTATCTGGCGCACTGCCTCGGTGATTTCCCATCGGCTGGAATAGCTCAGCGCCACAACCATGGTCATCTTGTCGTTCTTGGCGGTGTGCTCCTCGGTTTCACGCAGTTTCTGCTGTACATCGTCAGGCAGCCGCTTGGTGTCGCCGATGACTCGGAATCGCACGTTGTTCTTCATAAAGATCTCGTCCTCCAACGATGTGAGTACCAGCCCCATGAGGGCAGCGATCTCGGTGGATGGACGGTTCCAGTTCTCGGTGGAGAAAGTATAGAGCGTCAGGAATTTCACTCCCAGCCTGGTACATTCTGAGGTGATGCGCCTCACGGCGTCGACGCCAGCCTGATGGCCGAAGCTGCGTTCTTTTCCACGCTCTGCTGCCCAGCGTCCATTGCCGTCCATGATGATGGCAATGTGCTCGGGGATGCGGTTCATATCTAATTCTGTAGTCATATCTGTCTAATGGTTCACTATTCAATGATGATACATCTCTCTGTCTTATCTTCTCTCAGTCCCTGTCGTTATGGCAGGTCTTGCATTTTGCCCAGATGTCGTAGGTAAGCGACATCTGTAGCAGGCTGTAGCAGTCGGTGTTCTTGAAGAGCCCGCTGCTCTTGATGCCGTAGGGGTCGGCGATGCCGTCGAGTTTGTCGCTGCCCGAGAAGTGCATCGTCCATTCGGCGATGAGGTTCAGGCGCGTTCCTATCTTGTATTTCACGCCGGCTCCTATGGGGACGTTGGCAGCAAACACGCTCTTGCCGGTGTCGGCATAGGTGATGCCCAGTCCGATGGCGATGAAGGGTGCCAGGCGGCGTGCCCCGTAATATTCGCGTCCTGTGCCGTAGGGCCAGAAGTTGTATTCATAGCGCATTCCCAGGTCCATCAGCTGGTTGCTGAACTGATAGGGAGGCATGCGGTCTTCATCGGGCTTGGCCGACTGCATGTCGGGATACCATGTATCGGTTCCGTCCGAGCCACCTTTGATCTTGCCGGTGGTAAGGTTCACTGCCCACCCCCAGCGGGGATTGCTCTTATAGCGTGCCACGAGCGACACGGCAGGCTGCATGTCCTTCATGAGGCTGCTGTTGAAATCGCCCAGATAGCCCTGCAGTCCCAAGCCGCCACCCACCTCCATGCGGTATTCGGGCTCGTCCTGCGCCAAAGTGTGAGGAGTGAAGAGTGAAGCGTGAAGAATCATGAGCAGTGTCAGGGACATCAGCCGTCTGAACATGGAATACTGTTTCATATCTTCCCGTTTACTACTTCCCACTCGTCATTTCTCGGCTGTCCACAGACTGCCTGTCTCGACGCATAGCAGCCAGAGGGCGCCGTTGGAATCGTTCATCACCTTCACCTGTCCGCTCACGCCGGAGGGGAGGGCATAGGAGGACTCTTTCCACGTCAGTCCCCAGTCTTCCGATTGGTAGATCTTGCCTTTGCTGCTGAAGGCCAGCATGAGGTCATTGAAGAAGGCCAGGCTGTAGGTGTCGCCTTCGGGCATGGTCTTTCCTCGGGTGTCGCTGCTGGTCATGAACACCCATTGCCCCGGGGCGTTGCCTTCGGTGGTGGTGCGGTGCCAGACGACGATATGTCCGTCGGCATCGTTGCCAAGGAGCAGGGTATAGGTGGTGTTCAGCTGGTATTTATAGGGACAGGTCACCATCCCGTAGTTGTCCAGGACGGGCCAGTGTGCAGCTTCCTCTTCTTCCTTCTCGCCCCATTCCACGGTCTGCTGTTCCTGTGAGAACGGCGACTGCGAGGCTGATGCCACCATCCATTCAGGACCCTGAGCCGAAGACTGTTTCACGTTGAGGCGTATCTTGTAGTCACGTTGGTGATTGCCATCGGTGGAGAATACCCTCAGCAGGCGCTCCTGGGAGAAGTCCATGGAGTCTTTGACGTTGTACACCCACAGCGTGTCGCTATAGAGCGATTTGAAATAGGGCACGGCATTGTTGCGTGTGGCGAGTGAACAGACCACGTGCTTGACATCGGTGCCGTAGGGCAGGGAGTCGCGATTGTAGATCTCGTGGTTCAGCTGGTCGATGGTCATCGCGTAAGCACCGGCTTTGATGGTGGTTCTATAGACGGAGTCCAGGCCTTTTGACGAGGTGGTATGGGTATATATGTTCATTGCGTCCAACGAAAAGGAAACAACGGCTACATCGTCGTAATATGTAGTCGTATCATCATCGTCAGAACCTAGGCAGGCTGTTGTCAGCTGCAAGGCTGCAAGCAGCACGCATAGCAATAGAAAAGTCCGTTTCATTGACAGAATTCTGATTTTTGGCTGCAAATTTACGCACATTTCCTCAAATAACAGACATTTTCTCCGCTTAATTCATAAAAATATATGATAAAATAGCGGATTTTAAGCTCTTTTAGCGAACATTGGTATTCATCAGAGTAATGATGCTCAGAATAGTAACTATTGCTACGGACACCAACATCGTTGTTGTCTGAAAATCAAAAATCATAACCAATCTTTTTACCTTAACAATTAATTTCGTGTGCAAAGGTACTCAGAAAAGTGAGAAGCGAAAAGTGAAAAGCGTAGAAATGACTCCTGCCATGGGAGCTTTTTGACGTAAATCAAAATTGGCTGCACCGAAAGGGGCAGCCAATTCTTGATGATGGTGTTGCGGGCCGATGGCCTGCTTTCAGAAGGCGATAAACGGACGTACTTTCAACTCATAGGTGGAGCCAGCTTCGATGTTTCAACGTCGGCCAAGTCGGCAAAGTGCTGTCGTGCCTCGTCAATGTCGTCCACCACCACCAGACGGGTGTGGGCATTCTCCTCAGAGGCAGTGCCTATGGTGGCCTCGTATGTCTTGTTGTTCCAACTGCTGCTCAGCTCGCTGACATCGGTCAGCGCGCATATCCAGCGCTGTGCCACCAGAGCATCTTCTGTGGCCAACGGGTCTGTCCGCAACTCGTCGCTGGCCTTGTCGTCATCATCGTCCTTACATGATGTAACGGTTCCTGTGCTCACAATCAGCATAGCAAGGAACATCCATTTGAAATAACGTTTAGTTTTCATTGTCAATTGTCTGTTAAATGTAGGTTGTTTGTTTCTTTTGAGTGAAAAGTATGCATTTTCCCCCATTCTTCCAAATATTCCAGCTATTTATTGTATGCCAGCAGGCAATAATCATCGTTTCTTTTACGTTTTTATAGAAAAAAAAAAACAGAAAAACATCTGAGCCGATGGATTTGAATGCTTTCATCACTTCTGTGAACGATATGATCTGGACCTATGTACTGATAGGTGCGTTGGTGGGTTGTGGTCTATGGTTTACGTGGCACACCCGTTTCGTGCAGTTCCGCATGGTGGGTGAGATGCTGCGTCTGCTGACAGACTCGGCAGTAGACACCGTGGAGGAGCAGGTGAAGGAGCAGCGTCAGGGAGAAAGAAGCAAGCACATCTCCTCGTTCCAGGCGTTTGCCGTGTCCGTGGCTACGCGAGTGGGTACGGGCAATCTTGCAGGCGTAGCCACAGCTATTGCCATCGGCGGTCCCGGTGCCGTGTTCTGGATGTGGGTGATTGCCCTCATAGGCTCTGCCACAGCCTTTGTGGAGTCGACCTTGGCACAGCTCTTCAAGCAGAAGCACAAGGATTCGTTCATCGGCGGTCCTGCCTACTATATCCAGCGCGGATTGCATCAGCGGTGGATGGCTGTGCTTTTTGCCATACTCATCACCTGCCAGTTCGGCCTGTCAAACAATTCCATACAGGCCAATACTATTTGCGGAGCCATGCAGGAAGCCTTCGGCTGGTCGCCTCTGCTGGTGGGTTGTATCTTGGCAGCCATGGCGCTGTTCATTGTTTTCGGAGGCATTCAGCGCATTGCCCACGTGAGTTCCGTGTTGGTGCCCGTCATGGCGTTGGGCTATATGGTTCTGGCTGTGGTGGTGATTGTGATGAACATCGGTCTCATGCCTCATGTCATGAAAGTCATTGTGCTGGATGCCTTCGGCATAGAGCAGGTGACAGGCGGCGGACTGGGTGCTGTCATCATGAATGGTGTGAAACGCGGACTCTTTTCGAACGAGGCAGGCGAGGGCAGTGCTCCCAATGTGGCGGCTACGGCCAGTGTGAGCCATCCCGTGAAACAGGGTCTTATCCAGGCGTTGGGTGTGTTTACTGATACGCTGCTGGTCTGCTCCTGTACGGCTTTCGTCATCCTGATCAGCGGGCTTTACGAGATACCTGAACTGAACGGCATTGCCCTCACACAGTCGGCTCTGCAGTCGGAAGTAGGTGCTGCAGGACCGGTGTTCGTGGCCATAGCCATCTTCCTTTTCGCGTTCTCCAGCATCATCGGCAATTACTATTACGGTGAGGCCAACATCCGGTTTATCACACCCAATCCCACGGTGATGACGGTCTACCGCATCCTCTCCGGCGGCGTCATGGTGATATTCGGTGCGGTGGCCAGTTTTGAACTGGTGTGGAACATTGTCGATTTCTTCATGGCTTTTCTTACTGCCTGCAACCTCACAGCTATTGTGTTGCTGGGCCGTTATGCGTTCCGTCTGCTTGAAGACTACCGTAGGCAGAAGCGCAGCGGTATCAAGGATCCAGTCTTCCATCGTCACCAGCTGCCTGAACTGGAAAAGGAGCTGGAGTGCTGGGAGTAAACCCTCAGAAGTGGTGTGAACAGTCATGAAGTGAATACTTCCTTTTCCGCAGGAGGCTTCTCTTGCTTAGATTGTGTTGCTCGCTTACTAGCAGAACGCTGTTCACTTACTAGCAGAGTGCTGTTCACTTACTAGCAGAGTGGCGTTCACTTACTGGCAGAGTGACGCTCACTTACTAGGAGAGTCGTTCCCCTGCTTGGATTGTGCCGTTCGATTGCTTGGATCTAGGCCATAGACTGCTTGAAGGAAGAGCTCCGATTGACAGCTTCCGAAACTTCTTTCTTTGATTTGTTTTGCAAAATTACACATTTTTCCTCATATTTCCAAGCCTTTGTGTGTTTTTTTGCTCTTTTTTGGCAACAACATAGAAGTAGACCCATTCAGACAAAGAGCGGTCTGTAAGGCCAACCTGCTCATAGCCCAGGGCATCGCCCTGGGTATCGTGCATGCACGTGAGGACGCGCTGTAAGTGCAAAAGCTTTTGCCCCTGTAGGGCGTAGTTTGCTGTCATTCCTTCCCACAAGGCGCTGCCTTGGGCTGGGTGCTGCTGCCCCGTAGGAGCGTTTGGGGTCAACTTCTATGTTATTGCCCTTTTTTTTGCGACAATGCTAGTAAGATGCGACAAGACGATTCCTCTTAAATGAAAAATGGCTGCACCTTTCGGCGCAGCCAATTATCAAATATCAATTATCAATTGTCAATTCGTTAGAGCTTCGGGCCTGCAGCGACGAGAGCTTTACCGGCTTCGTTGCCTTCGTACTTCTTGAAGTTCTTGATGAAGCGTGCAGCCAGATCCTTAGCCTTCTCTTCCCACTCGTTGCGGTTCTGATAGGTGTCGCGAGGATCGAGAATGCCCCAAGCCACGCCATTGAGCTGTGTGGGAACCTCGAAGTCGAAGTAAGGAATCTTCTTGGTTGGAGCATTCAGGATGTCACCGCCCAGGATAGCATCGATGATACCACGTGTGTCCTTGATAGAGATACGCTTGCCGGTACCGTTCCAGCCAGTGTTCACCAGATAAGCCTTGGCGCCGCTCTTCTCCATCTTCTTCACCAGCTCCTCAGCATACTTTGTGGGGTGCAGCTCGAGGAATGCCTGTCCGAAGCAAGCGCTGAAGGTAGGAGTAGGCTCAGTGATGCCACGCTCTGTACCGGCGAGCTTAGCCGTGAAGCCAGAGAGGAAGTAGTACTTGGTCTGCTCTGGAGTCAGGATAGAAACCGGGGGCAGCACGCCGAAGGCGTCGGCAGAGAGGAAGATGACGTTCTTGGCCTCAGGACCAGCGCTCTTACCATTGACCTTCTGGGCAATCTTCTCGATGTGGTTGATAGGATAGCTGACACGGGTGTTCTCTGTCACACTCTTATCAGCGAAGTCAATCTTGCCAGCCTCGTCCACGGTGACATTCTCGAGCAGGGCGTCGCGGCGGATGGCATTGTAGATGTCGGGCTCGCTCTCCTTGTCGAGGTTGATAACCTTGGCATAGCAGCCACCCTCGAAGTTGAACACACCCTCGTCGTCCCATCCGTGCTCGTCGTCACCAATGAGCAGACGCTTAGGATCGGTAGACAGTGTGGTCTTGCCAGTACCAGACAGACCGAAGAAAATAGCGGTGTTCTTACCCTCCATATCGGTGTTGGCAGAGCAGTGCATGGAAGCGATACCCTGCAGGGGCAGATAGTAGTTCATCATGGAGAACATACCCTTCTTCATCTCACCACCGTACCAAGTGTTGATGATGCACTGCTCGCGGGTGGTGGTGTTGAAAGCCACGCAGGTCTCTGAGTTAAGACCCAGCTCCTGGTAGTTCTCGACCTTTGCCTTCGAGGCATTGTAGATCACGAAGTTAGGCTCGAAGTTCTCCAGTTCCTCAGCGGTGGGCTGGATGAACATGTTCTTCACGAAGTGAGCCTGCCAGGCCACTTCCACGATGAAGCGAACGCGCAGACGGGTAGCCTCGTTGGCACCGCAGTAAGCGTCCATCACATACAGCTCTTTGTTGCAAAGCTCCTTGATGGCAATCTCCTTCACCTTGGCCCAAACCTCCTCGCTCATGGGGTGGTTGTCGTTCTTGTACTCCTCAGAGGTCCACCATACCTTGTCCTCGCTCTGTGCATCCTTCACGATGTACTTGTCCTTGGGCGAACGGCCGGTGTAGATACCAGTCATCACGTTAACAGCGTTCAACTCAGTGTTCTGACCTTTGTCGAAACCTGTCAGGCCAGCCTTTGTCTCCTCTTCAAAGAGGTACTCATACGACGGATTGTGAGCAATCACGGTAGAACCGGTGATGCCATACTGTGTCAAATCTAACTTTGCCATTGTTACTCTATTTTTATTTTGAATTAATACCTTTATCTTTTTTCGGCTGCAAAGGTACGAATAAAATGAGAATAAAGAATGAAGAATTAAGGATTATTTGCGCGCACACAGCCCTTTTTTTGGTTAAAGAATATAAAAACAAATGTCGCAATGACGCTTTTGTCACTTCGACATATCAAAAAAAACTAGCGGCACATCATTCTTTTCTCCTTTGTTTTTTTGGCCGTTTGAGATTTTGTTCGTACCTTTGCTTCCGTATTATTTCAAGAGAATAATAGAATGGGACTAAAACAATTATTCAGAAGGAAAAAGATGAATGTAAAGGTATTCACCCCCAAACAGATACTGAGCGGTAGCGGAATGAGCACCGTCAAGCAGATCTTGCTGTTGATAGTAGCTATTGAAAAAGGTAAGGAGCGTCAGTAGACGAGCAAGCAGGAGCAATCGCTTCGTTGACTATGTTAATGATGAGAGATACATCAACATATTTACATCTATAAAAATTAGTAAGGAATCTGACTTATGAAGAAGAAAGTAGTAGTATTGACAGGTGCCGGCATGTCAGTAGAGAGCGGACTCAAGACGTTCCGCGATGCCGATGGTCTGTGGGAAGAATATCCTGTGGCACAGGTTGCCACCCACGAAGGCTGGGAGGCCGATCCCACATTAGTGACGAACTTCTACAACATGCTCCGCAAAAAATGCTGGGGCGTGCAGCCCAACGAGGGTCACAGACTGGTGGCAAAGCTGGAGGAGAAGTACGACGTGACAGTGGTGACGCAGAACGTGGACAACCTCCACGAGATGGCCGGTTCCACCAAAGTGATTCATCTGCATGGCGAACTGATGAAGGTATGCTCCAGCCGCGATGTCGACGACCCACGCTACATCCAGCAGCTCACACCCGACAACTGCGAGATTGCACCAGGCACAAAAGCCGGCGACGGATCGCTGCTCCGACCCTACATCGTGTTCTTCGGCGAGGCAGTTCCCAACATCGGTGTTGCTGCCGACGAGGTGCAAGAGGCCGACATCCTGATTGTCATCGGCACATCACTGGTGGTCTATCCCGCCGCAGGCCTGTTGCACTATGCACGTCCCCATACCCCCATCTACCTCATCGACCCCAACCCTGTCAGTGCGGGCTCACGTGTCAAGCAGATACAGAAAGGCGCCTCCGAGGGAATGAGGGAACTCATGCAAATCCTCAATCCCTGAGGTGGGCATTGATTACAATCGCCCTGCGTGTTCGTCATAAGAAAAAGAATAAGCATCAGATGATACATGTATTAACGAATAACTTTTAATTTTTTGTATGAACAAACTACTTTTCAAATCAAACAGGAAGCTTGTGCTCCCGGCGGTGGTTGTAGGTACATGTCTCCTTGTGGCGTGTGCTGACACCTACAGTGGCGACGAGACATTCGAGAGCAGCGTGAGGAACGCTCAGCTCAACTCGCCCGCTGAGGCCGACATCGCCATCGCTGCCAGCACCGATGGCAGCCAGCAGACCATCAGCTGGCCGGTGGTGCATGGCGCAGGAGGCTATGAGCTGGCTGTTTACGACGGTGGCTCGGGAGACGTCATCGTCAAGGACACCATCGATGGCTGTTCACGTACCATCAGCCGCGAGGAAGACACCAACTACCGCTTAGAGCTGCGCACCCTGGGCAATCCGCAGCTGAACAACCAGGAGGCTGCAGCGCCGACAGTGAAGAACTTCTCTACTTTTACCGAGTCTTACGGGAAGATTCCCGCAGGCGACCTCTATCGCTTCTTCCAGGAGAATCCCATCCCCGACACCGAGGACATCGCCAACGAACTGAACTATGACCTCGAGCCGGGAGGACGCTACACCTTGTCGAAATCACTGAACTTCAATTTCCACAAAGTGGTACTCCGCACGTCCGACAAGAGTAACCATGCTACTGTTGTCATGGGCGACAGCGCCAACTTCATCGTGTCCAACGATTTCACGCTGAAGTATGTTGACGTCGACGCTTCTACCTGCGTGAAGCCGGTCATGGAGGCCTACAAGTACGACACCGACCCTGATGACATCATGCCGAAACCGAAGAATTACTTCCTGATAGACTTCGTACGTATCCAGGACAGCAATATCAAAGGTGTGCAGGGCAGCCTGTTCTACGACAACAACAAGGCGTGGGCAGTGGTCAGCTTCCTCATCAAGAACTCCGTCATCCACATGAACACCACCACATCGTTTGTCAAGAACGAGTCGTTTATCGCCTTCCAGGGTGGTGGCATCAAGGACTTCTCCATTGCCAATTCCACCATCTATCAGACGGGCGAAGGCAACTCGAAGTATTTCCTGCGCTACAACAACTCTATACGCGTAGACCGTCTGGGCTATGAGACCAGCGACCACACCACGCTGACCTATACCAACAACACCTTCTACAAGGTAGCCAACGGACAGTGGGCCAATTATTCGGGTATCTCGAACTACTCGGCCTATACCGTTTTGAACAACATCTGGGTAGATTGCGCCGACGGTCAGATTGCCCGCCGTATGATGGGTAATGGCCGTATGGGTACCAATAGCACCGCTTCATGGGGCAACAATACCTATTGGCAGGAAGGTGAGGCCAAGGACAACAGCCAGTACGATACAGGCTTCATCCTCTCTTCCGACCCTGCCTTCGCAGATCCTGCCAACGGCAACTTCACACCCACGGGTTCAGAGCAACTGGAGCGTAGGACTGGCGACCCACGATGGCTTTCTAATAATTGACAATTGATAATTGATATTCCTATGGAAGCAAAGCGTAGCAAACGCCGAGCGTACATTAGATAAATGACAACAGAAGAATATGATGAATAAGATAAACAGATATATAGCCGCCTCCTGCCTGAGCCTGTTGCTGAGTGTGCCGGTATCGGCGCAGACGGAAACCATTACGGGTAAGGTACTCGACGAAACGGGCGAACCTGTCATCGGTGCTACCGTGAAAATTGCAGGGCAGACTTCGGGAGGTGCCATTACCGACTTTGACGGAAACTATACCCTGAAAGTGCCCAAGGACACAAAAGTAACCATTACCTATATAGGTTATCTGCCGCAGACAGTGAAAGTGGGTACTACCGTGAAACTCCTCGAAGACCGCCAGTCACTCGACGAAGTGGTGGTCGTGGGTTACGGACAGCAGAAGATGAAGAACGTCACCGGTGCCGTGGAGACCATCTCGCCCAAGGATATCGAGGACCTCAGCGTAGGTAGCCTCGGCGATGCCCTGGTAGGTATGTTCAATGGCGTGAGCGTCAACCGTGGCGCAGGACAGAACCGCCCGGGACAGTCACCCTCGCTCACCATCCGTCAGAGCGATGTGGCCACCAGCGTCACACCCAACTCCACCCGTGGCGGTGACCCCGACTCCACGCCCCTCTACGTCATCGACGGATTTATCTCTACAGAAGGGCAGTTCAACAACCTTGACATCAGCGAGGTTGAGAGTATCACCGTGCTGAAAGATGCCTCGGCTGCCGTCTACGGTGCCCGTGCTGCCTACGGTGTCGTGCTCGTGAAGACCAAGCAGGGAACAAACGCCGCACCGAAGATTTCCTATTCAGGACAGTTCGGATGGACAGATGCTCTTTACACCCCCAAAATGCTCAGCGGTGCCGACTATATGAAGATCTACAACACCATCCGCGCCGCCAACACCTCGACGCAGGACAACATCGAAATGCGCACACAGCTCTTCCAACTCGATGAGATCAATGCTGCACGCAGCCTGAACTACGACCTGCTCGATCAGGAGTGGAGCGCATCCTACACACAACGCCACAACCTGAACATCAATGGTGGAAACGACAAGGCCACCTACTTCGGCTCTGTCAGCTACTATGACCAGGACGGTAACATCGGACGTCTCGACTACGACCGCTGGAACTTCCGTGCAGGTCTCAATGCCAACATCGGCAAGTATGTGAAGACAGCGATGCAGATCAGCGGCGACTGGGGCGAGCGCAATAACTCCGTGGCTCCCTCAGGTGGCGGTACAGACTTCGACTACCGATGGCTCATGACACATCTGCCCTTCGTGCCCGACTATGCCAATGACTATCCCATTGTCTACTCCGGCATGGAGAACGTCATCCCCACCAGCGCCACACGTCTGTATAACTTCTCGGCTGTGCAGAACAGCTCCGACAACGTGAAGAACCGCTCGAACAACCTTAGCATCAACGGTAGCGTGGAGTTCAACCTCGGATTCATCAAGGCCCTGCAGGGACTCTCAGCCAAGGTGTCCTACTCGAAGAATATCAGCAACTCCGAGACCAACACCGTCAGCACCATCCTCGACCTCTACCGCCTGACCAACCGTGGCGGCAGCGGCAGCCACCTCTATACAGGCGAAGGAGTCACCTATGACGAAAACACCACCGGCGTGCTTCGCTTGGTGAGCAACGGCGGTATGCTGCGACGCCAGATGAGCCGCTCCGACAGCTACCAGTACAACTTCACACTCCAGTACGCGCGTACCTTTGCACAGCTGCACGATGTCAACGCCCTCTTCTCCATCGAGAAGACCGAGGCCTGGAGTGAACCGTTAGAGGGCACCATCACCGACCTCATCGCCTATCAGGACGGCCAGTCCTCATCGGGTATGGGCGACCAGACCACCTCCTTCGGACGCAGCGAGAGCGGTATGCTCTCCTATGTAGGACGTTTCAACTACGCCTACGCCAGCAAGTACCTCTTCGAGTTCCTGATGCGTAGCGATGCCAGCACCAAGTTTGCACCGAAGAACTACTGGGGCTTCTTCCCCTCTGTCTCTGCCGGATGGGTCGTTTCCGAGGAGGAATGGTTCAAGAATTCAGTAAAATGGCTTGACTTCCTGAAGATCCGCGCCTCTTGGGGTCTCATGGGCCGCGACAACATCCGTGCATGGCTCTGGACACAGCTCTACGAGCGCAATGCTGCCAAGGGTGCTGTCTTCGGCAGCAACGGCATCAATACCAATGTCAATTACGCCCTGGTCATGCCGAAGGCAGGTACCAACAGCGACGTCCACTGGGACAAGACCTACAAGACCAATGTAGGTATCGATGCCCGCTTCCTGCAGAGCCGCCTGTCTGTAGACTTCAACTTCTACTATGACCTTGGACGTGAGCTGTTTGCCACGCGGACAGGTACCAGCGACTTCCCCACCACTGTAGGCACACAGGCCACACCCGAGAACTATGGCGAGATTGACTATTGGGGATGGGAGCTGAACCTCGGCTGGCGCGACAAGATCGGCGGCAACATCAGCTACTGGGTGAAGCTGTCAACAGGCTATAGCGACAACAAGATCCTTGCCACAAACTTCCAGGCCATTCCCCAGTACGATGATGTCATCTACGGTGAACGCGCCGATCGTGGCGTCTGGGGCTTCAAGTGTCTCGGCATGTTCCGCAGCTATCAGGAGATCGAGGAGTACTTCGACCGCTACCAGATCACCGAGTACCTGGGCATGAAGAAGAGCGAGGTACGTCCCGGTATGCTCATCTACGAGGACATCCAGGGCGACAACAACGGCGATGGCACCTATGCTCCCAAGGACGGCAAGGTCACCACTGGCAACGACTTCATCTGCCTCAGCGAGCGCTCCAGCAATCCTTACGGCTTCACGCTCAACTTCGGCGGTTCCTGGAAGAACCTCTCCCTGCAGGCACAGCTTGCCGCCTCATGGGGTGCCAAGGCACTCATCGGCACCGACTTCCGTCAGGCTGCCAGCGACTACGAGTACGAGAACATGCCCTCATCGTTCAGCGACATGTTCAACTATGCCGATATCTACGATGCCAGCGGCAACGTCACCGTTCCCAGGAACATCGACGCCTCCATGCCCAATATGCGCTACAGCAGCGTCAATCAGGCTGCCTCCAGCTACTGGCTTGTCGATGCCTCACAGATCACCTTACGCAACGTCACACTGGCCTACCAGCTGCCTAAACCGCTCCTGAAACCTATCGGCGTGAGTAACGTGAAGCTCAATCTCACCGTGCAGAATGCTATCAACTTCCTCAATCCTTATCCTGACAAGTCGTGGGCAAGCTATGGCGGCACCTACAGCCGCTATCCCAACCTCCGCAAGATCACGCTGGGTGTGAATGTAAGCTTCTAAGTAAATTGATAATTGATAATTGACAATTGATAATTATGATAACCAAGAATTTTCACCAAATACTTGTTGCGCTTGCAGTAAGCTGCGGTACTGCCGCAGTGCTCACATCCTGCTCCGACTCGTTCCTTGAGGAGAAGAAGAATTACGGCAACTTTGACAATACCACTGTCTACAGCGACTACAACGGTGCACAGGAACGCATCAACAGCCTCTACTACTGGATGCTGCCCGTCTCTACCAGTGGCGATGGCAACGGTACCAACTCTCCCAACGACTGGACCTCTATAGGCAATGCCGACAGATGGTCCAAGTCCACCGAGGAGTACGGCGGCTTCTCCATCTTCGTTAATCCCGAGGAGGAGATCACCTATACCACCTCCACCAACTTCGACTATTTCTATGTCGCCAACGACACCTATAGCCCCTGGGGACACATACGCAACTGCAATGATGTGATCGAGGGAGTCACCGCCTCTTCGCTCGATGAAGAGAAGAAGAACGAGCTTCTGGGACAGGCCTACTTCTTCCGTGCCTATATGTATTCCCACCTCGTACGCATCTACGGCGGCGTACCTATCATCGACAAAGTGCAGGACCCCGTGCTGGGTAAGGATGGCGACGGCTCGACACTCATCATCCCCCGCCAGACCACTAAGGCCTGCTTGGACTTCATCTGTGCCGATCTCGACCGTGCCGCTCAGATGCTCCCTGCCCGCTGGACTAACGAGGCCAACGACTTCGGACGCGTCACAGCAGGACTGGCACAGGCTCTGAAGGGCTACATGTTGCTCTACTACGCCAGCCCTGTGTTCAACCGCAGCGACGATGCCAGTCGCTGGGAGGCTGCCTACGAGGCCAACAAACGTGCCCTCGAGCTGTTGCAGCAGGGACACTTCGGACTGGCCTACGCCGGCAACGGCGGTGAAGCCAATGCTGCCAATTGGGCACGCACCTGGCTTGACTATACTGGCTCCGACGGTTCCGTCAGCGAGGCTGTGTTCGTCACCTTGCACAATACCAAGGACAATGTCAGCGGACAGCCCGACTATGGCAAGTACAACCGCTGGGAACATGCCATCCGTCCGCACAATGCCAATGGTGCTGGAGGCCTGACACCTACCCAGGAGATGATAGACCTCTTCCCCATGGCCGACGGTAAGCGCCCATCGGAGAGTGCCATCAGCTACGACCGCAGGAAGTTCTGGCTGAACCGCGACCCCCGTTTCTACCGCACCTTCGCCTTCCCGGGCGTCGAGTGGCAGTTCTCACAGGGCGGCGTAGACCTCACCGATGCAGCCCTCGATGGCATCATCTGTCCCGGACTGCTCAACGGTGCCAACTACCAGTTGTGGAGCTATATGTATAATGATACCGAGGCCGACCTCGACAAGGTCACCACCAGCAGCGGCTTCTGGGCAGACCTCGTGGCAGGTTCTGCCGACAAGGTTGGCAGTCATTCCGTCTACGTGAGGAAACGCTCCGACGACCTGCGTCTCCACAACATCCCGTTCTATGTCTATATCAACAGCAGCTCTAATCCCAAGGGCTTCATGAAGAACGCTGCACCCCTCATCACCGTACGCTATGCCGAGGTGCTGCTCAACTATGCCGAGGCCGCCGCTGGTGCCAACCATCTTAACGAGGCGCTGCAGGCACTCCAGCAGATCAGGGCGCGTGTGGGCTATACCGCCGATAACAACTACGGTCTTGATGCCAGCATCGGCGGCGACCGTGCAAAGCTCATTGCTGCTATCCTCTATGAGCGTCAGATCGAGCTGGCCTACGAAGGAAAGCGTTTTGCCGACATGCACCGCTGGATGCTCTTCGACGGCGGACAAGGACAGGCTTCCATCAAGTCCACATGGGCTGTGACAGGCTTTGGCGGCAACACCTGCCAGTGGCTCGGCGTGCAGCCCCTCAACGGACAGAAGCGACACAGCATCGTGCTCTACTGTCGTCAGGCATCGGCCACTGACCCCGCTGCCGAGGCACGGCCTGCAGCACTTACCCTCGACGAGCCCATGACCTTTGCCAACGGCGAATATGCCGATGCTAAGGTGCAGGCACTGGCAGAGTGGTATGATACCTATCTGGAGCGCAAGGATGTCAATGCCGACGGTAACGACGATGCACTCACCATCCAGTACCGTCCCACCTATTACTTCCTCGGCCTCCGCCAGAACGCCATGCAGACCAATCCCACCCTACATCAGACAGTAGGATGGCACGACCTCGGACGAAACGCCGATGGACTCTTCGACCCCCTGAGCGACACGCTGCCATAGAAACCTCTGCTTGAGGCCACCGAGGGCAAGATGCTCCCCGGTGTGGCAGCCATCAAAGGCGAGTAACCTCTAATCTCTGCTAGAAAGTAGCGTTACTTTAGGTAACGGGCGTTGTTACTTTAACAACCGGCCTGTGTTACCTAAGGTAACGTCGTTTACAGCCCTACAGGACGAAGAGGGTGAACTCTACGTACAAAGTCCCTCGTATTTGTATGAACTGATGAAACGGTCTGGTTCTAAGTGCACAAGAGACATTTGAGTTACGGAAAAAATGGGAACCGTTCCCTGTGATTCTCACCTGTGATTCTCATTCACACTGCAGTTGCTTGAGCAGCATACTTGCGCAGGCGGTCGATGCTGCGGTGCATGAGGTTGCGTACACTCTGGTAGTTGATACCCATGATGCGGCAGATTTCCCCGTACTTGAGGTGCTCGACGTAATAGAGGTGTATGATCTGACGCTGACGGGGCGAGAGCTTGCTGAAATTCTGCTCTACGCAGTTGGTGAGTGCCGTCTGACGTTCCATCAGCTCATGGTTGTATTCATCGGTCTCTGCCACTATCCGCATGGTGGTGTCGTTGATTTCGTTGTCGCACAGGTGAGCATTACGACGGAATTCGTCGTTGATGCGGTTGCGCAATGAAATGTAGAGGTAGTTCTCCAGGTTCTTGACGGAGTCGAGCTTGTGGCGTTTGACGTAGAACTTGACGAACACATCCTGGATGCAGTCCTTCAGCAGTTCATTGTCGGTGGTGAAACGCGATCCGAAAGCCAGAAGGTTGTCGATATTGTTGCTGTAGAGTAGTTTGAAGTCAATCATTGTTGGTTATTCGTTTTCAGTAGCTTGAAAAGTAGTTTGCACTGCAAAGGTACTTTTATGTACGCATAAACCATTGCATTTTTTATGTCTTTTAACAAAAAGACCTCACTTTTAACTTCTGTATGTTTTTCGTCATCTTGATTTCAGATCGTTGGTGGTGACTTGCAGGATGGCTTTGTTGAGCTGCAGCAGTCTCTTGGCATCGGTGCTGTTGCTGATGGTGGGCTGGGCGGCATCGAAGTCGTAAACCACATGTCCTGTTGAGTCGATCAGCAGTTGTGCGTTGTTGTAGTTATGGACAGCCGTAGGATGTTGATAGGTGCGTGAGAGCACATCGCGGCTGAAGGTGAATTCGTCGTGGCGCAGCCGTAGCTGGCCCAGGAGGGTGGCGGCGAGATCGGTCTGGTTGCATAGTGTCTCTATGCGGCGAGGCTCCTTGACGGCTCCTCCTACCCAGATCATTGGTATGTGGTTTTTCACTAGTGGCTTTGACTGGTCAATGTCGCGGTAGTTGATGCCGTGATCGGCCAGCATGACGATGAGCAGGTTGTCCCAGGCGGATGACTTCCTGAGCGATTCCACGAAATCCTTCAGGCAGGAGTCCAGATAGGCAAAGGCATTGAGATGGTCGTCGTCCAGGGTCTTGACGGGAACGTCCCACGGCTCGTGACTGCTGAGCGTGGAGTAGCCCCAGAGCCATCTCGTGCCCTTGTCCGCTCCTTTGATATCGTCTTCCAGCGTTTTGAAGGTGATGTCGTCGCGCACTCCCCAGCGTGCAGAGGATTGCTCATGGGCAGTGAAGTCGTCCATGCTGACAAGACGTTCCCAGCCCGTGGCGACGAGGTAGGAGCGCATGTTGGTGAAGTTGATGTCGCCTCCGTAGAGGTAGGAGGTGTGATAGCCTTCCTGCTGCAGGGTTCGGGCGATGCTGGGCAGTGTGTTGCTCTTCTGCGGCATCTTCATGACAGACAAGGAGGGGAATGAGGGATAGCCGCTCAGTGTGCATACCGTGCCACGGTCTGTGCGCCAGGAGTTGCCGTAGCAGTTGGCGAACCAGATGCCCTCCTGTTTCAGCTGCTGCAGGTAGGGCATGGCACTGGCGAACTCCTCGCCGCAGCTCTCCAGCAGGATGATGACAACGTTAGGGCGCGTGGTGGTGAGCAGGGTATCGCTGTCAAGACTCTCGGTGGTGTAGACATCGGCTGTTAGACGCTGGCACTCCTCGCTGTCCATGAACTGATACTGCTCTGTATTGCCCATGGTGTGACTGAGGGAATAGAGGAAGCTGAACACAGGATTCACTGCCGAATGGTTCAGGAACTGGTTCTGTGAGAAAAACACCTGCCCGATGTTGGTGGTAGACTCTCTCAATCCCCCACGGATGCCAATGACAAAAAGGGGGATGCAGAGGAGCTGTAAAAGGGCTTTCCACCATTGAGAAGCCGTGTTTCTCTTTCCGGATTCCCCATGTTCCCATTGTCTCAGCACCAGGAAGAAGAGTGTGGCGATGACGGCGGCCACTGCCAGGATGGCAAAGACGGCCACGGCGATGAATCCCGCCGATACACTGGCGGCTGCCTCTGTGGGACTGTCGAGGTATTGCAGGCAGGAGGCATCGAGTTTGAAGCCCCAGAAGGGGTAGAGGGCGGCATCGGCCACGAAGGCCAGGGCGAAGGCGATGGATACCACGAGGAAGTAGGCCTTGAGAATGGCATACCACACTTTTGTCTGCCACCAGCTGCTCAGCGCAGCCACGAAGAATGGAACGATGAGGAAATAGAGTGCTGTGGAAAGGTCCAGTGACCATCCGTGGACGATGACATCGGCCATGTCGCCTACGGAGAATTCGTGTCCCGACTGGTTGTAAAGCATGAAGCCTGCCTTGGCGGTGATAAACGTCAGCACCGTCAAAGCATAGGTCTTCAAGAGAAAAGCCAGTCTCGCAATCATTCTTCTTACACCTGCTGCATGTCGTGCAGCTTCTTATAGTAGCCGTCGAGGGCGAGCAGTTCGTCGTGGGTGCCGCGTTCAACGATGCGGCCTTCGTGGAGCACACAGATCTCGTCGGCATTCTTGATGGTGGAGAGACGGTGTGCTATGGCCACGGTGGTACGCGTCTTCATGAGCCGTTCGAGTGCATCCTGTACCAGTCGTTCGCTCTCTGTGTCGAGTGCACTGGTGGCCTCGTCCAGGATGAGGATGGGCGGGTTCTTGAGGATGGCCCGTGCTATGGAGACACGTTGCCGCTGTCCGCCGCTGAGCCGTCCTCCCCGGTCGCCGATGTTGGTGTCGAATCCCTGCTCGGAAGCCATGATGAAGTCGTAGGCATTGGCGATGCGTGCTGCTTCCTTGATCTGCACATCGGTGGCATTGCTTACCCCGAAGGCGATGTTGTTGCGGAAGGAATCGTTGAATAGGATTGCTTCCTGATTGACATTGCCAATGAGCTGGCGCAGGTCATGGATGCCCAGTTCCTTGACGTTGATGCCGTCGATGAGCACATCTCCCTCCTGCACGTCGTAGTAGCGGGGGATAAGGTCTACCAGTGTGGACTTCCCGCTGCCGCTCTGTCCGACCAGTGCAATGGTCTTGCCTTTAGGGATGATGAGGTTGATATCGTTCAGTACCCATTGCGTTCCATAGCGGAACGAGACGTGGCGCAGCTCAATCTGGTGTTCAAAGCTTTGGATGTGTCGTGGCTGTGCCGGTTCCTTGATGTTGTTCTCTGCCATCAGGATCTTGTCGATGCGTTCCATGGAGGCGAGACCCTTGGGGATGTTGTAGCCAGCCTTCGAGAAGTCTTTCAGGGGTTGGATAATGCTGTAGAGAATCACCATGTAGTAAATAAAGGTGGGACCGGTGATGGCTTTGTTGTTGAGCACCAGCACGCCTCCGAACCACAGTACGATGACAATCATGACGGTGCCTAGGAACTCGCTCATGGGATGTGCCATTGACTGCCGGATGTTGACTCTCATGATGTCGTTGCGATAGGAGGAGTTCACCCGGTCAAAGCGGCTGTTCATAGTGCTTTCTGCACAGAAGGCTTTGATGATGCGCAGTCCGCCTAACGTCTCTTCCACCTGGCTCATCGTGTCGCTCCAAAGTGCCTGGGCCTTGATGCTCTTCTGTTTCAGACGGCGTCCCACCAATCCCATGAACCATCCGAAAATGGGCACGAAGACGATGGTGAAGAGTGTGAGCTGCCACGAGACAAACAACAGGGTGGAAAAATAGACCACTATGAGGATGGGATTCTTGAACAGCATATCCAGGCTGGACATGATGCTCGTCTCCACCTCCTGTACGTCTCCGCTCATTCGGGCAATGATGTCGCCTTTACGTTCCTCGGAGAAGAATCCCAGGGGCAGCGAGGTGATCTTCTGATAGAGCTGGTTGCGGATGTCGCGCACCACACCCGTGCGAATGGGAATGATGGTGGCCGAGGAGAGGAAGTAGGCGCCTGTCTTCATGGCGGTGGTCACGGCGAGGAACAGTCCGATGAGCAGCAGCGTGGTGGTCTGTCCGAACTGGTTGATGAGCTGTGTGACGTAATAGTTCAGATTGTTCATCAGCACAGCCTGAATGTTTCCCCAGTCCCACTCCATGAGTCCGCTGGCAGCCTCGGTGTCGCCTGTCTGGAACAGAATCTGCAGGATGGGTATGAGTGCTGCGAAACTGAAGATGTTGAGCACAGCCGACAGGATGTTGAACACCACCGACCATGCCAGGTATTTCTTGTAGGGCGGCACAAACCGCCTCAGTACTTGCAGGAATTCCTTCATTGTTCTGTTTTACTACTTATTGCCTGTTCAGGCTGAAAGCCGCTGCATACATCCGCATCTGCTTCACCATGGCCAGAAGACCGTTGCTGCGGGTGGGTGAGAGGTGTTCCCTCAGTCCTATCTGTCCGATGAAATAGAGGTCGGCATCCAGTATCTCCTGCGGGGTATGACCGCTGAGCACACGGATGAGCAGCGCCACGATGCCCTTCACAATCAGGGCGTCGCTCTCAGCCGTAAAGAACAGTTTCCCGTCGTTGTAGTCGGCCTGTAGCCACACGCGGCTCTGACAGCCGTCTATGAGGTTCTGGTCAGTCTTGTATTGCTCGTCCAGCGGTTCCTGCTCGTTGCCGAGGTCTATCAACAGCTGGTACCTGTCCATCCAATCGTCGAGTTCACTGAACTCCTCAATAATCTCGTCTTGCGTTTCGTTAATCGTCATTACTATTTTTCAATTATCAGTTGTCAATTTAAAGAGTTTGTCGCTGGGGCGCACCTTGTCTTTGACGGCAATGCTCACCCGTGTGCCCTGCTGGGCTACCTGTACGGGACCGTTGTCATCGTGTATCTCCGTAGCGGTGACATACATGGCTCCCGTCGTAGGACCTGTGATGAGCAGCCGGTCGCCCACCTGGAAGGTGGTGGCTTCGACTGTGAACTCTGCCACTCCCAGCTTGGAATAGTATTTCGTGCCTTTGCCAACGTAGACTTTGCGTTCGGTGGCGTTGGAGCCGTAGTTCTTGTTCCATTCACCCATGAACTGCCCTTGGTAATAGCCGTCCCAGAACCCACGGTTGAAGACGGTGGCGAGCCGCTGGTCCCACTGGTCTTTCCTCTCCTCGGTGAATGTGCCGTCGAGGACGGCCTGAATAGCTTCCTTGTAACAGCTGACGACGGTGTAGACGTATTCGGGTCCACGGGCGCGTCCTTCAATCTTGAACACCCTCACGCCTGATTCCATGAGGCGGTCGATGAAGCGAACCGTTTTCAGGTCCTTGGGGCTCATGATGTATTTGTTGTCAATGTCAAGCTGATAGCCTGTCTCATTGTCGGTGGCGGTATAGCTGCGGCGGCATATCTGTATGCACTCCCCGCGATTAGCGGAGCGGTTGGCGGCATGGAGGCTGAGGTAGCACTTGCCGCTGATGGCCATACACAGCGCTCCGTGACAGAACATCTCGATGCGCACCAGTTGCCCAGAGGGACCGCAGACATGACGTTCCATCACCTGACGGTGAATCTCGGCCACCTGATCCATGTTGAGCTCACGTGCCAGGACCACGACATCGGCGAACTGTGCATAGAACGTCAGTGCCTCGATGTTCGAGATGTTCAGCTGAGTGCTCAGGTGTACTTCCACGCCTACCTGCCGGCAGTACTGCATGACAGCGACGTCGCTGGCAATCACCGCCGACACCTGGGCCTCGTGTGCAGCATCGATGATCTCGCGCATCAGCGGCAGGTCCTCACCATAAATGATGGTGTTCACCGTGAGGTAGCTCTTGATGCCGTGCTGATGACAGGTCTGGGCTATCTCGCGCAAGTCGTTGATGGTGAACGCCGATGCCGAATGTGCACGCATATTCAATGCTCCGATGCCGAAATACACGGAGTCGGCTCCTGCCTGAATGGCGGCAGCCAGCGATTCGCGGCTTCCTACAGGAGCCATGATTTCATACTCACTTCGTTGCATCTCCATAATAGATCTTATTTTTCATTCATCCTCCCAATAGCTGATTTTCCGGGTTTGTGTCAGCTTGGAAGTCTGCGTTCCTGTATCTTTCTCCCAGTAAACCAGTTCGACGGTGGCACGTGTCCAGTTGCCGTTGTCGTCGTAGTCATCCTCACCATAAGTGTATTTCAGCAGGATGGAGAGAATGCATTTGTCCTGTTTGTCAAACACTTTCTGACTCTGCGACAGTATCTCATCGTCATCGTTGTAAGTATATTCGTTGACAGAGCGCAGTCCGCTTTCCTTGTTGGTCAGTACCCGCCGTCGCAGACGGAACTGGTTGTCGTAGCTGTAGGTCAGCAGGCTGTACTGCCCCTCCTGCTCCTGCATCTTTGCCTCCATCAGATAGCCATATTCATTGTATTGGCGTTCTATTAGGTCGGCCTGCTGAGTCTGTCCGTTGCGGTCGAACTGTTCCACAGGGCTTTCCATCACCGGATTGTCGGTCACTACCTCCATCACGTTGCCGTGCAGGCCGAGGTTCAGTACATCTTTATAATAGGGAGCGGTACAGAAGAGAAACACCTTGATGTCGTGTGCTCCCGTCTCGTTCTCGCTGTCGGAGAGTTTCACCATGCCGTATTCGCCTATGTAATACCATGCACCGTTACGTTCAGACATCTCGCCATATTCTTCAGTCAGTTTGTTCTTGTAATAGATGAAGTTACGGTTGAACAGTGTCTTTGAACCGTAAGGTCCTATGGTGATGTAGGCAGACGTCACGAAGCGGGTCTTGGCATCGCAGCTGACGATGAGTTTGCAGCGTATGCCGTAGTAGGAACCACGGAAATGCAGTTCTGTCTCGTCGCTGCTTGTTCCCCAGTCAGTGAACCCCTGGCGGTGTAATTTCGAAGCAACCGAGTCCACAGGCCCCTCGAGGGGAATGCCCAGCAGTCTCAGGCAGCGGGTATCCTGTGCCCCTGCCGACAGCGACAGGAAGAAGAGCAAAAGGGACAGTAGCTGCTTCATTAGTAGGTGAACGATGAACCGCCCAGGAACTCACGTAGCAAAGAGGTGGGTGGAATCTGGGTTTCAGGGATGGGTTTGATGTAACGCAGGAATTTCAGCAGACGGTAAGCCTCGGCATATTCGGGACAGTTCTCTGGTACCTGCTCGAGCAATGGCACTGCCTGGCTCTTGATGGTTGCCAGTTCGAAGAGCATGGCGGTGTTGAACATCGCATCGGCATTTTCCTGGAAGGGGAATATCCATTTGTTCTCGCCTGCTCTCACGCTGGGCCATCGGCGGATGGTCTCCTGAGCCGAGACGGCACGGTACTTGTGGTCGCGTATGATGCGTCGTAACAGACGGTTGTCGGTCGTGGGGATGTAGTTGTGGTTGTCGAGCAGAATGGTGGTCAGCGCCGAGGCATAGACACGGAATATCTGTTCGTTGGGAATCTCCGATGTCAGTTCGGGGTTCAGCGCGTGGATTCCTTCCACCACCAGGATCTCTTTTTCGCCCAATCTCAGTCTGCGGCCGCTCTTTTGGCTCGTACCCGTTGGGAAGTCGTAACGCGGCAGTTCCACCTCCTCACCTTTGAACAGCGCGGTGAGCTGCTCGTTGAGCAATGGCAGGTTCAGGGCATGGAGGTTTTCGAAGTCGAAGTCACCTTTCTCGTCGAGAGGCGTCTTGTCACGGTCGAGGAAATAGTCATCCAGCGAGATGGGAATGGGTTTGATGCCGTTGACGGCGAGCTGGATGGAGAGCCGCTTACAGGTAGTGGTCTTGCCGCTGCTTGAGGGACCGGCAATGAGCACGAGTCTGGTGCTCTTGCGCTGGGCTATCTCGTCGGCTATGCGTGCAATCTTCTTCTCCTGCAGTGCTTCGCTGATCTGGATGAGCAGTGAGGAATAGCCCTTTTCAATGACATCGTTGAGGTCGCCGATGGTACGCAGCCCGAGGATGTCCTGCCACTGGTGGTGCTCCTTGAATATGCTGAACATCTTGTCCTGATGAGTCATCTCGCCCAGCTCTTCAGGGTGTTCGCGGGAGGGGAGACGCAACAGCAGGCCGTCGAAGTATTTCTCGAGTCCGAAGAGGTAGAGCTGTGACGTGTTCGTCAGCAGAGCACCGTAATAATAGTCCACATATCCGTCGATATCGTAATACGTGGTGTAGAGCCGGCCTGCCGACTTCAGCAGCTTCACCTTTGAGCGGTTGTGCAGTTCCTCGAACATCCTGATAGCCTCCTCTGTGGTGGTCTCGTGGCGGTGGATGGGCATGGCTGCATCAATGATCTCCTTCATGTGGCGGCGGATAGCTCCGACATCGTCCAAAGTGATGGGACGTCCGATGTTGAGGTTCACATAGTAGCCGTTGCTCACAGGGATGTCAATGGCCACCTTACACTTTGTAAAGAGCTCGTGCGCAGCCTTGCACAGTACGAAGAACAGGGTGCGTGTATAAGCCCGTGAACCGCTGGACGATGTGATGTCGAGGAACTCCACCTCTTTCTGGTTATAAACACGGAAATGCATTCCTTCCACCTTGTTGTTTACGTGAGCCGATAACGGGCCGTGAGCCAACTGCAAACCAGTTTGCTGATATATCTCCTCGAGCGTTGCTCCTATAGGCACTTCTATGGTCTGCCCGTTGTTGCGGCAGAATATCTTTACCTTATTTTCCATCATAATGACAATGTTTTTGCTTCCACAGTGCAAAGGTACGAATAAGCGAGGAAAACACCAAATAAATTTGAGTGTTTTCGAGCGGGAGTACTTTCGAGCGCAGCTCAAAGGTACGAATAAGCGAGCGAAATGCAAAAGGAAAACTTGTTTTTCTTTTATTACTGTCCGCTAAACCTTGATGTCATCGCGCCCGTATGCGCATGAAGAAAAATTGGGCTGACTCTTGCACGAGAATCAGCCCTTTTGGTTATCTTTGCAGCTTCCAAACCAAATCGACAACCA
>JAEEQB010000101.1 GCA_016285075.1 Prevotella sp.
GCACCTCAATGCCAATGAAGGAAACTATCAGCATCTCGACAATCCCTATTTCTCCGTTAGCAACGACTTGAGCATGATGAAACGCTGGGGCAGGCATCTGTTCCGCAGCCACTTTGATGTGGCCTACAACAACCGTCCACACGAGCTTCGTGTCAGTCCCGCCTACTACTTCGGCAGCGACTCTCTGCAAATGCTGAGTCAAGAGGTAACACAGAAGTACATCACCGCCAACTTCCGAACCTCGTATGGGCTGACAGCTGGTAATTTCACGTTGAACTACACGCCGCGTCTCAGTATGGACTTACGCAAACTGACCTCCGCATTAACAGCGACGGACCGCCTCGGCAGCTACATTCCCGCTGCTGACAGCATGAGAAACGACCTATGGTACAACTGTTACCAGGTGGGCATTGATCAGGACTATACCTACAAGAAGGGCAACACCCTACGCATGAGGCTGATGATTCCGACCTACCTATCAATCATCACAAACGATGACCGACTGGCAGGAAACTCCATCAGCCACTATCGATGGATTATTAATCCCACGCTTACGACAGACTACAGTTTCACACCCTCTTTCAAGGCTGTGGCCAATGGTTATTACCGCAAGTCCTATGGCAACATGAGCGATGCCTACAAGGGCTATATCCTACAGTCCTATCGTAATCTTCTCCGCAACACCACCGACCACCTGCTGGAAAGTAGCGGCAGTGGCGCCCGTATGGGATTAGAATATCGTGATGTCATTCGTATGCTCTTCTTCAACGTGAGTGGAGGCATTCAGCACAGCCATAAGAATCTTCTCTATGGCTATAACTACGACGGGATCGTCGGTGTAAAGACTACGCTTGACCAGTCCACCAATGCCGACACGTATAGTCTTTTCGCAGGAACCAGCAAGACTCTGAGCCTTTGGCACACAAAGTTAGAAGCCTCCGCAGGATGGAATCGCGGCAAGAGCGAATTGCTGTTGCAAAATGTCATCCAGCCATTCCATACGAAAAGTTATACTATCGGCACATCGCTCAACACAACCCCGTGCCAATACCTCAACCTCGTCTACAGCTTCGCATGGATGAAGACAGAACAATGGGTGGCTAATAGCGACGAGACATTGCCCGCTCTGCTCACCCATTCGCACAATGGCAAGGTATGGATATTCCCGACCGAGAAACTGAGCATCAACTTCAATGTCGATTATCAGTACTTCAACGAGGCCTCCGCTCTGAACATCGTCTTTGCCGATGCTCTATTACGCTACGCCTGCAAGACAACCGAATGGGAACTGGAGTGCAGCAACATCTTTAATGCTCGTCGTTATGTTTCTACCGTTCATTCCGGCATGAGCACGAGCATCAACAGCCACGACCTTCGTCCGCTCAGTATTCTGCTGAAAGTCAGATTCAAACTTCTATAAACCATTATGTGCAAACGTATCATCACCATCATTCTCGCCCTCGCCGCCGTGTGCGGTTGTCAGAAAACGGAGAAGACCATCTACAAGGTGCTGCTGAGTGAGCACGCAATGGAGTTGGAGCGACAAGAGAGAGCCTACAATGACTCGCTCGAAAAGTACAGTGCGCTGCTCGACACCGCACAGATTCAGTATTATTTCGACCTCCACAAAGCAGTCTTAGACACCCTGGGCGTTGTCATGCGACAAGAAACTGAAGCCTTTATGGCAGCGAAAGGCAGGGAAGCCGCCAACGAGGGAAACAGCAGCACGACTACAGAACTCATCCTCCTTGGAGTAGCCATCATCCTGCTCA
This sequence comes from Prevotella sp., assembly GCA_016285075.1. Taxonomy (GTDB): domain Bacteria; phylum Bacteroidota; class Bacteroidia; order Bacteroidales; family Bacteroidaceae; genus Prevotella. The sequence continues at coordinate 1,773 of JAEEQB010000101.1, forward strand.
TCGCCACAATTATCTACGTCAGCATCACCACCCTCTTCTGGACTCGCCTTGGCTGGTTCTTCGAGGATATTTGGCACTGGCTGAAACGTCGCCGCATCATCCGCAGACTGACCGACCCTCGCTACTGCTCGCTCATCAACGGTCCATTCGTTAAGGACGAAGACCTCACCGACGAGGACATCCACGAAATCATGAACCTCATCCACAAAGGCAATCCTCCGAAATATGAGATAAAGAAAAAGAAGAAAGCAGTAAAGTTCTTGGACAATCCAAGCGGCAAAGCCGAGCGAGTAAAGAAGATTAGTTAAACAAAGTAATTTTTGTTCAAAGACCTATAGGCACTAAGCCCCCACTGCGTCGTGACGATGCGGTGGGGCTTTGTCGTGAATTATACCAAGATGTCTTGGAACAAAAGATAACTGGAAAGGTTTATACCAAGAGCATGTCGCAACAGACTTCTTATACATATTATGCTTGCTGCGCAAAAATGCGAATAGTAACCATTGATGTTTGCTGCGTAATGTTGAGCTATCCATACTCCGCAGAAGTTCGTCAGTTGGCGATTGTGGTGGGTGGATTAGGATGCACCTCCTTTCGTTTGGGGTAATAAAACGGAGCGAACTCTGGCGCATCTGAGTGGCACTCTCAGACGGCTTGCGTTGAAGGAACTTTTTCAAAAGTTCTAAGCCTAATTAGCGTTAACTGTTATTAACACGATTCGGACGGCATTGCCAGCCTTATGGAGCAAGCTCATCTGAAGTATGGAAAAGTAGCTGAAGTAATGGCAGCGTGCCACCGAATCCAATTCCGCAGATGACAGTTGCGCGATAAGATTTCAAAGTCACAACATACCTCATTGCTTGCAATTTTATCTGGTCAGTCTCCCAAGCCTCGAATGAAGGCAGGGGTATTAGGCTTCCCATGACTTTGAAAAAGTGGCATCGGCAAGCCTATTAGACTGACTGGATAAAATTGCCAGAGATTCATCACTGCCATTCATGACCGACCATGTGCGGGAACGTCTTCATGCCAGATTCCATGACCTCTGCTTGCAGATTTATGTGGTCAATTCACCGTCCGATGAAAATCGGAACGGGTAATGAGCTTCCCGATACTGTAAAAATGTGGCACATGGGCAAGCCCAGTGCCC
>JAEEQB010000025.1 GCA_016285075.1 Prevotella sp.
AATATACAAAATAATTGTGACTTAGAGCACGGAAAAGAATAGGATTGAGCGTATGTGAGCCTTGATTTCTAACTTTTCGGGGCAATTTGTTCACATTTTTATCTAAACTGGCTTATAATCTCAAAAAATTTATATAAATTTGTGACCAAAATCTCCAAATGGAGCCTTAGAGCCGGAGATAATAGTTTTCTAAATTATTAATCTTTAAAACGTTATTCTATGAGAAAAGAAAATTATGTAGATGGGCTCCTTTATGAACTGAGGAATCCGCAGTATGATGAGAAAGGGCAGATTGCTTCAACAGAAATATCTGCACAATCAAGTTGTTGGAATTCTTATTCAGATTCACCTGAAAGGATGATGAATCGTATATGTCATCATCTTAATCCAGATTTGAATCCTGATTACAGTCCCTCTTATGAGCGTTTAGCTGAGGATGCAGACTATCGCCAGTTTGTTAAAGAAATTGTCTTTTGTGCAAATAAAAGTCATTGATTTACTCAATAGGGTAGGCTTTCGTAGAGACTACCCCTTATGTTTTGAATTATGCAGAAGAAAGCCATTAACGTCAAAATGCATTCCGTGGATAATTGCCAAGAGGTTATCAACGAAATAGAAAAGGAGTATTGGGGAAATACTGGAATAAATGAAGCTACAAGGATTTATAATGCATGGTATGTAGAGCAATATAACAAAAACCTAAAAGAAACATTAAGCATGTTTGACCACATATCTAACGCGCTTCATAAATCTTGTTTTCACATAGTACAAAAGGGAACAAGGTTTGGCATGCTTATGGTTAGTTCGAGTGGGCGACGTTTTACCATAATTATTCCTATAGAGTATATACATATAATTCCTTTAGCGTATATAAACGGAAAGGGATCCGTTTACATGGCACTAAATGAAGACTTCAAATGGGGAATACCTAAAACTATCAGTTGGTATCCAGGCAAAGAAATACTTCCTTTTGAGTTCGATGATATAAATCCACCTACGGAGGATTTCTACCCGGTAAAAGTACATGGGAAATGGGGATTATATTATGCTCTGAAAAAAGATATGGTAATAGAGCCACAATACGACGATTCCTTAGGTCTCAGTGAAGGTCTTTTTGCTGTAAAAAAAGATGGGAAATGGGGATTCGTAGATGTTTTTGATCATATTGTAATCCCGTTTGAGTATGAATCGGTATCGTGTTTCCGTGGAGGTTATTCTCATGCGATTAAGTATTCTTTTATGGAAAATGATGGCTCTGTTTTACTTGACCATTGTGGTAATGAATTGTTTTTCAAGAATTACAAACTTGCTGATAACGAATACAGGGCCAAAATAAGCATAAAAGAATCATATGATAATCACAACCGATTTTATTATGCAGTAGGACCTGATGAAGAAATACTAATTCCCAAGAATAAGTATCGCTACCTTGGGGGCTATCGAGAAGGACTGTTTGCCGCTTCTATTGACGGAGAAACGTATGGCTACATTGATATAAACGAGAAAATAGTTATTCCATTCCAATATCAAATAGAACGATATCCAAGCTCATTCGGTGGCAGAGAGTTTCATTTCGGTTTTGTTTGTGTCAAATTGAACAATAGCAAATATAGTCAAGAGTGCATTCTCATCAATCATCTTAATGAACAGGTTTTCCCATATACGTTTCATAGTGACATCCTCTGTTATAGCAATGGACGCTTTGAAGCTACAGGTTGGAGCAAAATTGGTGATAGGTTTAAACGTAGCCAAATCTCTTTGTATGATATTATTAACTGTAAAAAAGGCAAGGACATGTCTCATCTGATTAGGACTGATGCAGAAATAGAAGTTGAACGAAGAAGAAGGAAACGCCAACGTGAGATGGAGGAACCCTATCAATGGACGGAAGAAGACTCATGGGATGCAATGACCGATGGGATGTATGGCGATTATCCTGATGGTGATGTAGATTATGAAGTCCTGGGCTTTTAATAATTAATGTTGATAAGTTTGTCGAACCCGCCGATGAATCGCCTCTGACCGCCTCAGTCCGCCTCAGTCCGCCTGGTTTATTTGGCTAAAAATAGTTAATTATGATGCAAGTGATTGAAAATCAGTATAGAATCATCGGAAACAAAGTCTTCAACGAGGACGAGTATTAGGCAATAGATTTTTATCTATCCAATTAAATATCAGCGAGATAAGTAAATGAAATTTGCTTATCTCGCTGGTGTTTTATTGTTGCTTTAACCAATAGTATAGGAAATAATCGTAGATGAAGTACTGCCCGTTATTGCTTGTAACGATGTCTTTTTCCTGCAGAGCAGACAAACTTCTTTGTACGGCACTTGCAGAGGTAAGGTGATATTTCCTAATAAACTGTCCGCTGGTGGGCTGTACATCCTTTTCCGAATGTGCCAACGCAAGCAGCAAAGCCTTCTGCTTGGCTGTGAGTCGAGTCATTAAGTCTTGAAAGGTGTCATTCTTTTCGTCTACTGAATAACTGATGGCAATATCGACCTCCTTGATACCACATGAACTACTTTGCTCAGTCATGGCAAATAGCTCGTTACATATCTTTTGTATGTACCATGTAGTCCCATCAAATTTCTCATAAGTATATCGTATGGCTTCCGGTTCTATGTGCTTTCCTGCTTGCTGAAAATGAAAACTTATAAAACGTTCGTATGCTTCAGAAGAAATTGCTTTCAGCGACATGGTGGAAGCACTTTGATAGAAAGGTCTGGCTGGTGATGAGAACATCTCACCCATCATGTGACGCTTGGAACCAGAAAAAACGAACCATGCATTATTACAATTTTGAATATAGGTTCTTAGCAAAGCTTCAACGTTTTGTTCAGGATAATTCATGATGGCCTGAAATTCGTCAATAGCAACAATGCAAGGTTTGTCAGCTGAACTCAAATAATGGAAAATTTCTTCAAGCGATACTTTAGGAGACTGTATATCACCTATTTCGAGATTCCAACTTGGTTGTCCCAATGCGTCCAATGTAATCCCTGTGCGAAGTGAGCCAACCACCTGTATAAACCTCTCCCACGCTTTTCTTTCTTTTGATTTCAACTCCGAGAGTATAGTGCGTCCCAAGGCATAAGTGAGTTCTGCCAACGACTTTGTTGCATAGATGTCAACGACAAACAAATAGTAGCTGTCCTGCAGTTCCTGTTGGGCAAAACAATGCCTTATGAGGCCGGTCTTACCCATCCTTCGCGGAGAAATGAGAGCGACATGATTGCCATTAACCAAAAGAGATGTTAAGCGTTTTGTTTCGTCAACTCTGTCGCAAAAGTATTCAGGCCCGTTGTAGCCGTATGTCAGGAAAGGGTTCTTTATCATATTTCCAAGATTCTAAGTTTTCAGGTGCAAAGATAGTGATAAAAGTTCAATTATACAAATTTGCGTAACGCATTTTTGTATAATTGGCATAATATCTGCCTGTAACTGTTCCTGTTTCCTGAACGGTTCTCTATCTGTCTACCTTTCAGAACTGCTAAGAAGTGCTGTTAAGGCTGTTATTGATTACGTCTAGTCTGGCTATCGTCCAAAGCCGTGGTTATCATATGTAATACACAGGAAAACAAGCTCGTTTTTTGTTGTGCGAAATATGCCATTTTTAGCGGTGGTACAATAATGGCATAAACAGCAAATATTCAACAACGACAATCTCCTCAAGGTAAGTATATTCTCCGTTCATCAAGAACTTCGTGACATTTATGCCACAGAGTTACGAAAAAAGTCTGTAACGAAAGACGGATTACAGAAGATTAACGCAACTCGGCCTGTAATAAAGGCAAGATGGGGAAAAACGGGGAAGTTCAAATTTGGACTAAAAGCAAATTGGGGAGGATTGGTGAAGGAGTTAGGTTTCCAAATCGTAACCTCATTTAGCCATCTCCTTCATCTTTGTGATGACGCTTTTGAAGCTCGTCAGCAGTTTTTCGACGAGCGAAGCGGTAAGCCGATTACCTCGTAGGCACTGCGCTCAATTGATATAACTTCCATGTTTTATTTGGTTTTTGTAATTTGCAGGCAAAGGTACATCATGATTTCCAGATAAGCTCATTCTAAAAATCCCGTTCTATGAAATAACAATTCAAGGAAACGAAGACCTAATGTCTGCCGAGCTTGCTCAATCAGAAAGCAGACAAGCATCTTTCTGTGGCACTCCGCCACAAAGTGCGTATTAGGCTACACCCTTCTAAGGAACCTAATTGGGGTATAGGAAACAGAAATCTGTGCAGAATGTTCCCGTATCAAGAGAAAAGACGACTCTTTTTCTTAATTTATGTTCTTGAATTATTGTATCCTCAATATTTTTGATTATATTTGCGCACAGAACGCTCAATGTTGGGCAAGAATAATTAAAAGCGATATGAAGATACAACGCTATAACAGGCTAAAGGCTGCGATTGAGCGAGCGCAAAGTGAAGCTCGCTTCGACTTTGCCGAACGTGAGCAGGCTCGAACGCAGTTCAAGATAGTTCTGGCCGAGAAAGAACGAACTGGCACTTGGCTCTCAGAACAGATGGGGCACAGCATCAGTACTGTTTCACGCTGGATGACTAACCGTTCGGCCCTCTGTGACGCTTGCCAAAGCAAGAAGGGACAGCCATCCGTGGAACCGCTCGGCCTTTGGACGCATGCTACCAACGGGACGCAAGAACTCTATGAAATTGCACGCCACCTCGACGTGGATGTGAAAGAGTTATTAGTGTCGTCGAAATAATGTATTACTGATTTGATTAAATGGTTATGGCAATAGTAAAATTTATATCCGATTTTCAATGCAACATATTTATTGATTTAGAATATGTTGGTGTTGCACAAGCTGACAAGATGTTGAAAGTCTCTTTAGAGCCTGGTAGCTATTTGATTGAGGCAATGGATGAGAAAGGGAAGAGTTTAAAGAAATATGCTCTTAATGTGAGCCCAACAGAAACACAAGTATTACAAAACCTACATTTTTACGATAACACTTCTTTAACAAATTTGAATGTGGAAGAATCCCATAAAAAAAAGACTTTAGTAAAGTGTATTTTCCCTGATGGTGAAAAGGCTACTGTCATAGATTCTGAGGGAAACAATTGCCTTGGTCAATGGTTCTTTTTTATTGGTAGCAATGATGAAACAATTCTACTGAAAAACGACAAAACATATTATGTTCTTTCTACGGAAGACTACTTAGTAAAGAACATCTACTATGATGCTAGGTATGACGGTAAAGCTGATTTGATTCCTGTTTATAAGGAGATCGGAATTGATGATATGTATGGCTTTATTGATAAATCTGGTTCAGAAGTGATACCATTTATTTACGATTATGTCTGGAATTTTGAGGAGACAGGATTTGCTAAAGTAAAACGCTTTGGTTGTATTCATGCAGTAGGAAAAGATGGAACACTTTATTTAAGTATGGATGAAACTGAAAGTGAAGGAAAGAAATGTTCTCATACACCATTAACTGTTGCTAACAATGATAATGACGGCCATATTGGAGTTTATTATTCACCACATATATTATCAAAAGAAGAAAGCGAGATAAGAGGTTTTGATTTTTTGCAATATTACCCAATTAAAAACGACAATCATTGGGGCTTATCTTTCTTCGATAAAAAAGTGATTAGTTTATGTATTTGTGATCGATTCTTTTATTTGGATGATTGGAATGAGAATTATTTGGTTTATCGAAAAAATGGAATTTGCTTTATAGAAGACCATGAAAAAGAGTATTCTTTTAAAGCAGATGAAGTTATCGCTAATTTTAGAACGGTATTCGAAGGAAATGCTGGTCACGACGAAACGTCAATTAACAATGTTATAATTAGGAAAAGCAAGAAATATGGTATTGCGGATTTATCAGGAAAAATACTATTGCATGTAGAATATGATTTAATTGAACCAACTGATGCAGTACAAGGCAATGTGACAGGAAATGTTGGCATCGTCTGGAAGGATGGATTGTGTACTTTTGTATGGATGGTTACAGGAGAAATATTAGAGCCTTTTAAATATGAAGACATTATCGTTAATAAAGCTGATGGTTCTACATGGCTAATGTATTCTACTTATTTGGTTAAAGAGAATGGGAAATATGGCTGCATAGATTTTGAGCGAAAGCCAATCCTTCCTTCAGTATATGATACTATTGAGTTCAAGTTGGAGATTGACAGTTATGGCTATCACTACAAAATGCTTCTATATAAAGATGGAAAAGTAGGAACTTATGAATATTGTAATTATAGGTCAGACTGTAATAATTACAATGTTTTGGAATTAGTCTTTTCGATTGAGCCTGAATATGATGAATGTGTATTCTTGAATAATAAGAAAGCCGTAACAAATTTTGCAGGAATGTCATATGTGGCAGTAAGGCGGAATGACAAATGGGGCATTATTGACAATAAGCCTGCAGGTTTATATTATTACTATGATTTTGATGACCGATGGCGAAATAATCCGAATCTTAAGGAGTTGGACTTCAAATACAATTCATTGGAAGAATTGAAAGATGATGCTGACAATGAATTTGAAAGAAGACATGATAAGTATATTAATCGTCATCGTTTTGATTGGTAATTAATTCTGGGACAAAATTTTAAATGATATGGCTACAGTTAAATTTGTAACAGATAGGAATTGTCAACTATTCATTGACATGGAATTAGTTGGGGATGTTTTTGTAGACAAGATGCTTAAAATATCATTGGAGGCAGGAAGTTATCTTGTTGAAGGGAAGGATACTAATGGCAAAAGCATTGGAAAATACAAGTTGACAGTTAATCCTTCAGACATTCAAGTATTAGAGAACTTATCTGAGAAGTTTAATGAAATAGGCGCAGCTATTTGCAATCTAAGAAACGATTCCTCTCTTCGTTTTTATCATCAAAGAGCCATATTCTGCTATAATGGAAATTATGGATACATTAACAGCCAATACAAAATAGCTATAGAACCGATTTATTCCTATGCGGAAAACTTTACTAATGGATTAGCTCTTGTCAAAAGAGTATTCCCTAATGGAGAAAAGACTACCGTTATTGATGTGGATGGAAATATTTCTCTTGACAGATGGTACGATTATATTGGTGATAATGAAAAGACTATTCTCTTGAAAAACGAAAAGAAATTTTATGTGTTTTCTAAAGAAGATTATTCTATTATCAATCAGTATCTTGATGCAAAATATGATGGTAAAGGTGAACTAATACCAGTTCATCAGCATATTGGAGTTGATGACATGTATGGTTATATTGACAGAACAGGAACAGAAGTCATTCCGTTAATATATGATTTTGCAGGAAACTTTGGGGCTAATAATTTGGCTACCGTAAAAAGGTTTGGAGAGTTTAACGAGGTTGATTTTGATGGAAACCTTTATCGTTATGGGATTCACTCTTATGAAAGCAAACGAGAATCGGAAATTTTAACAAAAGAAGAAAGCTTATATAGAGGATTCTCTGGATACATTAAGAAGGGTGATTATTGGGGACTCGATTCTGACGAAGAGCCTTGTTGGGATCGAATAATATTCGATTATAATTGGACATTTAATTCTTGTTCTTATTTCGCATACAGAAAAAAAGGGATATGTACTATTGTTATAAAAGATGAAGAAAAATACTATTGGCGTGGAATTTCTAAGACTGATGTTAACGAAAAAAACATATCATTAGAAGCTGATGATATTATTCCTGTGTTTTCTTGGGATGGAAGACCTACCAGTGAATATTTATACTTAAACTATATTATTGTAAGAAGAAATTGGAAATACGGCATCGTTGATTTAAGAAAAAACACTATATTGCCAATTGATTACGATTTTATTGAACCAACTGATGCACATAATTCTAATGACCGAACCTTTTCTGCAGACATCGCAATTGTATGGAAAAACGAGAAATGCTCTTTGTATAATATGCAAGACAAATCATTTCTGGTTCCTTTTGAATTTGAAGAGATTATTGTAAATGAAAATCTTGATGACAGTGGGAATCCTATTGAAGACTCGACCTATTTAATGAAAAAGAATGGGAAATATGGTTTAATATCAAATGACTGCGAGACAGTAATATTACCCTTTGAGTACGATAAGATTTTCTATGATATAGACAGGGAGTGGCGTCTCGGGAAAAAATGTGAAAGGGTAATATTAACAAAGGACGGTAAGATGGGAACATGGCAGAAATATCATTATTATGACAATAGTTTAGACCATTGGTCTGAAATTGACGTAAGAGTTGACGAGGAATATGATGAGTGCGTTTTCTTAAAAGACAAGAATTATTATAAAGGTCGAAGTGGCTCTATATGTGATATTGCTGTAAAACGGGGAAATAAATGGGGTGTCATAAAATATAAGGAAAAAGAAAATAGAGAAATTATATCCAATAAAAAAGTGACATTTAAGTATAATTCACTTGACGAGATACTTCAAAAAATGAATTGCAAGTATTTTCCTTTATAATTTTTAATAGAAGAAATAGATATCAGAGCGTACATGTTGAATCATTTATATACTAGGTTATGCTATTAAAACTTGAAGATATCATAAACAAGCAATTTAGAGAGATTAATGGTGTATACGTACATCCAGATATATGTTTGAAATCTGTTGTATACAAATACATCAAGAAGAAGTATTTTAATAAAATGATGTATAGTCGGCAACTATATGTTGCTAATCGTGCACAGTTTTCAGACAGGAGGGAAAAACAGTGGAAAGAAAATTTAAAAATGAGATTTCTTGTTACTCCTGCATTCCCATCAGAAAAAGATAAACTATTCTACAAGAATTTGTCTGAGAAAATTAATGAGGCTTATACACTTTGTATCTCTTGCTGGACCTATGACAAGCATAAAGATTGCGATGAAAGTATCACTAATTGGAAATGTTATGGTGAAGATACTTATAGAATTGAAACAACAATAGAAGACTTAATATGGTGTATACATCCAACAGATAAGATAATTATCCTTTCACCTGTTTCTTATGAAAAAAGCGAATACGACGGAACGGTCTATAATGCAATATTTAAGAAATATATAAGCTATCAAGATGAGCAAGAATTGCGCATGTGTTTGTTGTCGTCTGCTGAAAATGAATTATTAAACATTGATACTTCAAAACTAATCCACAGGATACGACTTTCACCTTTCTTATCAAAAGAACAAAACAAAAATGATAAAGTACAATTGGAGAATCAATTTGAATTATCTCCAACATTAGTTGAGTTATCGCATTTGTACGAAGAAAAACAAAGTGACTTACGCTAAAAACATAAAGATAACTAAAATCCGCAACTAATTGTTATGTATTGTCAGGAATCAAAAGGACAGGTACTTGATTCATTTATAATCCTATACAACGAAGAATGAAAAAGATAGTTTCAATAATGGCTTTGGTGCTACTGCAAATCTGTTGTTTTGCAGTACACGTTGAGACAACAGTTAATCTTAACGTGTACTATCCTGAGTATACAAAGATAGACTTGGTGTGTGGGCGGATGCCGAAGGCGGCACAGAAGGATGTGGAGTTTTGCTGTGAGGCAGCTTTTACTGGTGAGTTGCTGAACGAGTTCAAGCATTCGAACATTGCGGATAACCATATCTGCAATGGAGAGATGAAGAAAGGCTATCGCTGTAAGGCGAATACCGGTGGCTTCGTGTGGGGCAAAGGCAAATGGAAGTTCATGAGGAAAACAGATTATCCCACAACAGCAAATGGATGGAGCATGGGCTTCTACCAGCTGCTTATCATTCATAACGGTGAGACTCGTCCTATTGGTTCAAAGATGAGGAAGAGCAAAACCATATACAGAGCCTTGTGCGAGAAGGATGGCAAACTCTGCATCATCGAGTCGAAAAAGGTGATGACGTACGAGTTCTTCGTGAAGTGCCTGAGTGCCTATAAGGTTACCCACGCCCTCTATTTAGATATGGGCAGAGGTTGGAACTATGCCTGGTATCGAGACAAAGATGGTAAAGTGAAAGAAATCTTTCCTGAAAGCAAATTGGCTCCAAGTTACAAGTACAGGACCAATTGGATTACCTTCTATAAATGACAAAAGACGACAAAATGTAGAGAGAATAACAATAATACGGAATAAAAACATTAATTTTGCAAGCGAAACGAGATATGGCAAACGAAATAGTAGAAACGAAAGCAATTGAGCAGGTAAGTGATAGTCTTTATAAGGGAGTATCCGACATTATTGACAATGCACGGCAAGAGGTTGTCGTGTATGTGAACAAGCATTCTGACTTGATGTTCTGGCATATAGGCCATTATATCAATGGGGATATGGGCTACAAGCAATATTCTGCCTATGGCAGCAAAATTCTTGCGACACTGTCGCAAAGATTGACTGCACGTTATGGCAAGGGATATACCTATACTGCTGTCACAAGGATGATGAAAGTCGCTCGATTTTATAGCGACGAAGAAATGTTTGCGACACTGTCGCAAACATTAACGTGGAGTCATTTTTTGGAACTCGTTACCATAGAAGATAATAACAAGCGATTGTTCTATCAACAGATGGGCATTGCTGAGCATTGGAGTGTCAGGCAGTTACGAGATAAACAGGATGAGATGGCATACGAACGTTCTTTGATAGCTGTAAAACCTGAGGATGAGATAGTGAAGACTCTTGAGAAGGTGACACCGACCCACATGGAGCCAGATGTAGTGCTACGCAATTCATACGTGCTGGATTTCTTGGGACTGAACGGCTACTATTCTGAAGAAGAACTGGAAGATGCCATCGCCAAACAGCTAGAAGCTTTTATCCTTGAGCTTGGACAAGGTTTCGCATTTTTGGAGCGTCAGAAACGTTTTACAATTGATGGCACAGACTATTATCTTGATTTGCTTTTCTATCATCGAAAGTTAAAGTGCCTGATTGCTATTGACCTCAAACTTGGAAAATTCAAGCCTCAATATAAGGGGCAGATGGAATTATATCTCAAATACCTGCAGAAATATGATATGCAACCAGATGAGAATCCACCTATCGGTCTTCTGCTATGCAGCGAAGGTAATACAGAACATATTGAACTGATGATGCTGAACGAGGATCACATCAAAGTGGCTCAATACCTTACCTGCTTACCAGATAAACAGTGGTTTATTGACAAACTCAATCGTTCAATACTCATTGCTAAGGAATATAATGACAATCGCTAAGGAATATCCGCACAGTCGTTGGGTAATAGGACGTAGCCTAATACGCACCTTTCTGGCAAGTGCCACAAAAGGTGCCGCAGTCAGTTCAAAGGTGTTGAGCAAGCTCAAAAGAAAAAGTTGATCCATGATTTGTTCAGTTCGAAGAAATTATGTACCTTTGCACCCGATGATGAGTCATAGTACGGTTGCTGGCTCAGCATCGGGTGTTCTTTGATGCAGTTTATAGCAGAATGTGGAATTGAGTACGGTCTCCAATTCGTAACCCAGTTTTTCCTCAATCCTCCAGACTGCCTTTATACAAAGAAATTCTGCGATTTCTTACAAAGTTACGAAAAAACGAGTAAAACAGCAAAAGGAAAGCCAAGATTTTCTTTTGCTGAAGAGATTTGGGTAAGCGAACATTTACAGTATGAAATAAGCAGATGCACAGTCCTGACATCTTCTGATGCGGCCGTTGCGGCCAAGCGACCGTTGATTTCATAGATTTATAAAAAAAGGAATGTAGCATGTTTATATACATGCCCATTTTTTAATAAATCTACAGAATGGTCGGCCGCATGGCCGCAACGGTCGCATTTTTGTAGCACGAGTATGATACTAAAAGGCCGATAGTATCATACTAAAGGATTGATAGTATCATACTAAAGGATTGATAGTATCAGGTGCTTGGTGCTTAGCGGAGACCTTTTGCAATGAACTCCAGAAACATAAACCCGAATCGATCATTAGGCTGTTATGCGCTGACAAGCTTCTTTTTTGTCATCTGCCAAGAATGGACACCGACTGTCAGGGCACGAATCAGAGCATCAAGTTGCTGTTGGCTCATGCCGTGAGAAATCAGGTAGTTGGAGAAAGCTTTTGCATAGTCTACGTTCGGCAGCTGTGCTTCGTCGCTGATACCAGCATAATACATCAAGCATGGGTTGAGTCTCAACGATACTAGTGTTTTGCATACATTAGGGTCTTTCCCCCTCCAGTTCTCTGAGTTCCTCGGGTAGTCCGGTGCTGCTGGCCGTAAAGCAGATACTGGGATAGCTGGGGTAAGCCACTAACAGTAATTCTCCGCTACGAGTGTAGTAACCGTCGTAATATGGTATATCGAATATTTTGTCGTCAACGGCGATGCTGATGAGGTCGCCAAGTGAGAATCCCGCCTTATCCATGTCTGCTTTAGTTAAATTCAACATGGCACCGTCATATTCGTTATACGATGAGATGATACCTTTCTGTATCGGCTGGTTAATTGGCTGGTCGTTGTTAGAACAAGAGGTTGCTAAGGTTAGTATATTAGCAAGAACTAAGAGGAAGGTTGACTTCCAACATGTCTGCAAAGATGCAGAGGGGTATAAACTTCTGAATCGAAAAGGTGTCATTTCTTTAGAGTTTTGCTTTGGTACATATTCGTTTCAATCTATTTCAGCTTCTCCAAGACCCTTTCCAACTCATTCTTGAAGTCGTGGTAGCCACTGATGCTGAGATCTTCACGGACACGGCAGCCATCGGGGGTGATGGTCTCATAGTGCGGGATGCCGTTGAACTGGAACAGCTCTTGCAGGCGCATGAACTCTGCGTTGGTGAGGCAGACAGTCTCTTCGTTGGCCAGCCACTCGGCCACATACTGCTTGTAGGCATCGCTGCCCTCCTTGGTGCGCTCTCCGGCAATGAAGACGAGCTTCACATCATCGCGCTTGGCTATCTCAGCGCGAAGCTCCTTGCTCTCTTGGATGGCGCCACGACAGGGTCCACACGTCATGCCCCAGAAGTCGATGACAAGAAACCGGCCAGGGTACTTGGCGACGAGCGAGCGAATCAATTCTGCCTCAGGCGTGGAGGGCAGGGGCGTGGCGAGGTCTTTCTGTGCCAAACGACGGTTGCGGAATTGTTCGGCCTTCTGGCGGATATAGGGGTTCTTGATGGCATCGATGTAGAGCGGCCACATTTTGGTGAGCGTAGGCCAATTGTCAAGGTTTTCCTTTTTCTTGACCTCAGTTATGGTCTTGTCGGCGAGCATTGCTTGTAAGCTGCCTCCTTCCTCGCGCCATGTGTCGAACTCGGATGTCATGTCCTTGTAGACGCACATCTGGGCCAGCAGGTTGTCGTGGTCGGTGACCATGAATTCGCGCAGGGCGGCGAGGCCGTTGACAAGTTTCTTTGTGAAGTTCTCTACGTTGATTATCATGCCACCATGCTCGCTGAGTAGTCCCTTGAACTGGCCTTCGCGGACGGGTTTGGCATACTGGATGCGGTTCTGCAGGAAGTCGTAACTGCTGCTGGCGAAAAGCAGCGGATTGTCATAGTCAATGCGGCGCATGGGCTCGTAAGTCTTGCTGTCGAGATATTTGTTCCACTCCGCGCTGTCGAGAATCTCAGTGTGCCACGTGCTGTCGCGCTTCTCGTGCTTTACCAGGTCATTTGAAAGCCGTTCGATGCAGCCGATATAGTCCATGCCGAAACGAGCCTCGATGTCGGCCAGCGCCAGCTGTACTTCCATCGGCGTGTAGTTCTCGCTGCGGCTGATGGATTGCAGTTTGGCCATCAGGCGTTTCCATACCTCGTCGGCCACCTCGTTGGCATCGTCAAACTTGCCCTCGAACTTCCACAACGGCCTCAAAACTTTCTCATATTTGCCCGACGTGCGGAGCCAGCGCTCCACGTCGCGGCTGCTGCCGTTGTTGTAGACGCACTCGTAGCGCCAGAACGAAGCCTTGCGCACGGTGATGTCAATCGTCTCACCAGGGCGGGCGAAGAATGGGATGGCATTGAAGAACACCTTCGAACCGTCAGCAATGAACGAATTGTGCACGGGGTAGCTCGCCAGGAATTTCTTGCAGAACGTGCCGTCGTCGGCGATGTCGAGCACCAGCACCGTACTGCCTTTCTCGAAGACGTCGGTGTAGTAGCACGCCATCGATGTAAATCCGAACTGCTCGGCATCGTAGTCCTCGATGCGTCCCTTGATGGTAATTGTGTCGGTCTTGAACCAGTCAGTAGGCACCGTCCACGGGTTCGCCTCGCTGATTTCCTGCATCGTCGGTGCGTTCATGACCTGTATCTTGTCGTAAACGAACGACACGCCCTTCTTCACGACGATAATCGCCACGAAAGCAAGGATAATTTTTATGATAGTATTCTTGCTCATTGTTCGTTTCATATTAGTCTTTACCTTTTATATATATGTCGTAACCGCGGAAATATGGCGTCGATGGATGCTACTGAGTTTTCCATAATATTCTCTATTTGCTCATTCGGCTGCAAATTTACATACTTTTTCGCATTACACAAAATGTGTTGCAAAAATGAGCCATCCGTTTAAGAAAGTTTATGTAAAGACAGATTTTTCAATCAGCAGGAGAGCATCATCAGTGATGATTGTGAGTCACACAAGAACCATCTTGCCATCAGATGCCAATGTCCACTCGCAACATGCCGACGCACTTGGTGTTGCCTTCGGTGGTGATGACATGCAGCACGGGCTTGACGGTAAGGAAATCGGTGAGGTGGAGGCTGCAGATAAGTTCCGTGGCCCATTCCTCGACATCGAGCACACGGACATAGTCAGTGAACAAACCGAACTCAGTGCGTTTGAGGGTGTATTTCCCGCCAAGGCCGCAGAAGTTATCGCAAAGAATGTCGCTACTGAAAGCATGACCGTAGGCAGCCAACAAAGTAAAGTCGGGGGTCAGAGCCTGCTCGGCATAAGCCCATGCCGAAGGCAGAACTTTTGGCTGGGTGTGTAAGGTGCCTCCCAGGTAGTAGTGACTGTCGCGATGGCGGTATTCAGCCTGAGCAATGGCAAAAACGCCGTCGCTGTTGGGACAGAAGCGGAAGATGTTGTAGCGTCCCGTGAAACGGTAATTCCCTTCACCGTTGTAGAGCGATGCCTGTAGGCATAGCTTCTCGTTGTCGTAGGTGTAATGGATGCCCATTGCCGCGAAAGGGAAAGTGCCGATGGGGAAGTTCCAGCTAATGGTGGGGAAGATGCCACACGAACAGTTGGTGAAAAGACCTACTCCGTCGCTACAGAAGTAATCTTCGTCGACGCGGCGGATGCCTGCAAAGAGCGAATGATGTTCGTTCATTTGCCAGGTGAATCCTGCTACCGTGAATGCAAACGGAATGTTCAGACCGTAGGAATCGATGTTGGAGAAGCCCTGCAGGTCTATGACATCCAGCACTTCATTGGTTGTCAGCGTGCTGAGGGAAGCTGCCTGAAAGGACATTGCCCTGGAAAGGGGGATGTTGGCCCGCAGCTGGAGAAGATTTGCCATGCGGGCTCGCTTGAAGTCCGTTTGGACCTCACCAGAATAGTCCACTCCAAATGATGGGTGCAGGGAAGTACTGTCTGCCTCTTGTGCCATAAGTTGCAGACAGGCTCCCAACAGGGCTATTAGGATAAATCTTGCTCTTTTCACATCTTACTCAGTTACTTGTTTCCAGACTTCACGTTCTGAAAAGAATACCCTATAGTATCATACTCTTGCACTTTTTGTACGATACTATAGGGGGGATACCGTTTGATTCGGTAATTATCCAACCTGGCTTCCAGGCTTTACGTCCTTGGTGGTAGTAACCACGCTGAGGCTCTCGTCGCTGTCAACGGCTGAAAGGATCATGCCTTGGCTTTCGATACCCATCATCTTGCGAGGTGCAAAGTTGGCCACGAAGAGGATACGGCGGCCTATGAGTTCTGCGGGATTCTCGTAGAACTGTGCAATGCCCGAGCAGATGGTGCGGTCCTGGCCTGTGCCATCATCGATGGTGAACTGCAACAGTTTCTTTGATTTCTTGACGGGTTGACAGTCTTTCACCAGTCCTACGCGGATGTCGAGTTTCTCGAATTCCTCGAAGCTCACCGTGTCCTTGATGTCAGCAGGCTTCCAGGCTGAGGCTGCGTTGGCTTTCTTGGTGGCTTCCAGCTTGTCGAGCTGGCGCTGAATGGCTTCATCGTCGATTTTCTCGAAGAGCAATTGCGGTTCGTTGAGTTGATGACCTGCCGGGAGCAGGTCTGTGGAACCAAGTTGCTCCCAATCGAGGTTCTGCTCATTGATGAGAGAACGCAGGCGGTTGCTGCTGAATGGCAGGAAGGGGCCGAAGGCGATGGAGAGGTTGGCCACCAACTGCAAGCAGACGTTGAGGACTGTCTCACAGCGCTTGGGATCAGTCTTCCACACTTTCCAAGGCTCACATTCGGTGATGTAGCGATTGCCAATGCGGGCAAGGTTCATGGCTTCGAACTGTGCATCGCGGAACTTGAATTGCTCCAGAAGCGTCTCGACCTTCTCTTTCACATCCTTGAACTCAGCAATGGCTGCCTGGTCAACGTCGAGCAGTTCTCCACATGGGGGCACTACTCCCTCCCAGTATTTCCAGGTGAGCTGCAAGGCACGGTTCACAAAGTTGCCATAGACTGCTACCAGTTCATTGTTATTGCGGTCCTGGAAGTCCTTCCAGGTAAAGTTGTTGTCTTTGGTCTCAGGAGCATTGGCAGTGAGCACATAACGCAACACATCCTGCTTGCCTGGGAAGTCCACAAGGTATTCGTGGAGCCATACAGCCCAGTTGCGTGAGGTAGAGATCTTGTCGTTTTCAAGATTGAGGAACTCGTTGGCGGGCACATTGTCTGGCATGATGTATCCACCGTGAGCCTTCATCATCACAGGGAAGATGATGCAGTGGAACACGATGTTGTCTTTGCCAATGAAGTGAATGAGACGTGTGTCCTCGTCCTGCCACCACTTCTGCCATGTGCCCCAACGCTGCGGGTCACGCTCGCACAGTTCCTTTGTATTCGAGACGTAGCCGATGGGCGCGTCGAACCATACATAGAGCACTTTGCCTTCAGCACCCTCCACGGGTACGGGAATGCCCCAATCAAGGTCGCGTGTCATGGCACGGGGCTGCAGATCCATGTCGAGCCACGATTTGCACTGCCCATAGACGTTGGAACGCCACTCTTTGTGCTCCTCGAGGATCCACTGCTTCAGCCAGTCCTGATACTCGTTGAGCGGAAGATACCAGTTCTTTGTCTCCTTCAGGACGGGTGTGGAGCCGCTGATGGTGGACTTGGGATTGATGAGCTCAGTAGGCGAGAGGTCGCGTCCGCACTTCTCGCACTGGTCGCCATAGGCGCCCTGATTGTGACAGTAGGGACATTCGCCTGTGACATAGCGGTCGGCGAGGAACTGGTGTGCCTCTTCATCGTAAAGCTGTGTCGTGGTCTCCTCGGTGAGTTTTCCTTCATCGTAGAGTTTGCGGAACCAGTCTGCCGCAAACTGGTGGTGAATCTTAGAGGTGGTGCGGCTGTAAATGTCGAACGAGATGCCGAAGTCCTCGAAGGAGTCCCTGATCATGGTGTGGTAACGGTTTACCACGTCCTGAGGGGTGATTCCTTCCTTGCGTGCGCGAATAGTAATAGGTACACCATGCTCGTCGCTTCCACCAACGAAGAGTACCTCGCGTTTCTTTGCCCTGAGATATCGTACATAGATATCGGCCGGTACATATACGCCGGCCAGGTGTCCAATATGTACACCGCCGTTGGCATAGGGCAATGCCGATGTGACGGTATAGCGCTTGTATTGCTTGTTTTCCATTGGATAGTTTTGTTTTTATGATCAAATAGAAACACAGGCAGGAGCTTTTCCCCTGCCTGTGTCTGCTTATGCCCCTTCAGGGGGTTCTTTTTTGCAATCTGCTTTGATTACTTCTTGGCAGGAACCTCTTCCTCATCGGTCTCGCGGATGGTCTTACCCATAGTGAGGTAAGCCACAGGAGCAGCGATGAAGAGCGAGCTGAGCGTACCGAAGATAACACCCAGGATCATAGCGAACGAGAAGCTGCGGATGCTGTCACCACCGAGGATGAAGATACAGAGCAGCACAATGAGCGTTGTGACTGAGGTGTTGATGGTACGAGCCAGTGTCTGGTTCAGCGAGTCGTTGAACAGCGTCTGACGGTCACGCTTCTTGAAGAGCTTAAAGTTCTCACGCACACGGTCGAACACCACCACCTTGTCGTTGATGGAGTAACCAATCACAGTCAGGATGGCACCGATGAAGGTCTGATCGATTTCGAGCGACATGGGAACCCATCCCCAGAGCACCGAGTAGAAGCCAATCACGATGAGGGCATCGAGAGCCAGGGCTACGATGGAACCAACAGAGAAGGCCACGTTGCGGAAACGGACGAGGATGTAGATAAAGATAGCCACCAAGGCAATCAGCACGGATATGATGGCACCGTACGTAATGTCCTTAGCCACCGACGGACCTACCTTGGCAGAACTGATGATGGAACCGCCTTCGCGTACATCAGGATTCTTAAAGGCTGCCATATCTGCCTGATTAATCAGGCCTGCCTTGGTCAGAGCGTTGTAAAGAATGTTCTCTGCCTTGTCGTCTACCTCAGGATTGTTCGACTCGATATCCCAGTTGGTGGAGATACGTACGGTCTTACCTTCTGTACCGAGGGCAATGACGCTGGTGTTTGCCTCCTGATTAGCCTTCTCGCCGATGGTGTTGATGAAAGCACCAGACAGGGCAGCACGAACATCCTCCACATGGGTTTCCTTGTCAAGCTGGACCACATAGTTACGTCCACCTGTGAAGTCAATACTCTGACTCAGGCCGCGAACAGCGAAGCTGACACAGAAGATGATGGCTGCAATACCCCAGATGACGAAGGTCTTCTTATAAGCTGCCATGAAGTTGAACTTCGTGTTCTGCATCATGTTCTTGGAATAAGCAGTAACGAAGGTAAGGTTGGTCCACTTGTCCTTCTTCAGCATGTACTCATATACCAGACGGGTAAGGAACACGGCGGTGAAGAACGAACAGAAGATACCAATGATCCAGGTGGTGGCAAATCCCTTCACAGGACCTGTACCGAAGAACAGCAGGATGAAGCCAGTGATGAGAGAAGTGACGTTTGAGTCGAAGATGGCCGAGAAGGCATTCGAATAACCCTTGTTGAGGGCTTCCTTCACGCCGAGGCCCTTGCGTAGCTCTTCCTTCGTGCGTTCATAGATAAGCACGTTGGCGTCCACAGCAGTACCAAGGGTCAGCACGATACCAGCAATACCCGGCATGGTCAAAGCAGCCTGGAACGAGGTCAGAATACCGAGAGTGAAGAACAGGTTGAACAGCAGGGCGCAGTCGGCTAACAGACCAGGAATGATGCCATAAAGCATGATCATATAGATCATCAGCAACACGAAGGCAATGAGGAATGACCAGATACCCTGTTTGATGGACTGTGCACCGAGTGACGGTCCTACAACTTCTTCCTGTACAATACGGGTAGGAGCAGGCATCTTACCTGAATTCAGCGTGTTGGCCAAGTCCTTCGTATCTTCAATGGTGAAGTTACCAGTAATCTGTGAGTTACCACCATCGATCTCCGTGTTTACTCGGGGAGCGCTATAGACAGCGTCATCAAGTACAATAGCTACAGCCTTGCCTACATTCTGCTTGGTGAGCTGAGCCCAACGGCGTGCACCGTCAGAGTTCATCTGCATAGAAACATCGGGGTGACCCATCTGGTCGAAACCATCGCTGGCACTGACAATCACGTCACCTTCTAACGGAGCACGTCCATTAGCTTCAGTAATCTTCAGTGCATACAGTTCATAGACATCGGCGTGAGCCTCGTTGGAACCGAAATCCGCGGGTTTGGCACCCCACAGGAGTTTCAGGTCGCTGGGAAGAATCTGGCGGGCAATGTCAGAGTAGATGACCTTGTTCACATCAGCAGTATCGCGTGCCAGTGCATAGCCAACCACTGCCAGCGTGTTTCCCTGAGTGGGCTGGAATACTGCAAACAGAGGGTTCTGCTTCTTTGCCTCAGCCTGAGCCTTGGCATCGTCGGCCTTGGCATCCTTCTTGCTCAGCTTGGCAGCCAAGTCACTGGCAGCAGCCTTTGCTGTGTCAGCAACAGCCTCTGCAGCCTCTGCAACCTCAGCAACTGTGGTTGTGTCGACAGCAACAGTGTCTGTTCCAAGATCACCATGAGAGGCGAAACGCTGGTTGAGCTGTGCAAAAAGAGGAGTAATCTCCTGAGAGTTGTATGTCTCCCAGAATTCCAGGTTGGCCGAACCCTGAAGCAGCTTACGAACACGCTCAGGCTCTTTGACACCAGGCATCTCTACCATGATGCGGCCGGACTGGCCTTCCAGTTTCTGAATGTTCGGCTGGACAACGCCAAACTTATCAATACGGTTACGAACCACATTGAACGAGTTGTCAACGGCCGACTGAACCTCAGCTCTCAAAGCGCTCTCTACTTCAGCATCAGTAGAGGAGGTGCTAACCTTGCCTTTCATCTGCTGGGTTGCAAAGATGGCAGCCATAGGACGGCCCTGTGCATTCTGTTTCCAATACTTGACGAACAGCGAGATAAAGTCATCCTGACTTGTCTCTTCTTCCTTCTTGGCCTCCTCCATCGATTTGCGATAGGCAGCGTCCTGCTTGTGGTCAGCCAGCACGTCAATCACATCGGGTACAGATACCTCGAGAATCACGTTCATACCGCCTTTCAGGTCAAGACCAAGGCCGATTTCCATTTCGCGGCACTGCTTGAAAGAATAGATGCCGCAGTACACTTTCTCGTTCATGATGGAGTCAAGGTACTCCTGACCTGCTTCCTCACCCATGGCCGCAGCCTTGTTTTCGTGATATCTTGTCACGAACGAGAAGGAGAGGTAGAAGATACACACTAGAATGAGAATCAGTGCGATAAATTTTACAATTCCTTTGTTTTGCATTTTGTTTATTATGTTATTTTTTAATTATTATATCTTGTTCACGCACATTTTAGCGTGCAAATATAGTGATTTTTTTACATTACGAAAAATTTATTAGCATTTTTCGCACATTTTTTAAGGTTTATCACTCATTTTTAGCCAACAAACCACAGGATAATGGTCAGAAACGTCAGTTTTGTTGTCAACAATACAATTGAAAGGCTGAAAATGATCTGAGCAGAAAATGTGGTCGATGCGGAAAAAAAAGCCTTTCTGAAAATATGACAAACCGAGTCCTCGACCAGCAGCTACAAAACAGTCTGTAAGCCCTTCTCCTATCTTCCGATGGGAATAGGAAATAGGACAGTCGTTGAAATCGCCGCAGACGATGACCGGCAGATGTCGGTGGGCTTCTATGTATCGATGAACGGCTTCAGCCTGACGGCTTCTTATGACGCTTGCCTTTGCCAATTTCTCTATCAGCAGTACTGATTCTGTACGGGCAGTGTCACGTCCCATCTTGCCATGTATCATCCGTCGGTAATTCTCACGGTCATCCTGATTGATGTGGCTAAACTCCAGATGATTATTCACAACCAAAACTGTATCGCGGCCTACCTTTAGGAAATAAGCCACGGAACCGTTGCTTTTTGACTCATACCAAATACGTTCCTTGCGCAGTATGGGGAATCGGGTATGGATGCCTACACCATTAAAACTCTGTTGTTTACAGAACACCGTGGTGTCGTTGTAGGGATAGATCTTGCTATATCTGTGCATGACAAATCGTCGCCATGTATCATTGTCTTCCTGTAGGCACACGATGTCTGCCTTCTGGCGGGCCAGATAGTTGTAGACAGAGTCGAAGCCATCATTTTCATGATATTTCCCGTTGCCGCTGTAGCAAGCTACATTATACGACAGGACTTTGATGGTTCCGTCAGGCAAATCTTTTGGAGAGTTCAGGGGAAGATAGATAGTAATAGGTACGTACGCGAGGGCATATCCTAAAACAGGAATCCACAAGCGTCGCCACTTGAACATGATCCAAAAGAAAACGAAGAGCAGGTTCAGTAACAGGAAAAAAGGAAATACCAACCCTAGCCATGACAGATGAGAGAAAGTGGGTGGCGGTACGTGGTCGGAATAACCTGACAGCAGCATCAAAGCGATAACAGCCAAGTTGGCGCCTGCCACCAAGTTTAGCGTAAAAAGTTTCAACTGTTTGATCATCTTTCATTGCTGGCATCAAACAGCCGTTTCTTTTCTTCTTTTGTCAAACTGTCATAGCCACTCTTACGGATTTTGTCGAGGATGGCATCAATTTCGTCCTGACGTGCTTTTTTGCGAGCGTTATATTCCATATCGTCCACTTTTGTGGCTCCTCTGTCAGCATGCATGTGGGGAGTCTGTTGTGTCCTGCCCGACCCTTTATGCTGCTCAAAGTTACGTTTCATACGATTAAAGAACTCCTCTCCACGTGAACGATTATATTGAGAACCGGGATGTTCGTTCCAATAACGTATCAGAAGATATCCGAAAAGCATACCCCCCAAGTGAGCCGTATGGGCTACACCATCGCCAGAGGAACTGAATGCAAAGTACAGTTCAATGGCAGCATAGCCAGCCACAAACCATTTTGCCTTGATAGGTATGGGTAATGGGAAGATAAAGATACGTTCGTTGGGAAAGGTCATTCCGAAAGCAAGCAGAATGGCGTAGACGCACCCTGAAGCTCCAACGGTGGCTCCTAGATTCATTACAGGCTGCCCAAAGAGCCCAATGTAATCACAATACTGGGCAACCTCTTGTACCAAACCAGCACCGATTCCACAACAAATGTAATAAAAAAGGAATTTTTTCTCACCCCATACTCGCTCTATCACACTACCGAACATCCACAGCGCAAACATATTGAAAAGAATGTGGGTAGGATTCAGCAGAATCAAAGCGTGCATAAACATATAAGTAAGCAACTGAAAGACATGGAAGTCTGGCGCCATGAAAAAGTGCAATCCCAGCAGGTTGTTAAGATCAATTTCCCGCATGTATGCCACCTGGGTTGCCAGTGCCATGAGCACGTTCACTATCAGCAGATTTTTTGTAATCTTCGGCATTGAAAACATTTTCTCAACTATCTATTTGACTATTTACGTTTTACGATTCTTACACGCGTATTTTCATTATTCGGGCGCAAAATTACGAAAAATATCCCGTTTTTCATGAAAAAAAGGGGTTAAACAGACTATTTTTCAGTAAAAAAGTGATTTTTTCCTTTATTTTGTTGTTTTATTGAATCAATTGTCCTATATTTGTACCGTAAAAAAGCGAAATTCCGTATAAATTTACTAATAATTCACTAAAAAACAAGATTATGAACAAGACAGAATTAGTAGAGAAAATTGCCGCAGGTGCTGGCATTTCTAAAATTGACGCCAAGAAAGCTCTCGATGCAACCGTAACTGCAATTAAGGATGCTCTCGTAGCAGATGAAAAGGTTTCACTCATTGGCTTCGGCACGTTCAGCATTAGCGTACGCCCGGCTCGCGAGGGAATCAACCCCGCTACTAAGGAGAAGATTACTATTGCTGCCAAGAAAGTTGCTAAGTTCAAGGCAGGTGCAGAGCTGACAGATGCTATGAACTAATATTATTTTGTAAATAAATTTCTTGCGGTGGAGTCTACTTAGCTCCGCCGCTTTTGCTTTTTTTAAGGATTCAGATTTTGCCATCCGTATTATATTTCGTAATTTTGCAAACCACTAATTCAATTTGCAAATGACAACGAACTACCAATTGCGTTATGCAGCCCATCCTGCCGATGCCCGCAACTACGATACAGCCCGTCTCCGTCAAGACTTTCTTATCGAATCATTATTTGTTGCAGACGAGGTACAGATGGTCTACTCCATGTACGACCGGATGATTGTGGGTGGAGCCATGCCTGTCAACGAGAACTTGCCCCTGGAGGCTATTGAACCGTTAAAAGCTCCCTTCTTCACCTCCCGGCGTGAAGTGGGTATATATAATGTTGGGGGGCCAGGAACAGTACGTGTTGGTGAAACGACATTCCGACTTCAGTTCAAGGAAGCCCTCTACGTCGGCGGTGGCGACCGTGAAGTGCTTTTCTGTAGTGACAATCCCGAGAATCCTTCCAAGTTCTATTTCAACTCTACCGTTGCTCATGTTGCCTACCCCTGCCGCAAGATAACGAAGCAGAATGCAGTTGTGGCTCACATGGGGTGCCGAGATATGTCGAACGAACGCCACATCAACAAGATGCTTGTCAATCAGGTGCTGGCTACCTGTCAGCTTCAGATGGGAATGACCGAACTTGCTCCAGGTTCTGTGTGGAACACTATGCCCGCCCACACTCATTCCCGCCGCATGGAAGCATACTTCTATTTTGAGTTGCCCGAAGATCAGGCGGTCTGCCACTTCATGGGAGAGCCAAAGGAGACGCGCCACATCTGGATGCACAACGAGCAGGCAGTACTCTCGCCAGAATGGAGCATCCACAGTGCTGCCGCTACCCATAACTATACATTCATCTGGGGAATGGGAGGGGAGAACCTGGATTATGGTGACCAGGACTTCTATGCAATCACCGATTTACTGTAAAAATTCACATACTTATCAACTTAATAAACTTACAATCAAAATGGCAAATTTATTTTCTTTAGAGGGTAAGAACGCCTGGATAACGGGCGCATCTTACGGTATTGGCTTCAACATTGCCAAGGCATTTGTTGCAGCAGGTATTAAGAACATCATTTTTAACGACATCAACGAGGCCGCCCTGCAGCGTGGACTGGATAATTACAAGGAAGCAGGCATCGACAATGTGAAAGGCTATGTCTGCGACGTGACCGATGAGAACGCCGTGAAGCAACTGGTCAGCAAGATTCACGAGGAAGTAGGACAGATTGACATACTGGTGAATAATGCCGGTATTATTAAGCGCATTCCCATGCACGAGATGAAGCGTGCTGAGTTCCAGCAGGTTATCGACATTGACCTTGTCGGTCCGTTTATCTGTTCGAGTGCTGTCATTCCCGAGATGATGGAGCGCAAGGAGGGTAAGATTATCAACATCTGCTCCATGATGTCCGAGCTAGGTCGCGAGACCGTAAGTGCCTATGCAGCTGCCAAGGGTGGTCTGAAGATGCTCACACGCAACATCTGTTCCGAGTATGGCGAATACAACATCCAGTGCAATGGTATCGGTCCGGGTTACATTGCAACACCCCAGACAGCACCGCTGCGTGAACGCCAGGCTGATGGCAGCCGTCATCCCTTCGACTCGTTTATCTGTGCCAAGACGCCTGCCGGCCGTTGGCTCGATCCTTCAGAGTTAGGAGGCCCTGCAGTGTTCCTTGCCTCCCACGCCTCCGATGCCGTCAATGGTCATGTGCTCTACGTAGATGGCGGTATCCTGGCTTACATCGGCAAACAGCCGAAGTAATGATATGAAACTGCTATATTCCCTTTTGTTGTTCCTGCTGGCCACCAGTACCTTGGCGGCAACAGACGCTAAGGTCTGGCTGGATAGATTGGACAAGAGTCTTGAACAGCGTGAGTCCTTCGAACAGAAACGTATCGACAGGATCGACCGTCTGAAACAAGACATGGACAAAGCCCGCCAGAGGGGCCAGGAGTACGAACAGCTTTATGCCTTGTATGACGAATACAAGGCATACTGCTATGACTCTGCCTGTTATTATGCCACTGCTTGTCTTGAGAAAGCCATAGCAGCGGGTAATGAGTCCCAGATTGTGAAGGCAAAGAATGCAATGGCCTTTTCCCTTATCTCGGCAGGCATTCTCTCCGAGGCTCACGACCTGCTGCGGTCTATTGACCGTTCTCGGCTGGAGGGCAGCCTGCTGAAAGACTATTATGACCAGAACTGCCGTTTGTGGATGTCCATGGCCGACTATGTGAAAGAGGAGCCCTTCTATACCAAGTATATCACCCTGAGCAATGCCTATCTCGACTCTCTCAGGCAGATGCTTCCCGAGAACAGTGCCGAATGGTGGGCTTGTACTGGTTCGCACCAGATGCGGGACCACCAGTATCACGAGGCACTGGCATCGTTCGAGAATGTGCTGCAGATCTGCGACTCCGACCTTCACCAGCGGGCCATGACTACCGCCCAGATGGCATGGGCATATATCTATTTGGACGAGGAAGATAAAGCCATCAGCTACTTCGCACAGTCGGCCATCACCGACAACGAAACCGCCACACGCGAGATAACGGCACTCTACCACCTGTCGCGTCTCATCTACCGACGTGGTGACTACGACCGTGCTAGCCGCTACGTGCACCAGGCGCTGGAAGATGTCAACTTCTACGGCACGCGCCTGCGGAAAGTGGAAATCAACGACATCCTGCCCATCATCGAGCAGGACCGCTATCAGGCCATGGTGAGCCAGCGTAATTGGCTCTTTGCCGCTACAGGGCTGGCAGTGGCCCTGTTGTTGGGAATACTGCTGGGCTACTGGTATATTCACAAGAAGAACCGTAAGTTGACCGAGGCACGTGAGACTATTCACCGGCAGCTTGACCAGCTTCAGGAGAAGAACCAGCAGCTCTCCACCGCCATTCATCAGCTGCAGGAGGCCAATAAGATCAAGAACGAGTATATAGGACGCTCGTTCTACACCAATGCCCAGTTCATAGCCAAGCTCGAAAAACTCTATATGGCACTCGACCGTAAGATCACTGCACGACAGTATGACGATTTGCGCACTACACTCAAGCAGTCGACCCTGAACGCTGAACGCGAAAACATGTTTGAATCTTTCGACCAGACATTCCTCAAGCTCTTCCCGCAATTTGTGGCGAAGTATAATGAGCTGTTTGACGAGAAGGACAGGAAGGAGCCAGCTAACGACCATTCGCTGACCAGTGAGATGCGTATCTTTGCACTTATCCGACTGGGTATTACCGATAGTGATCGCATTGCTAATTTCCTTGACTATTCTGTGCATACCGTGAACACTTACAAAACTCGCATAAAAAACCGTTCCAAGGTAGATAACGACCAGTTTGAACAGCTCATCATGGAGATATAGCCCCAATATTTTCATTATACAAAATTGATATCCTACTTGAAAAAGCCGCTGATTTTCAGCGGCTTTTTGTGTGTATAAAGGAAAATGTCTTATACAAAGCCTTGCAAATTTCCTTTTCTCTGTGTTTACCTCTAACTTTGCAGTCGGAAAACTACAATATTATTATGAAACGGATATTATCAATTTTAACCATTCTGTTCAGTATGAATGCCATGTCGGCTCAAGAGTATCATCCTATGGCACATCCTGATGCTGTCGTTCGCGCTGGCAATGCACGTTTTACGGTGTTGACACCAGAAATGATTCGTATTCAATACAGCGACCGTGCTCTTTTCGAAGACCGTGCTACCTTTGCCATTGTGAACCGCCGTCTGCCAGTGCCGGCCTTTACCTCAGAGCAGAAGGATGGCTGGCTCACCATCACCACCGATGCGCTCACCCTTAAATATAAAATAGGTGGAGTGATTGACGGTCGTCATCCCTCGGCCGAGGTGCTGACAGTCAGCCTGACACTCAACAACCGCCGTGTCATGTGGTATCCCGGCAAAGACGATGCCATGAACCTGAAGGGTACTACCCGTACGCTGGACGGTCAGATAGGCGACAACAAACGGCAGGAGTTGGAGAACGGATTGCTCTCCAGGGCAGGATGGGCCGTTATCGACGAGTCTCCCCGTGCCCGCCGCGGTGATGGCTCGACCACCTTCGTGTTTGACAGGCAGGTGGATGGTATCGACTGGGTGGCAGAGCCGGTAGACAAGGATGCCATTGATTGGTATTTTATGGGTTACGGACATCAGTACAAGAAAGCCCTGGGCGATTATATCAAGGTGGCAGGACGTCAGCCTATGCCCCCCCTCTTTGTGTTGGGCTACTGGTATAGCAAGTACCAACGCTATACAAGCGATGAGTTCATGGAGATTGTGAACGATGTGAAGCATTTCCAGATTCCCATGGATGTCATGATCTTTGATATGGACTGGCATACTCAGGGCTGGACGGGCTGGACATGGGACCGGACGGCCATTCCCGACCCGGAAGGGCTTATTGACTGGATGCACAAGCAGGGACTGCACGTGAGCTTGAACCTGCATCCTGCTGATGGCGTTGACGATGATGAGGACTATTTCCACGACCTGCGTTTGGACATGGGTATGGAAAGTGATACCAAGGTGGTGCCTTGGAATCTGAGCGATGGACGCTTCTATCACCACATGTTCAACCGTATCATCCGTGCCCGCGAACGTCAGGGCGTGGACTTCTGGTGGCTCGACTGGCAGCAGAACCTCACCAGCAAATATGTCCCTGGATTGGGCGAGACCTTCTGGTGCAACCATGTGTTCTACAACGACATGCGACTGAACCGTACGGACCGCCGTCCACTCATCTTCCACCGCTGGGGAGGACTGGGCAGCCACCGTTACCCCATAGGGTTCTCTGGTGACTCCTTTTCTACTTACGGCACGCTGGGCTGGCAGCCTTACTTCACTGCCACGGCATCGAACGTTTGCTTCGGCTACTGGGGACACGACCTCGGCGGACATCAGCAGACAGGACCCAATGATGGGCAGCTCTACCTCCGTTGGATGCAGTATGGCGTGTTCACACCGGTGTTCCGCACACATGCCACCAATTGGGAGGGCATTGAGCGCCGCATCTGGAAGTACGACAACTTCCCACAGCTGCTGGAGACGGTGAAGCTGCGCTATGCCCTCATGCCTTATATCTATACGGCAGCCCGACAGGCATACGATACAGGTGTCAGCATCTGTCGTCCGCTCTACTATGAATGGCCGGAAGACAACCAGGCCTACCTCTTTGAGGACGAATATATGTTCGGCGACGACATCCTCGTGGCTCCCGTAGTGACCAAAGCCGGCGCCGACGGCATGACGGCACGCCGCACCTGGCTGCCCGAAGGACGATGGTTCGACGTGTGCCGCAATAGGGTGGTCAATGGCAACCGCATCCTCACTGACAGATACACCATGGACGAGATACCTTATTTCTACCGTGCCGGTAGTGTGATTGTGAACTACCCACCCATGATGAACTTGAACACACGCCCCGACCGCTTGATCATCAAGGTAGTGCCCGGTGCCGACGGCGAGACATCGCTCTATGAGGACGAGGGCGACACAGAAGGCTACAAGCAGGGGGCCTATACCACTACACGCATCACGCATCAGGCAGGGACGCTGACCATCCACCCGCGTGAAGGTCGCTTCAACGGCATGCCCGAAAGCCGTGCTTATACGGTGGAGTTCCTCAGCGTCGGCCATCCCCGTTCGGTCAGTATCAACGGCCGCGAGCTGGCGGCTGCCGATTGGCGCTATGAGCCAGAGAGCCAGCTATTGACAGTCAATGTGTCCCGAGTTTCATGTCAGCAGGAAACAATAATAGAAGTGAAGAGTAAATAGTTCATTTATCATTTATCATTTAGCGGCGTAGCCACACCAAATAGTTATGAATCTCCGTAGTTATTATTTATCATTTATCATTTGTCATTTATCATTCAGCAGCGCAGCCGCGCAAGACTTGTGGATCACCGGGACGGCAGTGCCTGGTGGTACTCAGAAGTTGGAGAAGGTAAGCGACAACGACTATAAATATGCCGGGCGTCTGAACGCTGGCGAGTTGCGGGTTTCAACATCCAAGAAGCCTGCCAAAGGAACCTTGTACCTCACGCCTGTGGTGGCCGATGCCAGTCTGGTGAATAACGGTATCACCTACTTCGCGACAACCGATGCTCAGGCAGCAGCCTGGCAGGTGTTGGTCAGCGAAGATCGTTACCGTGTGCATGTCAACACCGACCAGAAGGTGCTTCATGGTGAGCTGTTCCAGCCGTGGGGTGAATTGTTCATTGCCGGAGGAGCTACTGAGGTGGGTTGGAAGTCCGAGGGCAAGATGCTCCTCATGAAACAGAGTCCCGACAATCCTTGTGTTTGGACATGGGAGGGCGAGCTGAAACGTCACCCTGAGGTGGAGGAGCCTGCCAGCTTTAAGTTCCAAGGACAGGACCGTTGGCATCCCAAGAGTCTCCACCCCTACAGTCAAGGTGCCGACGTGCTCAACGACAGCCGGTTGCGAACCGGCGGCGACGACACCAAGTGGGACATCAGTCGCGACGGACACTACCGCATCAGCATCGACCTGTTCCACGAGACCATACATGCCGAGCTCATAGACCAGAAGCATTGAGCCGGCGACGCGTCTTTTCATCCATTCATCATGTCTGTATCAGTTTCAATTATGGTAAAGAGATTTGTTTTCATGCTTCAAGGTCTCGCCGTCGCAGCCGCTGTGACGGCGCAGACCGCCTTGGCAACGAACGACAGTGTTGCAGTGTTCTGGCCGAAAGACTATGAGCCGTCATTCCACCAGCCATCCCCCATCTTCGAACGCGAACCCATGGCAACGGAGCCGCTGCCAAGTGGCTGGAGGCTCAGACCAGTCTTCGCACAGCGCAACGGGCATCATATCGCTACCGTGCAAGTCGGGGAGGATGTTGATCTGTATGGGACGGGCGAGGTGACAGGTCCCCTGAAGAGGAACGGAAGGAAGATATCACTCTGGAACATCGACAACCCCGCCTATGGCGTTGATGGGGGGTCACATCTTTATCAGAGCCATCCATGGGTGATGGGACTGCGCAGTGACGGCACCACGTTCGGCATCATTGCCGATAATACCTGGCGACAGACTATCAGCACCGGCAGGGACGTGGTGTTCGAGAGTGACGGACCGGCATTCCGCATCATCATCATAGAAAGAAGTAATGTGCAGCAGCTCATGCAGGCACTGGCCGACTTGACGGGACACATGCCTCTGCCCCCGCTGTGGGCACTGGGCTATCACCAGTGTCGTCACACCTACAGTCCCGACGGCCGAGTGATGGAGGTGGCAGACCTGCTGCGGCGCCATCGCATACCATCTGACGTCATCTGGATGGACATTGACTATATGGATGACTATCGCATCTTTACATTCCATCCCGATGCATTCCCCAATCCTTACAGGCTAAACGACTATCTGCACCAACACAATTTCAAGACAGTATATATGATTGACCCAGGTGTCAAGGTGGAAAGCGGTTACTTTGTCGACGACCAAGGAACGGCCGCTGATTACTGGGTAAAAGACAAACATGGAAACCCCTTTGTGGGCAATGTGTGGCCAGGCGCATGCCATTTCCCCGACTTCTCACGTCCTGAGGTACGTACATGGTGGGCCACCCTTTACCGTGACTTCATGGCTACGGGTGTGGACGGGGTATGGAACGACATGAACGAACCTGCCATCTTTGGGCAGCCAGAGAACACCATGCCGAAAGACAACCATCATTTGGGTGGTGACGGGGTGGCACCAGGTCCCCACCTGCGTTTTCACAATGTGTATGGCATGAACATGGTACGTGCCAGCCGCCAGGGACTGCTGCTGGCTCACCCGCAGAAACGACCCTTCATTCTTTCACGTTCCAATTTTCTGGGTGGACAACGCTATGCCGCCACATGGACAGGCGACAATCTCTCGTCTGCCGACCACATGCAACTCAGCGTACCCATGTCGCTGACGCTCGGTCTGAGCGGACAACCTTTCAATGGTTCTGACATCGGCGGGTTCTGCGAGAATTCCAACGGTGAACTGGTGGCTCAATGGACTGCGTTAGGTGTATTCTTCCCCTTTGTGCGCAACCACAACACTAAGGGAACCATAGCCCAGGAACCATGGGCCTTTACTCCGCAGGTGCTCGATGTCTGTCGTACAGCCATCAACCGCCGCTACAGGCTTATGCCCTATATCTACACATTGTTCCGCGAGGCCAGCACAACAGGAATGCCCGTGATGCGTCCGCTTTTCATGGCCGATACTCAGGACTTGAGCTTGCGCAGCGAAGACCGTGCCTTCCTTCTCGGAGGTGACCTCATGATACGGCCACAGTGGGCCAAGGATGTAGCCATGCCCCGACAGTCCTGGCAGCCTTTTGCACTGGAAGAGGATGCCGATGGCTATCAGTGTGAACTGAGACAGCGTCCGGGTTCGGTAATACCCCTGGCCAATCTGGCGCAGAGCACTGCTGAGATGCGTACCGATTCGCTGACCCTCCTCGTCTGTACTGACAGTGGGGGAAGGGCAGAAGGTCAACTCTATGAGGACGAGGGTGACGGCTTCGGCTATCTTGAAGGCAGTTATCGGCAGACCGCCATCGAGGCGGTGCTGCAGCGGAAACAGCTAACTGTGAACCTGCGGCCCACAGGTGGCAGACTGCCTGTCGTGGAACGTACACTACGCGTGGCATATGTGTCACAGGGCAGGGTACAGTATTCTCAATGGAAGAAAGGAAACAGCATAACTTTCAAAATTAAATAATCAACAACTTAAAAGCATCTTTAACTTATGATGAACAAACGTATTACTTACCTCATTATGTGGGCACTCTGTTGCTTCACATCCGTCAGTGCTTATGCATTGGAACAGGTGGAAGGCGTCTACCAGATAGGTACAGCCGACCAGCTTATCGAGTTTGCCAACATGGTGAACGGCGGCGAGAACGGTGCCTGCGCCGTGCTTACAGCAGATATCAACATGGACGGCAAGAACTATGTACCTATCGGCTGTGACGAGAGCCGTTTTGTGGGAACCTTCGACGGACAGTATCACAAGATTGATAACATCTACTATGAGGGTTCTTCTAAAGTGGGTATCTTTGGTGTGGTCAATGGTGGCTGCGTCATCAAGAACCTAACAGCCGGTTCGGGCAATTATATTGTGGGAGCTCAGTATGTAGGTGGCATTGTCGGAGCCTCCGATGGTAGTGGCTGGGTGACACTCGAGAATGTAGGTCACGAAGGCTATGTAGAGGGAGATGGTAACAATGTCTGCGCCATCATTGGCGTAGTGTTTAACGGCGGACCCGCCACCCGCATCATTAACTGCTACAATACCGGCGACGTGAAAGCCGGCGGCGAGAGTGCCATCATCACTGGATGGTTTGGCGGTCACGGAAGTGTTGAGGTAAAAGGTTTCTGGAACACGGGCAGGATGCTCTCTGGCGGTGCTAACGATGGGAAGGATCTCTGGCGCAACAGTGCAGCCATCACCGCAGAGTTGATCTTCAACCTCTACGATGCTCAGGGAGCTACAGTGATTGGCGAAGGTGACCTGGCTTCTGGAAAACTGGCTTTCCAACTGAACGGAAATCAGGACGCTGGCGTATGGCGCCAGAACCTGGAAGGTTCCGAACTTGATGCCCAACCTACGTTCAACCCCACCCACCAGCCGGTTTATGCCAATGGCAGCTTGAAGTGCGACGGCATCACTGCTAAGGAAGGTACCCTTGTGGCATTCTCCAACCATGAAGGCAGCTCTGTTGACGATCATGTGTTCATCGGTGGTTTCTGCAGCGGATGCGGCAAGTGGCAGGAAGATTACCTGCAGGCCGATGCCGATGGGTTCTATTCCATTGCTGATGGCAGCCAGCTCAACTGGTTTGCTTATTTGGTGAATCAGGGACAAGGCGATGCCAATGCCCGTCTGACTGCCGATATTGATATGGAAGGGTTTGTGTGGACCCCCATCGGGCAGGATGGCCGCGACTTCAGGGGACATTTCGACGGACAGGGTCATCGAATCCTGAAACTGAAGACGACAGAAGGCTATAACAACCAGGCTCTCTTCGGACAGGCTGTGGGCGGTGCTGTGATTGAAAGGGTGGTCATCGACAAGTCCTGTACGATTGTAGGTGCAGCCTTTACTGCAGGCATTCTTGGACATGTATGGGGTGATGGTGTCATCGTACGCAACTGCGGCAATGAGGCCGACATCAACGGTACAGCACAGAATGCCGCCGGTATCGTGGGCTGTTCCGAGAAAGAGGTTCACATCCTGAATTGCTACAATCTGGGAACCATCACCGGTTCGCATGAGAATGCAGGTATTTGCGCATGGATGGGAAGCGACAAGTCTACCATTAAGAACTGCTATAGTACGGGTTTGGTAAACGATGGCCCTGGCCTTTGGAGGCGTGACGATATATTCAGTGAAAACGTCTACCAAATGGATGGTGATCAGGGTGAGTCATTCACGGAAGAGCAGATGAAGAATGGTGAATTGGCCTATAAACTCAATGGAAAGAAGAGCGATGCAGTGGACTGGTATCAGGTGATTGGCACCGAGGACCATCCCATGCCTTTCGGCACAGCTGTGGTTTATGCCAACGGTGACCTCCAGTGCGATGGTATCACCCCAGTGGCAGGCAGCAGCGTGTCCTACAGCAATAGTGTTGGTGGCAATGTTGCTCAGCATACCTGGAACGACTGGGGTTTCTGCGAGAAATGCGATGCTCTGAATCCCAACTACCTCACTGCCGTTGACGGATTCTATCAATTGGCCAATGAAAAACAGGTGAACTGGTTTGCTCATTATGTAACCAAGGAGAACCAGCGTGCCAATGCCCAGTTGACGGCCGACATTGACATGGCCGAAGTAATGGGATATCCCGGTATAGGTGACGGTAACCATCCTTTTGCCGGTATCTTTGAAGGCCAGGGACACATCATCCGCAACCTGACCATCGACATGCCTGGCGAGGCAAATGTAGGATTCTTCCGTGATATCACTGCCGGTGCACAGATTTCGGGCTTCACCATTGATAATAGCTGTAGCATTCGTGGCAAGAACTTTGTGGGTGCCTTCGTGGGTCATGCCAGCGGTAACGGCGAGGCTCGGCTGGAACAATTGGGTAATGAAGGCAATGTGACGTCGGTGGAACAGAATGCTGGTGCCATCGTAGGTTGCAATACCTCTGGCGAGCTGAAACTGACGCTTGAGAACTGCTATAATGCCGGTGATATCACTTCGGGATGGGAGGCTGGCGGCCTGTCAGGCTGGCTGGGTAACGATGCTATTGTGACCAATTGCTACAACGTGGGTGCCGTGACCAATGGAGAGTCGTTTGCCCGTGGAAACAATATTCAGATTACCAATTGCTTCGACCCTGTGACCGATTGGCCTGCCCTGCCTGTAAGTCCTATTGAGGACTTCACCAACGGCATCATCTATCAGGCGCTGGCTGATGCTGCCCCTGGCATCTGGTTCCTGAGTGCTTCCGAGAACGGACATCCTGTACTTTATAAGACTGGTGACAGCAACGCCATCGAGACTGTGTTCCAGAACGTTGAACTCCAGGATGACGCTATTTACGACCTGCAGGGTCGCAAGATTTCTACTGCGTCACTGCGCAGGGGTATCTATGTCAGCAACGGCAGAAAGTTCATAGTGAAGTGAGAAGAACAATCATCCTTTTGACGGCTCTGCTGACATGCTGCCTGGTGCAGCTGTCGGCAGAGTCCGTAAAACCTGATCCTCTGGCAGACCCCGAGGCTGTCGTGACATCTGGCAGGGCACGGTTTACGGTGCTGACTCCCGAGATGATACGTATACAGTACAGCTCGACGGCGAAGTTTGAAGACCGTGCAACCTTTGCCGTCGTTAACCGCCGTCTGTCGGTACCGGCATATACCATTCGCGAAGAAGACGGCTATCTCTTCATTGAGACAGAGGTGCTGACGCTGCGCTACAAGAAAAACAGTATCATATCGGCGCAGTATCAGAAACCCGACAACCTGAGTGTCACGATGAAAATGGGAGGACACGATGTGATATGGTACCCCGGCAAGGTGGATGCCCTGAACCTGAAAGGAACGAAACGTACCCTCGACACCGCCAGTGGCGACAACCAGCGTACCGAGTTGGAGAATGGCATCATCTCGCGTGCCGGATGGGCTGTCATCGATGAATCTCCCTCCACTCGTCGCGCTGACGGTTCCACTACCTTTGCTTTCGATGGTGAGGTAGATGGTATTGCTTGGTTGTCGGAGCCAGTGGACCCTTATGCCGTTGACCTCTACTTCATGGGTTACGGCCATCAGTACAAGAAGGCCATCGGCGACTACATCAGCATAGCCGGTCGCCAGCCCATGCCGCCGCTTTATGCCTTGGGTTATTGGTACAGTAAGTACCAGCGTTATACGCAGAGCGACTTCATGAACCTGACCAACGAGATGAGACAGAACGACATTCCCATCGATGTGATGATCATGGACATGGACTGGCACTTGGACGGATGGACGGGATGGACGTGGAACAGAAACCTCATATCCAACCCCGAGGGGCTGATACGCTGGATGCACCAGCAGGGGCTGAAGGTGAGCCTGAATCTGCATCCCGCCGACGGTGTGGCCAGCCATGAAGAGCACTTCAGCGAGATACGCAGCGACATGGGTCTGCCTGCTGGTGTCGACCGCGTGCCCTGGCAGCTGCACGACTCCACCTTCTACCGCTCACTGTTCAGTCGCATCATCCGCGACCGCGAACGTCAGGGCGTGGACTTCTGGTGGCTCGACTGGCAGCAGAACCTGACCAGCAGATACGTCGACGGTCTAGGTGAGACATTCTGGTGCAACCATGTGTTCTACAACGACATGCGGCTGAACCGTACAGACCGCCGTCCTCTGATCTTCCATCGTTGGGGAGGGCTGGGCAGCCATCGCTACCCTATAGGATTCTCGGGCGACACCTATGGCACCTTCGGATCGTTGGCCTTCCAACCTTATTTCACTGCCACGGCATCGAATGTGTGCTTCGGCTATTGGGGCCACGACCTGGGTGGACATTTGCAGCTGGGCGATCCCAATCCGGAACTGATGCTGCGGTGGCTGCAGTTCGGTGTATTCTCACCCATATTCCGTACCCACGGAGCCAGCCAGGCCGGCAATGAACGCCGCATCTGGAAATACGAGAACTTCCCCTCGATGCTGAAATGCGTCCACTTGCGCTATCAGCTCATGCCCTACATCTATACTGCTGCCCGGCAGGCCTATGATACAGGCATCAGCATCTGCCGTCCGCTCTATTATGAATGGCCAGAGGAAAACGAGGCCTACCGTTCGGAACAGGAGTATATGTTCGGCGATGATATACTGGTTTCGCCTGTGGTGACGGCATCGGAACGTGACGGAAAGGCTTTCCACCGCACCTGGTTGCCTCAGGGACAGTGGTATGATGTGTGCAGGGGTATGCTCGTTGAGGGCGGACAGACGATCGGCCAGTGGTATGGCCAGGAAGAGATACCGTATTTCTATCGGGCAGGTGCAGTTATTCCATGTAATCCTAAGCTGCCGAATCTCAAGACGCGTCCCGATGAGCTGCACCTCGTCGTTGCGCCTGGAGCCGACGGCGAGACGTCGCTCTATGAAGACCAGGGCGATACGCAGGACTATATGTCGGGAGCCTACACTACCACCGTCATCCGTCAACAGCGCACCGGTGGGCAGATACTGCTCGACATCATGCCTCGAAGCGGATACTTCGAGGGTATGCCGACGGAAAGAAGCTATACGGTGCAGGTGCTGGATGAGGACTGCCCGCAGTCGGTGAGTGTCAATGATGTCGATACCGACAGCTGGAGCTATGATGACGAGCGGCATGAGGTGACTGTCAGCATTGCTGCCACATCTTGCGACCAGCCCGTAACTGTCAGACTACAACGTGCTGGAACCGGCATCGGTGTTGCTCATGCCACGGCTTTGTGTTCGGAACAGTATTTCGATCTGCAGGGACGGCAACTGTCATCGGCATTGCCCAATACACCATGCATCATCCGCCGTACATGGTCGGACGGACGGGTACAAACCATAAAAGAAATCAGGAAATAGAAGTATATGAAACGTATTGTTTGTTTATCATTGGTCATTTCTTGCCTGTCGTTTGGCAGCGTAGCCGCACAGACTGCGCTGTGGGCAGCAGGCTCGGCAGTACCCGACGGACCCCGTCAGCTGGAACTGTGTCCTGATGGCAAGTTCCGCTTTGCGGGAGCCTTGGTTGAAGGAGAACTGCTGCTCATGACCACTGCCACCTGTAGCGAGGGCGTCACACAGTATCTTACCCCTAAGCTGGTGGACTCCTATCTTGTCAACTACGGCATCGGTTACACCATGACCACCAACAGCAGCAGTCCTGGATGGGTGGTGTCGTTCAGCGAGGACAGCTATCGTTTCATCGTCGATCCAGTCAGCAAGACGGTCACGGGCGAGCTGTTCCTGCCATGGAATGAACTGCTCATAGCAGGAAGCGCCATAGCCGGTGGCTCAGACCAAACGGAATGGAAACGTGACAACATGCTTTCCTTCGTCCGTGACCACGACAATCCTTACATCTTTGAATGGACGGGAGAGTTGGATATCTACGATAATGTGGTGGAGCCCGGACGGTTCAAACTGGAAGGCCAGATGACGTGGGGTCCCCGTGAGCTTCATCCTTTCCGTCAGGACGAAGACATTCTTCATGCCTCTCGGCTGCGTATAGGGGGTGACGATACAAAATGGCGTGTCACCACACCAGGCGTTTACCGCATACGGGTTAACTTGTTCAGCGAATCCATTCAGGCTGAGATGCTTTCTGGCAAGGCATCCTATAGCCGTGAGGAGACACCCATCCGTTCTGTCTGCACCGATGCGTCCACTGCTGAACGGGTCTACAGCCTGCAAGGTCATATGAGGAACAACCTTGGCCACGGCATGAACATCGTACGGCAGACTGACGGCATGGTCAGGAAAGTGGTCATCAGATAGTCTCATCCCTTTACACTAAAGGTTCTATAGTATGATACTAAAGGGTTTATAGTATGATACTAGCGTCCCTTTAGTATGATACCAAAGGTGCTCTGGTATCATACTAAAGGGACGCTGGTTTTCACCCAAGACTGGCTTGGGATGGGTGAAATCAGTTGATCAGGAAGATCTTGGTCTGACCATTGTAGGTGGCCTTGATGGTGGCACGGCCCTCAATGATGGGACTCACCTCGAACTTCACGCCGGGTACGTCGGATTTTGCCTCCAGCTTGCTGCCCTTCAGCAGACGGCCGTAGACCTGATAGCGGTTCTGCTCGGCAAAGCCGTTCTGGGCGTTGAAGCGGACGGGCGTCGTGGGGATGTTCAGCTTCTGGCCGTCGGCGGTGATGATCACTTGCGGCACCGTGGGAACAAATGCAGTAATACTGGTGGCTCCCTTAGAGAAGCCGATGCCGTGGAGGTCGAAGAGTCCCTGCGGACGCTGCGGGCCCTGCTGGGGGCGACGCCCGCCAAACTGTCCGCGCTGCGGCTGTTCGGGCTGCTGCACCTCGGGACCATCAACGACGAGGTAAATGGCATGTTTGCCGGTAAGACCCTCGACGGCGGGAACGGGGATGCCCACCAGACCGGTCTTGTTGTGGCCACCAGCAATAGTCTCAACTGCAATTTCCTTACCCTTCCAAGGGTCATCGAGCATAACGTGAATCTTAAAGTCACCCTTGCCGCTGGGTGTCAGATACAGATTCAGGTGGGCATTGTCGCCGGCTTTCGTACCCTCGAAGGCCTTCAAGCCCTTGGTGTCCTTGGCCAGACCGCCAAAGCCGAAGTACTTGAAGCCGACGATGCCGCCGTTCTGGATGCCGGCGAGGTCCATCGAGTTGTTCCACACGTCGTGGTTGTCCTGCATCCAGTTGTTGGCGTTGGGGCCATAGACGAAGCAGGCGTAACCGGCGCTATAATAATTATAAGGTGGCAGACCGAAAATCTGGAAGCCCTCGCTGGTGACCTCGGCACCGGTGTAGTGGTTGCCGTCGCTGGCTTTGGCCGTCCAGACATTATCCTTGGCGTAGGGGTCGTAGCCGGTAATCCTGACGACACCGCCCTTGGCCACGGGCTTCTTGTCCCATGTTATCTTCACGGGAGCCACCATGGCCTGACGGGCATTGCCGAAGCCGCGGGGCGGACGGTGGTAGAAGACGTACCACTGGCCGTTGATTTCCTGAATGGAGCCGTGGGTGTTATGTCCGAAGTTGGTGGTGATGAGCTTCGAGCCGTCCTCGTTCAGCACGACGCCACGCGAGTCGACGAGCACGCCGCCGGAACGCCACGGACCGAGGGGCGAGTCACCGAAGGCATAGCGCAGGGCGCTGTTGGTATTGCCAAGACCGTACTCCTTGCCAGAGTAGCCCGAGAACACCATGACGTACTTGTTGCCCACCTGACGGATGCTGCTGGCCTCGAAGAAATTGAAGTCGAGCGGGTTCTGACCCTTGTAGAGGGCCTTGTACTCGCTGCCCTCCCTGTCGAGCAGACGGCCGTCGGCGCTGCTGGCGGGGATGAACGGATCGATGGGCTCGGTGCCCTCGCGCTTCGAGTACATGGTCTTCTGGTCGAGCTCAACTGCCGTAGAGTGCTGGAAACCGTAGAACACGTAGGCGCGGTAGCCGATGTCGTAGTCCTTGTCCTTCTTGTCGGTGATGTTCTCGATGAACACCGAGGGGTCGAAGTCGATGAGCGAGCCGGGCAGGCACTGGCGGCCGTCCTCGGTCAGGTTGACGGGCGTGAAGGGACCGTTGGGGCGGTCGCCCTTACACACCATCGGCGTGCGGCGCCAGCCGCGGCTGTGGGGGTAGAGCCAGTAGGTCTTCTTGCCCGTGGCGCGGTCGGTGGTGCATACCAGGTCAGGGGCGTACATCGTGTCCCACTGTCCGTCGACATACCACGTGAAGATGGGACCCTCATCACGCCACTGGCTCAGGTCTTCCACCGGTGCCGACCACATACGGATGTCGGGACCGCAGTAGGCGGAGTAGTTCACGTCGTGCGAGCCGATGATGTAGGCACGCAGCTTGCCTGGGTTGTCTGGATCTTCAAACACACGCGGTTCGCCGTCGGGAACATGCTCCCACAGGGGCAGATAGGGGTTCTGTGCGTTCACCGTCAGCGCGGCAACGAACGACAGTACGAAGGTAATCAGTTTTTTCATCTTTTTAGTCGTGTTAATGGGTTTGGATAATTTGATGGCAAAGATACGAAGAATCTGCCATTTCCCTGCCGATATTTGTTTCATATTTTATAATAATTGTCTTTTTTAGGTCCCTGTCTCCATGAAACCGCCGCTTGATGGCATAGAAAGGACATAGAAGGGGCGGCAGAACATTCTGCCGCCCCTTCTGGGCTTAGGGCAGTCCGCAGGCTTTTTCATACACTGCTTTTGCTGCCTTAGACGCTGAAGGCGTCATTAATGGTTGCGGAAGTTCCACTTGGAATTGTCGCTCTCGAAGTCCCATTCTGCAAGGGTGGGGGTGGAGTCAGCAATGCTGTAGATGCAGTAGCGGGTGTTGAGCCCCTCTTCGCCGGGTATGCGCTTTGGCATGATGCGGAAGGTACCGTCGATGGCCTGTTCGATGCGCCACAGCTGTTCGTCTGCACCACTGTAGGCAGCTACGGAGGTCAGTTCCTTGTCGGCGGTGGCGGCAAGGGCACGTTCGGTTCCCTCGATAGTGATCTTGAAGTAGGGATTGCTCAGGTAGCCGCCAGCCTCATTGACGGGAGTGATGGTCCAGCGCTGGTGGGGACGGAACATGTAGTCTCCGCAGCGTACGGGGATATCACCTTCGGGCCAAGTGCTCTTCACCTGCTCGAGGGTCTGGTTGGCAACGGGCTGCGGGGGTGCGGCATCGGCCTGTGGCCTGCCGAAGAATCCGCCACGGCGAGCTACATTCATGCGGACAAAGTCGACAGCCAGCTCCAGGGCGT
The DNA here is from genome assembly GCA_016285075.1 of Prevotella sp. Classification (GTDB taxonomy): domain Bacteria; phylum Bacteroidota; class Bacteroidia; order Bacteroidales; family Bacteroidaceae; genus Prevotella. The sequence goes on from JAEEQB010000025.1 coordinate 41,613, forward strand.
AGCCACGACGCTCGCTCTCAATCTCGAAGGTGCCTCCCTTGAACTGATCGCCGCCAACGGGCCAGTCGTTCTTCCACAGCAGGGGACGCACTGCCAGCACGGAGCTGCCACCCTGGTCGAAGTCGGCCTCCCAGTGGAACGACATCACCTCGATGCCTTTGTCGACGATGGTGCGTCCGAAGTGACCGGCACCGGTCTTGCGGTCACCGGCGGCAATGACCATCTTGCCGCCACCGTGGTACATGTCGCGACCCACATTGTCGATATAAGGACCCTGGACGCTCTTGGAGCGGCCCACTACGATGTTATAGGTGGAGTTGACACCGTCGCAGCAGGTGCCGTGAGTGCCCAGAAGATAGTACCAGCCGTTGTTGTAGATAAGGTCGGTGGCCTCACAGTCTATGGCGATGTCCTTTTCCTTGTTGCCGCTGACGCGGAAACCGGTGGTGGGGTCAAGCTCTATGAGACGGATGGTGCCGAAGTAGGTGCCGTAGCTGGCCCACAGACGTCCTGTGGTGGGGTCAAGCAACAGACCGGGGTCGATGGCGTCCTGGTCTTCCATGCCGTCGGAGGCACACACCTCCACGGCGGTAGACCATTTGAAGTCGGGTGATTTGGGGTCAAGCGTCTTGTTCCACATGGTCAGGATGCGGCCGCTGTGACCACCACCCAGTCCACCACCGGTGGCACCGTAGATACAGAGGTAACGATCGCCGATCTTCAGGACATCGGGTGCTGCGCCGCCGCCAGGACGGTCGGCACCGCTATGCCACGACCAGCCGTCGTCAGAGATAATGCCGCCGCCGCCAGTGCCAAAGGTGTAGTACTTGCCGTCGCACTCGGCGAGGGTCGATGGGTCGTGGATAAAAGGTGCGCCAATCTGCGCTGAACAAATCATATGAGCCGATAGGGCTAACGCTGAACTTAACAAATATCTTTTCATGTTCGTTTTCTATTTATATTCCTATTTGTTTGCTGAAGTAGTGACCTTGTAGTTCTTTACAGGGTTACCTTTCTCGTCGATGAAGCGGACGCAGAAGTCGCTCATGCCCGGGCCGTTGATGATGGCGCCACGCAGGATGTTACGTCCCTTCTTCAGTGTGAGGCGGTTAGAGACGGCATCGTCCTTCACCATGCGGCGGTCGCCACTGAGTAGCAGCGTCTCCTCGCCGTTGAGCCACCACATGGATGCTGAGTTGGAACCGACAGCCAGACGGACGTTGTTGATGTCTTCGTCGCAATCGATGATGGTGACTGCCCAGAAGAGTACCCCATAGACTTTCTCGCCCCACTTCTCGGCAAAGCGGAACAGTTTGACGTTCATGTTCTCACTGTCGAGGGCGTGCCAGGTAAGTGTCTGCTTGACGGTCTTGACCTCGGGCTGAGCGGGGGCCTGCTGCATGCCGCGGCCAAAGCCGGCAGGAGCCTGCTCCTGCTTGAACACTGCCGTTACCTTCTGGCCGTCCTTGGGGATGATGGTCTGTTGGTTCTTGAAATACTGCCTGTTGAAATGCTCACGCAGATAACTGTCTGTGAACACCGTATTGCCGCTGTTGGGCTTGTCGATGGGCTCTAAGAGCAGCCAGCGGCGTATGAAGCCTTCGTTGTCGGGCTGTGCCGACGGTGTGGTAACGGCTGAAAAATAGCGGGGACGGTTCTTGAACTGTACCCAGTCCACACTGAGGGCACCGGTGCCTTCGTTGGTCACCACCAGGTTAGTCACACCCTTCGGCGTGTACTCCAGCGCTGCTGTCTGTGAAAGCCATTGGTTGCGCAGGTCACGGTTGAAGCGCATCATCATCGGGTTGGCGGCAGCACCGGCAGGTGGCTCTGGAGGTCTCACCGTCAGTTTGAAGCGGGCGATGACCTTTCCATTGGTGCTGCCCTCGCGGATACAAAACTCTGTATCGTCGCTGGCCTTGACAGAAAGATAGATATAACCATCGGTGAGACAGCTGAAGTCCACATCGTCGTACTTGATCCAGCTGCCCTTCGTAGGCAGTGTGGCCTCGTAGCTGCGGAAGGTGTTGACGGTGTCGATGAGTGCAGTGGTTACATCTGCGCTGGCAGTACTGTAACGGTCGATTTCAATCTTCTCGGTGGCCTTGTTGATACCTACGCCGCGTAAGGTCTGCTTCACCTCCTGGATGGTGCCGTCGGCATTGAAGTACAGCTTCTCGATGCAGACAGAACGGCGTTTGTCATCGTTCGGGGAGAAGTAGTTGTGGTGGTAGAACAGATACCATTGGCCTTTGTACTGTATGATGCTGTGATGGTTGGTCCAGCAGCCGTTGGGCTGTTCGGCCATGATCAGTCCCTTGTATTCATAGGGACCCATCGGGTTCTTACTCATGGCATATCCAAGCACCTCCGTCTTTTCCCTCACGTACGGATAAGTAAGGTAATAGTTGCCGTTGTACTCAAATGCAAACGGGCCTTCTGCCTGACGGTTGGGCAGGTCCTTGAGACAGTTGACACCCATCATCTCAAACTCGCGTTCGCCCCACTTGACTTTTTCCTTCGGGGTGTCGTCGGCAAGCTCCTTCATGTTGGGCTTGAGCTTGGCACAACGTCCTGCGCCCCAGAAGATGTAGGCATTGCCGTCGGATGCCTGCAGCACGCACGGGTCGATGCCGTTGATGCCCTTGATGGGCTCCGGTTCCGGAACAAACGGACCCTCCGGGCTGTCGGCTATGGCAACACCGACAGCAAACCCCCCTCGGCCTTCAGCAGGAGCTGACGGGAAATAGAAATAATACTTTCCGTTTCTCTCGACGCAGTCGGGTGCCCACATCGAGTAGGAGTTCGGTCTCACCCAGGGCACTTTGTTCTGGGTGACAATCATGCCGTGGTCTGTCCAGTCGGTCAGATTTTCAGATGAGAACACGTGGTAGTCTTCCATGCAGAACCAGTCCTGGCGTTGTCCGACAGGAGGCTTGATGTCGTGCGAAGGATAGAGGTACACCTTGTTGTTGAATACGCGCGCAGTAGGGTCTGCCGTAAACTGGTCGCGGATGATCGGATTCTGGGCCGCCGCAACGAGTGGCAGACCCAAGAGCAATAATACTAGGTTTCTATTCATCTTTTTAGATTTAATGAGTCGTCTTGTTGGTTGATGTTTTTGATTTGCAAATTTAATAACTATTCTGCAACGTACCAAATGTTTTTCTTTCGAACCATTGCAAATGATACACGACAAATAAGATGTGTAACAGGAAATAAAAAAGAGAATCCTGCCCCTCCACCAACTATTGGGGAAAGGCAGGATACGTTTTTACAGCTTGTCAGCGACTGAAAGCTTACGGGAGCGGCTACTCGTTGATGACGGTTTTGATGGTGCCGTCCTCGTTGTAGTAGAGACGCTGCACCTTCAGCGAGCGCAGGTGGGTGATGTCGTTGGAGGGCACGCAGTCGTGATAGAACAGATACCACTGACCCTTGTACTCCACGATGGAATGGTGAGTGGTCCAGCCCACCACAGGCTCCAGGATGACGCCCTGATAGGTGAACGGTCCGTAGGGGTTGTCACCGATGGCATAGCACAGGAAGTGGCTGTCGCCGGTAGAGTAGCTGAAGTAGTACTTTCCGTTGTACTTGTGCATCCACGAGGCCTCGAAGAAACGGTGCGGGTCGCCGGCCTTCAGAGGCTGTCCGTCCTTGTCGAGGATAACGACGGCGCGTGGAGCCTCGGCAAACTGCAGCACATCGTCGCTCATGCGTACTACGCCGCTGTTGAGGGCAGGGGCATCGGGCTGAGCAAAGAGCTGCGTCTTGTGGTCGGGAGCAGGGCCGAGGTCAATGAGACCGTTCTCGTCGCCGTACTTGCCAGCCACTGGAGCCTGTCCGCCGGGTATGGGACGCCACCACTGGAGCTGTCCGCCCCAGAGACCGCCGAAGTAGCAGTAGATCTGACCGTCATCGTCCTTGAACATACAGGGGTCGATAGAGAATGAGCCGCGGATGGGAGCTTCCTGAGGAATGAACGGACCTTCAGGCTTGTCGGCAATGGCCACACCGAGGTGGAACACACCGTCGTAGCCTTTGGCAGAGAAAATGAGATAGTATTTGCCGTCTTTCTCGACAACATCGTTGTCCCACATCTGCTTCTCGGCCCAGGGAACTTGGTCCACATCGAGGATCACGCCGTGGTCAGTAGCCTCGTCGTTCTCTACGTCGTTCCATGACAGCACGTGGTAGTCGCGCATCTGGAAGTGGCCGCCGTCGTCGTCGAAGCACTCGCCGGCATCCCAGTCGTGGCTGGGGTAGACGTACAGTCGTCCGTTAAACACGTTGGCAGAGGGGTCTGCCATATAGTCACTTGGGAATAAGTAACGTGGTAGTTTTGCCATAATAGTATATTGATAAAAGATGAGAATTACTTATTGATGACGGGCTTCGATTTCCCTGTTGATTTCGTCAAGCCGCTCGTCGGTAAGCGGATACTTATAAATAAGGTAGCCCACGATAACGAGAAGAATGGCAGGAATGATGGTCGTGAACACCAGAATGGCATTCTGTGCAATGTCGGAGTAATTGGCCAGCTTGGGATAGTAGGCATTTACGGGTGCGCTGATGAACGATGCCAGGAACACCACGACAAAGATGCTCAGCACCAGCTGAAGACACTTGTTGGCCTTGAACTCCTGCCACATCTCACCAAAGGAGACGGGCTTCTCTGGTGTGGTGGTGATGTTCTCCTTGCTACCCATGAAGCAAAGCATCAGGAGGAAAAATCCGACGATGGCAAACACACATGTCACCGTGAACCACGCCATGGGATCAGTAGCCAAGGCTGACTCCTCACTGGCAAAGTTGAAGCCAATCCATCCCATTACCAACGGAGTAATCCATCCGGCAATGGAGAATCCAGCCTTGAAGGCCACGCCGGCCAGTGCATTGACAGTGGCTGCGGGTCTGTTCCCAGTGCGATACTCTGCCTCTGTAATGACTTCCGGGACAAGTGCCCACATCAGTGAACCAACGAGCAGTCCGACGCCTGTCATCACCTTTGCTATCTGCACTAGCGTATTGAGACTGCTGACATCAAAGAACTTGCCAATGGTGAACAGTATGGCAAATCCAATCAGACCGACGGCGAGAAGCGTATAGTACAGACCCTTTTTGCCCAACCATTTCTTCAATATCGGCATGGAAGGCAGAATGATGAAAGCGGGTATCGTACCAATTGCCATGAATGTTGCCTGATTCCAGTCGATAGCAGCATGGACACACATGGCCAGTCCGATGGGGAAGCCTGCCTGGACAATGATCTGGCCTAAGTTGGCACAGACCATTCGTGTGGAAGTAAGAATCAGTACCTCGTCGTTATCACGGGTCATACTGGCCATAATCGAGCCATATGGGATGTTCACCACGGAATAAATCATGCTCAGCACAGTATAGCTAAGAGCTGCATAGGTCATCTTCATTGGCATAGACCAAGTAGCAGCCTGAGGAAGCATCAACAGGCAGGCGGCAACCGTAAGGGGGATACCACCATAAAGCAGATAGGTGCGATACTTGCCTAACTTGGGATTGCGGTTGTCAATGTAGCGTCCCACTACAGGACTCCAGAAACAGTCGATGAGACGAACCGTGAGAATCAGTCCGCTGACAAAGGCGGCATTGATTTTTAATACCGTAGTTAGGTAAATCATCAGGTACGTTGCCACCGTCTGGAAAATGAGGTTCTGAGCCAGGTCTCCCGAACCGAAGCCGATGCGCTGAAGCCAGGATAGCTTGTAAAAGCCTTTTGTTTCGTTTGCTGTCATTTTTACGTTTTTTTTAGTTTTAGATCATTTGGCGACAAAGGTACGAATTATTTTCCATTCGATGCGTGTTTTTGTGTTACAAAAGCGTATTTATTTGTTTCATTAACTAAATTAAACACCCCAACTAGCCCAGATAAGGGCTTATTCGTACCTTTGGCCTATGCCCGAAGGTACTCCCGCTCTGAAAAACTCAAATTCATTTGGTTTTTCGCTCGCTTATTGGATAAAATTCTCACACTCGACATAATAAATGCCATTTATTTGTTCTTGCTTAATCGAATTTTTCGTACCTTTGCACCCAATAACCGATACAAACAAAACGAATATGAAAACAATGAGGCGAATAGGGTGGACATTGTTCTTGATGCTCTGTCCCCTGTTCTTGAGCAATGTTGTAGCGGAAGACGGCGCTCTGTCGCTGCCCCGCCTGTTTCAGGATGGCATGGTGCTTCAGCGCGGCCAGCCCATCCCTGTCTGGGGAAAGGCTGAGCCAGGCAAGACGATCACCGTTGTGCTGAATAAAAAACAATGTCAGACTACAGCCGATTCCGTTGGCCGCTGGCGCGTGGACCTACCGAAAATGAAGGCTGGCGGCCCCTATCTGCTGGAGGTGAGAAGTGAAGAGCAGGAAGCCCGTACGTTCAAGGACGTACTCATCGGCGATGTGTGGCTGCTCTCCGGACAGTCCAATATAGACGTAACCATTGAACGGGTCTATCCACAGTACGTCAAGGAGATCGACAGCTATGAGAACGCCGACATCCGCCTGTTCCGTGTACAGAATGAAACCGACACTCACGGACCTAAGGACGACATTCGTCCTACACAGATCAACTGGAAGCCGCTGTCGAAGCAGAATGCGTGGCTCTTCTCTGCTGTTGGCTACTTCCTCGGCAAGCGCATGTACGAGAAGACCAAGGTGCCGCAGGGCGTCATCGTCAATAGCTGGGGCGGCACGCCCATAGAAGCGTGGATCAGCGCCGATTCCCTGCAGCAGGACTTCCCGCTGCTTGTGGAGAGGACACGGCTCTATCAAAACGATGAATATGTACGTACGCAGGCACGTGCCAACATGCTGATGAACCAGCAGTGGGACAAGCTGTTGAACGAGAAGGACCCGGGGTTGCAGCAAGACTTCACAGCCTTCGGCTACGACGACTCGTCGTGGAACACCATCCAGCAGTTTGACTGGGGCTGGCGCGGTGTCGGCACTGTATGGCTGCGCCAGCATGTGCAGGTTGACAAAGCCCATGCAGGCAAACCTGCCAGGTTGCTGCTCGGCACCCTCTTCGATCAGGACTATACATTCGTCAACGGCCGGCAGGTGGGGCATACAGGATACCAGTACCCGCCGCGCCGCTACGACATTCCGGAAGGACTGCTCCGTGAGGGCGACAACGTCATCACCGTTCGCTTTATCAATAAATACGGAATGGTACACTTCATCAAGGAGAAACCCTACCTCATCGCCTTTGGCGACGACCGTTTCAGCCTGAACCCCCTGCCAGCCGACGTCATCCGACTCAGCGAGACGTGGAAACAGCACGACGGTGCCGTCATGCCTTCCTGTCCCAGTGCCGACGTCAGCCTGCAGAACCTGCCTACCACCCTCTACAATGCCGTACTCCATCCCCTGGCTCCCTACGCATTGTCGGGTGTCGTGTGGTATCAGGGTGAGTCAAACGTGGGCAACCCTGCACCCTATGAAAACTATCTCACCAAGATGATAGGCAACTGGCGCACGCTGTGGAAACAGCCCGAGCTGCCCTTCGTCGTGGTCCAGCTCGCCAACTATCTGCAGCCCTCCGACACCCCGCAGAACTCCAACAATGCCCGTATTCGCGAGGCTCAGCGCCTGGTAGCGAAAAAACTGCCGTCCGTTGAGCTGGCATCAGCCATCGACCTCGGCGAGACCGTCGACATCCATCCGCTGCGTAAGAAGGAGCTCTCCGAACGCATCGGTCTCTGCTTCGACCGTCTGGTGCTGAATGACAAGAAGGTGAAACTCATGCCGGAAGTGGTGTCTGTCACAGCCGATGATAACCTCGTCACCTTGACCCTTGACCAGCCGCTGAAGGCTGGAGAACTCAACGAATTCGAGGTCTGTGGCGCTGACGGCCGCTTTGTCAATGCCACTGCCACTGCCCGGGGAAACCAGATTGTGGTCAGCTCCACGGTCAGCAGTCCACATCGCGTGCGACATGCCTGGAAGGACAATCCCATACACCTCAATGCCTATGCACCCACAGGTCTGCCCCTTCCCCCGTTTGAAATCAACGTTAAATAATAACATAGTAGAGATGAAAAAGATACAGATTATCAATGGCCCTAACCTGAACCTATTAGGACAGCGTGAACCCGGCATCTACGGCTCATCTTCGTTCGAACAGTACCTGACAGAGCTGCGTGACAGATATCCCGATGTGGAAATCAGCTATTACCAGAGCAACGTCGAGGGCGAGCTGATCAACAAAATGCAGGAGGCAGGCTTCACCCAGCAGCCACCGTGCGACGGCATCGTACTCAATGCCGGTGCCTATACCCACACCAGCATCGCCCTGCAGGACTGCATCCGTTCGCTGCGCTGCCCTGTTGTAGAGGTCCATATATCCAATGTCCACAAGCGCGAGGAGTTCCGCCATCATTCCTATATCTCCTGTGCCTGTCTCGGAGTCATCTGCGGCTTCGGGCTCGACAGCTACCGCTTAGGCATAGAAGCCATCCTCAATGCGCATTAAACCAAACTCTGCACTCTGCACTCTGCACTCTGAATTATGCACTCTGTACTCTGCACTCTGAATTATGAACTATGAACTAGAATCCTACCTTCTCCAGCACATTGAACCTGAGCCGGAATATCTCTATCGGCTGTGGCGAGCCACGAATCTGTACACCGTACACGGACGAATGGCCAGCGGACACTTGCAGGGACGGCTACTGAAGATGCTCGTGCAGATGATTCGTCCCAAGGCCATCCTCGAGGTAGGCACATTCAGTGGCTATTCTGCTCTTTCCATGGCAGAAGGTCTGGGAGAAGGAGGAAAGATATACACCTTCGAGATCAACGACGAGATGGAGGACTTCACTCGCCCTTGGATAGAGCAGTCGCCTATGGCATCGAAGGTTGACTTCCGCATCGGTGATGCCTTGGCCGAAGCACCCAAGTTAGGCATCGTGTTCGACATGATATTCCTCGATGGTGACAAACGCACCTACCTGCAGTGTTATGAGGCCCTCTTGCCCCTGCTGCGGCCAGGTGGCTTCATCGTGGCAGACAACACCTTGTGGGACGGTCACGTCGTTGATCCAGCCTACAGCCATGACCCTCAAACCCAAGGCATCCTCCAGTTCAACGACCATGTAGCCAGCGACCCCCGTACAGAGCAGGTGATTCTTCCCCTGCGCGACGGTCTCACCCTTATCCGCAAGAAAGAATAGCCCCTTCTCGGAGATCATGGGGACAGGTTTTTGAATGAATTCACCGAATTCATTCAAAAACCTGTCCCCATGATCTCCCCCTATGATCTACATAACTACATAGTTCGGAGATATTATTCTGATATTAAGCTATTTAGTAATCAATGCCACCTACATAATAACTACATAATAACTACATATAACTACATATTAACTACATAATAACTACATATTAACTACATAAAACTACATTGATGGCTACATATAACTACGCATGAGATTCCAGACAGAACAGCAGCTTCTTATGGTTTTAATGGGCTCTGGCACGATGAAAGATACTACTTCGTAACTATTGAAGACGGGACCAGTCGGTGAATTCTCTAGAGATTTTTACGGTTTAAAGGGTACTTAAGAGTGCCAAGCAGGCATTAAAGCGTTAAATTCTCTAGAGAAAATTGTGCTTTCATTAAGGGTGAGCCGATGTGAATGCCTGTTGCGATTGGAGTGGAATGGGATTAAACCATTTGCTTAAAGCCTGCTTGATGTGTGTTGTTGTTATGTAGGTGACATGTAGGTAATATGTAGGTAATATGTAGGTAATATGTATATAATATGTAGGTTGTTAATCATAATAATCTATTGAAATAGAGCAAGATACATCAAATGCATGTAGTTATGTAGGTGAAATTAGAAAAATTGTCGTACTTTTGTGTTGAAATGACGCAGAAATCGTCTCCTAAAGATAGCGTTTTTTCCCATTGTTAAAGGCATCTGAACGACAGTAAAACAAGTTGTTTTTACTTTAAGCGATTCTTTCTCTACGATACGGAAGAGCGATCCCCTGCTGTTACGCTTGCGTTCATAGCCCATTTTGATCAGCCTCTTTCTGAGTTCAACGTCCATTCCTTTCTTAACAATGAGGGTTGGATTTGGGGTTAAGAACCCGGATTGTTGTTGGTTGTTCCAACTATGAAAAAACGAATTTCACGAATGATCCGGTATTGCTCCGGAAATTCGTGAAATTCGTAGTCTATCCACATCGTTTTCCAGTATTACGCTGGAAAGTTGTGAAATCAGAGAAATGTGTGGCCGAAACTAATCGGTTACAGTATTACCAGACGATGCCGCTCAGGCTCTCATCCTCCTTCATAAGATCATGGGGTCGGTTCTCCTGATCATTTTTGAAGTTTCTGAATGACTCCAAAAGAAACACCTGTCAGTCTTGAGAGCTGGCGGATTCCGGCTCCAAAGGAGAGAGCAGAGATTAACATTTCATTCCTCCTCGTTTTCTCAAGGCTCTGAATAATGAGAGGATTGGCTATGCCTTTGCTTTTTAGCAGGAAAGCCTTCACATCACTGTCACTGATAGGCCTAATGTCGTCAGTGTCAATATCCAGTATCTGTCCGTCAGTCCTCTGAGGATGGAGGTCATCTGCAGATAATCCTCTTTATCCTCAAAGATATCCTGACGGTTGATGCCTCTGAGCATCACGTGGTAGATACCCGTGCCGCTTTTTTCCCTAATCGGTCGTGCCATCGGTTCAATTGTTTTCAAATGCGAAGGCAAAGATACGAACTTATTCTCGATCATCCAAATTTTCAACGCAGAAAAATGATCAGTAGAACCGACTCCGTGATCTTAGACCCCGTGATCTTACGGCAAATATCTGCTGAATATCTCGAAATAAAAGAAGCCCCACCGGTTGGCGGGACTTCTTTTATGCTTGTTCGTCATTTCAACTGCTTGACCGGGAAGGTGAAGTAGGTGTCGGGGAAAGGCTCGTCCTTCAGGGTGAAGTGCCACCACTCCGAATCCATGGGCTTGAAGCCTGCGGCAAGCATGGCGCGGCGCAGGATCATGCGGTTCTTGAACTGCTGCTCAGTGATGCTGCGCTTCGGTTCGGCGGGGCTCTTCGAGTTGTCGCCGGTATATTCACCCGTCTCGGGATTGCCGCAGAAGTCTGGATGACTCTCAGGACCGAACCAGTCGAAGGTGCCGCCCATGTCGAGATCTTTCTCTGTCTGCATGTCAAAGAGTGTCAGATCCACCGTAGAGCCGCGCGTGTGGCCGCTCTTCTCGCAGATGTAATCTTCCTTGAAAAGACGCGCCTTGTCGTCGATGTCGGGATAGAAATAGGGCTTCATCTCGGTAGCCTCCATGTCGGCTCCCCAACGCATGAAGTGATCGACGGCCTTCTGTGGGCGATAGGCATCATAGATCTTCAGGCGGTAGCCCTTTGTTTTCACGTCGTCGCTCGCCTTCTTCAGGGCTGCAGCGGCCTGCTTGGTCAGGAGGGCTGTCGGCTCCTCGTACCCATCGATACGAGTACCCACGAAATTATAGGTGCCGAAGTAGCGTATCTCCAGGATAGCATCGGGCACGGCATCCGTCAGGGTTACAAACTGGCTGCTGTCATCAGTCGGGTTGACCACGGGGTTGTCGCTGTCACCGTCACAGCAGGTCATCACACTCGCGCCGCAAATAATTGCAAGGATGGCGGCTATCATCCAAATTTTCTTTTGTTTCATCGCTGCAAATTTACATATTCTCGTCGAAAAAAGTTACAAATCCATATTTTTTAACATCGGAGAAGGTCGATACGCACTTCATATACCAGATCCTGCCCCTCGTCGGTAAGGCGCTGGGCCAGGATGTCAGACTTCAGTTTCTAGCGCACTTTGCTAATTCTGGCGGGATAGCGCACCACCTGGCTGATACGCCCTCTGACGTAGCCAACCTCGTTGCGTTTCTCGTTGGCGGGCCACACCTGGGCCTCCATGCCTATGCGCAGTTGGCGCTGGGCATCTTGTCGGCATAGGCGATAAGTTGCGTCTGCTGTAGAATCATGGGGTCGGTTCTACTGATCACTTTTGAAGTTTTTGTATTACACATAGTTCCTGACCCCCTGCGCACTTCCATCGGTTCAATTGTTTTCAAATGCGAAGGCAAAGATACGAACTTATTCTCGAACATCCAAATTTTCAACGCAGAAAAATGATCAGTAGAACCGACCCCGTGATCTTCGATAGACACAAGCATTACTCAGTTTCGGCAAAAAAACTATGAAATCTTTCAACTTTCGCAATCTTATCCCCAGGGCGATGCCCTGGGCTGTAAGCTTTTGTCCTTTCTGGCCGTTTCTTACCTGCGATAGTCGAATAAAATCTTTTGCTTTGCTCACGTTTTTTCGTCATTTTGGCTTCGCCGAACTTCTTGGCAAGCCAAGCGAAACAAGTTTCGAGTCCTATGCACTCGGAAATGAAAAGAAAAACCAGTTTTCCTTTTGCATTTCACTCGTTTTTTCGTAACTTTGCCAGAATTCGCAGGATTTCTTTAAATAAAGGCAGTCTGGGGAATTAAGGAAAAACAAGGTTACGAATTGGAGACCGTACTCAATTCCACGTTCTGCTATAAATTACTATCAATGAGCACCCGAAGATGGGTCACCAGCCGTTTTATGACACAACTTCGGGTGCAAAGGTAATCATTTCTTCTGAATCCACCAAATGGATAGCCAATTATTCGCCATCAAAAGGTAACTCGCCCAGATATTTGTCAAAATCGCTTTGGAACAGACGGTCTTGTACTATGCGATACTTCTCGAACTCTGTTTCTGCATGTTCTTTTGCTTCTTCGGCAGAAACGTTCCCTGCTGTCTGAAGTACCTCATTACCACCAGCTGCTAAAATGGTGTCAATTTGTTTAGCCCAATCTTCCATTGTCATCGGGATATGGCGCTTAGCCATTCGCTCTGCCAATTCGAGAACACCGTTTACCAGTTGTCCCATGTCCGCCAGTTCCATCTCTTTCAGATAGTTCTTGGCAATTGATACATCCGTCTTGACGATCTTCCCGTCAGGTGCATTCTCCCAAGTCGTCAAGCCCATGTGCTCCTGTTCTGCATCAGCACGCTCTACAATCAACTCAGCGGCTGTTCGACCATGCACGGCATAGTGCATCTTGTTTTGCATCATCTTGAAGAAAAGCCTTGTTGTGGGAGCATCCCTATTATAGTCAATGGCTGTTGCATAGATATCAGTTAATTTCTGATAGAATCGTCGCTCAGACAGGCGAATCTCACGAATCTCTGCTAACAGATGCTCAAAGTAGTCCTCATCCAGGAACGTACCATTCTCCATACGTTTTCTGTCCAACACATAGCCACGAATAGCATATTCACGAAGCACACTTGTGGCCCACTGGCGGAACTGCGTAGCCCGAATGCTATTGACACGATATCCCACGCTGATAATCGCATCGAGATTATAGAACTGAAGCGTGCGATTTACATCTCTATTACCCTCACGACGAACTACCGAAATTTTCTCGGTAGTTGCCTCCTTTTTTAGTTCATCCGTATCATAGATGTTCTGCAAATGCACACTTATGTTATCAGAGGTACAATCAAACAACATACCCATTGCTTTCTGAGTACACCACACAGTTTTGTCTTTATAGTACACCTCTACGCCCTGTTCCTTTCCTTCTATCTGAAAGATGAGAAACTCAGCCGTACTGTTTCTTATTTCTCTACGTTTTGCCATTTATTGATATAACGTTTTTGTTCAATTGTTCCGTTTTACTACTTCTAAACAAAAGAAGGAGGGTCAATCATTCGCTGTCAACTCGACATTTGCCTTGACGAAGTTTTTCGAGACGCGGATTGGGCCTCCCCTGATAATAACGGTTCTTGTCGAAGGCAAATGAAATGGAGTCAACATAATCATAGCCACAAATGAAAGAGGCGACATCTACCCCAAGCATTAATGAATCACGATAATATACGCGATTGGCATCATAGGAGTAATTGAAATCTTTATTATTGTTTGACACATAATCCTTTGACACATAGTGTATCGGAAAGACCTTGAATGCCTGGG
>JAEEQB010000026.1 GCA_016285075.1 Prevotella sp.
AGATGGAAAAGACATGGGAAACCAAAAAGCGTTTGGCTCGATGGATGAAAAATCAGTACACTTCTGAGAGCACCGCCGCCGCTATCAAACTTGAACGCACAAAAGGCAAGGAGGCCAAGCAGGCGAAAGTGACGGAGCAGCAGCAGTTGGCCGCACAGGTGCGCCAGCAGCAGGATGAGGCTGAACGCCGCAAGGATGAGGAAGCCAAGGCCAGACGGATGAAACCTGACGAAATCGACAATTACCTTAGGAATAATCCAAACGGCTTTCTGGCAAGGCTCCAAAGAACTGCCGATAAACAAAAATCTAATAAAAACAAATAATGCAAAGCGTAGAAGAATCAGGGGGACAGGTTTTTGAATCCAGGGGACAGGTTTTTGAAGTGAAATCCATTTCATGGTTTCATTCAAAAACCTGTCCCCTGGATTCAAAAACCTGTCCCCCTGATTCTTCTCTGCGCAAGCTTCTCCGTGAATACTGCCTATGGAACAGGGTCATAACCTGAACCTCCCCAGGGATTGCATCTGAGAATGCGCCTTACAGCGAGGTAGAGGCCTTTGATGGGGCCGTGCTTACGTAGGGCTTCCTTGGCATATTGCGAACAGGTGGGAGTAAACCGACATGATGGTGGCGTGAAAGGGGAGATGCAGCGCTGGTAGAAGACGATGGGCACGCAGAGCAACCAGGAGAGGGCTGCAGAAAGCCAGTGGACAGCCACATAAAACCAGTGAATGAGGGTGCTGGAAAAGTGCATAGGCAGATCTATGTAACTACTGTCGGCCTTAGCCTTTCATTTATTTTCCTGAGCAGGGTGATGACGCTGTTCGTGACACGCTTTGAAGGCATGAGTTCGTCGGTGATCCAAATGAAGGCTATGGCCAGCCGTTGTCCTTGCGGCAAAGGGATGGTTTGCAGCTGTTGCTTGTTGAGTCTGTAGGCTTCGCGTATCTGGCGTTTGATGCGGTTGCGGTCGACAGCGTGTTTGAAGTGGCGTTTTGAGACGCTGACAAGAATCTGTACAGGGCAGTTTCCTTTGGCATCAACGACTTGATAGACTGCACGTAACGGAAAAACGGTCAGCGAATGACTGTGACCGTTTTCAAAGAGCTGCTCTATCAGCTTCTTGCTGATGATGCGCTCCTGTTTGGGGAAGCCTGCCTGTTTCACATCCTATGGTTAGTCTTCGTCATTGACGATGAGGTAGTGCTGCAGTGCTCCTGTCATTGATGGGTACTTCTCGGAGGGTGCTTCGAGTCCCACGTTGAGTCCTGCCTCACGGGCGGCTTTTGCGGTGGAGGGTCCGAAGGTGGCAATGACGGCCTTTCCCTGATTCTTGAAGTCGGGGAAATTCTTGATGAGTGACTCAATGCCTGATGGGCTGAAGAAGACCAGCATGTCATAGTCGAAGGACTTGATTTCATCGGGTGTGAAGTCATTGCTTACGGTCCTGTACATGACACATTCGCAGTGCTGGAGCTTCTTTGAGTCGAGCAGCTGTGTCAGCGAATCGTTGTGAACGTCGCTCATTGGCACAAGATAGCGTTCGTTCTTATGCTTCACCATGGCTGGTATCAGATCGTCGACGCGTCCTGAAGTGCCGAAGAAGACCTTCCGCTTGCGATATTGCACATATTTCTGTATGTAGAGTGCTATGGTCTCGGTGACGCAGAAGTATTTCATGTCCTCGGGGATGTTGATACGCATCTCCTTGGCCAGTGTGAAGAAGTGATCGATCGCATGGCGTGAGGTGAAGACTATGGCCGTATAGTCGAGAATGGTCACCTTCTGGGTGCGGAACTCTTTTGCTGAAATGCCCTCGACCTTGATAAAAGGACGGAAGACTATCTCTACCTCAAATTTTTCTGCAATGTCGTAATACGGCGATTTCTCGCTCGTAGGCTTTGGTTGGGAAACCAGAATCTTCTTAATCATTTCTGTGTCCTAAAAATTTACTTTCAATTGGTCAACAATCATTGCCAACCCGCCCCATAAAGAAAGCAGGGGTATGATTTCGAGGGCACAAAAGTACAAAAAAATCTGTAATAAAAAACCTTTTTGTCGGAAAAAGATGTGCCATGCCTTATAAAAGGTAAGTATTTTAACAAAAATGAGTACAAATATCAAATAATATACAACAGTCTTTGACGGGAGTTCCAGATAAACCTGTAACATAGAAGCTGGGAAGAGCAGGAGTCCTTCAATCGACGTGATGAAGAGGATGGACTTGAGCCATTGTTCGTTTTTTTTACTGCTGAAGAACACCGTGTTGACCAATGTATAAACTCCCGCCTTTAAGATGAAGAAGGCGGTGATGACGCCGAAGATAATACCAAGCAGCTGATATTCGGACTGCAAGATGAAGGTGTCGGCCACGTAATGAGTGACGTAGAAGAAATAGGAGATAGACAGCAGCAGTATGGTCTGCAAGACGAAGAAGAACTGGAAGCGCAGCTCGGTAGACGTTTCCGTCAGGGAGGATTCGGAGTGGGATGCATAGATGAAATCCTTCACTTGGCGTTCGATGAAACGCATGGAGTTGGCAAAGGCGATGATGGCAAGAAAGAAGCTCAGCAGCAAGAGCGATGTGATGATGTCATCGTTGCGGAGAGCATAGTTGACGGGGTCGCCAGCCACTCCGAAACGTCCGGCATTGAGTTCGGGATGGAGTAGGGAGTCCTTCGAGAAGAAACTTTCGCGGTAGTACTGTGGCAGGTTGACCTCCTTGAGGTTCTTTCCTACGCCGTGTCCTGGCAGGTGTAGAGTGTCGGGCTGGCTGCTATAGTGGATCTCGCCCGGCTGGAACCAAGCCTGAATGGCTGAGTCTTGCTGTGCGGGTGTAGCGTCAGGCGGAAGCATCCTCAGAACCTGATAGGGTGTCTGGGGACGCAGTGTCTTCCTGGGTGCCAGGTCGATATTGGTGAAAAGCACCTCGCCCTCATCGACGGGCAGAGACTCCCTGGCACTTACGTGGACGGTGTCGTGAATAGCTGAGATTACTGTGAAGTCCAATGCTCAACGTTCAAAGTGGAAAGGATGGGGCCATCAGAGTCCGAAGGCAGCTCTGATGTCGGCAACGCGGTCAAGTTTCTCCCATGTAAACAGCTCCACGTCGATTTCCCGCGTGGGGTGATAGTGGCTGGTGAAGGTCTTGCGTACCACCTCGCACTTCCTGCCCATGTGTCCGTATGCAGCTGTCTCGAGGTACATGGGCTGACGCAGCTTCAAGGAGCGTTCAATGGCCTTGGGTCTGAGGTCGAAGAGCTGCTCAATCTTGCCGGCAATCTCGCTGTCGCTCATATTGACCTTTGAGTGTCCATAGGTGTTGACATAGATGTTCATGGGCTGGGCAACGCCAATGGCGTAGCTGATCTGTACCAACATCTCATCGGCAACACCGGCTGCAACCATGTTCTTGGCGATGTGCCGGGCTGCGTAGGCAGCGGAGCGGTCTACTTTGGAAGGATCTTTTCCCGAAAAAGCGCCTCCTCCGTGTGCACCCTTGCCACCATAGGTGTCGACAATGATTTTCCGACCGGTAAGACCTGTGTCGCCGTGAGGTCCGCCAATGACAAACTTGCCTGTGGGGTTGACATAATACTTGATGTCGAGGCCAAAGAGGTCAAGCACTTTCTGTGAATGAATTTGCTGCTTGACGCGTGGAATGAGGATGTTGATGACGTCGTCCTTGATTCTGTCAAGCATCTTTTGGTCTTCGTCGAATTCGTCGTGCTGCGTGGAAACGACAATGGTATCGATTCTCTGAGGCACGCCCTCGTCGCTGTATTGGACGGTTACCTGGCTCTTGGCATCGGGACGGAGGTAAGTCATTTCCTTGCCTTCTTTGCGGATGTCGGCCAACGTGCGCATAATGAGGTGAGCCAGGTCAAGCGATACCGGCATATAGTTCTCCGTCTCACTGGTGGCATAGCCGAACATCATTCCCTGGTCGCCGGCTCCCTGCTCATCTTCTTCCGCCCGGCTGACGCCCCTGTTGATGTCCTGGCTCTGCTCATGAATGGCACTGAGGATTCCGCAGGAGTTACCGTCGAACTGGTATTCTGCCTTGGTATATCCAATCTTGTTGATAGTGTTGCGAGCCACTGTCTGCAGGTCTATATAGACGTTACTGCTCACTTCACCCATGATGACCACTTGTCCTGTGGTGACAAATGTCTCGCAGGCCACATGAGCCTGTGGGTCGTAAGCCAGGAACTGGTCAAGGATGGCGTCGCTGATCTGGTCGGCCACTTTATCGGGATGGCCTTCTGATACTGATTCTGATGAAAATAAGTATGGCATATTCTTTCTGTTTTTTCTTTGCGGGTGCAAAGGTACAGTATTTTCTGCAAATAAGCGGCACTTAGGCATTTTTTTTGTACTTTCGGTGCAATTAAATTTGTATGATTCAATAAAATGTTGTATCTTTGTAGCCGAAATATCAATTAAACAGTTACTTTATGCTCGTATTGTTCAAACTCCTTGGCTCGTTGGCCCTATTGATGTTCGGTATGAAGTCAATGAGTGAAGCACTCCAGAAGATGGCAGGTCCTCAGCTGCGACACGTGTTGGGCGCCATGACCACCAATCGTTTTACAGGAATGCTCACCGGAATGCTGGTGACAGCTTCTGTACAGTCTTCCACGGCAACGACGGTGATGACCGTCTCGTTTGTCAATGCAGGTCTGCTGACGCTGGCCCAGGCCATCTCGGTCATCATGGGTGCCAATATTGGTACTACGCTGACAGCATGGATTATGTCGGCGGGAATGTCGTTTGACATTACCAGTGCCGTCTATCCTGCATTCTTCCTCGGCATCATCCTGATTTACCTGAAGCGTTACCGTTACATCGGCGACTTCCTCTTCGGCCTGTCGTTCCTGCTACTGGGTCTGGGAACGCTCCGCATGACGGGAACAGAGATGAATCTGGGCGAGAACGAGACGTTGCTGAACTTCTTTGCATCGTTCGACCCGACATCGTTCTCGACCACACTCATTTTCCTCCTTCTGGGTGGCGTGATGACCTTCTGCGTGCAGTCGTCGGCAGCCGTTATGGCTATTACCATGATCCTTTGCTCCAGTGGCGCACTGCCCATCTATCAGGGTATTGCATTGGTCATGGGTGAGAATATCGGTACAACCGTCACTTCCAATCTCGCAGCCCTGTCGGCCAATACGCAGGCACGCCGTGCAGCTCTTTCGCACATGTTCTTCAATTTCTTCGGTGTGTTCTGGATCCTGTTTGTCTTCCGTCCCTTCATCGATGCTGTCTGTGGACTGGTGGGTTACGACGTGACCATGACGAAAGAGGCAGTGGGTGTGGATACCTTCATGGCCAATGCTGCCAAGCTGAGCTTTGTCCTGGCTGCCTTCCATACGTGCTTCAACGTGGCCAACACATTCATCCTCATCTGGTTCATCCCCCAGATTGAACGGTTGGTATGCTGGGCTATTAAGCCGAAGAAGGTGGACGAGGAAGAGGACTTCCGTCTGCATTTCATTACTGCCGGTTTCATGAAGACCCCCGAACTCTCCGTGTTGGAGGCACAGAAGGAGATACGTTCGTTCTCAGAGCGTATGCAGCGCATGTTCGGCATGGTGCAGGAACTGCTCAATCTGTCCAGCAGCGTGTCGAGCAAGAAGGACAGCAACGAGAATGATTTCAACAAGCTATATTCGCGTATCGAGAAATACGAGAGCATCAGCGACAATATGGAGCTGGAGATAGCCAAGTATCTGGAGAACGTGAGCGATGCACACCTTTCCGACGACACCAAAGGCAAGATCCGTGCCATGCTTCGCGAGGTGAGCGAGCTGGAGTCTATCGGCGACTCCTGCTTCAACATGGCACGTACCATCAATCGCAAATATGCTGCCAAGCAGGATCACTTCAACGAGAAGCAGTACAGTCACCTACACCAGATGATGGGACTTACGGACAATGCTCTCACGGAGATGAACAAACTGCTGGGCGGACGCAAGGAAACGTACGATGTGCACCGTACATTCAATATAGAGAACGAAATCAACAACTACCGCAACCAGCTCAAGGCGCAGAACATCAACGACGTGAACAACCACGAATATACCTACGCCGAGGGAACCATCTACATCGACCTCATCAGCGAGTGCGAGAAGCTAGGTGACTATGTGGTGAACGTGGTGGAGGCCCGCATGGGAATAAGGTGAAACAGTAAGAGGTGAAGTACGTCTCGCTACCTGAGCCTGAAAAGAAGCGCGGTATCTCGTTCTATCTGGCTATGGAAGAGTATCTGGCGCGCACGACGGACGAAACCGACTGTTTCTTCATGTGGCAGGTGGATCCCACCGTTATCTACGGACGCCATCAGGTGTTGGAGAACGAGGTGGACATGACCTATTGTCAGGAACAAGGCATCGAGGTGTACCGCCGTAAGAGTGGGGGAGGCTGCGTCTATGCCGACAATGACAACCTGATGCTCTCGTTCGTCACTTCAGAGGAAAACGTAGGCTTTGCCTTCAATCGTTTTGTCAATATGGTGCTGTTAGTGCTCCGCAAGTTAGGCGTGCAGGCCACAGGTACTATCCACAACGACATCATGATAGGCAATCGGAAGCTCTGCGGAACGGCCTGCTACCATGTAGGCAGACGAAGCATTGTGCATAGTACGCTGCTCTATGATACGAATATGGTGCATATGCTCAAGGCTATTACTCCGGGGCTGGAGAAACTGCAGAAAAAGGGCATACAGAGTGTGCGCCAGCGCATTACCCTCTTGAAAGACTATACGCCACTGACACTTGAAGAGGTGAAAGCCTTGATACGTGAAACGCTCTGCGACGGAGAACTGATGTTGACAGAGAACGAGGTGGCCGCAATAACACAGTTGAAAGAACTCAATAACCTAAAAACTTAAAAATGGCTATCAGACAAGAACTTGAAAAGAAAGACAAGAAGACATGTCTTCACGACAAGCATGTCTCGTTAGGTGCAACGATGGTCTCCTTTGGAGGATTCGACATGCCTTTGCTGTATCAGAATGCCGGCATTGCTCCCGAACATGCTGCCGTGCGTGAGAAGGTGGGACTGTTCGACGTGTCGCACATGGGCGAAGTAACTGTACAGGGAAAGGATGCTGAACGTTACGTGCAGCACATCTTTACCAATGATGTTGCCGGTGCACCCGTGGGGAAAATCTTCTATGGAATGATGTGCTACGAGGACGGTGGCACTGTGGACGACCTGCTGGTTTACAAAATGGGTGAGAACGACTTCTTCCTCGTCATCAACGCCGCCAACATCGACAAGGACTGGAGTTGGATGCAGCAACATGCCTCTGGTTTCGACATTGACCTGCAGAACCGCTCAGACTTCTACGGACAGATTGCCGTACAGGGACCGGAGGCAGAGCACGTCGTCGAGACCGTGTTGGGTATAGAATGCAGCGAGATGACTTTCTATACTTGTAAGACCATTGGCGAGGTTCTCATCTCGCGTACTGGCTATACTGGCGAGGACGGCTTCGAAATCTATGCCTCGCACGATTATATCCGTGACTGCTGGGACAAGTTGATAGATGCCGGTGTGCAGGCTTGTGGCTTGGGGTGCCGTGACACCTTACGCTTCGAGGTGGGATTGCCGCTCTATGGCGACGAACTGTCAGAGAGCATTACCCCCATTATGGCGGGACTCAGCATGTTTGTGAAGCTCGACAAGGAAGAATTCATCGGCAAGGAGGCATTGGCCCGGCAAAAGGCCGAGGGACCCGCGAAGAAACTCGTCGGCATAGAACTCTTCGACAAGGCCATTCCCCGTCACGGCTATACCGTCTTGAATATGGACGGCGAACCCGTCGGTGAAGTGACCACGGGCTATCACACTCTTTCTTCAGACAGGAGCGTATGTATGGCACTTGTTGATGCTAGGTATTCCAAGCTCGACACCGAGCTGCAGATCCAGATCCGCAAGAAGGTGTTCCCGGGAAAGGTGGTGAAGAAACAGTTCTATAACAAGAGCTATAAAAAGTAATAAGTAAAACATTAAAACTATAAAAGTACTATGTCAAAAGTATTGGAAGGACTCTACTACTCGGAGTCACATGAATTTGTTAGAGTAGACGGAGATTTTGGCTTCATCGGTATTACCGATTATGCGCAGAACGCCTTAGGCAATGTAGTGTATGTTGATATGCCCGAAGTGGACGATGAGGTGACAGCAGGCGAGGAGTTCGGTGCCGTGGAGAGCGTGAAGGCTGCCTCCGACCTGATATCGCCAGTCAGCGGCACGGTTGTGGAAATCAATGAAGCCCTGGAGGACGCTCCCGAACTGATCAACCAAGATGCATTCGAGAACTGGATCATCAAGGTGGAACTCAGCGACAAGGCTGAACTTGAAAACCTGATGGATGCCGAGGCTTACAAGGCTTTCTGCGAATAAGTAATTAACCTTTTTCACTTTCTTATTGATGTACAAGTATTTTCCCCATACGGAGGAAGACCTTCAGGTTATGCTAGAGAAGTCGGGGGTGAAGAGCCTCGATGAACTTTACGCCCAGATACCTAAGGTCATCCGTTTCAAGAGTGACTACGAGTTGCCCAGGGCAGAATGCGAAATGGAGGTGAGGCAGCTCTTCGAGAAACTTGGTTCCCAGAACAAACAACTCACCTGCTTTGCAGGTATGGGCATATACGACCATTATACTCCCTCGGTGATACCCAATCTGCTGCAGCGTTCGGAATTCCTGACTTCCTACACGCCTTATCAGGCAGAGATCTCTCAGGGTACGCTTCACTATATCTTTGAATATCAAAGCATGATGGCAGAACTGACGGGTATGGATGTGTCTAACGCCTCGATGTACGATGGTACTACTGCCTGTGCCGAGGCCATGATGATGGCTGTGGCAGCTGGCAAGAAGGTAAACAAGGTGCTGCTGACGGGGTGCATGAACCCCATGACATACGCTGTTCTGCATACCTATGCGCTGCATCAGGGAATAGAGCTGCAGGTGCTGCCTGCCAGGGACGGTGTCACCCTTCTCGACGATGTGAAGGCAAAACTGGCCGAGGGCGGCTTTGCCGGTGTCATTGTACAGCAGCCCAACGTCTTTGGCATCGTCGAGGATTTCACAGGTTTTGCCGAAGCCTGTCACGAGCAGAAGGCGCTGTTCATTATGGACAGTGTGGCTGCCGACCTCGCCATATTGAAGACCCCGGGCGAATGGGGTGCCGACATCGCTGTCGGCGACGGGCAAAGTCTGGGCATACCGATGCAGTTGGGCGGTCCCTACGTGGGTTATATGTGTTGTACAGAAAAGCTCATCCGCAAGATGCCAGGCCGCATTGTGGGCATGACCAAGGATAACCGTGGCCAGCGGGCCTTCGTTCTCACCCTGCAGGCACGCGAGCAGCATATCCGAAGGCAGAAAGCCACTTCCAACATCTGCTCGAACCAAAGCCTGATGGCTCTGTTCGTAACCGTCTACATGTCGCTGATGGGAAGACAGGGTCTGAAAGAGGCAGCCCAGCTGTCGTATGCCGGAGCCCACTATCTCTGCGATGAACTGCTGAAGACCGGACGTTTTGCGCTGCCATTCAGCAAACCGTTCTTCAATGAGTTCTATGTGGAATACGATGGTGATGCCGACACCCTCTACCAGCGTTTCCTGGAGAAAGGTTTCTTGGGCGGAGTGCGTTTTCATAATGGCTTCCTCTTCGCCGTCACCGAGAAACGTACAAAAGAAGAAGTCGATAACCTCGTAAAGATTGCCGCCTTATGAACAACCGACTCTATGGAAACCTGATCTTCGAACTGTCGAAGCAGGGACGTAAAGGCTATAGCCTGCCCCATAACAATTTCGGAGAATACACTGTTCCCGAGGAACTGTGCCGGGCAGAGGATGCCGCACTGCCTGAATGCGATGAGCTGACAGTGGTGCGCCATTACACGAACCTTTCTAATAATAACTTCGGCGTAGATACAGGCTTCTACCCGCTTGGATCGTGTACGATGAAGTACAATCCGAAAATCAATGAGGAGATGGCCTCGCTGCCGCAGTTCCAGCAACTGCACCCCCTGCAGCCGGCACATACAACGGCAGGAGCCAACGCACTGATGACACTGCTGGAGAAATCGCTTTGTACGTTGACAGGACTTGCCCACTTCACCTTCAAACCCTACGCCGGTGCTCATGGTGAGCTGACGGGTCTGATGACGATTGACAACTATCATCGTTCGCATGGCGACATGCAACGAAAGAAGGTCATCGTACCCGACTCTGCCCATGGAACCAACCCAGCATCGGCAGCCGTCTGCGGCCTGGAAATAGTCGAGGTGAAATCCAACCAGCATGGAATGGTTGACCTGGACGATCTTGAAAGACTCATCGCACAGCATGGTTCTGACATAGCTGCGATGATGATGACCAATCCCAATACACTGGGACTTTTCGAGACAAGCATCCCCAAGATTGCAAAACTCGTCCACGACTGCGGAGGCTTGATGTATTACGACGGAGCCAACTTAAATCCTATGCTGGGTGTCTGCCGTCCGGGTGACATGG
Organism: Prevotella sp.; assembly: GCA_016285075.1. GTDB lineage: Bacteria > Bacteroidota > Bacteroidia > Bacteroidales > Bacteroidaceae > Prevotella. Next base: position 10,541 of record JAEEQB010000026.1, read on the forward strand.
GATTCGATGTGATGCACATCAATCTCCATAAGACCTTCTCTACGCCTCATGGCGGCGGAGGCCCTGGCTCCGGCCCCGTAGGCGTGCGCGAGGGACTGCAGGAGTTCTTCCCCTTCGTTTCGCCCTATTATGGCAATTTCGCCGTGATGATGCGTGCCTATGCCTATATCCTCACTCTTGGATGTGACCAGATAAAGATGGTAGGACCGCTTGCCACATTGAATGCCAACTACATCAAAGAGTCGCTGAAGGATGTCTACGAACTGCCCATCGATGGTCTCTGTTGCCATGAATTCGTGTTCGACGGTCTGAAGGACAAGAGTACTGGCGTCACCACGATGGATGTGGCAAAACGTTTGCTGGACTATGGCTATCATGCGCCTACCATCTACTTCCCGCTGCTCTTCCATGAAAGCCTCATGATTGAGCCGACGGAGAACGAATCGAAAGAGACACTTGACGGTTTCATTGCCGTGATGCGGAAGATAGCAGAGGAAGCCAAGACTGATCCTGAGCTGGTGAAGTCAGCGCCCCACAACACTCCTATCGGGCGTGTCGATGATGTGCTGGCTGCCAAGCATCCTGTCACCACCTATAAGCAGTTGAGAAATGAACAAAACTGATCTGATTATCATCGGCGCGGGACCAGGCGGTTACCGCGCCGCTGAATATGCTGCCAAACAGGGCTTGAAGGTTGTCATTTTCGAGGGCAGCGACGTAGGAGGAACATGTCTGAATGTGGGTTGCATCCCCACGAAGACCTATGTCCATTCTGCCTCCTTTGAAGAAGCCCGTGAGCGCATGTCAAAGGTGGTGTCCCAGCTGCGTACCGGGGTCGAGGGCATTCTATCGCATCCCAATATCACCCTTGTCCGCGATAAAGCCTGTTTCCTCGACACCTACACGGTCGGCGCTGCCGGCAGCGACCCTTCTGAAGCTTTTTCTGCACCCAGCATCATCGTTGCTACAGGTTCTGAGACGAAATGGCTCCCTATCCCGGGACGTGACGATCCCCGTGTGGTAGATTCCACAGGACTGCTCAATGTCGAGTCTCTTCCCAAACGGCTCTGTATCATTGGCGCAGGAGTCATCGGTATGGAGTTTGCCAGTGTGTTCCATCGTTTTGGTTCCGAGGTGACCGTCATCGAATACCTGAAAGAATGTCTGCCTGCACTCGATAGCGACATTGCAAAGCGTCTGCGCAAGCTGTTGGAACGGACAGGTATTACCTTCAGGATGAAGACCGCTGTGGAAAACCTGTGCGACATCGATGCCGATCTCATCCTCATGGCAACAGGCCGCAAGCCGCGTGTGCAGGAGGACTTTGCAAAGGCTGGCTTTGATTATGACGAGCGGCAGGGCATTGTCGTGGACAATCACTTCCAGACCACCGTCAAAGGCATCTATGCCATCGGCGACGTCAATGGCAGGCAGATGCTGGCCCATGCCGCCGAGATGCAGGCTGTGCATGCCGTGAACCACTTGATGGGAAAGCCGGACAACATCCGTTTCGACATCATGCCTGCTGCTATCTTCACAAATCCTGAGGCGGCCTGCGTTGGTCCTACGGAAGAACAGCTCAAGAGCCAGGCCGTGGCCTATGAATGTCGTAAGGCCTTCTGGCGTGCCAACGGCAAAGCACTTGCCATGGGCGAGACTGAGGGGATGCTGAAGCTTTTCTTCACCCCGCTGTCTGACGCACAGGCTGCTGGCACCATCCTGGGCTGTCATGCCTTTGGTGCACACGCAGCCGACATCGTTCAGGAGGTCAGCGTGCTGATGTGCTGTCATGCTACTGTCGCACAACTGGCGGACATGGTCCACATCCATCCCACCCTCTCAGAGATTCTCCTTTCTGCAGTCGACTAGGCATCCGGCTTCTTGCTAATCTCTTCAATCAGTCCAAGGCCGAGATCCAAGCAAAAGAGAGGCCATGGAAAAAGAGAATGCACTTCATCATTGTGACGAACGGATAACAGGGAAATTGGAAACGGCCGCCCAATCAGAGGTTGAGCGGCCGTTTCTTGAATTGTATTACTAAAACAATGTACTACTTAAAGAGATGAGGTATGAACTCATGGAGTCCACGACGCCAGGTGAGGAACTCGTGTGCGGTGCCTTTTGACTCGCTGGAGTCGACCTTGATGCCCAGCTCACGCAGCTGTTTCACAATGTCGCCGCTCTTGATGAAATCCTCTTCGCCCCAGTTCATGTACATGTAGTGTATCTTCTTGTTGAACTCATCGGCATTGGCAAACACGCCGTTGTAGGCGGTCTTCACGTCAAGGCCGAAGATGGCGCCGCTGAACGTGCCAAGCCATGCGAACTTGTCCATGTTGTTCAACACCACGTCAAACGTCTGGTGGCCACCCCACGAGAGACCTGCCATGGCACGGTTGTCACGGTCGCTCTTCGTGCGGAAGTTGGCATCGATATAGGGAATGAGGTCGTTCAGCAGCACTGGATAGAACGATGTTCCGTAGTCGCTCATACCCTGGCGGTTGTTGCCTCCACCGAAGGGAGCCTTGATATCGCCACTCTCCATGACCACAAGCATCGGCACAGCCTCGCCTGAGGCAATGGCGTTGTCCATGATGTGCTGCATCTTGCCCTGGATGGCCCAGCTGGTCTCACCTTCGCCCATGCCATGCTGCAGGTAGAGCACGGGATAGCGTTTCTTGATGCATTTCTTCTGGTCGTACTCGGCAGGCGTATAGACCAATGCGTGACGCCACTTGCTTTGCTCGTTACTGTAGTAGTAGATGCTGCGCACACTGCCTGCGGGCACGCCCTGCTGCGGACGGTAGTAGTCACCCTCGGGACCCTCAGGAACCTCAAGACCACCCGATTCTCGGTTGCATCCGAAGAAGGTCTCGCTGGCAGGGTCGATGAAGTTCACGCCGTCAATGTTCATGAAGTAGTAGTGGAAGCCCACTGGCAGCGGGTCGGTAACGGCCATGAAGATGCCATTGCCCTGCGGCTGCATCTCGTACTTCTTGCTGCAGATGTCAACGATAATTTTCTTGGCCTGCGGTGCGTTGATGCGGAAGTAGGCGCGGCGCTGGCTGTCAACCTTCGGGAAGTCGTTGCCGGGAATGGTGTATTCGCCGGTCACAGCATCGGCAGGTACCTCGATTTTCTTCACTGCCACGGGCAGGTTTGCCGGACGCTTGGGTTCGAAGCCCAGATGACGTGCCACGGCCTCACCGTAGCGGCAGCCCAGCTCGCGATAGCCGGCAGCATCGAAATGCAGGCGGTCGGGGCCGTTCGAGCAGTTGTCGGAAGAGATGACCTGAGAGGTATGGATGGTCTGCGGCAGCTCGTCTATCTGCTTCTTGCAGCCAATACAAACGCCCTGGCCATTGGCCTGCACTATGTTGCCTACATAGAGGTTCACCTCCTCGGGCTTCAGTTGCAAGTCGCCGCACAGGTTCTCGTACACCTGCTTCACCATGCCAGCCCACTTCGGGTCGCCGGTGTTGGTCTCACCCTGGTGCATCAGTATGCCCTTGATCACACCGTCCTTCTGAGCCTTCTTGGCCAGCGTCACCAATCGCTCATAGGGGTTGTTGTCGTAGTTGGCCAGCATGCCTTTCATCCAGCCGGGAGCCTTCTTCTCGACATAGGAAGGAATGCTATCGGGCAGGAATCCCTTGATGTCGATACCACCGATGGCAACGTGTATCACACCGATCTTGATGTTCTCGGGCAGTGAAGCCACGAGTGTGCGGCCAAACCAGTCGGCAGGCGTCAGGCCGGTTTCAGGACGACACAGGGGGGCAGCAGCTTCGCACCACTCGCCCATCTTGCGCTCTTTCCAGTTGTCGAAAGCCGATAGGCCATTGATGACCTGGTTACGGCGTGGAGCCTCTTTAGGTGCATCGACGGCGGGCATCAGCAAGAAGCGTGGGCCTGGGCTTTCCAGGTCAACATACTCAGGACGTGCATTGCCTTCCATGTTCGACTGTCCGAAGCAGAGGAAGATGTAGAAATTGGGGTCGGGAGCCGTCTCCTTCACCTGTTGCTTCTTCTGTGTTTTCTGGGCGCGCTTTTGTGGAGCAGCCGAAGTCGTTGCTGCAGTCATTCCTAACAGCGGCATGGCAGCAAATGCTGCCGTCAGCAGAGTTTTCATCATTGGTTTCATGTTTGATTTACGATTTAATGAGTTGATAGTTGTTCATAATTTCGTGCAAAGATATGTCTTTTCCCCCAAAACGGCTTATCCGTATGTAACAACAATCTTTCGCCTTGTTTCCTTTTACTTTATTATTCGAAAGGATTACTTCTTAGGAGGCACACTTGTTGCCACCTTGGCATTTCTACGCGCCATAGAGATAGTCTTAACGAGTTGTCCAGATAATCTCTTAGGGGGTAAAGGGATTATCTGGACAACTCGTATAGATTACCAGAACTGGTTGTTCCAACTATCGGAACAACCCAAAGGTGACAGGGAAGTTCACTTTATCACGACCTTTTTAGCCTTTCCGTTGCTGTTACGGAGGATGTTCACGCCCTTCTTCGGTTGACTGATGCGGCGACCTTTCAGGTCGTACCATTTATCATTTATCATTTGTCCTTTATCATTTAGCGTAGCGCCGTAGATGCCTGTAACATAATCTGCCTGTACCGTCACGTCCTTAGCTGGCATGGTCTCTGGCAGTCCCGTCCAGCTGAAGCTGACGTAGTCACCTTCGGGCTGCGGCTCTGGTTTGATCGCTGCACCATACTCCACCTCCACTTCCTTGTATACCTTGCCATCAATCATGTACGTCAGCTTATACTTATTGATAGTAAAGAATCCTGTTATCGTTACATCTTCATCAGGCATCTTACTTGGAATCCAGCTCCAGCCAGAGAACGTATAGCCCTCTTTCGTAGGCTCTGCCTCAGGCGTGATGGTCTCACCATACAGATAACTGACAACATCGTAGGTTTTTCCATCAACCATATAAGTCAAGTCGTATTGATTGACTGTAAACGAACCAGTCACAGTCACATCCTCTGCTGGCATAGTACTTGGCTCACCGCTCCACCCAGAGAACGTATAGCCCTCCTTCGTGGGTTCGGACTCAGGTGTGATGTTTTCTCCATAGTCGTAACTGACAGTCTTGTAGGTTTCACCATTCACCACATACGTCAGCGTGTAGCTGCCCTTAGTGAACGAACCTGTCACAGTCACGTCATGAGCAGGCATGGAGCTGGGTATCTCGCTCCAGCCAGAGAAGGTGTACCCGTCCTTCGTGGGTGCAGATTCTGCAACAACACCTACGCCATACTCTATCTCGGACGTCTTGTACACTTCACCATCAACCATATAGGTCAACTTGTAGTAGTTGACAGTGAATGTTCCTGTTACAGTCACATCCTCTGCTGGCATGGTGCTGGGGATATAGCTCCACCCTGAGAATGTATAGCCCTCCTTCGTGGGTTCGGATTCTGGTGTTATACTTGCACCATAGTCATAGCTGACAGTCTTGTATGTTTCACCATCCACTACGTATGTTAACGTGTAATTACCTTTAGTGAACGAACCAGTCACTGTAACATCGTGAGCAGGCATCGAGTTCGGTAGCCCGTCCCAACCAGAGAAGGTGTACCCCTCCTTCGTAGGCTCGTCTTCAGGAGGAACACGCGTACCGTACTCAGCTTCGCTTGTCTTGTACACTTCACCATCCACCATGTAGGTCAGTTTGTAATAGTTGACGTTGAACGAACCAGTCACAGTCACATCCTCTGATGGCATGGTGCTTGGCTCACCACTCCAACCAGAGAACGTGTAGCCCTCCTTCGTCGGTACAGGTTCTGGGGTAATCGTTTCTCCTGAATGCATTTCATAAGTCCTGTATACCTCATCATTCAAAAGATATGTCAATGTATAACTCCCACTTATCACCTTGATGGTAGACACACGATTGCTCAGCTTCTTCACCTGTCCATCAGCATCGGACAGCATCATCTGGCTCAGCTGCAGCGAATAGTCCTTCGGTTCCATTCCGCTGCTTGCCTTGATATGAAGTTTCAGCACCTCACCGCTCTTAATCGGTTTCAGAGAGTAGGAATAGACCATAAGCCTGTAGCTGTTGCCACCTAATGCCTCCACTTCACATACAAGGTCGCTTGGTTGGCTACCTGATACTGTGTACAGCTGGCCGTCGATGCCCTTAGTCAACGACAAACCTTCGGGCAACTTCAAATCAAGCTGGAAGCCGGAATACTCAAACTCCTGCGCGATAGACAGTCCGACATCTTCCGTCTCTCCCTGCTTGATGACACCGCTCTCAAGCGACAGGCTCTCTTCCAAATGGTCAACAACTACCCTGACCTTGCAGTTCCTGCTTGCTGGCTTCACGGTGTTCCCATTCTCATCCGACAGAATAATATTGCGCAATGCCAGCAGGTACTCACCGTAGGCCATCCCACTGCCTGCCCTTACACGCAGCGACAGGACCTCTCCGTTACTGAATGCTTTCAAGGCATTGGAGTAAACCATGAAACGATAGGTGTTGGTCCCGATCTTCTCCATATCACAGACAGGGTCATTGTTCTGCCCATTAGAGATTGTGTTCGACACCATTGACAGGCCATTGGCCAACTCTATGTCGAACTGGAAGCCCATATAGTTTTTCGTATCCTGCGTGATGGATACTTTCAGGTCGGCCTCTTCGCCAGGCTTCACCGATACCTCTGCTATTCCTATTCCGTCAGCTGCCCGTAGGGCAGTGGTCATAGTCAGCAGGGCTGCCATGAGAAATACAATCCTTGCTTTCATCTGACCACAGTCTTCTTACCATTCATAATATAGATGCCCTTGCGCAGTCCGTCCTTCAGTTCCTTTCTGCCGTTCAGGTCATAGATGTCGTAGGCTTCTGTTGCCGTTGGCAGGCAGATACCCGTTGTAGCCCCTACGGGCAGGCTGTCAATCCAGACACAATCAGAGGCAGGAGTGGACAGTATCACATCGGAAATAGCAACCTCACTACTGCCGTTTGCGAACTCCACTTCAAGCAGTCCATCCTCTTCTACATTCAGCAGTTGGTTTGTCTGAGAGTATATGACTATAGAGAACAGGCCATTTCCCATTGGCTCGTAACTCAACCTATGTGTTTCTTTGTTCTTTCCTTTCAGCCGGATGGAGGCAACCTTTGCCTGTTCGCCTACACTCACAATCATCTGCGCTGCCGTAAACTTCGACAAATCCACATCTGTCGTCAGGCCATTTACTGTCCTTGCTTTTGCCATAGTTACACGGGCAGCATTGCTCTGGTGAATCATCTTTATCATCAGGATTATGTCACCTATGTTGAATTCTCCGTCGTTATTCAGATCATACTGCTGGTTGAACACACTGCCCTGCCTGTTCATGATATAGTTCACAAGGCTGGTCAGGTCGCCAACGTCAAAGATAGTCTCATCGTTACTTCCACCTTCAACATTCAGCACACTTGTGCGGTTGGGTATTTCTACGCCTACTCCATCAACCGACAAAACGACTTCTGACATCTTTACCTCATAACTGCCAGACTTAGCATCGTCTGCGGCCTGAATCTTAAATTTGAAGATTCCACCACTCTTGCCATCGTATGTATATCCGTCAGGCGAATAATGGGCAAAGGTCATAGAGCCGTCATCTTGTATGGCACACGATAGCGTATAGCCTTCGGCTCTTGTATCCACATTGCTGGCGTCCACACGACCATTGCTTTTCGTGACAAACGACAAGCCTTCTGGTAGTTTGATATTACCCTGAGCCGCTGCCACCGTACCAGAGTTTTTCATCAACAGCTCCACTTCTTTCGTCTCGCCAGGCTTTATGTCAATCTGATTCAGATGCAGATAATTGTTGTCCTCAACCCCTCTGGTCACATTTTCAGTTGTCTTGGCACGTACATTAGTACGCTTCAGTATATAACGGTTAATCAGTGTCACCACATCATTGATATTCACCTTTCCACTACCGTCAACGTCGGCAGCCTCAACAATGAACGTTCCCACTTGTTTGCCAAGAATATAGTTGATGATGCATACCACATCGTTAATATTAATGGCTCCGCTGTTATCTACATCACCTATCTTGTAATTCTTCACAGTCAGCGTAGCATCTACATCCTCGGGATGGTATTCCGTATTGTTCACATCGGAGAGCACAATATCCTTCAGTTTGATGTCGTAGTCGCCATCAACCATTGAACTGCTGACATCCAGCGTTACATTCAAGATGTCGCCACTATTGCCTGTGAAGGCATCGCCATCGGTAGAATAGCCTAGGATTCTTACAAATCCATTCATCTGGTTACTCGTTACTGAGTAGTTTCCAGCCATACGATTAGTGGTGTAAATCAGCATCTTCCCCTTGCCGTCTTTGGCTATCGTCACACCTTGAGGCAAATAAAGGTCTATCTGAACTCCAGTAATCTTTTTCTCATTCTTCATGGCTATCGGCAGGATGCACTGTGAGCCTTTATTGCCTACCAGATTGTCGATAGTCAGCACGTTGGCATTGGGGTCTGGGTCATCACGCGGAATGATGGTCAATATGCCACTGACGTATGTAAACTCATAGTTCATGGCAATACCACCAGACAAGGTGATAGGATACGTGCCGGGCTTGCTGTTCAGTGTGGCCGTAGTGGTGGCGATAGGCTCTTCCGTCAGTGCCAACTTGGTCTCACCGTTCTTGAAGCCTTCATAGTCAACCACAAACTTGGGGTTGTTGTCAAACTGTTTCTTTGTGTACGAACGGGCCGTTGCTTTCAGCGGCGCTTTCGTGACGGATAATTTTCCAGTGTTCACAAATTGTAGTACATAGTTCTTAGCCTCACCTGTTGCCGTGATATCATACTTTCCCACAGGACTAGTCTCCGTAGCAGGCGTAGCAAAAGTTGGAGCCTTTGCCCAGGCGGGAGCCGTTTCATTATTTTTCAGTCCCTCGTATTTCAGTTCGAAATCAGGATTCTTTTCTCCATATATCCTACTCGCATCCTTTGTGGTTGCTGTCAGTATGGCTTTGTTGATGGTCAGCGTGCCGTCTTTGAACTTTACGTCATAGTTTTTAGCCTCGCCGCCATTGATAGTTATCGGATAGGTACCAGCATCACTCTTCGACGTAGCTGATGTAGTGACAGAGGGAGTTGTTATCCATTCTGGCTTGGCCTCACTATTCACCAAACCATAATAGTCCACGTCAAACCCGGGAATCGGGTCTCCATATTCCATTTTCTTGTCCCTTACTTCCATACGTAGTGGTGCCTTGGTCACTGTTAACGTTCCACTCTCATATTTGAAAGTATAGTTCGTAGCCGATGCTCCCGACTGAGTAACAGCGTAACTGCCAACACTGCTCTTAGTAGTTGCGTTGGTGGAATAGGTGCCATGATTACTAATGACTGATGATCCCTCGCCTCCAACGAATCCTGAATACTCCGACTGGAACGGCGGGTTGGCCTCACCATACATTTTCGTCGCAGGCTTCACGCGAGCGGTCAATGTTGCCGGGGTAATAGTATAGGTATAAGGTATATTCGCCGTGAATTCCATCTCTGTGTTCCTAAACGTCACGGGCACCGTTGTCTCATATGTTCCCACATTCTTCTCCAAGTTTCCCTGAGCCGCATTACTAGTGGGCTGGAATCCAGCAGGCAGGTTGGTCGTAAACGTCGGCTGTGGCGACTTGCCCGAATAGGTAAAGCTGCTCTCGCTCCAGTTTAGCATATTGTTTACGTTATATACATCGGCATTCGAACCACATTTGTCTGTTTGAGTGCCAAGATAAATGATGGCCTGGAGACGGCTGCAGCCTGAAAATGTATACCGACTATTTGGTGTGCATGATGCAGGAATAATAATATATGAAAGCATTGTGCAATTATAAAAGACGCCATCATAAGAAACACTACCTCCGTTTAAATTCGTAAGACTATACCCTAACCAAACAGATTGTAAGTTGCTACAATATTTAAAAGAACCTACATTAATTATCTTTACATAAGGAAAGGAAACTGATGCAAGCGAAGTACATCCTTGAAAAGCACCATAGCTATTACCGCTATATCCTATCTCATTAAGATTACTTCCTACAGCTTTAACACTGGTTATCGTAGTGCAATCACGAAATGCGCCCCCATTGACTCTAGTCACCTTAAACGTCAATCCGTCAGATTCAATTGTTGCAGGTATCACCACGTCAGTAGGACTCCCCACGTATCCAGAGACATACGCCTCCGTACCATTCAGCACGTATTTCAACTGACCAATTGTTACCTCTGTTTGACCAAAGGCACTCATGCTGATTATCAAGCAGAATGCCAAACATAATTGTTTTATTAGTTTCATTTCTTTATCTTTTTAGAATTATTATTGAAGCTCACATAAAATAGCTATCTCATTTTTGCTTATTTTATGTTCCATTTTATTCTATTAATTTGTACGTTTTATCCCACTCAAACTCCTCATAGTCTAATTCGTCAATTGTTTTTATCTTTGTGGTCTTCTTCCTATAAGAAAAATAGAGAGAGTCAGTATGTTCTACCTCAGGTCCTCCTCCTTTCTGTTTGTTCAAACAACGATTGTCGTTTAATAATTTTGATTGCAGATACTTTTCCCCTTTAAGAATAGATGTTTCTGAACCTGATGCTAAAGTAATGGTAAATGGTAAACGGTCTTGCTCTTGATGTTCTTTCGCTCTCTTCTGGACATCCTTAGCCTTACCAATGTAAAAGACATCAATGTCATCAGCGGCATCAATTTGTTTTTGTAACTTTTTGTAAAGTTCCTTAATAGTAATTTGATCCATATGCAATAAGTATATTACCTATAGTCACCCGGATTCAGCGGTTAATCGTGTTAAACGGAAAGACGTGGGTGCTCTACTTCGCCTATCCCACGTGAGGGCTCTCGCATTGCCTTGACCAGGATAAGCAACTCGAGATAGCCCACGCCGAGATATATTGACGGTGTCCAAAACACGGACAGGGTACAATACACCCAAAGTGGACGTTTCAGTTGCGTATCTTCTGGTCTTGAATTTGCGAGATTCTCACGTCGAAGATAACGTTCGTAAACGTCCTTTTGCCACAAAAGTATGACCCACTCACCCTTTAGGGCTACCTGAGTCGGGTGCAAATATACAAATAAAAATCCGAACCGCCAAGCGATTCGGACAATTATTTTGTAATCAAGCAAAAAAGCAGAAACTGTGAGAAGCCAAATTCTAATATATACATAAAAAGTAAGAAAAGGGTGACACGCTGACACAATGCCGATAAACACTGGGCGTGCAGCCTTTGAAAGGGTGTCACAGGGTGACACAAGGGTGACACAAAAAATAGGGTAAACGTGAGCCTGCATTACCTAAGGTAACGGAAGCCGTTAACTAAGGTAACGTGCTGTGTTACTTTAGGTAACGTGAGCTGTTGCTACTGGACGTGCAGAATGCCTCTCGCAGTTTTTACTCGTTGGCCTTGTGCGTTGCGCTCACAGCCCTTGTGCGTTGCGCTCATTGGCCTTCTGATCGCTGCTCGTTGCCTTAACGCGTAGCGTTCGTTGCTTGAAGGAGTTGCATTATGCGCTTCAAAAGTGGCGAGTATCGTTGCAAAAGCGTCGAGTATTGCCGCTCGCATGGGGCGAGAATAGTTCTCACCTTGAGTGAGCAGTATTCCCGCTATGTGTGAGCGGCATTCTCAGAATCAGCAGGAATATCTTATCAAAAACGGGGTATTACTCCTTGCTTGAATGAAGCCCGTTCCTTGCTTGAAGGAACGGGCTTCTTTGCTTGGATCTCGACCTTTGATTGCTTGAAGGAGTAGCATTGAGTGGCGGGATGACTTTTCCTATTGCGTGATGACCACGCCGCCGTTCTTGGGGATGGTGACGAGGAGCGTCTGCTTCTTGTTCTGCACAACGGTCTTCACGCTGCCGTTCAGGCTGGCATCGTCGGTATAGACTGAGAGCTGGGCGCCCTTCGGGAACATATCCAAGGGGAGGGTGAGCTTGCGAGGCTCGGCCTTGCCACCCTTGGCCGTCACGTCCTCGGCACTGATGCCCACTACATACCACTTGTCGCCACTGCGGCGAGCCATGACAACATACTGTCCGGGATAGCCGTCGATGAAACGGGTCTCATCCCATGTGGTGGGTACCTGCTTCATGAAGTCTATGGCCCATGCGGGTGCATCGGTCAGATTGTTGGGTGCCAGGGCAAAATGCTGCACACTCGACTGGAAGAGCACAGCTGTGGCCAGTGCGAAGACATCGCTGGTGCGGCGCGTTGTGCCGCGCTGGTTGTCCACACTATAGTGCTTGTTCAGCGTGGAACCGCCGAAGTCCATGGAACCAACGGTATTACGGATGAAGGGATGGATGCAGGCATTGAAGGCCTCAGCATCGCAGGCACCCTGTCCGAAGTGCAGATTCTCGGAAGCGAGAACGGCCTCAGAGGCTACGTAGTTAGGATACATCCGCTCCCAACCTCTCGGCAGTGTACAGCCATGGAAAATGCATTGGATGCCATAGTCGTTGGCATCGGTGAGGATATCTTCGTAGAGCTGCATCATTTGCTGCTTGTCGCCACCGAAGAAGTCGACCTTGATTCCCAGAATGCCGTTCTTCTGCATCCAAGCCATCTCCTTGCGGCGTGCACCACTCTTGTCCATCTTATGGCGTGGGCCTTGAGGGGCATCGTTCCACGAACCGTTGGAATTGTACCAGAGGAACAGCCCTACACCCTTGCTGCGGGCATAACGCGACAGTTCCTCCATCTTCTCATAACCTATCTGTGTGTCCCAAAGCGCATCGACCAGCAGGGAGCGGTAACCCATAGCTGCGGCAAAGTCCACATAGCGTTTCTGCTCATCGAAGTTGCAGCTGGCATCCATGCCGATAATCCATGACCACATGCCTTTGCCATAAGTGTATTCGCACGAAGGCTCATACTTGGGCTGAACAAGGTCATTGGCAACAGTGGTCTCAACAATGTTCTTCAGCGACGTGCCGAGGGTGATGGTGCGCCATGGGGTGAGACAAGGCAGGGGAACGGAAGCAGTGGTAGTTCCGTATCCGTTCAGCTCACCAGTCTGTGGAAAACCTATGCGATAGTTCGCACCACCATCGTTGAGCAGGCGACAAGCCACATAACTACCATCGGTGCCAGTCTCAGAGATGAGAAGCCACCCTTGGCCGGCAGAAATCTTAAACAGGCAGGGGAAGCTATAGCCTTCGCCCCATCCGTTTTTGCCCATTTCATCGTCAAGAGTGTAACCTGTCTCGTAGGAAGGCGATGTACGTGCAAAACCACCCATGGGCTTGGACTGCGGGCAAAGGAAGGTGGTTGAACCTTCAGGCAGCACAAAACCTGTAGCCTCACTTTCAATAACAGCCGCCAAGGTCTCGCCGCCACGTCCCCTCCTGGGATAAATCTTGTAACGGAAAGCCACATCGCGATTGCTGACACGGAAAATAACATCCATGGCCTGCCGCCCGTTTTTCTCGAACTGGCAGACCGCCTCAGTAGCCTCATACTGTACATTCTTCTGCTTGAAGGTCTTCAGCTGATACGAGTCCTTGACGTTGCTGATGTTGCAGGCTTTCAGGGTCAGTCCCTGTGTCAGGTCTTCGAAATTGGCTTTCAGACCTAACGGGGAACGTCCCAGGAAATCCTTATCACCGAGGCTTACCTGATAAACAGGCTTTCCACCCTCATCGTTCACTGTGACGGCAATCTGTCCGTCAGGGCTAACAAAACGCTTTTCTTCTGCGTTGGTTGCCATGGCCGTCAGCAGGAGGACGGCAGCTACAAAATAGTTTTTCTTCATCATGATGTGTGTTGAATGAATTCTGCTGCAAAGTTATGAAAAAAGCCGCAAAAAACCGTTCATCTGATGTTGCACATTCTTTAAAATAAGGTATTCGCGCACGCGAAACCTCTTCATGAGACAAATAGAAAAACACGCGAAACATATTTATAAGCGCACGTAACGAACAGAAAAACGCGACGGACATGTAAACAAACGCAATACGCGGTTTATTATTACCTTTGCATCGCCAAAAAACAATGTGGATCAAAGATAACAAGGCAAAACAAACAATTCAATAACAAATCATTACCGACAAAACGTATGAAAACCCAAGAAACGCAAAAAATCTGCATGCGGGCCCGTCACTTGTTGCTGGCCGCTGCAGTGCTGGTGGTTGGTGGCAGTACCTTGACGTCGTGCAAAGAGTATGATCTCGATGAAAAGACCCCTGCGGGGTGGGATCAGAGTATCTACAGTTGGCTTAACGGCCAGGGCAACTTCACCAACATGGTGCGGCTCATCAACGACCTGAACTATGCTGAGGTGCTTGACAAAACTGGTTCGAAGACTCTTTTCGCTGCTGACGACGAGGCTTTTGCCCGATTCTACCAGAAGAACGACTGGGGTGTGAAGAGCTATGAAGGGCTGAGTCTAGCCCAGAAGCGTATGCTGCTCTTTGGCGCCATGATAGACAACAGCTATCAGGTGCAGTCACTCTCCAGTACTGAGGGACCCATTGAGGGTAACTGTATGCGCCGCCAGTCGTCACTCTCCATCTATGACACGGTGCAGGTGATGCCAAAGGAAGACGTGCCCAACGCCATCTACTGGAAAAACTATCAGGACAGGAACCTGGTACTCATGCACGACATGACACCCACGCCCATGATTCATTTCATTGAGCGTCACATGAACAACAAGCAGATTACCAACGATGACTATGACTTCCTGTTCAACTACACCACGCAGCGCAAGGACGGCGATGCATCGGTGAACGGTGCACAGATAGAGGAACAGAATATCAAGTGCCTGAACGGTTTCGTCAACAGGATGAGCGAGGTGATGACACCGCTGCCCAACATGGCAGACATCATCAACAAGAAAAAGAACACAACCATCTTTTCAAGCCTGCTGCAGCGTTACTCCGTACCCGACTACTGCGGTGACGACGTAACACGCGCCTACAATGCCAACCGTTCTACGCAGATAGACTCCGTGTTCCAGTTGCGCTATTTTGCCAAGCGTTCACAAGGAGGTGCAGAGTTTACCTCCACCCACAACCAAAAGAGCCTGGCAAACGGCGAGCTGAGATTCGACCCGGGATGGAACAGCTACTACATTCTGTCCAATGCATCGGCCGAGACCGCCATGCAGCAGGATATGGCAGTCATGCTGGTACCCAGCGACCAGGCTATGCAGGAATATTGGGAGAACGGGGCTGGTGCGGCACTTCGCAAGAGTTTCGGCTCGTGGGAAAATGTCCCATATTCCACTCTGACGGAGTTCATGAATGCCAACATGCTGCCTTCGTTCATCAGCAGCGTGCCATCGAAGTTCATCTCCATCCTGAACGATGCTGCAGACCCAATGGGTATTACCAAGGAGCACGTCGACTCTGTTTGGCTTGCCTGTAACGGTGCCATCTACCTGACAAATCACGTATTCACGCCTACATCGTTTGTCAGCGTCATGTATCCTACCGTGGTTGACCAGAACATGAGCATCATACACTGGGCTATTGAGCAGCTGAACTACGGTGCCTACCTGAACTCACTGAACTCACGCTACAGTTTCTTCCTGCCGTCAAACGACGCCATGCTGGAATATATCGACCCTGTTTCCTATGGCAAACCCCAGACCCAGATGCTGCGCTTCCACTACGATCCTAACAGAAAGGGTAACGAGGTATATGCCAGCATTCATAACATTGACCCCGAGACAGGTATCCCCGGCGACTCCATAGGCAACTACACCAATACCGGAGGTAAGAGCTTGGACGGCAACCCCATCCTGAACCGTTTGTATAACATTCTGGATGACCATGTGGTTATTGGCGACGTGGAAGACGGACATGAGTACTATCGCACTAAGGGAGGTTCCATGTTGCGTGTACGCAATGTTCAGCAAGGTGCGCAAGGTATGCTCGTCGAAGGTAGCTACCAAGTGAATGGCGAGTCCTCAGCCCTGCCCATCGACCTCATCTACGACCAGACAAACGGTGGTAACGGTAAGACCTACATCCTGAACCAAGGACCCGTGCTAGGTACTCGGCAGACGGTGTTCAACCTGTTGGGCCAGCATCCGGAGTTCAGCCGTTTCCGCGAGCTCCTGGAGGGCAGTGACCTGATGGAGACTATCCATGACGGACGATTTGCATGCAGCGACACCTGTATCAGCGTATTCAATAACTTCCACTATACCGTCTACGTTCCCACCAACGAGAGCATTGATGCCCTCATAGCGCAAAAGAAGCTGGCAACGTGGGATGATGTAGCACAGCTGGATACCATGATCTACGAGCAGAATCTGCTGTACAAGCAGTATACACAGCAGATCAATGACTTCCTCCGCTACCACATCCAGGACAACGCCCTGTTCATCGGGGCCGACAACACCATGGGCAACAACGACATCAGTGCAGATGCTTCGGCAGGCATTGACTACGAGACTGCTTCTATCAACAGGGAGTCGAAGACCTTTAACAAACTGACTGTATTCACTGACAAGCAGGGAAGCTTCTTGCACATTAAGGACAAGGCAGGCAACACACGCAAGGTGTTGACCGACCGCCCAGGTCTTTACAACATCATGGCACGTGAATACACCTACCAGAATGCCGACAAGAGCTCTGCCCGGATTATCCACAACTCGTCATCGGCTGTTATCCATCTGATAGACGAACCATTATTCATTGAGAATTGAGAATTGAGAATTGAAAAGTGAACATTATGATTAGTAAAAGACTTTATAGAATAGCCGGCTTGATAATTCTCAGTTGTCAATTGTCAATTGTCAATTCTTTCGCACAAAATGCGGGAGACATCATCAGTGGAACAGTGACTGACGCACTGGGTCCTGTGATGATGGCCAACGTCGTGGAGTTGGATGCCGCCAATCGTATCGTGGCTTCGGCTGTGACCGATATCAATGGTAACTTCTCCTTCAAGCTGAAGAATCCCAAGGACAAACTGCGTGTCACCTATGTAGGTTATAAGACCGTGACGCTGCCCTTCAATAAGACTCGCTTTGCCATTAAGATGACGGATGCTACACAGATCAAGGAGGTGACAGTCACCTCGAAGCGCCGTGCACAGGGATCGGGTCTTGCCATTCCCCAAAAGGAAATCTCTACTGCCCGCCAGAGCATCGACATGAAAGAGTTCGAGGGTCTGGCCATTACCACCGTCGATGAAGCCTTGCAGGGACGTATTGCCGGTCTGGACATCGTGGCCAATTCTGGTAACTTAGGTTCCGGCACTAGCATGCGCTTACGTGGTGTGTCGAGTATCAACGGAAGCAGCGAACCGCTCATCGTTGTCGATGGCAACGTCTGGGAGACAGGTAGCACAAAGGACTTCGACTTCTCTTCGGCCAATGATGAGAAGTTTGCCGAACTGCTCAACGTCAACCCTGAGGACATCGAAAGCATTGCCGTGCTGAAGGATGCTGCCGCTACAGCCATCTGGGGTTCACAAGGTGCTAATGGTGTTATCGAAATCAAGACCAAACGAGGTGTTAGGGGTAATACCAGAGTAACCTACAGTTTCCGTCTGACAGGAACTTTCCAGCCTGAAGGCATGAAACTGCTCAACGGTGACGAGTATACCATGTTGCTGAAGGAGGAGTACTTCAATCCCCACCTCCGCGCAGGTGCCAGCGACAATATCGACGAAATCAACTATAAGTCGGGTGGCGAGTTCTCTGAGTACCAGATGTACAACAATAACACGGACTGGGTAGACGCCGTCAAGAAGACCGGCTGGCGTCAGAACCACTATGTGGCTCTTTCGGGCGGTGGTGAGAAGGCTCATTTCCGTATTGCCGGCGGTTACGACCATGAGACAGGATCCATCATCAAGCAGCAGCTCGACCGTTTCACCACACGTGTGGCACTCGACTACTTTGTATCAGACCGAATCAAGATTGCCACTAACGTAGCTCTTACCTATACCGACAACCAGAAGAACTACTCCGATCTGCTTTCGGTGGCCTATCGCCGTATGCCGAACCTGGCTATCTATGAGGAAGACAAGGACGGCAACTCTTTAGGTACCTATTATAATATGCTGCCCACGGTAAATGAAGTGTTCCGTGACAACCAACTCAAGGACTATAACCCCGTAGCTTTGGCCAACCTTGCCAAAAACGAGGAGACCAGCTACAATATCGAGCCAGAGTTCAAGCTGAACTATGAGTTGTTAGGCATACAGGAAGAGAAAACCCGTCTGACCTATGAAGGTAAGATCGTGTTCAACATCTTCAACCGTTACAACGACATGTTCCGTCCCCTGGAACTGAGTACTGGAGGCTGGAGCAGCAACGATGCAAACCTGGCCACCAACAATGCCTATAAGAGTCTGGGTGTGACCACTACACATACAATGACCTTCGTACCTTACTTCCGCAACCAGGATCACCAGCTCATGATGATGCTCCGCGGCCAGCTGACAAAGGGTACGAGCACAGGCCAGAACACGAGTGAATATGGTCTGCCTTCGGGAACCATTCGTTCTGCAAGTGCACCTGGCATCATCTCAAGTTTCGGCTCATCACCCGGACAGTGGCGCAGCATCTATTTCACCTATTCTGCCCACTATGCTTTCAAAGGCCGTTATGTGGTGGACTTCTCCATGCGCCGTGACGGTAGTACCAAGTTCGGTCCCGATGAGCGATGGGGTAACTTTCCCGCTCTCTCAGGTAAGTGGATTATCAGCGATGAGCCTTGGATAAAGAATACGCTGCCATTCATCAGCATGTTGGCCATCCGTCCAGGTTGGGGTATCGTTGGTAATCAGCCTGGTGGTGAAGGACTGTTCTATAGCAAATATACCGGTGGCAATGGCTACTTGAGCCAGGGTTCCGTATACCAGAGCAATGTACAGTTGAAAAAGTTGAAGTGGGAACAGAAGGAAACGGTCAACTTCGGTCTTGACTTCGGATTCTTCCAGGATCGCATCAATGGTAATGTCGAGGTGTATCGCCAGAAGACCACAGACCTGCTCATGGGAAATCGTTCCCTGCCATCCAGCTCAGGTTTCTCGACACTGGCTTATCAGAACGTGGGAGCCATGGAGAACGTTGGTTGGGAGTTCAACCTCAATGGAAACCGACTATTCAAGGTGGGTAAGTTCTCGGCAGACTTCAACATCACCTTCGCCAACAACCGTAACAAGCTGGTTGAGATGGATGAAACTGTTTTGGCATCGCTCAATGGCGACTTTGACCGCCAGAACGGCAGTTATCTGTCACGCGTAGAGCTTAACCGTCCGTTAGGCGGTATATACGGATTCCGTTACAAGGGCGTTTACCAGTACAGCAAGTACACACCGGAAGAAGTTCCTGGCGTGAGTGGCCCCAATGCCCCTGTAGCTCGCGATGAGAACGGCTACGTCATTCTCGACAACTACGGCCGTACCAAGCCAGTCATGTTCTGTTACACTGGCGTGGAAGACGAGGAAAAGGAATTCAAGGGCGGTGATGCCATCTACGAGGACGTCAACCATGACGGACAGATCAATGAACTTGATATTGTTTACCTAGGTTCTTCTCTGCCGAAATTCACCGGCGGTTTCGGTTTCAAGCTGCACTATGGTCGCCTGACGCTCAACAGCCAGTTCAATTTCCGCTATGGCAACAAGATTATCAACAAAGCCCGTATGCAGGCTGAGAACATGTACTCAAATAACAACCAGAGCCGTGCCGTTCTGTGGCGCTGGCGCGTTGAGGGCGACGACATGCCTATCCCCCGTGCACTTTATAACTACGGATACAACTGGCTGGGTTCTGACCGTTTCGTTGAGGACGGCTCTTTTATACGTCTGAACTACATGCAGCTTAGCTATGCATTGGCACAGAAGACCCTCAAGTCGCTGGGCATGCAGCAGGTGAGTTTCTATATCTCTGCTAACAATCTCTTTGTACTTACCAAGTATTCCGGTGCTGACCCAGAGGTGGGCTATGGAGGCTATGGTGTTGTGACTGACAATGCCCAGACACCACGTGCCAAGTCGTTCACGGCAGGTATCACCATCTCCTTCTAATTGAGTATTGTAAATAGAAAAATGAGAATTATGATTACCAAGATAAAGAAATCAATGAAGCGGATGGTGAGCAAAGCTCTCTCCTTCCTACTTCCTCTTTCCTTCTTTTTCCTCGCTTCCTGTTCAGACTTCCTTGACGTACTACCGCTGAACGATGTGGTACTCGAGAACTACTGGACCAAGGAAAGCGACGTGACCAGCGTACTGATGGGCTGCTACGAGAGCCTGCAGTCTGAGGACTGTGTCACCCGTATGGGACTGTGGGGAGAGGTTCGTTCCGACAATATGAAAATGGGTGTTGCCTCGTCTCAGGATCTGGAGCAGCTGGTCAAGGAGAATATTCTTCCCAGTAATTCCTTCTGTAACTGGGCGTCGTTCTACCAGACCATCAACCGTTGCAACATCTTGATCCACTATGCACCTCAGGTGCAGGAACTCGATCCTAACTATACACTCTCTGAGATGAAGGCCAACATTGCAGAGGCCACCTTCATACGTTCACTGTGTTACTTCTACCTGATCCGTACTTTCCGCGACGTACCTTTCAGCCGCGAACCCAGTATCGATGATCTGAAGGAATACCGTGTTCCCGCTGATTCGTTCAACGACGTGCTCAACAACATCATTGCCGATATGGAAGATGTGAAGGACGACGCACAGCTCTATTTCCGCAAACCCAATCCCGACAAACAGCGGGAAGATGCCGAGATAGACAACACTGCCCGCGTCACACGTCCAGCCATGTATGCACTATTGGCAGACCTTTACCTATGGAAGGGTGACTGGCAGCGCTGCATTGACTGCTGCGACTATGTCATCAAGTTCAAGCAGGATGAGTTCGACAATCTTCTGAAGCGTCGTCTACAGAACGACATCTTCATCTTCAATGACATTCCCCTCTATATGGAAAAGATCGAGAACACTTCAGGTAATGCCTACAACGCCATCTTCGGACAGGGCAATTCCTTTGAGAGTCTTTTCGAGATTACCTATAATGAGCAGTTGAACAACAACAATCGCAATACCTACATTAGTAGCCATTACTACAATGGTAGCAGCAGCTCTTCTTCCAACGGACGATTGGCAGCTGTCGATGAGTTCTACGAGGGATTGCCTCTGAACAGCACCGAACTGTTCAACAACAAGGACTGCCGTGCTTACGAATCCATCTATCAGGCAGGAACCACCCAGTTCTACATCGGCAAATATTCTGCCACTCGTGCTGTACTGGATAACTCCAAGAGCGACTGGACACCGTCCTACAGCTGGCGTTCCGATAGCTATGCCCACTGGATTGTCTATCGTCTTACTGAGGTCATGCTGATGAAGGCTGAGGCACTTATTGAACTGAGCAATGACAAGTTTGAGGATGCATTCTCACTGATCAATGCTGTTAGCAAGCGTGCCGTTAACTCTTTTGCACCTGGAACCGGTGAAGTCCTAAAGTTCGACGACTACAAGGACTCCAAGGAGAACATGGAACAACTGGTTATGGACGAACGTCAGCGTGAACTGATGTTTGAGGGCAAACGCTGGTACGATCTGGTTCGTATAGCCCGCCGTACAGGTACCACCAAGGAACTGGCCAAGACTGTCACCAAAAAGCAGCTGACCAATATCAGTGGTATACAGATCAGGCTGGCCGACCCAAATGCACTCTATCTACCTTATTTCCGCAACGAGATTAAGGTGAATCCTTTCCTTCAGCAGAACCCTGCTTATCATACTGGAGACGATTCTGACCTGGAGAAGAATTAAACGGGCTTCGACCTATATGATAAATGACAAATAATAAATGACAGTTATGAATAGCAAGATAAACAAATCATGGAACCGAATGGCGAATGTGCCGATGAAGGTGCTCTTCGCAGCCTTCTTCATCCTCCATGCTTCATTCTTCGTTTCCTGTAGCGATGACGACAGTGACGCCCCGCTGAATTTCTATTCTTCGGTGCGACTCACGGCAGCAGGATTCATCGAGTCTGATGAAGCACAGTTCAGCGACTTCAAGGCCATTCTGGAACGGGGCAACTATCTCTCCATGCTGAAGACCTACGGTCATTATACTGTATTTGCGCCCACTAACGAGGCCATCCGGCAGTTCCTCAAGGAAAATGGCTATGCGACATTGAATGATATTCCTAACGAGAAGTGCGACACGCTTGCACGGACTCATATCGTTCAGGACAAGGCCTATTTCACAACCGACATGGGTGGCGAAGTAGCACCTGTCAATATGAACGATGACTATATCCAGATGACTTCCGACAGCGATGTCTACAACAACAACGCACTGCTCATCTATGTGAACAAGAACTCTCGTATCATCCAGAAGGATGACTCGGTAACCAACGGTGTTGTGCATGTCATTGATCACGTGATCAATGCCAGTAACCAGTTCCTTCCTGCACTCATGGAGGAGAATCCGAACCTAAGCATCTTCTGCCAGGCACTCCGTCTGACAGGTATGGCGGATTCACTTACCAAATATGTCGACGAGACCTATACAGTAGATCCCGACTCAGCAGTAGGCGGTAAAGGCTTTAAGGTGCCTTATGGAACGGCTAACGACGGTACAGCCTCGAAGCAGTGTCCGACGTGGTATCCCGACCACCGTTACTTCAAGTTCACGGCCTTTGTAGAAACCGACTCTCTCTATCGTGCCCATGGCATCAATAATCTGGATGACCTGATCCGATATGCCAAGGAGGTCTATGACGAGTCATATCCGGAAGATGCAGGCAAGTACGACGAGGACTTCAAGAGCCGCCGGAACCCGCTGAACCGCTTCATCAGCTACCATCTCATCAACCGCATCGGCTCACGCGAATACTGGGTACACTGTAAAGGTGCCATCTATGAGCAGAAATGCCTCTTCAACATTTACGACCCGGAGGACTATTTCGAGACCATGGCACCCCACACGCTGATTCGTTTCTGCAGTAACCCTGGAGAGGAAGTCTACATCAACCGCAAGGGACTGAAGAACGCATTCAAGGTCCGTGGTGTACGTGTGCTGAAGGAGAACGAGGGCGATGATTATACTCAATCGTGTAGCAACGGCATGTATCACTATATCGACGATATATTGGTCTACTCAAAGGAGGTACGCAACAATGTGCTTAACTGCCGCATCAGAATTGACGGAAGCTGCCTCAGTCCCGACTTCATGAATGCTCGTGCGCGTATATATTATATGAATAAGGCCGAACAGATGATAGGTTTCAAGAACGGTTATCTGACTGATTTCAAGATGCACAATTCCCATACATTCATCGGTTGCGGTAACGAGCAGACAGGCTGGCGTCACTATCAGGGCAGTGGTGTATGTATCACTGGCGAGAAATTCGATGCTTCAGTAAAACTGCCTCCCGTACCCCATGACGGTACCTATGAGGTGCGCCTGGGCTACTCAACAGGTGACGACCGAGGCATTGCACAGGTTTACCTGAACAACGAACCTTGCGGCATTCCCATCAGCTTCCGTAACTTCGACAGTAACACTGGCTGGGAGCCTGATACCGACGACGAGGAAGAGAACAAGGCTATCGACAAGGCCATGCGTAACCGTGGTTTCATGAAAGCCATGGACAGCTATGGCAGCACTTCTGAGCCTTTCCGTACTTACAACAACGATGTACGCCGCATACTGGTAAAGCAGTATCTCCGTGCTGATCAGGAAAACTGGTTGCGTTTCCGTCAGATTCTGGAAGGTAGTACGCTCTACATGTCTATCGACTATATTGAGCTTTGTCCCAAAGATGTCTACGACAGCCCTGAAGGTGAAGACAGGCATTAAACGGACTTTGCCCTAAATGATAAATGATAAATAATAAATGATAGTTATGATTAGCAAAATAAACATATCATGGAAACGGATGGCGAATGTGCCGATGAAGTTGCTTTGCGCAACACTCTTCATGCTCTGTTCTTCATTCTTCGTTTCCTGTAGCGACTGGGATGACCATTACGAAAGTCTGGCTTCCGAGGGCACCAGCGACCTGACGCTATGGCAGACCCTCCAGCAGCATCCTGAACTGAGTGACTTCCGCGAGGTTCTCAGCAAGACCAAGGTGTTCAAATATCACAAGGTGACTGGTGTCAGCTATGCCGATCTGCTCGACGGTGCACAGACCTTTACTGTTCTGGCACCCGTCAATGGCAGTTTCAACAAGGATTCCGTGCTCAACCTTCTGTCCACTAACAGGGGAGACTCCATGGTGGTGCGTTCCTTTGTTGGCAATCACCTGTCCTACAGTCAGGTTGCCAACATTAACAAGCCCACCGATTTTTTCCTGATCAATTCCAAGCGTGCCACCATCGGTAATAACCTGGCCATCGACGTGCCTCTTCAGCAGAACAACATTAAGGCCAAGGGCGGTATCCTGCATATCCTGCAGAACACACTACCCTACCGTTACAATCTTTACGAGGCATTACTCAACGATTCACGCTACAGTAAGATCGGTGAACAACTGAGCAGCTATGACGAAGATGAGTTCAGCCCCACTCAATCGGTAGAGGGTGGTATGGTTGATGGTGAGCAGATCTATGTAGACTCTGTTTTCATTGAGCACAACCGCATGCTGGAAAGCATTGGCCAGCTGGCCAGTGAGGACTCTACCTATTATGCAGTCTTCCCCACCAACGATGAATGGCAGCGTGTTTGGGACGAAGCTATGTCTCACTTCCGTTACGACACCACTGTGGAGAACGCGGATTCGCTGCAACGCTATTGGGCCAACCATGCATTGTTCTCCGATGCCGTTTTCAGTCGTACCATCCAGTCCAGTCCAGAGGATTCGCTTAAGTCCTATGCCTACGACAAACACTATCCCAAGTATCATGTGTTCCATAAGCCTTTCCAGCCAGGAGGCATCCTTTATGGTGCCACGCCCCGTCAGTATAGCAATGGAACGCTTTATTCTGTCAACAGTTGGCCTTTCACTCCAGAGATGACCTATCTCCGTGAAGTGAAGACCGAAGGTGAGCGCACTGGACTCATCCTGGAGGACACACAGTGTACTTATACCACCCGTATTCATGCTGCCGACAGCGTGTCGGAGAACGAATACCTGGTGATTACTCCGCGCAGCACCACTACTAACTGGACCATGACATTCAAGTTGGAGAACACGCTGGCAGCCACCTATGACATCTGTGCCATTGTCCTGCCGGCTACCATCTATAATCCCAATGCCCAGTTGAAGCCTTGTAAGTTCCAGGCTGAAATCGGCTATGTCGATGAGAACGGTGAACCTCAAATGTTCAATTGCAACAATACGAAGTTTACCACTGACCCCACGCGGGTAGACACCGTGATGCTGGCCGAGAACTTCACGTTGCCAGTGTGCAACTATGACCAGACGAACATGAAGTTCACAGTGAAACTGAAGTGTAGCATCCTTGCACGTGAGTCCAATCAGTTCTCACGCGAGATGTTCCTCGACTGCATCTACCTGCGCCCGAAGAAAAACCTGAACACTGAACAATAAACACGAGAAGCGTTATGAATAGAACAATATGTAAGATCATCGCCG
Source organism: Prevotella sp. (assembly GCA_016285075.1). GTDB lineage: Bacteria > Bacteroidota > Bacteroidia > Bacteroidales > Bacteroidaceae > Prevotella. Next base: position 36,128 of record JAEEQB010000026.1, read on the forward strand.
TGACTGCCTTTTGGCTATTGTCCGTAAGCGCAGCCATGGCTCAGGAAATGAAGACGGTAAGTGGCGTTGTTACCGATGCTGCCACAGGCCGTCCGCTGGCTGGTGTCATTGTTGAGGCCTACGGCAACCATCGCTTCACATCCATGACCGACGAACAAGGATCCTATGAGCTGAAGGTTCCCGAATATGTCAGCAGCGTAAGCATGCGCATTGAGGGCTATCAGCTGCTGCAGAAAGCCGTTAGTCAGTCACCAGGCAAGACCGATGCCCAGCTTTATCCAGCCACATTCAGCCCCATCTATAGTCAGGAAACAGTGTCGCATGTCAGCCGCCGTGCCGAGAACTTCGACAATACGGCCCATCTGAGCATCGACCCGCTGATGGCCGAACAGCTGGGAGCCGATGTCCACTCGGTAACCCGCAGCGGACAGCTCGGCATAGGTAACACCATGTTTGTGGGCGGACTTACCAGCCTCCAGGCCAACGCCCAGCCGCTGGTGGTTATCGACGGTGTCATCACAGACATGCAGTATAACCGTGAGATGCTGCATCAGGGTTACTATAACAATATCCTGGCTAACTTGAATGTCAATGACATAGAAAACGTTACCTTGCTGAAAAATGGTACTGCCATCTATGGTGCCAAGGCTGCCGGCGGCGTCTTACTCATCAAGACCAAGCGTAACAAGTCTATGGCTACGAAAATTGATTTAACCATCAATGGCCAGTATCAGATGCTTCCCCGTCTGCCTAAGATGATGGAAGCCGAGGATTACCGCCTTTATGCCACAGAGATGCTCTCTGGTCTCACAGACAACCTGCAGAACCTGGAGTTCATCAACAGCGACCCTAAAAATTATTATTATAACACCTACCACAATCATACCGACTGGACTGACGAGGTATACCACAATACCTTTATTACCAACTACGGTATCAATGTACAGGGTGGTGACGATGTTGCCAACTATAACCTGTCGGTAGGCTATTCTTTGGGTGATGCTACTCAGCGTGGCAACGACTTCTCACGTTTCAATATGCGACTGAACTCCGACATCCGTGTGTTCCGTGGTCTTGACGTGCGTTTCGATGCTGCCTATAGTGACGTGACCCGCGACCTGCGTGATGATGGTGCCAAGGCAGACCTGACGATAGGAACCATTACTGCACCGGCCTTCCTGTCGCTCGTCAAGTCACCCTTCCTGGCTCCCCATGCCTTCGATATTAATGGCAACCCCAGCCACTATCTGGCCGATGCTGACAATTACCTGGCCAAGGTGTTTGATCGCGATGGTGAGGTCAGTGTCAACAGTGTACGGCTGGCCAATCCTGTAGGCATCCTGTCTTTGGGCGACGGTGAGAACCGTAACCAGGCAGGCAACCGCATGGTTACTTTCAGTGTCACTCCTACCTATCAGTTCAACAGGCATCTTTCGCTTTCCGAGCATTTCAACTTTACACTTGTCAACACCAACGAGAACTATTATCTGCCCCTCGAAGGAACACCCCCGTTCCGTCTCTTGGCCACCAGCGATATTCTTGTTACCAACATGTCACAGAGTATGGCTGCCCGTCAGAATGCCGTGATGAGCGACACCCGTCTGTCGTGGAGCAACCGCTACAATGCCCACAAGATCGACGTAATTGGCGGCATACGCTATTCAAGCAGCAATTACAAGCTTACAGCTCAACGGGGTTATGACACTGGTAACGATAAATATCCTAGCACCGGCAACGCCCGTAACTATCGTACCACGTGGGGTGCCGACGACAAGACTCGCGACCTCACCTGGTATGCTCAGGCCAACTATAACTGGAGTGAGAAGTATTACGTGGAGGCTGGTTTATCGGCAGAAACGAGTTCACGTTTCGGTGATGATGCCGATGGACTGAAACTCGGAGGCGTGGTTTGGGGACTCTTCCCCAGCATCAATGCCGGATGGGTTATCACCAACGAGCAGTGGCTGGCAGGTATCAAAGCCATTGACTACCTGCGCCTCAATGTTGGTCTGGACGTGACGGGCAATGACAATATTGACTACACGGCCTCAAAGACTTACTTCGTTGCAAACAATATGCTTTCGCAGAAAGTCGATGGAAAATCCATCGGAAACATTGGCAATACCTCGCTGGCATGGGAAACCACCAGCCGTCTGACAGCAGGTCTGGAAGGAAACTTCTTCAACAATCGCGTGAACCTCCATTTCGACTGGTTCAAGGCTTGGACCAGCAACCTGCTTACCCTGCGACAGTTATCATGGACCAGTGGACTGGCAGAAAACTGGAGCAACGAGGGAAAACTTGAGAACTCTGGTTTCCAGGCTGGCATCGGCATCAAGGTGCTGAACCTGAAAGACCTCACTTGGGAGGTGGGTGCCTCAGCAGGCCACTACACGAACAAAATCACAGCCCTTCCCGACAACAACCAGTCCTTCGAGACCCAGGCTTACGGCGCTACCATCCTGTCTCAGGTAGGCACTGCAGCCGGTGTGTTCTACGGCTATAAGACTCAAGGCGTCTATGCTACCCAGGCAGAGGCAGAAAGTGACGGGCTTTATCAGGTAAACGACCGCGACCAACGTGAGTATTTCAGTGCCGGCGACATGCATTTCATTGATCGCGACCAGAACGGAGTAATCAACGAAAACGACCGTTTCGTCATTGGCGACCCCAACCCTGACCTCTTTGGAAACATCTACACCCGTTTGCATTGGAAACACTGGGACCTGAGCGCCTCCATGCGCTACTCTCTGGGCAACGATGTGTATAACTACCAGCGTTCACTGCTCGAAGGTGGTTCACGTTTCTACAATCAGACCACAGCCATGATGGCACGTTGGACCAGTGAGGGACAGCAGACGGAGATTCCACGTATCAGCTATGGCGACCCTATGGGCAATGCTCGCTTCAGCGACCGCTGGATTGAGGACGGAAGCTACCTGCGCCTCAGCAGCGTTACCTTGAGCTACTCTATTCCTATCCAGAACACCTACCTGCAAGGTATCACGCTGTGGGGAGGTGCCTATAATCTCTTCACCATTACCCGCTACTTAGGCAGTGACCCAGACTGTGGCGTCAGCGGAAGCACCCTTCTGCAGGGTATTGATTGCGGCTTACAGCCTATAGCTCCCTCATTTGCCCTTGGTGTGAAGATTAACCTGTAAGCGGCCTACGGCCTGAATAAGTTATTATTAATAAAAATAAAAAGAAGATAAAGGATATGAGACTCAAATATTTTTCATTCATACTTTATACTTTATTATTTAGCGTAGCGCTAACATCGTGCGCCGATCTCATGGATACTGATTCGGAGCTGGTAGAGTTTCAGGAAGACAACCGATTACAGGCTCCTACTGACAGTGTATATAGCGTGATGGGCATCATCTACAAGATGCAGGCAGTGGCTGACCGCACCGTGCTCCTCGGAGAGCTACGTGGTGACCTCACCACTACTACGCCATCGGCTTCTGCCGACCTGAAGGCTATCACCAACTTCCAGATCGACACACACAATGCCTACAATCAGATCAGCGACTACTACGCCATTATCAACAACTGCAATTACTTCCTGGCCCACATCAACAAGGATCTGGTGAAGAACGACCGCAAGGTGTTTGAAAGTGAGTATGCCGCTGTCAAGGCATTCCGTGCATGGACCTATTTGCAGGTGGCTCAGCTCTACGGACAGGTGCCCCTGGTTACCGAGCCTTTGCTTACCGAGGTAGATGCCCAGGCAGCCATGAAGGCCAACATCAGCGATATCGTTGCTGTGTGCAACTATTTCATTGACGACATCAAGCCCTATGTCGACACCAAGTTGCCTATCTACGGACAAATTAACAGCCAGAACTCCCAGAAGTACTTCATTCCCGTGCGGGCACTGCTGGGCGACCTTTGCCTCTGGGCTGGACGTTATGAAGAGGCTGCACGGTTCTACCACGACTACCTGTCGTTACGCACCAAACCAGTAACCACCGGCAAGGCTCATGCTTACTGGCAGGATGCCCAGTCAAAGGAGTTCCGCCAGCCACGCAATTCGTTCTCTTTCAACAGTGACAACTCTGAGTGTCTGTGTTTCATTCCGATGGAAAGCAGTGAGTTCTATGGCATCATGAGCAACTTGAAGAATATCTTCAGCTCTACCACCATCAACCAGCAGTATGCACAGGTGACTCCCTCAGAAGGTATTCACGCCCTCTCGGCAGCCACAGACTACTGTGCCACCTATACTAAGATTGACGGTTCTCAGGATACCATCTATGCACCCAAGACAAATCTGCTCAACAGCAATTGTATTGGTGACCTGCGCTTCGGCACCATCTATGAGAAGCGTATTGCCACTACCGACCGCTTCTCACGTGTATCGAACGAACGCCAGACCATTGAAAAATTCAATTCCGACGGCGTAACGCTCTATCGCACCAATATGGTCTATCTTCGCTATGCCGAAGCACTCAACCGTGCAGGCTATCCGCAGTCGGCCTTTGCCGTACTGAAGTTTGGTCTCTGTGAGGACAACGTGACGAAGTACATCGATGAAGCCGAGACAGCTGCTGCAGGCGAACTGATTAGGTTCGACCCAGATCTCTTTACGCTTGACAACACCCAGGGTGTTCACTCACGCGGTGCTGGTAGTGCCGAATGTGACACACTTTATGTGCTGCCCCAGCCTGCTTCTGCACTGGCCAGCCGTCAGGATTCTGTAAGCTATCAGATTCCCCTGCTCGAAGATATGATTGTCAAAGAGATGGCGCTGGAGGGTGCCTTTGAGGGCTACCGTTTCTACGACTTGATGCGTGTGGCCTTACGCCGCAACGACCCTGCCTATCTGGCCGATCCCATCAGCCGTCGCGATGGCACTGTCAATGGGGAGTTGCGTGCACGCCTCATGGATCAGCAGAACTGGTATTTGCCGAAACCCTGACAGGCTTGTAACTTACGCGTAAATATTTTTAGTAGGAGATAAACACTGGTTGCAGGTGTTTATCTCCTACTTGGTGTTATGCCGTTATAGAAGAGTGCAAGCAGACAACTGTCGGAAATAATAGTCAGATTATTTGGTTATTTAAGAATTTGTTTGTACTTTTGTCTCCGCAATACAATACATCCTACACCTAACACCTACCGACATGGACAAGAAACAAAAAGACATGAACCGCCGTGAATTCCTGCGGCATTTGGGAATGGGGGCAGGCTCAGCCATGGCTATGATGGCACTAAACCCCTTGGAACTCTGGGCACGTCCCGACACCAATCGACCCTCGGAGAGAGCTCCAGAGAATCGTATGACTTATCGTGTACAGCACGGCTCGGGGGAACAAATATCACTACTGGGATTTGGAATGATGCGTCTGCCCAATAACCAGGAGGAGGTAGACCGGCTGGTAGACTATGCCATTGCCCATGGCGTGAACTATTTCGACACAGCTCCAATGTATATGGGCGGACAGTCGGAAGTGCTGACGGGAAATACCTTGTCCAGATTCCCCCGCGACAAATACTATGTAGCCACGAAGATGTCGAACCAGAACCGGAGGCTTTGGTCGTACGATGAGTCACGCCGGCTTTACGAAACCTCATTAGAGCGACTGAAAGTTGACTATATTGACTACTACCTGCTGCACGGCATCGGTGGGGGAATGGACACGCTGAAAGGTCGTTTCCTCGATAATGGCATTCTTGACTTCTTGTTAAAGGAACGCGAGGCCGGTCGTATCAAGCACTTGGGGTTCTCGTACCACGGTGATGTCCGCGACTTTGACTGGCTGCTCGACCATCAGGATGAATACCATTGGGACTTCGTACAAATCCAGATGAACTTCCTCGATTGGCGCCATGCTTCCATGCGTGGTGGGCGTCGCACTGATGCCGATGCCGAATACCTGTATGGCAAATGCGAGAAAACAGGTGTACAATGTGTGGTGATGGAGCCGCTGCGTGGCGGTGCCTTCGGACGTATGGCCAAAGAACTCACTGACCAGTTACAGGCTGTCCGTCCTGATGACAGCACGGCAAGGTGGGCGTTCCGATGGGTAGGTTCCTATCCCAACATCCTGACTACACTGAGCGGCATGAACCGCATGGATCATCTGGAGGATAACGTCAAGACATTCTCGCCTCTGGAGAACTGTACAGAGGCGGAGAACCTGCTGTTGGCCAATATCGCCGACCAGATGTCAGGCTTCCCCACGATCCCGTGTACCACTTGTGAATATTGTATGCCATGCCCCTACGGTGTCAATATTCCTGCAAACTTTGCCTATTATAATGAGGCTGTCAATGAGCATATACTCCCCTTGCCCGACGGCAAGGCTGCCGACTTTGCCCAACGTAAGGAGCAGTTCCTGGAGGGCTACCGGAAAGCACTGCCCGACGAGAAGACTTGGGCACGTGCCTGCCAGGACTGTGGCGAATGCCTTTCCAAGTGTCCTCAGCAGATCAGAATACCTAATCAGATGTCTCGAATTGTTGAAACATTAAGGAAAAGATAAGTTTTTCACAAGATATTACGAATAACAAAAAAAGCGAAACATGCGAAATAGCTTGTTTCGCTTTTTCGTTGTACCTTTGCACTGTGATTAAGAAAAAACGCCACAATCGCGTCAGCGGACGCCAAATAGGCAAGAAATAGTTATTCGTATTCTTCATAAGTACAAGTTAGTTATAGATTCTTGGCGATTAAGCCGGGTTGGCCTAAGCCGAGTTAGTAGTTAGTAGTTAGTATTTTGCAAATAGACTTAGTTAGTTATGGTAAAACTAATGTGAGCGGCAGCCCGTATGAGAATATCGGTCGCCGCTCTTTTTTTATTCGTTTGATACAAATAGAAAAGTTATCGTTACACGTAAAAGCTAATTTTGGCGCTTTTTTCTCTTTTTTTGCTTGTATTTAGTTCCTTTTTTGTATCTTTGCACGCAGATAGCGCAAAATACTTACCATAACTATGAAACAACGGACTATCCTTTTTACAATATGTCTCATGGGCTGGCTGAACATGATAGCCCAGACGGGACTCTTTTACCCCTCATCACGATTCTCCAGCGGACTCATCAACACCATTTGCCAAGACCACTATGGCTATATATGGATAGCCACTGACTACGGTCTGAACAAGTTCGATGGCTATCGCTTCACCACCTATCTGCGGAATACCGATCAGCCCAATTCTCTCAGCAACAATATTGTTGTCAGTATGCTCTGCGACAGTAAAGGTCAGTTATGGGTGGGAACAGCCAAGGGCCTGAACCGTTTTGACTATGCCACAGAAACATTTCAGCACTATGAGTTCCCCAACGGGCTGCAGCCACGTGTGACTGAGGTCTCAGAGTGGAAAGACGGGCGTATCATGGCCTGTACTTCTGGCTATGGCTTGTACGAACTCATCGATGGCAAGATGGAGCATCCCGACAGTCTCTATACCACCAGTGATGAGAACAATTACTACAGCCAGCTGATGCAGGACTCGCGCGGAAGAATCTGGAAACGGGGCTTCAACAATATAGTAACTGTAAAAGACCAAAAGGGAAAGATCCAGCAGTTCACCTCCACGCTGGGTAATGTTGCCAGCATCATTGAGCGCGACAACGAACTGCTCATTGTCTGTATGCGCGGTTTCTATACCTATCGCAATAACAGGTTTGAAAATGATGACTTCGACCTTTCTGTCATGGGTAAGAACGATTTTGCCATTTGTTCTGCCTTCAAGGACAGTCACAATAATATATATATAGGTACGCGAGGCGACGGACTCTTCCGACTGCCACAGGGTAGCCACCAGTTGGAACGCGTGGACTGCGTAAACCATGAAATCAATCTGAATACAGCCAAGATTTGGGGTATCACACAAGATGTGCAGGGGAACCTCTGGGTAGGATGCCAGTCAAAAGGTATTCTGGTACTGCCTCACCAGCAACCACAGTTCCGTACCTGGAGCTTTGCCGCCCAAGGCATCACACTCAGTTCCACCGTTACCTCTGTGTGCGAGGGCGAGAACGGCATTATCTGGTGTACGGTGCAAGGCAATGGTGTGTTTGGCTTCGACCGCAACGGACGTGTGATAGCCCGTCCTGCATGTCCGTCGTCAGCAGAATTTATCTTCCGCGATCACCGTAACCAGTACTGGATAGGAACCACCGACGGTCTCTATACCTACAATCCGCTGACAGGACAGTCATCCCTGCAAGTGGTGTTCGACTGTGACCGCTTCAACGATATGACATGCGATGACCAAGGCAACATTTATATCTCTACCTATGGACGCGGCTTTTGTGTCTATAACACACTGACACGTGAATTGCGCAACTTCAGCATCAATATGAGAGACTCTGTCAAGGGTTTCCTCTGTAATGACTGGGTCCAAGCCATGATGCCCGATAGCAAGGGACACATTTGGCTGGCCACGTCAAACGGAGTATCGTGCTACGACCCCAAGACAGACAGCTTCCGTGCTTTGGGGTGGCATCAGTTGCTCAATGGCATGTTATGCCGCTCGCTCTGCGAGACACCAAAAGGCAATATACTCATCGGCACCGATCAGGGTCTTTACATTTATGAACAAGGTCAGACGGAAGCCAGGCTCTTCAATGAGGACGAGTCTCTGAAGGACAAAGTGGTGGGCTATATTGTCAAGTCCAACAATAATGACTTGTGGTGTTCAACTCCCATGGGTCTTTGGCAGTATAACTTCAAGGAACGTAAATTCATCGGCCATGTCAACGGCAACGGTCTCACAACTCAGGAGTATGTCAACGGGGTAGGACTTCATACGGACGATGATCTTGTCTGCTTTGCTACTAACGATGGCCTGACCGTATTCAATCCTGCACAGGTGAAGAACACACATCGTGAACTGCCTGCCGTCCAACTCACAGACTTCCTTATCGGAGGCCATTCCGTTACCACGCTGACGGAATCGAACGGCGATGCTGTCACCACAAAGCCTGTGATAGAGAGCGAACACTTCCGCGTATCCTACCTCGACAATGCCATTGCCCTGGAATTTTCTTTGCTCGACTACACCAATCCCTCAAATATCATCTACGAATACCGCATAGGCGGTGGCGACTGGCTTCAGACGCAGGATGGGCAGAACAGTATCCAGCTGAGCCACCTGCTGCCAGGTAAATACGATATTGAGGTGCGCGCCCTTTCGGCAGGTGTCTATTCGGCCGTGAAAACGATCACTGTCGAGGTGACTCCTCCTTGGTACCGTTCCACCTGGGCGTATGTGATTTACCTCGTAGGGATATTAGGGTTAATAGGGTTGTTAGGGTGGATATGGCGTCGCCGTACCAACCAGCAGCTGAACGAGGAGAAAATGAAGTTCCTCATCAATGCCACCCATGACATCCGCTCGCCGCTAACCATCATCCTGTCGGCTCTGAAGAAACTGAAAACCGCCACTCCTGGTGGGGAGGCTCTCGAAGCCATTGAGCACAACACACAGCGCATCCTTAGTCTCGTGAACCAGATTCTTGATGTGCGTAAGATTGACAAGCAGCAGATGCACCTGCACTGCCAGAAAACGGAAATGGTCGGTTTCATCGGTGGAATCTACAAGATGTTTGAGTTCAATGCCAAGAATCGCGGCATCATTTTCAACTACCAGCACGGCGACCTCAGCAAGCTGGATGCATGGATAGACCGGTCTCAGTTCGACAAGGTGGTTTCCAATCTCCTTTCCAACGCTTTCAAATATAGTGAGGATGGTGGAGAAATAACTATCACCCTGGAAAAGGGAAAGAATGAAAAGATGGGTGAGGAGGGTTCGCTTGTTCTCTCTGTTGCCGACAATGGGGCTGGTCTGGACAATGAGAACCTGAAACACATTTTCGAGCGGTTCTATCAAGGCAAGAACTCCCGCCAGCTCCATGTCACAGGTACTGGCATCGGCCTGAACCTCTGCAAGATGATAGTAGACATGCACCACGGCATCATCGATGCTGCCAACCGTACCGACATGCAAGGTGCAGTGTTCACTGTGACCCTGCCTTTGGGCAATGCTCATCTACGTCCAGAAGAGATAGAGATGGCCGACCAGAACAGTCAGACTGCTGCACAAGCCGTTAAGCTTAATCAGGTCTCCGGCACCAAGAACCGCGTGCTGATAGTTGACGACGATGAGGAGATTGCCCGCTACATCTCCACGGAACTGGGCAGTTTCTACCGCTTTACCCTTTGTGGAAACGGTCGCGAAGGACTGAAGGAACTGCTCACCGGCGGCTCCTATGATGCAGTGGTTTCCGATGTGATGATGCCCGAAATGGACGGTTTCACCATGCTTCGCATGATTAGGACCAATATCACCATCTCCCACATTCCCGTGGTGATGCTCACGTCGATGGCCGATGTGGGTAATCGTCTGGAGGGGCTGGAGAGTGGCGCCGATGCCTTCCTTGCCAAGCCTTTCGACATGCAGGAGCTGCACATGGTTATCGAGAACCTCATCCAGAGCCGTCAGCGGCTGAAAGGGAAATACACCAGTGCACAGCTGCAAGCCGAAAAGATCGAGGCACCCGAAGTGAAGGGCAACGACGAGCTGCTCATGGAACGCATCATGAAAGCCATCAACAAGAACCTGGCCGATAGCGACTTCAACGTCGAGATGCTCACGCAGGAGGTTGGCATCAGCCGTGCTCAGCTGCATCGTAAGATGAAGGAGATGACAGGCATCTCTACCAGCGAGTTCATACGTAACATCCGTCTGGAACAGGCTGCACGACTGCTAAAGGAGCAGAAACTGAACATCACGCAGGTAGCCTATACCGTTGGTTTCTCTAATCTCGCACATTTCTCTACGCTTTTCCGTAAACATTTCGGCGAGGCACCTTCAGAATATGCTGCCCGTGAAGCCTGATACAACAAATAAGACTCTGAAACTATGAATAACGGTTGTTTTTTCATGTTTTTACGAAAATGAAACACAATGAGACAAAAGATAAAGTCCTTTACGCCAAAGGGCTTTAACTTTGCAGCGTTTTTCGAAAACATTACAATTCACATTTATAAACTTAAAACATTCAAACATGAGAAAAACTTACCAAATGATTCTTGCCCTGGCTTTGATTATGCTGGGCGCAACGAACGCCATGGGACAGAAGATCTATCAGGCCGAGCTTGATAAGTCTATGTTCAAGGCTTGGGATGGTTGGGGTGCAGGTGCGAATGAGGTTGCAGAGCCCGAGGAAGTAGAGGGCAACGCTATCTCTTGCGAGTACACAACCTACACACAAGTAGGCGCTGGCAAAGTAGTATTTGGCCACGACTATGTTTACTATCTCTGGTATGCCGATCTTACCGGCACCAAGACGATGACCATCAATGCTACTGCAGGAATGCAGTTCCGCATTCTGATGAATCGTCCTGCTCCCGAAGAGGGTGGCGACTCACACGGTGGCAAAACCACAGAGATTAATGTAACTGTTGCAGAAAACGGCCAGGCTGTTGTCGATCTGTCCAGTTATGAGTATGTACACCTGAATGCCATCAAGACTGGCTGGGGTAGCCCCGCAGGTACCATTACCTCTATTATGCTGGAAGGTACTGTGAAGCCCGTTACAGGTTATCTCGACCTGATCAGCAACGGTGATGCCGAGGGTGACGACCTGAGCAGCTTCCCATTGGCACTCCATGCCAACGAAGGTGATGACGGCAAGGCTGCATTCTTCCCCGAAGTTGTGGAAGGCGAGGGTGTTGACGGTAGCAAAGCTTTCAAGATTGTCTCTGACAACGATGCTCCTCAGACTTGGACCACCCAACAGTTCATCAAGTTCGATGAGCCTCTGCGTGAGGGTGACAAGTGGAGACTTTCCATGGATATCCGTGCTGCCCGTCCGCAGCAGATCACTTCCAGTGCCCAGGGCGCTCCCCGTTCTTGGCATGGTGGATTTGTCGATGGTTTCGATGTGACCACCAACTGGCAGACTTACACATTCTCTGGTACAGTATCTTCTGGTCAGGCCGGTTCCGAAGGCTTCGGCAGCATTGCCTTAGACCTGAACACCGATCAGACTTCTTCCAACACGTTCTGGTTCGACAACATCGTCTTCCAGAAGGATCTCGGCGGCAGCAACCCCATGAGCGAGGTGACTGCTCAGTATGGTTCTGACGCTATTTGCATTTACCTGGCCGACAAGACCAACATGAAGGCTCTGGTGAAGGCCGCTGGTGGCGAGACGCTGATTTACGACAACAGCTGCGCTACTGTAACATGGAACGGCAAGACCTGTAACCTCATTTCTGTAGAGGGTCGTCCCGACGGCAATCTCTATGTATTCCTCCTCGATATGGACGGTGAGGGCGGTGACAGCTTCGAAGCTGAGGACGCCGTTGTGACTGTCAGCTTCGTCAACCCTGCTGATGCTGCTTATCATCTGCAGTTCACCGCTGGTAAGTGGGATGGCGAAGCCGTTCCCGACTTCACGGGTATGGCTTGCGAATTCAACTATTCACTGGGTGAAGGTGAAATCTTCTCTTACCTGTGGGGCTCTCCGAAGATTGATTCTGCAGCACCTGAGATCGGCTCTTTCAACCTGCCTGCTGATACCAAGGAGTTTGTCGTTAACTTCAACCAGAAAGTTGATGTAACTACCGTGGTTGCCAAGCTTGGCAAGGAGAATCTGAAAGTTTCTGCAGAGAGCAATCTTGAGAAGACTGTTACGCTGACTCGTACAGCTAACACCGAACTCTCTGGTACAACCATCCTCACAATCTCTGCCGCTGTTGGTGAGAAGGGTATGGAACTTGATGTTCCTCTGACTATTAGATACAGCTTCGGTCCTGTGGTTTCTGAAGGTGACGATCCTAAGGTCATCTATCAGAGTGACTTCGCTGCACAGGAGAATCCTGGTGCCGGCTGGAAGGTTAATGCCGATGGTGGTGGTTTGCAGGATGCTAATACTGGTGCTGGCTGCCGTCTGCTGCACTCTCAGGGTGCCTTCGTTGATGACCTCCTCTATCTGGCACAGCGTAGTTCTCCCAATAATGGTGTTGCCCTGTATGGTATTGTCGATGAGTATAAGCTGGCTCTGGAGGGTGGAAAGACTTATCACCTGACCTTCGGTGCTTGCCGTCACGACAGAACTGATGTTGCTTTGGAGGCTCAGGTTCTTCCTGAGGCTGCTGTAAGTACAGAGGACGGAAGTCTGCTGGATGAAGGTGCTATCATTGTTAAGGACCGCAAGGAGATTACTCCTGAGAAGAGCTCTAAGGAGGCTATCCGCTTCGACCTTACTGTTCCTGTACAGGAAGACGGTAATTATGTGCTTCGTTTCGTTCCCAGCAAGAGCAATGGTGCTTACCAGGGATACGAGGATGCTATCTGCTTCGGTGATGTCAAGGTTGAGTACATTCCCGACGTGATGGGTCTTGTTGAGACCAAGAACCTGACTGCTGCTCTGGATAGAGCTAAGGAGTCTCGTAACAACAATTCCGACGACCGTTTCAATGGTCCTGCCTTTACCGCTCTTGAGGCTGCTATTGCCAGCTACGACGGCAAGGTGGAGACAATGACTGCTCCTTCTGCTTTTGCTAAGGCTATTGATGAGCTGGATGCTGCTGTGAAGGCTATGGGCGACCACCGCAGACTTTGCGACGACTATGACAAGCTGCCTGACCAGTTGTTCTCTGTCTATGACAGCAAGAAGGATACCAAGTTCAATTCTACTGAACTGTTCGCTCAGGTGAAGGCTACTGTACAGAAGTACTGCACCGTTGAGAACGAAACTATTGTTGATGACAATGGCCAGGAGGTACAGAGAGAAGCACTTGTTGGCTTCCTGATCCTCAAGGACGATGCTGAGCTGACCGCTGCTATTTCTGAACTGAATACCATCGTTGGTCTGGGTAACAACTTCTTCACCGAGGGTGTTTCCAACGACGGTGATGCAGGTATCAAGGTTCTGGTTGACCGTCTGCGTATGGGTGCTGAGACCCTGAAGGCTCTGGGTGTTGATGCTAACGATCCTCTGATCCTGGCTGTCAACGAATCCATGACCGATGACGAAGACCTCGCCAAGAGCATTCAGAACCGTGTGAAGCTCGAGCTCTTCAACCAGCTCAAGAACGCTGACAACACTGTATTCGCTCCCGTGGTTGACGAGACTACCGAGGAGGTGACCTATCCTACTGTAGACATGACCATCTTCACCAAGAACCCGAACATGTACGCTATTCAGCCGAAGGCTGGCTTCTCTACCGAGAATGTTCCTGGCTGGTCTGTGATCAGGGGTAATCCTGGCTTCTGGGGTTCAGGTGGTCCTGCTTGGGGTAACACTCGTAACATTGAGGGTCTGCCTGAGGATATTGCTCTCACTACCTATCACTCTGAGGCACGCTTCCAGCAGTCTGTCACCAACCTGCCCGCAGGTATCTACACTGTTTCGCTGATTGGTACCGACTGGGGTAACATGAAGACTGACGAGGGTACAGGTCCCGATGCACTTGGCTTCGTATACGCTAAGCTCTCTAACACTCCCGTTGTTGAGGAAGGTGCAGAGGAAGACCGCGAGCTGAACTTCGCCGCTACCAAGACCATTGAGTATGCCGGACAGTATCAGATGAACAAGCCTCACAACCTGGAGAATCTGGTAATTACCGACGGTAAGTTAACCTTCGGTGTACACTATGGCAACGACTCTCAGTACTTCTTCGGTAATGCCAAGCTCTTCATGACTGGCGCCGCTACTGGTTTCGACTATGCTAAGGCTTACGAGGAGGTTCTCACCGGTATCGATGTTACCGTTGCTAAGCCCGCACAGGTTCGCCACATCGAGCTCTTCGACCTCAACGGTCGTCACATCAGCAGCGCTCGCAAGGGTATTGCTATTGTGAAGAAGCACATGAGCGATGGCACTATCAAGACTGAAAAGGTCGTGGTGAAGTAAGAATCAAGCAAGCTTGCTCATGCGTTTTCAACCGTGAACTAGCTCAAGATTTAAACACCAACTGCCGCTCTTGCTGAAAGGGCGGCAGTTTTCTTTTGTCCTTTAATGAACTTGCCCTGTTGCATGAAGACGTACTTCCTACGGGAATATGATTCTATAAAATCAAATAGTTCTCTTTTTCTTATATAAACTTTTGAAACATACGAAAAAGGATATGTACGGGAATTTGGCTACTTTTGCAGCCAGTTAACAAATAATTCCGTATAACAATGAATAGAACTGTTACCCGCATTGTTCAGGCACTATGCCTTTCATTTATCATTTCCCATTTATCAATTAGCAGCGTAGCTGCGCAATCCCGCCGTCCCATCGACTCGCAGCACCCGATGTGGCTCATTCATGTAGACGTGTGGTACAAGGCCGATCCTCAGAAAATCATCGACCTCATTCCTGAGGATATCCGTCCCTACGTTTGTCTCAACTTGAGTCTCTCCTGCCAGTACGACAAGGAGAAGAACATCTACAAAATGCCCCAGTATGCCTTCCAGACCTATAAATCGTGGGGCACGGTGTGCCAGCTCAACGGCATGTATTTCACCTGCCAGCCCGCATCGGGAGGTCACACTCATATCCAGGACGACGACTTGGTGACCTTTGAATACTTCTTCAAGCACTTCCCCAACTTCCTGGGTTGGAACTATGCAGAGCAGTTCTGGGGCTTCGATGAACCAGGCGACAAGTCGTCGAGCACGCAGATGGCACGGTGGAACCTGTTTGCCAAACTCGTGGAAATGTCGCATGAATATGGCGGATTCCTAACCATCTCATTCTGCGGCAACATCTGGAGCCATCCCCTGAACCCCATCGGCCAGATGAAACGCTGCAAGGCACTGCTCGATGCCAGCAAGAAATATCCGGAGGCCATCCTCTGGCTCTATAAATACACCACTGCCAGCTGTTTCTACAACAATGAGAGTGTGAGCTGGGGTCCCTATATCTCGGGCCTGGCCAATAACTACGGCGTGCGCTACGACAACTGTGGCTGGAACGGTGCCATGGATGACATCCTCGGCGAAGGCCACGGCAAGAAGTATCCTGCTGCCGCTGGCATCGGCACGGTGATGGAGCAGTGCGCCGTCAACGGAGGTGCCGTGTGGGACGGCCCGGAACTGACCTGGCGCGATGAATGTTTCCACGAGGTAAGTGCTACTACCACCAACGGCTACACCCGCCGTCGCTGGGAACGCTTCAGCAACATGAACGGCGTATGGATCGACATGTTCCGCAAAATCCTCGATGGTACCATCTATATTCCTACACGCGAGGAGGTCTTGGACAAGACGAAGATCGTAGTGATCAACGACAAGAGCAGCGGCAACGACGAGGAGAAGTATGCCACCTGGGGCAATCTCTACGACGGTGTCTACAAGCAGGTGGATCCCATGAACAGGAACAACGGGCAGTGGATGGATAACTACTGTTACTTCAAGGGAACAGGCCGCTACGGCGCCATCCCAATGGTTATCGACCTCTACGACGACCTGGCCAAGAAGATTCCCGTGCAGGTGAAGCGGAGCAACTATACCTCACGCTGGAGCTCTCAGGCAAGAAAGACCGCCGACTTCAATGCTCAGTATCCGCAGGTGTCAAAGGGCAACCTCTATGTCAACCGCTTCCACAACCAGTTGGTTACCTACATGCCCTATTCCTATCTGAACAGCAAGAAAACCGCTGAAGGCCGCATACCGCTGCAGTATAACACCTGCGACAGCCTGGTGCTCAACTATGCTTCGCTGTCGGCAGGACTGGTACGTGAATACAAGGACAGCATCACACTCTATCTGAACAACTACCGCTCTGACAGTACTGCACAGAAAAAGGACATCATCACCATCATCGGCGCCATTGCCGAGCCAACCTTCACCATGAAGAAGCATTCCACCACAAAGGCAGATAAAGCTGTTGCCGAGTACAACGCAGAGACCAAGACCTATACGCTCACCGTCAGCCACTGTGGCGCCGTAGACGTGTGTATCAAGTGCAGCGGCGACAACGACCGCTCTGAGGTTCCCTCCACAGTGATTCAGTCCAAACAGCTACCGCTTCCCCAGCAGCCTGCACTCTACAGAGGCCCCGTCATCATCGAGGCTGAGGACATGGACTATAAGAGCATCAAGACCTGCGTTACCGACCCCTACGGCCAAAACTGGGGTGCCTATACCAACGTGCGGGGCCATGCTGCCAACGGATTCATGGACATGGGAACCAGCACCTCCGGTGCACTGCGCCACTATCTGAACCTGAAGGCAGGACAAGAGGGCGACTACCTCATCAGCATGCGCTATACCTGCAGTTCGAAGGCTGGCAGCATCATGATGACGGTAAACGGCGCCAGACAGACGGTGAAGTGCGAGAAGACCGCTAACAACGAATGGCTGAATGCCACCATCAGCGCCACACTGAAGGAGGGACAGAACACCTTGATTATCACCAACAACGGTGCACTGCCCATGTATATCGACCAGGTCACCTATCAGCCTGCCGACACTGATCCTCTGACCTATAGCGTTTCCGTCAAGAGCGCCAAGAATGGAACCGTCACTCCCGACAAGACTGAGGCGGCTGAGGGCGACACCATCACACTTTCCATTGCCGCCGACGAAGGCTTCCAGCTGAAAGCTCTCAAGGTGGTGAACTCGGTGTTCTTCGTGCTGGAGCATACCATCAGCCTCTCCGCCTTGGATGAAGAACACGCCACGCTTACTTTCGTGATGCCTCACGACAACGTGACGCTGGAACCCGTCTTTGCCGACAAGTCTTCTGCCTACAAGCTCGACCTGGCAACCACGCAGGGAGGAACCATTCCTATGGGATGGCGCTGTGTACAGGAGAACGATGGTGTGCACGACTATCCCAACAACTATGGACAGGGAGCCCGCACCATGGCTGGTTTCACAGGCTTTGAGGGCAAGGCACTCTACTGGCGTAAAGTCTGCGCAGAATACGGCCGCCTAAGCAAGTATCCCCTCACGTTGGAACCTGGAGAGTACAAACTGAACTACGCCATGGCTGCCTGGAAGGGTACTCCAAAGTACAAGGTGCAGATATTAAATGCCAGCGATGGCTCCGTCATAGCAGAATCGCAGGTGCTGACAGCTGCTCCCAACGCCAACGGACAGAGCTCTGCCAACCTCTCTTCAGCAACCAAGCGCCAACTGCCTTTCACTATCACAAAGGAAGGTAACTACATCATCAGTTTCACTAACCAGACCGGTGGCGGAGACTTAGACGAATTCCTCCTCATGGAGTGCCGCATCACCAAGACCGGCGGCGGTACCAATGCCATCCAGCTGGTGAATGCCGTGAATCCGTCGGAAACCGTTGACGTCTACGACCTCTCTGGCAGGCGCCGTACGGCAGTAAAACGCGGCTTGAACATCATCCGCACTGCCGATGGTAAAACACGCGTAGTCATGAAGAAGTGAATAGTCACTGATTCCTCACCCAAAACACGCTGAAAGCCCAATAAGCCAGCAGAACATTAAAAAAACAGCCGGAAGTTTTGTGCTTTCGGCTTTTTTGTGTACATTTGCAGCCAACAAGAACAGTTTCATCATGGAAGAGCTTATAGGCAGATACATCAACCCCTACACCGACTACGGCTTCAAGTACCTTTTTGGCACTGAGCCTAACAAGGAGTTCACCCTTGACCTCATCAACGCACTGCTGCGGGGCAAGGAGGTCATCAAGTCTCTCACGCTGTTGCCTTCTGAGCAGCTGGGTGACACACAGGAGGATCGCCGTGCCGTGTTCGATG